>JBBECE010000030.1:0-2725 GCA_040881985.1 Cucumibacter sp.
TGTCGAGTGCGCGGACCATCGCTAGTCCTTCGCCAGGGTTTGGCGCGCAACGAACCGTACGCGAGAGAACAGAGGATCTTCGGCCCGCTCGACGCGCACCGTTCCGGGCATCATTTTCACCTTGGCGGCCGGGTTTTTCAGCGTGACCGGATTAGTGGTCACGATGCCGGGGCGAAGGTGCGGGCGGACCTCGAATTCGGGCGTGATGCCGGAACCGTCCGCAGTTGCGCCCTCCACGGCCTGCAACAGCGCGCGGCGGCTTGTGTCGTACGTGATCGCCAGGTAATCGCCGATGGTGATGACGTAGCCGATCGGCAACCCCGTCAGCCTCAGCGCCTTGCGGTTCGCGTTGATCGCGTAAACGGTGACGGCGCTAGCCCCCAGGATCGATCCTGTCGGGTCGGACTGCGGATACCGCATGCGCGGATTGTACAAATAGAAGGCGTTCGTCGAGCCATCGAGCGCGCTAACGCGAGCGCGCATCTGTTCCGCCTCGACGTGGTACATCGGGCGAAGCTGAACGTCCGCCTCCCACAAGACGGGGCCGAGATTGTGCGTCAGGAACTCGCCAGTACCGAGACCGGAATGCGTCTCTTGTCGCAGTTCATTCCAGTCGACGCGCTCGATCGGCAATAGGTCCGCGAGGCTGGCGAGAGCGAGGGGGAAGGTGATCGCCATTACGCGGCCTTCCCCGTCTCAACCATCGTGTTGCCCTTGGTCGCCATGACGATGCGCGGGATAGTGAACCGATTGTTGTAGTTGACTCGAACGTCGGCCGCGGTCCCGGCGATTTTGTCCACCGCCGCCTGCCAGTTTCCATCCTGGTCAACGTGAAGGCGGATATCGATGCGCCCGCCGCCGCCGCCACCCCCAGCCGCAACGCCGAGCGTTCCGTCCGGGCCGCGCTTAAGCGGCATGATCGCTTCCGGTCCGGCCTCGCCCATCATCCCGATACCGCGAGCGAACGGGAACACCGTCGGGCTATTGACGATGCTGTTTGAGAACGCGGAGATGCCCGCGCCGGATTGGATGCCGCCCTTGGCGTAGAGCATCCCCGGAACGCTGCCGAAGCCGCCACCCAACCCGCCGGCGACCGCCCCTAGCAAAATGTCGAACAGCTTGTTCGACGACATATCCAGTAGCTTGCGGCTGATGCTATCCAAGGCATTGACCGCCGCGTTGCCTAGCGACCGCCACGCGCCTTCGCCGTTGCGGATACCGCTCCGCACGTCCTCAAAGAAGCCGGTAAAGACGCCGCGCGCTTCCGACGTGCGATCCGCCAAGGTGGTAATCTGGCCAGTTGCGGTTCCGACGCCATTGCCCAAGTCGGCGATGTTGTCGTTCGCCGTCGCCGTCGCCGTAGCAAATTCCAGCGTGGCGGCGGCGGCCTCGCCAGTACCGTCGATCCATTGACCGAGGCGATCCTGCGACATGATGCTGTCTATGGCCGCGGCATGCTCCGCCAGCGCGCCGGCAAGCTGTCCTGCGAACGGGTTATCCATTTCGCCAAGTGGCGATACGGCGCCGATCTTCCCGACATTCACGCCGGGGATTTTGTTGATCTTCTCAATCAACCAATCGATGCCTTGCGCAGCGCCCTGCACCATGCCGTTGATGCCGCGAATGACCGCATTGGCGGCGCCGATCATCGCCGCGCCGAGCACGTCCGGCAAATTGGCCCATATGAATTTAGCGTCTTCAAATGCGGCCTCGAATGAATTGATGAGGAAGTCGCCGAAGCGGATCACGTAGCCGGCGAGATCGTGGCCGAACACTTCCGCGATCTTGTCGCGAAACAGAAACAGCGCCGTCAGTACGAGGTTAACTGCCAGTATCAGCGCGCCGAGCGGATTGGCGGCAATGGCTACGCCGATGGCGCGGAACGCAGCGACGCCGGCGGCGCCGATGTAGCCCAGCCCCACGGCGATGCCGGACAGGATAGCCGGGGCGAAATACGTGAGCAGCCCGACGCCTGCCAAGGCGACGACTTTCGCCAGTGTGCCGAGACTGCCGGCAACCGCGATGATGGCGAGGGCGACGCGCTCCGATATGCCGTGCGCCTTATCGAACTGTCCAATGAAAGCGGTTACGTTCGTTTGGACCCGCGTAAATGCGTCAGCGATCGTCGCCGGCATCTTGCCGGCCGCCTCGCGGACACCATCAAGCGGTTTGATGATCGCGTTTGCGATCACCTGTCCGGTGATAAGGCCTTGCGACGCCATGTCCCGCAGGCCGCTGACGGTTGTTCCAAGTTCCTCGGCGAGAGCTTCGGCAACACGGCCGCCGTGCGCGAGGATGGTTTCAAGGCCGTCCGCTTGTAGCCGGCCGACCGCCATGGCTTTAGACAGTGCGTTCTGCACTGACTCCGCTCGCTCGCCGCGCGTCGCCGTAAGAACGAGCATGTGGTTGAGGGATTCCGTGAAGTCTGCGGCCTTCTCGGCCCCTAACCCGAGATCACGGAGTACAGAGACATTGCGGGAATACACTTCCACAGTCTGCGCAAGCGGCGAGTAGGATGCGTTCGCGATATCCACGATCCGCTGCATCATGATCGGCGCCGCGGCCATGTCTTTGATCGCCGCACCGACGCGCGACTGCATGTCCGACCAGCTATCGGCGTAGCGGACCAGCGCACCGACGCCGAGCGACACGCCGATGACGCTCAGGACGCCGCTCAGACGCAGGAACACGCTGTGTGCGCGCTTCGCCTGATCCGCCATCCGTC
>JBBECE010000031.1:0-4327 GCA_040881985.1 Cucumibacter sp.
TAGAGCCGACCGCTCATAACGGTCTGGTTGCAGGTTCGAGTCCTGCCGGGCCCACTCCGAACCGTTTGCCCTGAGGGCAATCGATCGATCCGGTGGATCGATCGAAGGTGAGGAGGCCAGCCGAACTAGTTCGGCTGGCGCGAGGCGGAAGCCGAAGGAGGCCGCGAGGGCTGTGCCCGAGTGGCGAAAGGCGATCGAAGGAACTTCAATGCCTCCCAGCGAATTCGTCCTGACGCTGAGTTGCCCCGACCGCCCCGGCATCGTCGCGGCGGTGACGACGAGGCTCGCGGCGATCGGCGGCAATATCGCCGAATCGAACCAGTTCTGGGACCGCGAGACCGGCGCGTTCTTCATGCGCATCGCCTTCACCGCGTCGAAGGACGCCGACACCGGCTCGATCGCGACCGCGCTTGCCGAAGTCAAAAAGCGGTTCGGCATGACGCTCGAGGTCGCCGACCAGACGCGCACCCGCCGGTTCGTCATCCTAGTATCGCGCTTCGACCATGCGCTCGAGCATCTTCTCTATCAGATCAAGGTCGGCTGGCTCGTGGCCGAGGTCGCCGCCATCGTCTCCAATCACGACGACGCGCGGCAGGCCGCCGAATTGCGCGGCATCCCGTTCCATTACCTGCCGGTCACCGCCCGCACCAAGACGGCGCAGGAAAAGAAGCTCCGCGCGCTGGTCGAGGGGACCGGCGCCGAGCTCGTCGTCCTCGCCCGCTACATGCAGGTGCTGAGCGACAAGTTCGCGACCGAGCTTTACGGCCGCGCCATCAATATCCACCATTCGTTCCTGCCCTCGTTCGGGGGGGCGAGGCCCTATCATCAGGCGCATGAGCGCGGGGTAAAGCTGATCGGGGCGACCGCCCACTATGTGACCGCCGCGCTCGACGAAGGCCCGATCATCGAACAGGAGACGGCGCGGGTGACCCATGCGATGAGCGCCGCGGATTTGATTGCCGCCGGGCGCGACATCGAATCCCGGGTGCTGAGCCGCGCGGTCAAGCTGCATCTCGAACGGCGGGTGATGCTCAACGGGCGCAAGACCGTCGTCTTCGAGTGAGCGCGGGCGAGGCGGACGAATGACTCCGAAAATCGCTTTCATCGGCGCCGGCTCGACGGTGTTCATGAAAAACATCGTCGGCGACGTGCTGCAGCGCGAGGCGCTCGCCGGCGCGCATTTGGCGCTGATGGATATCGATCCGACGCGGCTTGCGGAGTCCGAAATCGTCGCGGGGAAACTCGTCTCGACGCTCGGCGCCCGGGCAATGGTCACCACCCATCGCAATCGGCGCGAAGCGCTGGAAGGCGCGGATTTCGTCGTCGTCGCTTTTCAGATCGGCGGCTACCGGCCGGCGACGGTCACCGATTTCGAGGTGCCGAAGAAATACGGCCTGCGCGCCACCATCGCCGACACGCTCGGCGTCGGCGGGATCATGCGGGGACTGCGGACCGTGCCGCATCTCTGGGCGATTTGCGAGGATATGCTCGCCGTCTGCCCCGACGCGCTGATGCTGCAATATGTCAACCCGATGGCGATCAACACCTGGGCGATTGCCGAAAAGTATCCAGCCATCCGCCAGGTCGGGCTTTGCCATTCGGTGCAGGGCACGGCCGCCGAGCTCGCCAACGATCTCGATTTGCCGATCGAGCGCATCCGTTATCTCGCCGCCGGCATCAATCACATGGCCTTCTACCTCAAGTTCGAGGAGGCAATGCCCGACGGCTCGTACCGCGATCTCTATCCGGACCTGCTTCGCGCCTATGCCGAAGGACGCGCGCCGAAGCCGGGGTGGAATCCGCGCTGCCCCAACAAGGTCCGCTACGACATGCTGATCCGGCTCGGCTATTTCGTCACCGAAAGCTCGGAACATTTCGCCGAATATGTCCCCTGGTTCATCAAACGCGACCGGCCCGACCTGATCGAAAAGTACGGCATTCCGCTCGACGAATATCCGAAGCGCTGCATCGAGCAGATCGAATCGTGGAACAGCCAGGCTGAGACCTATCGCAAGGCCGACCGGATCGAAGTCAAGGCGAGTCGCGAATATGCCTCCGAAATCATCAACGCGGTGGTGACCGGCACGCCCGCCGTCATCTATGGCAATGTGCAAAACCGGGGCGCGATTTCATCCCTGCCGGAGCGAGCGGCGGTCGAGGTGCCGTGCCTCGTCGACCGCGATGGCATCCAGCCCACCCATGTCGGGGCGCTGCCCCCACAGCTGACGGCGCTGATCCGCACCAACATCAATGTGCAGGAGTTGACGGTCGCATCGCTGATCGAGGAGAAGGTCGAGCATATCTACCACGCAGCGATGCTGGACCCGCACACCGGCGCCGAGCTCGACCTCGACCAGATCTGGCAACTCGTCGGCGATCTGATTCGTGCTCACGGCGCCTTGCTGCCGGAATGGGCGCGTCGGCCGCTGTCTCAAAGGGTGGGCTAAGCCACCCCGCCCATTGCGCCGCCGCCTCCAAGGGGTAAGCATGGCGCGGGACGTTGCGAAGAGGCGCCAATGGTCCGCATCAACAAGTCGCCGGCCGAGACGGCGCTCAGCCGCGCGGTAATCCGCTGGGGGCTGAGCCGGCCAATTCTCGTCGCCGAATCGGCGACCAGCATCATCTACCGCGTCGGCCTTCGCGAGGGCGGGGCGGCGGCGCTGAAGCTCTTCAAGCCGGACATCACCGAGGAGATTCGCGGCACCATCGTCCTCGCCTGGTATGGCGGGGAGGGCGCCGCCGACGTTTTCGACGCCAACAGCGACGCGGTGTTGATGGAATGGCTTCCCGGCCCGGCGCTTTCGAGCCTGATCGATGCGGGCGAGGACGCCGAGGCCGCGGAGGTCATCGCCGGGGTCATCGCTTCGCTGCATGCCCCGCGCGAGGGCGAGATCCACGGAATGATTTCGCTCGAGGACTGGTTCCAGGCGCTGATTCGCGGCAATCCCCGGCTCTGGCCGGGAGCGGCGCACGACCTCTTCGCCCGTGCGTCGGGCATCGCCCTGGCGTTGCTCGATTCCCCGAGCCGGACAATCCCGCTGCATGGCGATCTGCATCACGGCAACATCCTTCATGCGCCGCGCGGCTGGCTGGCGATCGATCCCAAGGGGCTGGTCGGGGATCCGGCCTATGAGGTCGCCCCGGTGTTCCTCAATCCGATGGACAACAGGGCGCTCTGTACCGATCCGCAGCGGATCGAAACGCTCACCTCGATCTTCGCAACCAAACTCGGCCTTGATTCGGGCCGGGTGCTGCGTTTTGCAGTCGTGCATGCGGCGCTCTCGGCCTGTTGGTCGCTCGCCGCCGGCGAGGAGCCGCGCCATGCGGTCGCCGTGCTTGAGCGGCTGCTGACGCTCCTGCCGGAGCGCAGCTAGGCCGAGGCAAAGAAAAGGCTGGCCCGGGGGGGGAGCCAGCCACAGTTGAGCCTGATCTTGTTCTTCTTGTTGCCGGTGATCAGCCGGATGGGGTGGCGGCCGGGGAGGGGTTCGGGGGGGAGATCCCCGGCCGCACCGGGGGCGACTGTGAATTAGTTGACGTGCGTCATTGGCACCACGATTCCGAACTGGTTGTCGGCGGTTGCGTCGATGCCGTCGAAGGCATCGACCGAAACCATGACGCCCGTCGAGACGCCGAGGATGACGAGCGCGGCGCAAAGGGACAAGACGATCGGGAATGGTGTCATGCTCATTGTCGTTCTCCGGTGATTGGGGCGGTTCGTGACGCTCAGTGCGTCACGCGCTGCGGCTCCGCAGCATTCCGACGATCGCCGAGAAGGCGAACAGGACCAGCGCGATGATGAAGACGATCTGGGCGAAGCCGACGGCAACCCCAGCGAGGCCGGTGAAGCCGAATATCGCGGCCACAAGCGCCACGATCAGGAACGTGATGGCTAGACTGAACATCGTCGTTCTCCATTGTTGCTGGCGTCAGGGCCAGGAGGAAAGGCGGACCGGCGCGGGCCAATGCAAGGCCGATCGATGCAGCCGACAGCCGGCAACACCAGAGGAGGCAATTCAGAACATCGCGGTGTCGATCCAGACCGGGCCTAGGGCGTCCGGACGATCGGCTGGACCGAGAGAATGAGTCCGATCAATCCGGGAATTTGGCTAACTTCGATTCGGCTTAGTCCAGGCTGTTGAATTCGCGTTTCATGACACGCGAAGCTTTGTTGGCGGCGCCGGAGATGTCTTTCCAGGCCTTGCGCGCGCCGTCGGAAAGGGCCGCTCCGGCTGCATCAAGGGCGCCGTCTTTATCTTCGAAGCCGTATTTGAACTTGGCGATCTTGTTTTCGAGTTTGTCAAACTCTTCGCCGGCCCTCTGGCTCGAT
>JBBECE010000031.1:4427-83318 GCA_040881985.1 Cucumibacter sp.
TCGTCCTGCAGCCGGCGGACTTCGCCGAGAACTTTCTCGAGTTTTCCGCGCGCGATTTCGGCGTGGACGTTGGCTTGTTGTTCGAAAGTCTTGGCTTGTTGTTCGAAAGTGGAGTCCATCTGGCTCGTTTCGTCCTGCAGCCGGCGGACTTCGCCGAGAACTTTCTCGAGTTTTCCGCGCGCGACTTCGGCGTGGACCTTGGCCTGTTGTTCGAAAGTGGAGTCCATCGGGTTACCTCTTCGAGTTGTTTGCCGCGACTGGCTTCTTGTAGTGATCCGCCGATCCGGCCCCGGCGCTCTTGTCGTGACCATTGCTGTGGCGCCTTGCCTCGGCCGCTTCCAGGCCGGCTACGAAGGCGAGTGCCCTCTCGTCGGCCTTGAGCGCTTCGGACACGCCCTTGCTGACTGCCTTCGACAGCTGGCCCAGATGAAAGGCCCTCAGCATCCGCTCGGTGAGTATCGTCAGCTTAGCCAAGTTGGCCTCGTTTCATCGTCTGTTCGTCGATGCCATCCCTGCATAGCCCTATCTGCTAAAAAATCAAGGAAAATCATATACTTAACACAAGCAAGCTGGGTCAGACGCGGTTATTCAGCCGCCGTCGCCTGGGCCCCCTGCCATGGTTAACAAGCGCTTTACGCATTGGGTTCGGGCATCGTCGGCCGAGGCGCCAATGGTGATAACGTCATTCATATCTATTCCCTTTCTTACGGCGGTGGAGTAGGTTCCTACCCATGATCGGTTCTCCACCATTCCCGCCGGTGCCAGACAAGGCGTCCAAGCGCACCGAAAAGCTCCAGATCATGCTGAGCGACGAGGAACTCGACGCCATCGAAAACTGGCGATACCTGTACCGGCTTCCCTCACGGGCCGCCGCCATTCGCGATCTGATCCGGCGCGGCATCTCCAACGCCGTGCTGCCCAATCCACCGTCCGACAGATCGTCGGGAGAATTCGGCGTCGTGATCGAGCCGAACGAAGACCTTCAAGATCCCAAATAGCCCCGGGGCGGCTGCCGTCGCCGTCGTCGCGCCACCCAGCCGATATGCGGCTGGTCAAACGTTTGCGGCTATTGCAATATCGATATGGGGAGGAGACAGGCCTAGCACAGGGGGACCACCTTGCCGCGCAAGCCCGTTGTCCTTGATGCTCCGACCCCCACACCCCGCGCCATCGACGCCGATGCGCTTGCCGAGGAAATTCTCGAAAGGCTGACTTATTCGGTGGGCAAGGACCCGATCGTCGCCCGTCCCTACGACTGGCTGACGGCGACGAGCTTGGCGGTACGCGACCGCGTCATCGACTCCTGGATGAGTTCGACCCGGTCGACCTATGCGCTGGAGGCCAAGCGCGTCTATTACCTGTCGCTCGAATTCCTCATCGGGCGGCTGCTGCGCGATGCCATCTGCAATCTCGGGCTGATGGACCCGGTCAAGAAGGCGCTGAGCCGCTTCGACGTCGATCTCGACGCGATCATCGAGCTCGAGCCCGACGCGGCGCTCGGCAATGGCGGCCTCGGGCGGCTTGCCGCCTGCTTCCTTGAATCGATGGCGACGCTGAAGATTCCCGCATACGGGTACGGCATCCGCTACGCGCACGGCCTCTTCCGGCAGGAGATCGCCGAGGGCTGGCAGGTGGAATTGCCCGAGGAATGGCTGGCCCACGGCAATCCCTGGGAATTCGAGCGGCGTGAAAGCGCCTACGAGATCGGTTTCGGCGGGATGGTCGAAGCGGCGACCCTGCCGGACGGCAAGGTCCGCCACGACTGGAAGCCGGCCGAAAAGGTGCTCGCCGTCGCCTTCGATACCCCGGTCGTCGGCTGGCGCGGCGCGCGGGTCAATACGCTGCGGCTGTGGAGCGCCCAGCCGGTCGACCCGATCCTTCTCGACCGGTTCAATTCCGGCGACCATATCGGGGCGCTGCAGGAAAGCTCCCGCGCCGAAACCATCACCAAGGTGCTCTATCCAGCCGACTCGACGCCGGCCGGACAGGAGCTGCGGCTGCGGCAGGAGTTCTTCTTCTCCTCGGCGTCGCTGCAGGACATCATCCGCCGCCACCTGCAGCAATATCCGGACGTGATCTCGCTTTCCGAAAAGGTCGCGATCCAGCTCAACGATACCCATCCGGCGATTTCAGTCGCCGAGCTGATGCGGCTCCTGATGGACGATCACGGGATCGCCTGGGACCAGGCCTGGCAGATCACCCGCAACACCTTCTCCTACACCAATCATACCTTGATGCCGGAAGCGCTTGAGACCTGGCCGGTGCCGATGCTCGAGCGGCTGCTGCCGCGGCAAATGCAGATCGTCTACGCGATCAATGCCGATGTCTTGCGTCAGGCTCGCCTCGAGCGGCATTTCAACGACGGGCAGATTTCGCAAATTTCGCTGATCGACGAAAGCGAAAGCCGCCGGGTCAGGATGGCGCAGCTCGCCTTCGTCGGCTCGCACGCGATCAACGGCGTCTCGGCGCTGCATACCGAACTGATGAAGCGCACGGTCTTCCGTGAACTTCACAATCTTTACCCCGAGCGCATCCAGAACAAGACCAACGGCATCACCCCGCGGCGCTGGCTGTTCGAATGCAACCCCGGGCTGACCCGGCTGATCGGCGAGCGCATCGGGGCGGGCTTCATGGACCGCACCGACGAGCTTGCCCGGCTCGCCGCCCATGCCGAGGACCCGAGTTTTCAGGACCAGTTCGCAAGGGTCAAGCGCGACAACAAGGTGCGGCTTGCGGGGCTCATTCGCGAACGGGTCGGGCTGCTCGTCGACCCCGACGCGCTGTTCGACGTGCAAATCAAGCGCGTCCACGAATACAAGCGGCAGCTTCTCAACATTGTCGAGACGGTGGCGCTTTACAACATGATCCGTGCCCATCCCGAGCGCGACTTTGTGCCGAGAGTCAAAGTCTTCGCCGGCAAGGCGGCGCCGAGCTACCAGCAGGCAAAGCGGATCATCAAGCTCATCAACGACATCGCCAAGGTGGTCAATGACGACCCTGCGGTGCGCGGGCTGCTGAAGATTGCGTTCCTGCCCAACTACAACGTCTCGCTGGCCGAGACGATCATCCCCGCCGCCAACCTCTCCGAGCAGATATCGACCGCCGGAATGGAAGCCTCCGGCACCGGCAATATGAAATTGGCGCTCAACGGCGCGGTGACCATCGGCACGCTCGACGGCGCCAATATCGAAATCCTCGAACACGTCGGGGCCGAGAACATCGTCATCTTCGGGCTGACCGCCGAAGAAGTCGCCCTGCAGCGCAACAAGGGCCACGAGCCGCGCCACATGATCGAGTCCTCGCCGAACCTGCGCGAGGCCCTCGGCGCTATCGCCTCGGGGGTCTTCTCGCCCGATGATCGCTCGCGTTACTCGGACCTGATCGGCACGCTATTCGACTATGACTGGTTCATGGTCGCCGCCGATTTCGACGCCTATTTCGCCGCCCAGCGCAAGCTCGAGGACGCCTGGCGCGACCCCCGCCGCTGGAACGCCATGGCTATTCGCAACACCGCCAATATGGGATGGTTCTCGTCCGACCGCGCGATCGGGCAATACGCCCGTGATATCTGGGGGATTCCGGTATCAGCCGCAAGCAGTCAGAAGTGAAAGCGCAGAAATGGCGCGTCGTCCAGGACGAGGTCGATGCGATCGTTGCCGGACAGCATGGCGACCCGTTCGGGGTGCTCGGTCTGCATCAGGCCGGGGATAAGTGGATCGCCCGGGCCTTCGTGCCGCATGCCGAAACGCTCGCCGCCGTCGACCTCGAGGACCGCCCGCTCGGCGAGTTGACCCGCCGGCATCCGGAAGGGTTCTTCGAGGGCGAGGTCGCGCTAGCCGCCCGCCGACCGGTCAAGTACCGCGCCGCCAATGAGGGTGGCGAATGGGAGCTTCTCGATCCCTATTCGTTCGGGCCGGTGCTCGGTCCGATGGACGACTATTATGTCGGCGAGGGCTCGCACCTGCGCCTGTTCGACAAGCTCGGCGCTCACGCCATGGATTTCGAAGGCGTCGCCGGCACCCACTTCGCGGTCTGGGCGCCGAACGCCAAGCGCGTCTCGGTCGTCGGCACCTTCAACGACTGGGACGGCCGGCGCCACCCGATGCGGGTCAGGCACAATACCGGCATCTGGGAAGTGTTCGCCCCCGGGGTGGGGCCGGGCACGATCTACAAATACGAGATTATCGGGGCGGCGGGAAAGCTTCTGCCGCTGAAGGCCGACCCGTTCGCCCGGCAATCGGAATTGCGGCCGAAGACCGCCTCGGTCGTGCCCAATCCCGCCGCGTTCAAATGGACGGACGGCGACTATATGGCCGAGCGCGCGACGCGCGACCGCCGCCGCGAGCCGATCTCGGTCTACGAGGTGCATCTCGGCTCATGGCGGCGCCGGGCGGACGGTCGGATGCTGACCTACGACCAACTCGCCGAAGAGCTCGTCCCCTATGCCGGGGATCTCGGCTTCACCCATATCGAACTCTTGCCGATCTCGGAGCATCCGTTCGACCCGTCCTGGGGCTATCAGCCGACGGGGCTCTATGCCCCGACTGCGCGGTTCGGGGAGCCGGCGGGGTTCGCGCGCCTCGTCGACGCCGCTCACGCCCACGGCCTGGGGGTGATCCTCGACTGGGTGCCGGCGCATTTTCCGACCGATGAACACGGGCTCGCCAATTTCGACGGCACGGCGCTATACGAGCATGCTGACCCGCGCCGCGGCTATCACCCGGACTGGAACACCGCGATCTACAATTACGGGCGCCGGGAAGTCTCCGCGTTCCTGCTCAACAACGCGCTTTACTGGCTGGAAAAATTCCATATCGACGGGCTCAGGGTCGATGCGGTCGCCTCGATGCTGTATCTCGATTATTCGCGCCGGCAGGGCGAATGGATCGCCAATCAGTTCGGCGGCAACGAGAATCTCGAGGCGATCGAGTTTTTGAAGCGGGTCAACCGGGAGGCTTACGGCCATCACCCGGGCATCTTCACCCTCGCCGAGGAATCGACCGCCTGGCCCGGGGTCAGCCATCCGGTCCATGCCGGCGGGCTCGGCTTCGGCTTCAAGTGGAACATGGGATTCATGAACGACACGCTCGCCTATATGGGCCGCAATCCCGCGCATCGCCGCTACCACCACAACAACATGACCTTCGGCCTCTTGTACGCCTTCTCGGAGAATTTCGTCCTGCCGCTGAGCCATGACGAGGTGGTGCACGGCAAAGGCTCGCTGCTCGCCCGGATGCCGGGCGACGATTGGCAGCAGTTCGCCAATCTTCGCGCCTATTACGGATTCATGTGGGCTTATCCGGGCAAGAAGCTGTTGTTCATGGGCCAGGAATTCGCGCAGCGCAACGAATGGAACGACGACGCCGACCTCGACTGGTGGCTCTTGGACGCGCCGGCGCATGAGGGGGTGCGGCGGCTGGTCGTCGATCTCAATGCGATCTACCGGGCGAAGAAGGCGTTGCACGGGCTCGATTGCGAGCCGGCGGGTTTCGAATGGCTGATCGCCAACGATACCGACAATTCGGTGTTCGCTTGGGTCAGGCGGGCCGAGGGGGCCGAGCCGATGATCGTCGTCTCGAACTTCACTCCGGTGATGCGGGCTGCCTATACGATTCCCGCCCCGGCGGCGGGGGTGTGGCGCGAGCGGGTCAATACCGACGCCGGGATTTATGGCGGCTCGAATGTCGGCAACCAGGGCAAGATCGTCGCCAAGGCCGGCGATCACAATGGCTGGCCCGCCTCGCTGACCTTGACGCTGCCCCCGCTCGGCACGCTGATACTGGAGCACGACCGGGCGTAGAAACCGGCGGAAGAGGTAACGGGAGGAGCCATGCACTCGGATTTTCGCAACCCCGCCCCGCTGGCGCGTGACGCGATGGCCTATGTGCTTGCCGGGGGGCGCGGCACAAGGCTGATGGAGCTGACCGATCGGCGCGCCAAGCCCGCCGTCTACTTCGGCGGCAAGAGCCGGATCATCGATTTCGTGCTTTCCAATGCCCTCAATTCCGGCATCCGGCGCATTTCGGTCGCGACCCAATATCAGGCCCATTCGCTGATCCGCCACCTGCAGCGGGGCTGGAACTTCTTCAGGCCGGAGCGCAACGAGAGTTTTGACATTCTGCCGGCGAGCCAGCGCGTCGCCGAGGACAAATGGTACGCGGGGACCGCCGACGCGGTTTTCCAGAACATGGACATTATCGAGGACTATGAGCCGCACTACATCGTCGTTTTGGCGGGCGACCATATCTACAAGATGGACTACGAAATCATGCTGCGCCAGCACGAGGACACCGGCGCCGACGTCACCGTCGGGTGCCTCGAGGTACCGCGCCTGGAGGCGACCGGCTTCGGGGTCATGCATGTCGATGGGCGCGACCGGATCATCGATTTTGTCGAAAAGCCCAAGGACCCGCCCGGCATTCCCGACAAGCCGGATCTCGCGCTCGCCTCGATGGGCATCTATGTGTTCGAGACGCACTTCCTGATGGAGCAATTGCGCCGCGACGCCGAAACCAAGGATTCGAAACGCGATTTTGGCCGCGACATCATCCCCTTCATCGTCAAGCACGGGGTTGCCTGGGCGCACCGGTTCCCGCATTCATGCGTGCGCTCGCAACGCGAGCAGGTGAGCTACTGGCGCGACGTCGGCACCCTCGACGCCTATTGGCAAGCCAATGTCGATCTGACCCAGATTATGCCCGAGCTCGACCTCTACGACCGAGACTGGCCGATCTGGACCTACGCGGAAATCACCCCGCCGGCAAAATTCGTCCACGAGGAAGAGGGGCGAACCGGCTCGGCCGTCTCCTCGCTCGTCTCCGGGGACTGCATCATTTCCGGCGCCAATCTGCGGCGGACGCTGTTGAGCACGGGCTCGCGGGTGCATTCCTACGCCCATCTCGATGATTCGGTGATCCTGCCCTATTGCAACATCGGTCGGGGCGCCCGGCTGACCAAAGTCGTCGTCGATCGCGGCGTCGAGATTCCGGAGCGTCTGGTGGTCGGCGAGGACACGGCATTCGACGAAAAATGGTTCCGGCGCACCGAACAGGGCGTCGTGCTCGTCACCCGGCCGATGATCGATCGCTACCTCGCGAGCCAATGACCGAGGTTCTTGCCGTCGCCTCCGAAGCCTATCCGCTGATCAAGACCGGCGGGCTTGCCGACGTCACCGGGGCCCTGCCGGCGGCGCTGAAGCCGCACGGGATCAATGTCCGCACCCTCATTCCCGCCTATCCGGCGGTGTTGGCGACGCTCGGTGCGACAAGCGAGGTCGCCTCCGTCGCCTACCTGCATGGCGGCGGGGCAAGGCTGCTTGCCTGCCGGGTGCGCGACCTCGACCTCTTGGTTCTCGACGCGCCGCACCTCTTCGACCGCTCCGGCGGGCCTTATACCGACGCGACTGGAGCCGACTGGCCGGACAATTGGCGGCGCTTCGCCGCTCTCGGCTCAATCGCCGCCGAGCTCGCCCGCGGCCTCGTCCCCGGCTACGCGCCGGCCATCGTCCATGCCCATGACTGGCAGGGGGCGATGGCGCCGACCTATCTGCGCTATCTCGGGGCAGGGGGCGCCAAATCGGTCCTGACCATCCACAACCTTGCCTTCCAGGGCCAGTACGAGGCGCAATATTTCCCGGCGCTTGGGCTGCCGGCCGCCGCCAACTCCATGGCCGGGATCGAATATTATGGCGGCATCGGATTCCTGAAAGGGGGCCTCGTCTCCGCCGACGCCATCACCACCGTCTCGCCGACCTATGCCCGCGAGATCAGGACCCCCGAATTCGGCATGGGGCTCGACGGGCTCCTCAACGAGCGGATCGGGCGGCTCCATGGGATCGTCAACGGCATCGATACCGGCGAATGGAATCCGCGGACCGACCCTGGCCTCGCCGCGACCTATTCGGTCGCACAAATCCAGCGGCGCGCCGCCAACAAGGGCGCGCTCGAAACGCGGTTTTCGCTTGTGCCGGGCGAGGGGCCGCTGTTTGCCGCGGTGACGCGGCTCACCTGGCAGAAAGGCATCGACATCATCGCCGAGGCCGCCGACCGGCTGGTCGAATTGGGCGGCAGGCTGATCGTCCTCGGCTCTGGCGAAGCGACGCTGGAGCGGGCGATGCGGGCCGCCGCCGCCCGCCACCCGGGCCGGATCGGGGTCAAGATCGGCTATGACGAAGCGCTGTCGCACCTGGTGCAGGGCGGCGCCGACGCGATCCTCGTTCCCTCGCGCTTCGAGCCCTGCGGGCTGACCCAGCTTTACGGGCTGCGCTATGGCTGCGTGCCCGTCGTCTCCCGGGTCGGCGGGCTCAACGATACGGTCATCGACGCCAACGACGCGGCGATCGAGGCGGGGGTCGCGACCGGACTGCAATTCGCTCCGGTCAATGCTTTGGCGCTCTCCGACGCGCTGGCGCGGGCAGTGGCGCTCTACGCCGACCCGCCGCTCTGGCGCAAAATGCAGCGGCGGGGGATGAAATCGGATGTATCCTGGACGCGCAGCGCGGCCAAATATGCGGCCCTTTACGCAGCGCTCCTCGGCAACGGCGAGGCGAAATGATCAAGACCGTCCCCACCAAACCCTTTGCCGACCAGAAGCCCGGCACCAACGGGCTCAGAAAACGCGTTTCGGTCTGCCGCCAGCCGAACTACGTCGAGAACTACGTCCAGTCGATCTTCGACTGTCTCGAAGGGGTGCGCGGGCAGACGCTGATCGTCGGGGGGGACGGGCGATTTTTCAATGCCGAGGCGATCCAGACACTCATCAGGATGGCCGCCGCCAACGGCTTTGGCCGGGTGGTCGTCGGGCAAGGCGGGCTGCTGTCCACCCCGGCGGCGAGCCACGCGATCCGCGACTTTCGTGCTTTCGGCGGCCTGATTTTGTCGGCGAGCCACAATCCCGGCGGGCCGGACGGCGATTTCGGCATCAAGTTCAATATCGGCAACGGCGGCCCCGCGCCCGAGAAAATGACCGATTCGATCGCCGCGAGGGCCAGGATCATCGACAGCTACAAGATCGAGGACGCGCCCGACATCGACCTCTCCAAGCCCGGCGAGCGGCGGGTCGGCGAGATGGCGGTCGACGTGATCGACCCGGTCGCCGGTTACGAGGAGCTGATGCAATCGCTGTTCGATTTCGACGCCATCGCCGGGCTCTTTCGCTCCGGTTTCCGCCTTCGCTTTGATGCCATGCATGCGGTGACCGGCCCTTATGCGCATCGCATTTTCGAGAATGCGCTCGGCGCGCCTGACGGCACGGTGATCAACGGCACCCCGCTCATGGATTTCGGCGGCGGCCATCCCGACCCGAACCCGGTCTACGCCAAGCACCTTGTCGATCTCGCCATGTCGGACGCGTCCCCCGATCTCGTCGCGGCTTCCGACGGGGACGGCGACCGCAACATGATCCTCGGGCGCGGCGTTTTCGTCACGCCCTCGGATTCGCTCGCCATCATCGCGGCGAACGCCCAGCTCGCGCCCGGCTATGCCGACGGGATCGCCGGCATCGCCCGGTCGATGCCGACCAGCGCCGCCGCCGACCGGGTCGCGGCAAAGCTCGGGGTCGAGATGCACGAGGCCCCGACCGGCTGGAAGTTCTTCTGCAATCTCCTGGACGCCGGCCGCGTCACCATTTGCGGGGAGGAAAGTTCGGGCACCGGCTCGGACCATGTCCGCGAGAAGGACGGAGTCTGGGCCGTATTGATGTGGCTTAACATCCTGGCAGCGCGCCGCCTGTCGGTCGCCGAGATCGTCGTCCGCCACTGGGGCACCTATGGGCGCAACTATTATTCGCGGCACGATTACGAGGAGGTCGATGCCGGGGCCGCCAAGGCGATGATGGACGCGCTCGACGCGCGGTTCGACACGCTCACCGGCAGCGACGTGCGCGGCCGCCGCGTCAGGCTCGCCGACGATTTTACCTATCGCGACCCGATCGACCACTCGGTCAGCACCCATCAGGGCATCCGTCTCATTTTCGAGGACGGCGCGCGGATCATCTTCCGGCTTTCCGGCACCGGTACGGTCGGGGCGACCGTCCGCATCTATTTCGACCGCTACGAGCCGCCCGAGGGAGCGCTCGGGCTCGACACGCAAGAAGCCCTCGCCGATTTCATCGCCATCGCCGAGGAGGTCGCGGGAATCAAAACGCGCCTGTCGCGCGGCGCACCGACCGTCGTCACCTGATTGCCGATGGGGGCGCCCGAACTCGTCCGCGGCGGCGGCGCGCCGCGCCCCTTGGGCGCAAGCATCGTCGCCGACGGGGTGAACTTCGCCGTCTATTCCAGTTCCGCCACCCAGATCTGGGTCTCGATCTTCGACGAGCGCGACGCCGAGATCGCCATGCTGCCGCTCGAGAATTTCTCCGAAGGGGTTCATTACGGGCTGGTTGCCGGGATCGGGGCAGGGGCCCGCTACGGGCTGCGCGCCGAAGGGCGCTACGCGCCGGCGGAAGGCTATTGGTTCGACCCGGCAAAGCTTCTGGTCGATCCCTACGCCAAGCGCCTCGACCGGAGGTTCGTGCTCGACCCGCGCCTCTGCCTGCCGCGCTCGAAAGCCGCCGACAGTGCCCCGGCGGTGCCCAAAGCCTTCGTCACCGCGCCCGAGCCGTCCGGTCCCGTTCGCGGCAAGCGCGCGCCGTCGCTGATCTACGAGCTCAACGTGCGCGGCCAGACCATGCTGCACCCGGAGGTGCCCGCGAAGCTGCGCGGCACGTTTGCCGGGCTCGCCGAGCCGGCGATGCTCGACCATCTCGTCCGGCTCGGGGTCGACACGGTCGAACTGATGCCCATCGCCGCCTGGATCGACGACCGGCACCTCGCCGGCCTCGGGCTGACGAATTTCTGGGGCTACAACCCGATCGCACCGATGGCGCCCGACCCGTGCCTGGCGCCCGGCGGCATCGCCGATCTCAGGGCCCTGACCGACGCCTATGCCGAGGCCGGCATCGCGGTCGTGCTCGACGTCGTATTCAATCATACCGGGGAGAGCGACGTGCTCGGCCCGACGCTGAGCTTTCGCGGCCTCGACAATCTCACTTACTACCGCCACACCGAGACGAGCCGCGGGCTGGAGCTTGTCAACGATGCGGGCACCGGCAATGTGCTCGCCTGCGACCGGGCGCCGGTCGTCGACCTCGTCATGGCGACCTTGCGCCATTGGGTCGCCGCCGCGGGGGTCGCCGGGTTCCGATTTGACCTCGCGACCGTCCTCGGCCGTGGCGATTTCGGCTTCGATACGCACGCCCCGCTCCTCGAGGCGATCCGAGCCGACAAGAGCCTCGCCAACTGTCTCCTCATCGCCGAGCCCTGGGATGTGGGGCCGGGAGGCTACCAACTCGGCCGCTTCGGACCCCGAATGCTCGAATGGAACGACGCCTGGCGCGACGACGTGCGGCGCTATTGGCGCGGCGACGGCGGGGCGACGGGTGCCTTTGCCACAAGACTCGCCGGCTCGGCGGATCACTTCGGGGCGGGCGGCGATCTTGGCCGCTCGGTCAATTTCATCGCCGCCCATGACGGGTTTACGCTCGCCGACCTCGTGGCTTTTTCGGCCAAGCGCAATCTCGCCAATCTCGAGGGCAATCGCGACGGGGCCGACCACAATTTTTCCTGGAACAACGGGATCGAGGGCGCCACAACCGATCCCGACATCATCGACCGGCGGCGAGCCGATATCCGGGCGTTGCTGGCGACGCTTTTCGTCTCGCGCGGCACTGCGATGCTGACGGCCGGAAACGAACTCGGCGCGACACAGGCCGGCAACAACAATGCCTACTCGCAGGACAATCCGATCGCCTGGATCGACTGGGCGCGGGCCGATCCCGAACTTGTCGCCTTTACCGCCGGGCTGGCGCGGCTGCGGCGCAAGCACAAGTCGCTGACCGCCACCAAACCGCTGACCGGCAAACCGGACCGGAGAGGCCGCCGCGATTGCATCTGGCTCAAGCCCGATGGCAGCGAGATGGACGAGGCGGCATGGCGGGCGGCGGACGCGGTGCTCGGCCTGTTGCTCAATGAAAAATCCGACACGGTGCTGATCTGGTTCAATCGCGGCCGCGCCGCGGCGTCGGTTACTTGTCCGCCCGCCCCGCGCCGAACCGGCTGGCGGCTGAAGCTCGCCTCGAGTCCGGCGGCCTTGGCGAGCCGCGGGGCGTTGAGGCTCTCGCCCCGCTCGGTGGCGCTGCTTGCCCCTAGATCACCCGGTCGCGCAGTTTTTCGGCGAGGAAATCGATGAAGACCCTTGTTTTGTGCGCCAGTTTGCGACGGTGCGGATAGACCGCGTGGATCGGGGTGGTCTCATAGGCGCTCGCCGGCAGCAATATCTTGAGTTTTCCCGTCGCGATCCCCGCCTCGACCAAAAAGCGCGGCAGATAAGTCAGTCCCATCCCCGCTTCGGCCATTCCCGTCAGCACGTCGCCGTTGTTCGAGCGCAACCGTTCGTTCTCGGGGACGGCCCGATGCGCGAACCACGCGGGAGGGGTGGCCTTGAGCGCGTAGGTCAGCATCGGCCAGCCAGCGAGGTCCTGGGTAGACTTCGGCGGCCCGCCCATCAGCTCGATGAGCGCCGGGGAGCCGACCAGCACATGCCGCGTCTCCCCGATCCGCCGGACGACAAGCGAATCCGGCCCGGTCGGGCCGATGCGGATCGCGAGGTCGAACCCCTGCTCGACGAGATCGACGACCCGGTCGGTCATGTCGAGCTCGATCCTGACCTTCGGATAGTCGGCGAAAAAACCCGGGAGCAGCGGGCCGACATGGCTGATCCCGAAGCTGACCGGCGCGGTCACTTTCAGGCGCCCCTGCGGCTCGATCGCCGATTGCGCGAAACGACCTTCGACCTCCGCGTTCTGCTCGAGAGTGTCGCGGCAATGCTTGAGATAATCCTCGCCGGCCTCGGTCGGCGAAACGCGTCGGGTGGTGCGATTGAGGAGCCGGGCGCCCAGCCGTTCCTCGAGCTGCGCCAGGGTGCGGCTGACGATCGCCTTCGAGCAGCCGAGCCGCTTCGCCGCCCCGGTGATGCCGCCGGTTTCCGCGACCGCAACGAAGACCGTCATCGCATTGAACAAATCCACAGAATCCTCCGCGCACGCCGGCCGCGAAAACCCGTTTTTCGCCACAAACCATGAAACAATCAGGCAATGCGGGTATCAGTGTTGCGGCGGATGAAGATTATCCAATCGCTAAGGGAGCGAGCCCGCACCGGCCCGGAAACGGCCCTGCGATCACGCTGCGCTGACAGCGGCTCGCGGTCGCGTGAAGGCGCGCCCCGGTCGGCCGCGCCCGACCGCCCCGCAATGTGCGGCTGGCAGGGCAATGGCGCCGATTGGCTCGAAATCGGCCGGGAGCGCCAATGATCGGTTTGGCTTACCCGAACTGCCGCAATAGTGCCCCGCAAGATTACCTATAGTATTTTGTCCAGAGGCCCGAAGTTATCTTTTGTTTGCGCGCGCCTTCGATGCTCGTGGGGACATTCGGACGGCTTTGAGGCGGCTCATCTCGACCCGCCGGGCCGCACCGGGAGACGGGAAATGCCACAGCCGGGCCACTTCGTCATCGCCAACTCAAGCCCCTGGCCAACGGGCATTTTCCGCACTCCCGCCGAATGTTCGCTCCGCGGGTTGAGGGTCCACCTCCCCTGCCGCGGCGCCGGCTCTCGCCGGACCGGGCTCGAACGGTTGATCGCGTTCGAATTGCCCATGCATTGCTTGATCACGCACACCATCGTCTGACAGCAAGGCCGAAAGAGGCGCGGTTCTGGTCCCCCGCGCCTCTTTCCCTTTCGGCTCCCGCCAGGCCCGCTCGATCAGGCAATCAGCAGATCCGGATGGGTGAAGTCGTAGCCAAGCTCGCGGGCGACCGGCGCGCAGGTCACTTTTCCCTCGCAAACATTGAGACCGTTCTTGAGATGCGGGTTCTGGTGCAGCGCCGCGCGCCAGCCCTTATTGGCGATCTCGAGCGCAAACGGCAGCGTGGCATTGTTGAGCGCATAGGTCGAGGTGCGCGCCACAGCGCCGGGCATGTTGGCGACGCAATAATGGACGATCCCCTCGACGACGAAAGTCGGCTCGGCATGGGTCGTCGGCCGCGAGGTCTCGAAACAGCCGCCCTGATCGATCGCCACATCGACGAGCACCGCGCCGCGATGCATGGTTTTCAGCATCTGCCGGCTGACGAGTTTCGGCGCCGCCGCGCCCGGCACCAGGACCGCCCCGATCACCAGGTCCGCTGCGGCGACCTGTTCGGCGAGCGCCGGTTTGGTCGAATACAGCACCTTGGCGCGCGACTCGAAATGGTTCTCGAGCCGCTCCAGAACGATGGTCGAGCGGTCGAGAATGGTGACGTCGGCATGCATGCCGACCGCCATTTGCGCGGCGTTGAAACCGACGACCCCGCCGCCGATGATGACGACCCTCGCCGGCAAGACGCCCGGCACCCCGCCGAGCAGCACGCCACGCCCGCCATGGACTTTTTCGAGCGCGTTCGCCCCGGCATGCACCGCCATGCGGCCGGCGACCTGGCTCATCGGCTTGAGGAGCGGCAGCCCGCCTTCCTTGTCGGTGACGGTCTCGTAGGCGATGCAGACCGCCCCGGATTTGACGAGATCGGCGGTCTGGGCGGGATCGGGCGCCAGATGCAAATAGGTGTAGAGGATTTGCCCCTGCCGCAGCATCGCCCGCTCGGTGGCCAGCGGCTCCTTGACCTTGACGATCATTTCGGCGGCCTTGAATACCGAAGCCGCGTTCCGCGCAATCGTCGCGCCGGCCTCTGTGTACATTTCGTCGGACGCCCCGATCCCGTCCCCGGCCATGGACTCGACCAGCAATTTGTGGCCGGCCGCCGTCAGTTCGGCGACGCTCTCGGGCGTCAGCCCCACCCGGTATTCGTGGTTCTTCACCTCTTTGGGGACCCCGATCAGCATCGCCGCTTCCCATTTGACTGGCCGGTCAAATCCACACCATTGTTAGCCGGACCGGTCAAGCGCCCGCCTTGGCACCGGCGCGATTGACGCTAGAATGGCCGCCGAGGGGGAAGGTCGTGGCTGACACCAGGGCGGTGGGGCCGGTGGAGGAACGGGCGGCAGCGCCCGAGCGTCCGTTCGATCCGAGCGAGGGCGGGTTCCTGTCGAACGGGGCGATCGCGCTCCTGATATTCCTCCTCGGGATCGTCACCGGTTTTCCGGCGGCGACCATCGGGGTCGCCTTTTTCATCGACAATGCCGTCCCGGTTTTCGGCGGACTGATCGGCATTCTGGTGGTGGCGCTCGCCGTTATCGGCCTGATCATCGCCTTCCGCAAACGCATCTGGGCGGCGCTGTTCAAGCGCGGCGAGGTCGAGGCCGGAAAGCTCGCCACGCCGTTGACCAATTTCGCCCGCTTCGCCACGGAACAGAAACTCGCTGAGGCGACAAACGCGGCGCGCGAACTCGCCGAAATGGCAATCGCCCGCTACGCCTGGATCATGACCCGGCGCTGGATGCTGGCGACGCTGACGGCGCTGGTAGCGGCGATCGCGGCGCTCGCCGGGGCGGCGCTGTTGTTCCAGCAAAACCAGTTGCTGCGCGTCCAAGGCGAATTGTTCGCCGAACAGAATCTGCGGATTTCCGAACAGACGACGCTGTTGCAGGCCCAGATCCAGCTCGGGGAGGCGCAGCGCTCGACTTCGATCGTCCCGGAAATCCTCGCCATCGGCGCCGCGATCGGGGCGGAGACGGCGGTGCTCGCGACCGACGGCCGGCCGGCACAGGTCTTTGGCGCCGCCGAGTTTTCGCTGTCGCTGCGGGCCCGGATCATCGCCGCGACCAACGCGGCGCGGCCCTACCGGCACCTTGTCTCCTCGCTCGCCGGGCTCAACGAAATCGAAATCGTCGCCGCGGCGCTGAAACGGCGCACCGACCTGCCGACCACCATTGCCGACTATGAGACCTGGCGGGCGAGCCAGCCGCTGGCGCGGCCGCTCGCAGAACTGGGCGAGCCGTCGAGCGAGCTAACCGACCGCGAAGTGAGCCCCGAGCGCGGCCAGCTGATTTCGCTCCTCTACAATTCCCGCATCCTCGATACCGAGGAACTCTCCTACAACGGCGCGGATTTTTCTTTCGCCGAATTGCGCCAGCCGGTGCTCGGGGCGATGTCGTTCCGGCATGCCAAGCTGCGCTTCGCGGATTTCTCGGGGGTCGAGGTGCGGGGGACGAATTTCGGCGGCGCCTCGCTCGACCATGCGAGGTTCCGCGGCGCGACCATCGTGGAGACCGACTTCGCCGGCATTCCGGGCGCCGATATCGAGCCGCCCTATCTCGCCAATCCGGCGGTGCCGGTCTGGTGGACACTCTTGAATGGCGCGGATTTCTCCTCGTCTTTCATCGACCGGTCGAAGTTCGGCTCGACCCGCGCCTTTGCCGCCAATTTCGACAGCGCCTATGTCGGCAACTCGGATTTCTCCAATGCGGCGCTCGGCGCCTCGACCTTCCGCAACGCCATCATCGACGATTGCCTGTTTGAGGGGGCCAACATGTCGAGCGTCGATTTTTCCGGGGCGATCGTCTTCGACGCGGCGTTCCTCGACAAGCTCGCCGCGGCAGCCGCCTCGCAATCCTTCGTCAGGGAGCGGTTCGCGCTCGAGCCCGCGCCGTTCGAAGTCGTCGACACCCATCCGCAGGCGATGAACATGGACCCGGCAATCATCGGCGGGATCGCCGACGGCTCGATCCCGGCCTTCCGGGTGGTGCGTGTCGGCGAGTTCGAGTCCGATCCGGGCAGGGCGACCCAGGCGATCGATTAGCGGGCCGCTATTCAATCTTCGGTTCCGGGATGGCGGGAAGCCACTCTTTTGGACGAGGTGGCGGGCTAGTCACCCCCGCATTGCCGCAAGCGCGGCTTTCCCCTAAAGAGGCGACGCAGTTTTCAGTCCCATATCGCGGAGCGCGTTGGCCCAATGGCCCGCCAGTTCATCTATCACATGCAAGGCCATTCGAAGGCCTGGTCGGGCGGCAAAAAGGTCCTCGACAATATCAACCTCTCTTTCTACCCCGACGCCGCGTTCAGCCATTTCAAGTCCGCCTGGCCGGTCGCCAGATGGCTGTTGGGGAACGGCTGATGTCCGGCGGGCCACTCGCATCGCCGACTCCCGCCGATCGCGCCAATTCCGCGAGCGCAAATTTGCACGCGCTGTTCCGCGCCATGTCAATGCTGCCAGGCGGAAGGCTGGAGGAAGGCGGCCATGTGGCCCGCCATTTGCGTTTTCCCACCAATCCGATGTTCAAGGGCGCCTGGGCGACGCGTGTGCCGAAACGGGAGGAGGACGCGGTCATCGATGAGACGATCGACTGGTTTCGCTCCCGCCAGGCACCCTACTTTTTCTGGTGGACCGGCCCGCAGACGCGGCCGTCGGCGCTCGGCGCCCGCCTGATGGCGAAGGGCTTCATTTCGATGGAAGAGCAGCAGAAAGTGCTCGCCCACGGCATCGTGCAGACGGCCTCCGGCGCGCCAGTGATGACGATGGATTTGCGCGACGCCGATCCCTCGCTCATCGGCAGGGTGCCGCCCGGCTTCGCGGTCCGCGAGGCGACCTCCCTCGCCGACCTCGATGCGTTCAAAGAGGTCTTCGTCTCGACCTATGAGATTCCCGAATGGGCCGGCCAGGCATGGGTCGATGCGACGATGAGTTTTGGCCTCGGCCGATCGCCCTGGCGAATTTTCATCGGCTGGCTCGACGGGGAAGCGGTGGCGACCAACATTCTCTTCAATGGCGGGGGCGTCGCCAGCGTCTATGCCATCGCCACCATTGCGAAGGTGCGCGGGCAGGGGATTGGCGCCGCCATCACGCTCGCCCCGTTGCTGATCGCGCGCGATGCGGGCTACCGCTACGCCGCGTTGTTTTCAACCGAGATGGGTATGCCCGTCTACGCCCGTATCGGCTTCAGGGATACCGGCGCGCGTATCGACCGCTATCTCTGGCGGGCCGGCTGAAGCCGCCGGTCAGCGCGGCAATGTCGTGTTGATGAAAATGTCGAGCGCCAGGCCCCGGGTGAAAAACTCATCGCCGAAATTTTGTCCATCGAGGCTGAGGCCCACGAGGTCCATGTCGCCGTCATTGTCGGTGTCGATGGGAACGATGAAGCGGCCCACATAGGGCTCGGCCGCCAGCGAGCGCGGATTGACCGGCTCGAAATGCCCGCCGCCGGAATTCAGCGCTAATACCATGCGCCAGGTCCCTTCGCCGCCGTCCTGATAGAGCGGGTCGCGCGTCTGGGTGACGAGGTCGACATCGCCGTCGAGATCGAGATCGACCAGATAGGAATGCATTGGAAATGCCAATTCTTGCATGTCGGGATAGCCCTGGTTCCACAGATGCGTCGCCGATGCGTCCACATACCCGCCTTGCCCGTCGCCAAGCAGCAGCTGGTGATACTGGGCACGCCAATTGCCCTCGCCGAACAAGGTTGCCTCGGTTAGCAACAGGTCCGGATCGCCGTCATTGTCGACATCGGCAACGTCGATGTCGGTTGTGTGCGTCGCATAGCCCCAGCGTGTCACCGGCAGTTCGATTGCGTTTTCCTTGAGCCAGTGATCGGTCCCGTCGTTGTGGATGAGACGCGTCCGCCGCATGCCGGAAAAGCGTGTCGCGTTGCGCGCATCGTCGCCTGAGATCGCCAGCAGCAAATCGTCATGCCCGTCGCCATTCAGGTCCGCGAAGCGCGCAGTGTTGTATTTCGCGCGATCCGGCCCGTTGCCCAGGAGGTTCAACAGGCTCGGCGTAATCCGGTCGCGCCCGTTGCTGAGCGAGAAGACGCCCTGGCCGTCATTGACGAGAATGTAGGGGTCGATTGTGTTGGAACCGTAATTGGTGATCACCAGAATGTCGTTGTCGCCGTCGCCGTCCATGTCGTGGGCAGCCGCGCCGTGGTTCATCGCGCTGAGCGGCGGCAGGTTCGCATCCGACACATCGGCCAAACCGCCTTCCGGTGTCGACAGCATCAACAGCGATTGCTCGCCGGGAAAGGGATTGGCGTCGAGCCCATGGGCGGCGATGAAGAGATCCGGCCGGCCGTCGCCATTGAAGTCCGCGAACACCGCCTCGCGCCCATGCACGCGCATCGGCAAATCGATGTCGAGCAGCTGGAAAGCCCTACCCGTTCCTAGGTTCTCGAGGATGACCTGCGCACTCGGGAGCCTGGTATTGCGCCCATTTTCGGTACGGGCCGTAGAGGTGATGTAGTCGGCAAGTCCGTCGCCGGTGACGTCGCCCGCTGCCGCGTAAATCATGAAGACATCGCAGACCGGCATTTCGCAATCGGGCAGCATCGCGGTCACATCGACTACAGCGCCGCGCCGCGGCAGGTCGAAGATGTCTTGTTCGATCCATTGCGGCGGGGTGAACCAGGAATCGTGCACGCGCACGATGCGCGCGGCGAGCGTCTGGTCCATCACCGCCGGCAGGTCCGTCGCCCAGTTGTCGTGGAAAGCCGTCGCCGCCCGGTCGGAACGTCCGCCCCACAACCCGTCCGGCGTGCCGGTATCGAAGCCGAGCTCGTTCAGCCGCCGCTGAATATCGAGCACCGCCGGGCGGTCGGCTTTCAGCGTCTCGTCGATCTCCATCGCCGGGACAGAGACGGGCGCCAATGCCGAAAAAACGAAAAACGCAGCAGCCATCGCGCTTTTGCGCGCAAGACGAAAATCTGGCGAACCCCCCATACCCATGACCAATCCGATCTACGGGCACCCAAAGGAACGCTTGCATGCTGGGCCTGCGACAGTCAATCATCCCGCGTTTGCCGCCCGCCCGCTTTCCCCCTAAATACCACCCGCGACTCGTCCCCAAAGCGGCACGGAAAGCTTCATGGCCCGCCAGTTCATCTATCACATGCAAGGCCTCTCGAAGGCCTGGTCGGGCGGCAAAAAGGTCCTCGATAATATCAACCTCTCTTTCTACCCCGACGCCAAGATCGGCGTGCTCGGGCCGAACGGGTCGGGCAAATCGACGCTGCTCAAGATCATGGCCGGGATCGAGACGAGCTTCCAGGGCGAGGCCTGGCTCGCCGAGGGCGCCAGCGCCGGCTATCTGCCGCAGGAACCCGAGCTCGACCCGGGGCTCAATGTGCGCGGCAATGTCATGCAGGGGGTCGCCGAAAAACAGGCGATCCTCGACCGCTACAACGAATTGATGCTCGCCTATTCCGACGAGACGGCGGAAGAGGCCGCGACCCTGCAGGACCGGATCGATGCCGGTGGCCTCTGGGATCTCGACCAGAAGGTCGAGATGGCGATGGAGGCCCTCGGCTGCCCGCCGGGCGACGCCGGGGTCGACAACCTCTCGGGCGGCGAGCGGCGGCGGGTGGCGCTCTGCCAGTTGCTGCTTCGCGCGCCCGACCTGTTGCTCCTCGACGAGCCGACCAACCATCTCGACGCCGAGACGACCGCCTGGCTCGAAAAGCATCTCCGCGAGTTTCCCGGCTCGGTGTTGATCGTCACCCACGACCGGTATTTCCTCGACAATGTGACGGGCTGGATTCTCGAGCTCGATCGCGGCCGCGGCATTCCCTATCAGGGCAATTATTCGGCTTACCTAGGCCAGAAATCGAAGCGCTTCGCCCAGGAACAGCGCGAGGACGCGGCGCGGCTGAAGGTGCTCGAGCGCGAGCTGGAGTGGCTGGGACAATCTCCGCAGGCGCGGCAGTCGAAATCCAAGGCCCGCATTCGCGCCTATGACGAACTGGTGAAAATCAACGAGGCGCGCACCCGCTCGTCCACCGCCCAGATCATCGTGCCGCCGGGGCCGCGGCTCGGCGAGACGGTCATCGCCGTGAGCGCGCTCCGCAAGGGTTATGGCAATCGACTGCTCATCGACAACCTGACATTTGCGCTGCCGCCGGGCGGCATTGTCGGGGTGATCGGGCCGAACGGGGCGGGCAAGACGACGCTCTTCCGGATGATCACCGGGCAGGAAAAACCCGACGCCGGCGAGATCCGGGTCGGAGAGACCGTCTCCCTCGGCTATGTCGACCAGAGCCGCGACACGCTCGATGCAAAGAAGAACGTCTGGCAGGAAATTTCCGGCGGCAACGACATTCTGATGCTCGGCAAGCGCGAGATGAATTCGCGCGCCTACGTGTCGTCGTTCAATTTTCGCGGCACCGATCAGCAGCAGCCGGTCGGCACCCTTTCGGGCGGCCAGCGCAACCGGGTGCATCTGGCGAAAGTCCTCAAGGCCGGCGCCAATGTCCTGCTCCTCGACGAGCCGACCAACGATCTCGACACCGAAACGCTCGCCGCGCTCGAGGAGGCGCTCGAGGAATTCGCCGGCTGCGCCGTTATCATCACCCACGACCGGATGTTCCTCGATCGACTCGCGACCCATATCCTGGCGTTCGAGGGCGACAGCCATGTCGAATGGTTCGAAGGCAATTTCGAGGCTTACGAAAAAGACAAAGTCCGCCGCTTCGGCCCCGACGCGGTCAATCCCCGCCGGCTCAAATACAAGCCGCTGACAAGGTGAGGGAAACCGTCAGGTGAGTTCTCCATCGCGCACAAACCGATTGGCCAGTTGGGCGTTGCTGAAACGGGATACGGGCGCGTATTGCGGTTTGTGTTCTGCGCTGTCCGGGGAACGATAGACCACGAACGCGCCGTCTTCTTCGCAGACGATCTCAGTCAGGTCATCGCTCTTGAATGGCGACCAGTCCCGCGAACCACACTCGGGGCACTCGTCGTCGCAGCAACAGGACCACTCATCGCCCCAAGCAGTTCCACAGTCGCCACAATGATAGTGATTGAGGTACCACGCCACCGCATCGACCCTTCTATGCCAGCGAGCGCAGCCGGTAGCGGCCGCGACCCACGAACTCAAGATAGCCGTTGTCGCGCAGCACCTGAAGCTGCTGCCTGATCTTCGGCTTAACGTTGTTGTTATCGGGATAGGTCGCGCTCAGCCGCGCCTCGAAGGCATAGACGTCCTCGAGCTCGAACTCAGGCCGACCGATCATCTCGACCGCCTTCATCACTTCAATGAGCCAGCCTCTGGACTCGACTCCCTGACGCCTCAGAAAGAGGGTCTGCTTCCACTTGGCGAGCACCTCGTCTTTTGGCTCAGGCACACCGTTGCGAAGAATGAATATTCGCCCGGCCAGGGGAATCCGTCCAATCAGGATGTTCGATCCGACCCACCCGGCACGCCGTGCCGTCTCCTTTAGCGGCGGTCGTCGCTGGATGATCTCCGGCACGAAGAAATGCTTCGGCACGACGCAGACGTTCCTCACTTCGCGCTGGGCGAGATCGTAGTTGAGCAGCAGGAGGTGAGGATTGGCGGCGGACGAAAGCCGTTCGATCTTCGTTGCGTAGGCGCCGTCCGCCACGCGCGGGCCGAACGCCTTCTTTTGGCTCTTGACCTCATATTGATCTGAACAGGTCGGGCAAACGAAATCGGCCACCGGGCTGTTGGCTGGCAGTTGGCTGAGCTTCGGGCTTCCGCAGTTCGCGCAGAATATCCAGTCCGCTACCCAGCGCTCGGTCCAGACGCGTGCCTGTTGCGAGCCGCTGTCGTATGGCGTCTGGGGTTCTTCGAACCCGAGCTTCACGGCTTGCCCTCTATACCGATGGCAGGCATTCTTGGCGTGAAAGCCTCTAGGAGCAAATCGAGGTTGAACGAATGACTATCTTCATCGGATCGATTGCCTATCCGGGATAGCGGGGATGAAATCGTGCGCCGTGTCGAACGGCGAGGCCAGGGTCGCAGCCTCGCCCGCTAAACCGCCAGCACCCCCTCCAAATGTTTGGCCATCTCGGCGTTGGGGACTTTCGTCAGATCCTTGGACAATTCGGCGTAAACGATCGCCCGCACCCGCGGGGTGAGGCTCGCCCGCAGATCGCCGAGCGCGTTCGGCGCGGCAACGAGGATCAGCCGGTCGAAGGCGCCGACCCGGCGCTGCTTTTCCAGCATGACGGCGAGCGAACGGGCGAAATCGGCCTCGCGCTTGTCGACCGGATCGGTCGGGGATTCCATGGCGCTGCGGCTGTGGCCCACCGAGGCGAAGCTGCGGCCCGCCCGGTCGGCCATGATGTCGCGCGCCCGCAACCTGGCGTCGGCGAACTCGAAGCCCTCGACCTCGCGCAGCCCCTTGCCGGGGCCGGTATTTTCCAGCACCCGGGCGCGGGCGCCGTCGGCAATCAGAATCCAGGTGACGATCGGTTTCATGCCGGCCTCCTCGTAGGGTCCACGCTTCTTATGAATTCGATATGGGCGTCGCCATGACCAGGATCAATCCGGCGCGCTTGCCAGCCTTGCCGGAAAGCCGCTATCGGTTCCTGGCGCGGAGGGAGCGGGCGATGGACGCGATCGAGGTCGAAAAATTCGCGGCGCGGGTCGAGGGACTTTTCCTCGCCAACCGCGGCGGTTTCGAGACCCGGCCGCTCGACCGGCTGGACCTCACGTTCGAGGGCATCGCCGGGGATATCCATGCCGGGCTGACCCGGACTTCGGGGGCGCGCGAGCTCTGGTATCCGCGCGGCACCGAAATCCGCAACGAACGGCAGGTGTCGATCGTCTCGGTCGAGGAACTGGCGCGGATCGCCAGGGGCCTCTCGATCGACCGGCTCGCCGCCGAATGGATCGGAAGTAATATCCTCTTGTCCGGCGTGCCGGGCCTTTCATCGCTGCCTCCGCGCACCCAGATCTTCTTCGACAGCGGGGCAACGGTCAGGATCGACGGCGACAACGGCCCCTGCCGCACGGCGGGCCGGTCGGTCGCCTCGCACGTCCCTAGCCGCGAAGCGCTCGAGTTCGAGTTTGTGAAAGTCGCCCAGGGGTTGAGGGGCCTTGTCGGCTGGGTCGAGCGGCCGGGCCCGATCGCGGTGGGGGAAGCGGTGACGGTGAGGGTCTGGCGGCAGCCGGCCTGGCGCGGCGCGCCCGCCGGGGCGGTTAACCCGGGGTAACTCCGCTCGCCGCCATTCAAGACAAATACGGTTCTTTCACTTTAGTCCCGGTCCAGAGATCGCCGCTAGTCTTGCCCGGCGATGACTTCTGCCGGAGGTGGCGAAGTGCTGGAAGAACAAACGAAGGGGCGCGCCTTCGAGAATTTTCGCGCCCTGAACGGGACCCCCAATGCCGGCGAATGCGACGCGCTGATCCGCAACATGGCGCAGTTGTTCAGCCATGTGTCGGAGCGCTGCGACGACGAGCAGGTGGCCCAGTATGACGAGGTCCTCTGCCAATTGGCCGATCTCGTCGAGAAGGAATCCCGGGCGCATGTGGCGCGGTTGTTTGCGCCGCTCGACCGGGCGCCGGGCACGGTCGTCGTCAAGCTTGCCAATGACGAAATCGAGGTGGCGCGGCCGCTGCTCGAATTCTCCAACGTTTTGAGCGACGACGACCTGATCGACATCGTCGAAAATCTCAGCGAGGACCACCGCGTCGCGGTCGCCGGCCGCAAGCCGGTCACCGACCGGGTCGGCGGGGCGATCCTGGCTCACGGCCAGCAGGCCTCGGTGCGCCGGCTCGTCGCCAACGAGAACGCCCAGCTCGGCGAAAAGACCATGCCGAAGCTGATGGCGCGCGTCGGGGAAGATCCCGAACTCGCCACCGAATTGAGGATGCGCACCGACATCGACTGGGAAGCCGTGCGCGCCGGGATCGACGAGGCCGGCCTCAAGGTCATGGGCGAACTCGGCCTTGGCGGGGCAAGCCCGGCGGGACTTGCCATGAGCCGGGTCAATGCCGTCGTCTACAATCGCCTGAAGAACCGCGCCGGCTTCGACGCCCAGGAATGGAAGATCGCCTGGAACCAGGTGAAGGCGCTCAACGACCGCAAGCGGCTCGACCCGCGCGCCATTGAGCGGTTCGCCCGCTTCGGCTACGGCCATCACACCGCCTCGGGGCTGACCCTGATGCTGAATGTGCGGCCCGAGATTGTCGTCAAATGGCTCGCCAACCAGGATTACGTGGCCCTGACCGTGGCGGCCCGCGCGCTCGGGATGAGCCCGGACCTCTTCGAGAATGTCGTCGCGGTCATGCCGTGGCGGGATTTGCCGAGCCGCGAGGACCGCGTCAATGTCCGCCGCCGCTTCGAGGCCCTGTCGGCCGCTGAGGCCCGCGGCATTTTCGACCTGTGGCGTGCCCATTCGTTTCGCCGCCGCGGCGAGCCGCCCAAGGAGCCGGCGCAGCCGGCGCGCGTCGCCGGCGCCGCCTGAACCCCTCACCGGGGGGCGCCTTTTGGGCTGGCGTGCCGGTGACCCTCTGCAGCCAAAAAAGTACCAGGCCTCGGCAAGGGGTCTTTGGTTGAGCGAACAAACCCGCCATTGCCGGTCAACGCGGCCAACGCCCGGCGCTGCGGGTTGAACCTCGTTTCTTGCGCTTTTCCCCGCCTAGGATATAAAGATATCTTTATGTCTGGCTTGGGGACGCGGTGACCGATCTCGACACTTTCGTTGGCCTGCTGCGCGCCGCCGGGGAGACCACCCGGCTGCGGCTTCTGGCGCTGCTCGCCCAGGGCGAACTCTCGGTCAAGGACATTACCGAAATCGTCGGCCAGAGCCAGCCGCGCGTCTCGCGGCATTTGCGGCTGCTCGCCGAGGCCGGGCTTGTCGCCCGCCATGCCGAGGGCGCCTGGGCCTATTTCCGCCTCGCCGGCACAACTGAAGCCGCGGAGTTCGTCGCTCATTTCATGGGGCGGCTCGATCCTGACGACCCGGTTCTCGCCGCCGACCGCGAACGGCTCGATTCGGTCAGGCTGGCGCATCGGCAGCGCGCCGCAGCTTACTTCGCCAAGGTCGCCGAGAGCTGGGACCGGCTGCGCTCGCTGCATGTCGCCGACGCCTCGGTCGAGGCGGCGATCGTCGAAGCCCTCGCCAAACAGCCCGTCGAGTTCTGCCTCGACCTCGGCACCGGCACCGGGCGGATGCTCGAATTGCTCGCCGGCCGCTATCGGCGCGGCATCGGCGTCGATTCGAGCCGCGAGATGATCGCGATCGCCCGCGCCAAGCTCGAACAGCTGCCCCGCCGCGACGCCCAGGCGCGGCTCGGCGATATCGCCCGGCTCGACGACTATGCGGGGGCGGCCGATCTCATTGTGCTGCATCAGGTGCTGCACTATTTCGACGATCCCGGCCGGACGCTGCGCCAGGCGCGCCTCGCGCTCGCCCCGGGCGGGCGGATGCTGGTCGTCGATTTCGCCCCTCACCGGCTCGAATTTCTGCGCACCGAACAGGCGCATCTTCGGCTCGGCATGTCCGACGAGCAAATGCGCGGATGGGCCCGCGCCGCCGGCCTCGCGGTCGCCCAGACAAGGTCCTTGCCGAGCAAGGCGGGCGAGAAGGGGCTGACGGTGTGTCTGTGGCTGCTGGCCGACCTGACCGGCCGGCAGCGCGACCGCGCCGCATGAGCGCGATCGGGGACCGCCCGCTGCCCGCCGACCGGCATTCCCGCAAGCCCGGCGTGGAAATGCCGGCGATCGAGATGAGTTTCGAATTCTTCCCGCCGAAAACCGATGCGGCCGAGGAACTGTTCTGGGCGAGCCTTCACCGGCTTGCCCCGCTCGAGCCGCGCTTCGTGTCGGTCACCTACGGGGCGGGGGGATCGACCCGCGAGCGCACCTTGCGGATGGTGACCTCGATCACCGAGCGAACCGGCATTAAGGCCGCCGCGCATCTGACCTGCGTCGGGGCGTCACGCGCCGAGGTCGACGCGGTGATCGAGGCTTACGGGACGGCCGGCATCGGCCATATCGTGGCGATCCGCGGCGATCCGCCCGAAGGGCCGGGTTCGACCTTCGTGCCGCACCCGCAAGGCTATGCCAGCGGGGCCGATCTCGTCGCCGCCATCGCCCGGCGCGGCGCGTTCGAGATTTCGGTCGCCGCCTATCCCGAGAAACACCCCGAAAGCCTCAACTGGGACACTGACTTGGCCAATCTCAAGCGCAAGTTCGACAACGGCGCTTCGCGCGCCATCACCCAGATGTTCTTCGACAACGACTTCCATTGGAGCTTTCTCGAGCGCGCGGCGCGGGCCGGGATTTCCGCCCCGATCGTGCCGGGCATCCAGCCGATCCACAATTTCGCCCAGGTCAAGCGTTTCGCTTCGCGCTGCGGGGCGAGCATCCCCGCCTGGCTCGCCGACCGGTTCGAGGGGCTCGGGGCCGACCACGAGACCCATGCGCTCGTGGCGGCGTCGATTGCCGCCGAGCAGGTCGCCGAGCTGATGGATGGCGGGGTCACCGAGTTCCATTTCTATACGATGAACCGCTCGGCCCTCGTCTATGCGCTGGCGCGAACGCTCGGCCGCCGGCCGGAAAGCAAAGTCACAGAATCATAATCCTGCCATTTTGCGCCGCTCTGCTTCGCCAGAACGCGAATCGGAGTGCGGGGCCGATGCGGAAGAATGTCGTCCTGGGGGCCGTGGCCTTCCTCGTACTGCTTTTGCTTGGGCTGTCGTCTTTCCAGCAAACCCCTCCTCAAGCCGTTGAGCCCGAAATCGCCTCGACGACGATCCACGAGACCGAATTGCCCGGCGAGCTGTTCACCGCCGACCTGGGGCTCGCCTTCGCGGCGCGCTTCGAGGCGGTCGAGGGCTGGGGCGCCAACAAGCGCGCCGAACGCCTGAGCCCGGTGATGGATGAATTGGCGAGCCTCGCTTCGCCGGCCGGGGCGCCCGGCGCCGGCAACAGCGGCGCCGACGTGGTCTTCGCCTCGGCTGTTCCCGGCGCCATCGATCTCCTCGAAGGCCTGACCGCCCCACATTTCGATGCCTCGATCGCGCTTGCTGCGCCCGACGCGTCGGCGTCGCTGGTGCTGGCCTCCTCCGGCACCGGGGCGGAACGCTCGGGCGCCGTCCATGCCATTGCCGAGACGTTTCGCAGTCTCGTCGATCGCATCGGGGATAGCCCGGTCGGCGGGTTGTTGAGCTTCAACTAGCCCTCTTTCATTTTTCCTCCCATCGAGACTAGGTTGCGCCTCGATCTGAGGCCGCCAAGGGTTTCCGACCATGGGCGTGGGGCAATGAGCGTCTGGCAAGCGATAGGTGAAATCATCGGGTCCTATCCCGCGCGTACCGGGCTTGCCGGCTCGCTCGCCAGTCTCTTGGACCCCGACAATTGGTTGCCGGGGGGGCGCGACGCGGCGTTCACGCTGGCGCTGGTGTGCCTTTCCGCCAAGATGGCGGTCGCCGACGGGGTGGTCACCGCTTCGGAAGTGCGCGCCTTCGGCCGGACCGTCGAAATTCCGCCCGGCGCCGAGGACCAGGTCCGCCGTGTCTTCCAGCTCGCGCAAGAGGACGTCGCCGGCTACGACGCTTATGCTCGCCGGATCGCTCGGTTCTTCGCCGACAGTCCGGCGACGCTCGAGCTTGTCCTCGACGGGCTCTTCCACATCGCTTCCGCCGACGGGATGATCCACGAGGCCGAGTTCGATTATCTCAAATCGGTCTCCGGCATTTTCGGCTTCGACGACAAGCGGTTCGAGCAGATCGCGTCCCAGCATGTTGTCCGCGGCGGGGGCGGGGATCCCTATATCGTCTTGGGCCTCGACCCGTCGGCTCCCGACAGCGAGATCAAACGCGTCTGGCGCCGTCTCGTCGCCGAGAACCATCCAGATCGCTTGACGGCAAAAGGTGTACCGGACGAACTGATCGTGCTGATGAGCCAGAAGCTCGCGGCGATCAACCACGCTTACGATGTGATCGCCCGCGCGCGGGGAATGCGAGGACCGGGGGCGCGTGAGACCCTTGCGCCTTGACGGGGCGGACGCGCCCCCATATCTCAACCGGGCCAGTTGGCCGGGCAGCCGCTCCCGCAAGGGAGAGGAAAGTCCGGGCTCCAAGGAAGCACGGTGCCGGATAATTTCCGGCGGGGGCGACCCCAGGGAAAGTGCCACAGAAAGCAAACTACCTCGCCCCTTGCGGGCGGGGAAAAGGTGAAAGGGTGCGGTAAGAGCGCACCGCGTCCCCGGCAACGGGGACGGCACGGCAAACCCCACCGGGAGCAAGACCGAATAGGGACGACGCGGGGGTAACCCCGGCCAGTTTCCTGGCTTGTCGTCCGGGTTGGTTGCACGAGACGGCCGGCGACGGCCGTCCCAGACGAATGGCTGCCGCGCGCGGGGCAACCCGCGCCATACAGAACCCGGCTTACAGGCCAACTGGCGCCTTCTCTTCCGGCTTTTCGAAGCAGAGCGCGACCTCGTGCCAGGGGGTGCGCTCGTTGAGGCGGCATTCAAAACCGCCGCTCTCGAACGCCTTGAGATACCGCTCGAGCGGCATCTTGCTGAGGTGGAGCGCGTCGGTCGCCCGCGGGCCGGCCACCTGCTCGACGAGCACAACCCGGCCTCCGGGGCGGCAGGCTTGCATGTAGTTGGCGAGCAACGCTTCCCATTTGGCGTCGTCGGAGACGTGCTGGACGACGGTAAAATCGAAGACAAGGTCGTAGTGGGCCGCAGGCATGGTGTCGGCGCAGAGGTCGCGTTCGAAATAGCGTGCGCCTTGAAGGCCGGGGTTGGTTATCCGTGCATGGCAGATGGCGTTGCCGCTGATGTCGTAACAGTCGAGCCGCCCGCTCCAGCGGTGGATGAAGGGGGTCAGCCGGCCCGAACCGCAGCCGCATTCGGCAACGTCATCGAGCGGCGCGCCGAACAGGCGTCCGAACAACAGCTCCAGATAGGCGACATCCCGGGCGGTCCGGCCACTATAGGCCTCCTCTTCGCGCGATGACGGCGGCACGGGAGCGTTCCGCGAAGCGCCATACCGCAGCTCCCAATACACCTTCATGTCGTACTCAATCGTGGCGATTTCGATTTCGAGCTCGCTGTCGTTCCGGCAGTATCGGGCCGCCCGTTCCGCCAGCGCCAGGGCGGGCTCGCGCTCGCCGAACAGGGCCAGAGCTTTGGCAAACCGGAACCAGAACCGCGCATCCTCGCTGTCGGGACTATTTTCTCTGGCCGTGTCCGCCAGCCGATCGAATTGGAGCCCAAGGCCAAGACGCGCGCAGGCGAGCATCAGGCGCGACCAGATGTTTTCGTCGTAGCTTGCCTGTTCGATGAAAATCTCGAACAGTGCGGCGAATTCATTGCGATTGCCGAGGGCGCTGTGGCATTCGAGCATGCCGTAGGTCACTCCGTTGCCCGGATCGAGACCCTCCGCTTCGCGGTAAGCCTTGAGCGCGCCACGAAAGTTGCGCCGGCGGCGGTGCAAATCGCCGATCAGCTGGTAGCAACGGCACGCCTCGGGCTCGGTCTGACGATCGTCCCGCAGCTTCTGGGCGAGCGCCCGAAGCGCGCCGAAATCCTCGCGGGAGAATAGTCTATCGAGTTCAGCCTTCGAAGGCTTGGCCAGCTGGTTGCTCATCGCGCCCGTCGTTGGCTTCTTGAATCCCTGTTGAAGCGGATTCTTGCCCAAGAACATGTCGGTATTTGGCCGGTCGCCATTCGAGGGTGGCGCTTCGGCGACAAACTCGGGACCGGGTCGCTTACGCGCCGATCTTTCTGGCGAGCACCGTCTCGTGGGGTGAAAAGCCGCAGGCGAGGTGAGCCTCGATCGCGCCGCGATTTTGGGCTTTGGCATTGACGCGCATGAAGGCCCCGCCTTCGACCGGATACAAGCAACTGAAAGCGGGCTAGACTGGCGGTCCAACGGAGGGTTTTCCCATGGCGCTCGAAATCTGGTGGATCAGCGGCAGCCCCTATGCCTGGTGGGTCATGCTGGCGGCGGAGGTCAAGGGTCTCGCCTACGAAAGCCATTTGCTTTCGGTGTCGAACCGCGAAAATTACACCCCGGAATATCTCGCGATGAACCGGCGCGGCCGGGTGCCATTGCTCAAGGACGGGGACTTCATCCTGACCGAGTCGATGGCGATGGTGGCCTACCTCGATACCAAGAGCACCACGTCGCCGCTGTTCGGCGGCAGCCCGCGCGAGACGGCAAGAATCTGGGAGGCGGCCAGCCAGGTCGTGTCCGATGTCGGACGGGCGTCGAGCGCGTTCAACGATCCCATCCTTTCCACCCGAGGCAAGCCCCTCGATGCCGATTCCGTTCGGGAGGCGGCGGCGACGCTGAAGACCGAGCTGGGCTTCTTCGAGGAAAGGCTCGCCGCCGGGCGGTATTTTTGCGGCCCGACGCTTTCCGCCGCCGACATCGCGCTGCTGCCCTTCCTGCTGTTCAGCGCGAGGGTCGCGGGGCGCGATGCGGTCAAGGACATGAATCTCGGTCTCCTGCCGCTCGTCGAGACATTTCCGAAGCTCGCCGCCTGGGTAAAGCGGATCGAGGCTCTGCCCGGATACGAGAAAACCTATCCGCCGCACTGGCGCACGAGCTGAGCCTTCCCGCCCGCCGCCAATAGCAAACCAAATCTTAACAAGGCCCGTGCACATTGCGGGAGCGTTGAGTTTCGCGCCGCTTCAGGCGGCGGGAGTGCGTCGAGTTGGCCAAATCGAAAAGCGCCGCGGAGCATCCCTCGGGCGGGCACGTCCCCGTGCTGCTCGACGAAGTCATGTCCGTGCTCGCCCCGCTCGCCGGCCGAAAAGTCCTCGACGGCACGTTCGGAGGAGGGGGCTATTCGGCTGCGTTCCTGAAGGCCGGCGCAAAAGTCTGCGGCATCGACCGCGACCCGGTCGCGGCGCAATTCGCCGCCCGGCTCGCCGCGCAATATCCACAATCTTTTCAATTTGTTGCCGGCACTTTCTCAGAACTCGATAGACTTTGCGGAACCGTGGCGGACGCGGTCGTGCTCGATATCGGGGTCTCCTCGATGCAGCTCGAGACGGCGGCGCGGGGCTTCTCGTTCATGCGCGACGGCCCGCTCGACATGCGGATGAGCGGGGCGGGGCCGTCGGCCGCCGATCTCGTCAACAAGCTCCCCGAGCGCGATCTCGCCGATCTCCTCTACGGCCTCGGCGAGGAAAAGCGCTCCCGCGCCGTCGCCAAAGCCATCGTCGCCGCGCGCAAGCAGGCCCCGATCACGACAACCCTCGCCCTGGCGCGCCTCATCGCCGGGGTCGTTCACGGCAAGCCCGGCGACATCCATCCCGCGACCCGCTCGTTCCAGGCGCTCCGCATCGCGGTCAATGCCGAATTCACCGAGCTCGTCGAAGGTCTCTTCGCCGCCGAACGGCTCTTGCACGAGGGCGGCATATTGAGCGTCGTGACTTTCCATTCGCTCGAGGACCGGATCGTCAAGCGCTTCTTCCGCCCCGATGTCTCGGCGTCCCGGCATCGCCCTGCCAAGGCCGAAATGCCTTCCGCCTGGTCCGAGGTGAAGAAACCCGTCAAGGCCGGGGAGGCCGAGCTCGCCGGCAATCCGCGCGCCCGTTCGGCGACGCTACGCTCGGGCAGGCGCAGCGCCGCCCCGGCCCGGCCCGTCGCCTATGCGGGGCTCGGGGTGCCCGAGGTCGCGTTGCGGGACCTCGTCCGATGATCAAGGCGCTCAATGGTGTCCTGCTGGTTATCTCGGCGGTCGGCTTTGTCGGCGTCTATGCGCTGAAATATCAAGCCGAGAAGACCGGCGCCGAAATCGTCACAATCGAAAAGCGCCTCGAGCGCAAGACCGAGCTTCTGTCGACGCTCGAGGCCCACTGGGCTTACTTGAATCAACCCTCGACCATCGAGCCCATAGTCATCCGCCACGCCGACGCGCTCGGCGTCGCGCCGATCAAGGGCGAACAGTTCGGCTCGCTCGAGGCGATCCCGATGCGCCCGCCTTCCGAGCCCAATTCGGCGGCGCTCGAGGCGCTGCTGGCGGCGCTCGAGGCCGGCATCGACCCGACGACCGTCGCCAGCATCGGAGACGTTGCGCCATGAGTTCCATCGCCCATGCCGCCGGCCCGATCGAGATCGAAGGCGCCCGCAAGGCGCGCCGCAATCTCACCCGCAACCGCATTCGCCTGGCAATGATCCTCGGGTGCTTCTTGTTCCTGGTGGTTGCCGGCCGGCTGGTCATGCTGGCGATGGCCGGGGTCGACGAGACGATCCCCGGCCAGGTCCAGTCGGCGCTCACCGCCTCGCGCCCGGCGCTCCTCGACCGCAACGGCATCGAGATGGCGATGGATATCCAGGCGCCATCGCTCTTCGCCGAGCCGCGCAACATCGTCGATCTCGACGAGGCGGTCGAGAAACTCGCCCGCGCCCTGCCGGAGCTCGACCCGGCTTTCATCCGCGACCGGCTCGACGGCGACGAGGGATTCGTCTGGCTTGCCCGCGAGCTCACCCTCGCCCAGCAGGACCAAATCTTCCGGCTCGGCATTCCGGGCGTCGATTTTCTCTCCGAGACCAAGCGCTATTATCCGGGCGGGCCGGTCGCCGCGCACATTCTCGGCGCGGTCAATATCGACAATGTCGGGATCGCCGGGATCGAGCGGCATATCGATCTCGAAGAGGTGGCCCTGCTGCAACAGCTCGGCTTCGCCCGCTCGCGCACCCTCGAGCCGATGAACCTCTCGATCGATCTGCGCGTCCAGAACGCCGTGCATCGCGAGCTGACCGACGCCTTGACCCGCTACCAGGCGATCGCCGCGGCCGGCGTGATGATGGATGTCCAAACGGGAGAAATCGTCGCGCTCGTCTCGCTGCCCGACTTCGACCCCAACAATCCGGCCTCCGCGCTCGAGCCGCTGAATGGCGACAAGGATGCGCGGATCAACCGGATCACCGCCGGGACGTTCGAATTGGGCTCGACCTTCAAGACGATCACCATGGCGGCGGCGCTCGATTCGGGCGCGGTTTCGATCACCGACCGGTTCGACGCCAGATCCGCGGTGCATTTCGGCCGCTTCGCGATCGATGATTTCCACGGCGAGCACCGGGTGCTGGCGGTGCCGGAAATCTACAAATATTCGTCCAACATCGGCATCATCAAGGTGATGCAGACGCTCGGCAAAGACAATTACCGGGCGTTCCTGACGACGATCGGGCTCGACGCCTCCCCGATTATCGAGCTGCCCGAGCGCAAGGCGGCATCGGTTCCGGAGCGCTTTTCGGACGTCGGCGCGGCGACCGCGGCTTTTGGCCACGGGCTTTCGGTCACCCCGCTGCAACTCGTCACCGCCTATGCCGCGATCATCAATGGCGGCACCTTCATTCCTCCGACGCTGTTCGCGCGCACCCCGGACGAAGCGGCCGTGCTCGGGCGAAGGGTCATCTCGCCCGAGACGAGCGCGCTGATGCGGTATTTGATGCGCCTCAACGGGCTCGAAGGCACCGGCCGGCGCACCTCGGAAATCGCCGACGGGTTTCGGGTTGGCGGCAAGACCGGGACCGCCGAAAAAGTCATCGACGGCCGGTATTCGTCGGATGTGACGCTGGCGGTTTTCGCCTCGGCGTTCCCGATGGACGCGCCGCGCTATGCGATGGTGATCCTCGTCGACGAGCCGGATCGCGAGAATCCCCAGTCGGGCAAGACCGCCGCCTGGAATGCCGGCGACGTCTCCGGCCGGATCATCCAGCGGGTCGGCCCGATGCTCGGCGTCTTGCCCGATTTCGACCCCGAAATCGACCGCGCCATCGTGCCGGAAATACTGCGGTAAACTTCACCTCCCCCAGAAAGGGGGAGATCGGTCCGAAGGACCGGGTGGGGGTTGATAGGTCGACACAAAAATCGCCGAGCTCGGGACTGGAACAAAGACAACCCCCGCCCCAACCCCCCCTTACTGGGGGAGGGAGCGCTACCTTCTCCACTTTCAAGCCTCATTGCCCGCTTCATGCAGGCAATCCAGACTGGATCACCCGGTCGAGCCGGGTGATGAGGGGAACTGGAGTTTGGATTGGTGCCCCTAAGGTCTCGTCATCCTCGGGCGAAGACCCGAGGACCCATGATGCATCGCGTCGCGGGACGCTGACGCGTTGACATCCAGCGTGCGCGCCGGCCCCACTTTCAAACCCTCATTGCCCGCTTCATGCGGGCAATCCAGTCTTCGCCTAACCCGGTTCGCCCCAGTTGCCTTCCTCCCCCCACTTTGCGCATGGTGCCTCGACGATTCACCGGAGCGCCGATTGCCCTTCAACCTCGCCGCGATCCTGCCTGACGTGAATCCCGCCGGCCTGCCGGCGGGCGCCAAGGCTATTGGCGTATCGTCGGACAGCCGGACGGTCGAGCCCGGCGAAATCTTCTTCGCCCTGCCGGGCACGACAACACATGGCATCGCCTTCGCGGCAGCGGCGGTCGCCCGAGGCGCCGCCGCCATCGTCACCGATCAACGGCCGTCAGCCGATCCGGGCGTTCAGGTAATCCTGGTACACGACGCCCGCGCCGCCTTCGCCCGCGCCGCCTCAATCGTTTTCGCCCCGCAGCCGTCAATTGCGGTCGCGGTCACCGGAACCTCGGGGAAGTCATCGGTTGTCGCGTTCGTGCGCCAGATCTGGCAAGCCTGCGGCATCAAGGGCGCGAGCCTCGGCACGCTCGGGCTCGCCATCGGCGACACGATCACGCCCGGGGAGCTGACGACCCCCGACGCCAAATCGCTCCACAAGAGGCTCGGCGAGTTGAAAGCCCAGGGCGTCGATCATGTGGCGATCGAGGCCTCGAGCCACGGGCTCGACCAGCGCCGGCTCGACGGGGTGACGTTTCGCGCCGCCGCCTTCACCAATCTTTCGCACGATCATCTCGACTATCACGCCAATCTCGACGCCTACCGCGAGGCGAAGCTGCGCCTCTTCACCGATCTCCTTACGCCGCGCGGCGCGGCAATCGTCAATGTCGACGACCCCGAACACGGGCCGTTCCTCTACGCGGCGTTGAGTTCGGGCGCGCATCTGATGACCGTCGGCCGCGAGGGCGGCTTCATCCAGATCGGGCAACTCGAACGGCGCGGCCTCGCCCAGCATGTGACGATCCGGCTCAAGGGCAAGGAGATGGATTTTACCCTGCCGCTCGCCGGCGAATTCCAGGTCTCCAACGCACTCATCGCGGCTTCGCTCGCCATCGCCAGCGGCATTGCACCCGACCGCGCTATCGCCGCGCTCTCTGGCCTCAAAGGCGCCAAGGGACGGATGGAACTCGTCGGCCAAAAAAACACCGCCGGCATCTATGTCGATTACGCGCACAAGCCGGCGGCGCTGCAGTCGGTACTCGAGGCGCTGCGGCCGTTCGTTGTGGGCCGCCTCATTCTCGTCTTCGGCTGCGGCGGGGACCGCGACAGGGAAAAACGTTCGATCATGGGCAAGATCGCCGCGCACCTTGCCGACCTCGTCATCGTCACCGACGACAATCCGCGCACCGAAAACCCCGCCTCGATCCGCGCCGCGATCCTCGCCGCCGCGCCCGGGGCGCGCGAAATCGGCGACCGCGCCGAAGCGATCCGCGCCGGCATCGCCGAACTCAAACCGGGCGACGTGCTGCTCGTCGCCGGCAAGGGTCACGAGGACTATCAGATCGTCGGGACCGAGAGGCGTCACTTCTCCGACCATGAAGTCGTCGCCGGGGCGCTGCGAAAATGAGCCGGTCGCCGCTCTGGACGCTCGACGAGTTGCGCGCCGTCAAAGATGGGGCAGAAGTTCACAGAACAACGCCGAATATCGCGCATACGAACGTCGAATTCCATGGAATTTCGATCGATTCGCGCACCGTCGCCGAGGGCGATTTGTTCATTGCTATCAAGGGTGTAACCCATGATGGCCACGACTTCGTCGAGGCCGCGATAAGGGCCGGCGCGAACGCGGCGCTGGTCTCGAGGGAGAAAGCCGCCTCGCTGCAAGCCCTTGATTTACCGCTGATAATCGTCCCCGACCCGGCGGACGGCCTCGACGCCCTGGCGGTCTCCGCGCGGGCCCGGACATCGGCCAAAATCGTCGCCGTCACTGGCAGCGTCGGCAAGACGTCGACCCGCGCCTACATCTGCCAAGCTCTTGAAAGTTCAGGGAAAACACACGCCTCGATTCGCTCCTACAACAATCGCTGGGGGGTGTCGCTGTCGCTCGCCCGGATGCCGCGCGACAGCCAGTTCGGGGTCTTCGAACTCGGGATGAATCACCCCGGGGAAATCGCTCTCCTCGCTCGCCGCGTTCGCCCGCATGTGGCTGTCATCACTCATGTTTCCGAGGCGCATCTCGAGTTCTTCGCGTCGGTCGAGGCGATCGCCGTGGCCAAGGCCGAGATCTTCGAAGGGCTCGAGCCGGGGGGAGTTGCCGTCCTCGGCGCCGATCATCCCCACCTCGCCCTTCTCACGGAAATAGCTATGAAATCAGGGGCTTCGCGGGTTATCTCCTATGGGCTCGCGGCCGGCTCAGACGTCCGCACCGACCCGGTGGCGGGCGCGGTAAGAGTAGGCGCGGACGAAATCGCCTTGCGTCTCAATCAGTTGGGCACCCATCACCTGGTCAATGCCGCGGGCGCTCTGGCGGTCGCCGAAGCGCTCGGGGTGCCGCCTCCCGCCGCCGCGGCGGCGCTGGAAATGGTGGAAAGCGAGCCGGGACGGGGGGTTATCCACCATCTCGCCAAGGGGATCACGCTGATCGACGAGAGCTACAACGCCAATCCCGCCTCGATGCGCGCCGCGCTGGCGGTGCTGCGCGACTGGCCGACGGGCGGCCGGAAGATCGCTGTTCTCGGCGACATGCTCGAACTCGGCGCAGCCTCGCCAAAACTTCACGCAGCGATGGCGGACTCGGTAGCAAGCTCCGGAACCGAAATGGTTTTTCTGGCCGGCGAAATGATGCGAAATCTCGGCGCCGAGTTGCCGCGCGGGATGGTCGCGGCGCGCACCGCGACCGCCGCGGAACTGACGGAGAAGCTCCTGAAATCGCTTGCTTCCGGCGACGTGGTTATGGTCAAAGGGTCGAACGGCGTCAGGCTTTCGGGGCTCGTCGCCGCCGTTATCGAACGCTTCGGCCGGCCACCGGCCGGGGCGAGTGAGGGGCGATAAAAGCGGGTCGATGCTCTATCTTCTGCAGGATTTCGGCGACGCGTTCACGCCCTTTAATGTCTTCAGATACATCACCTTTCGGACGGGCGGGGCGACGGTCACGGGGCTTTTCTTCGTCTTCCTCTTCGGCCCGGCGCTGATCCGGTTTCTCGGCCTCAAGCAGGGCCGCGGCCAGCCGATTCGCGAAGACGGGCCGGCGGGGCATTTGCTCACCAAAAAGGGCACACCCACCATGGGGGGGCTGATGATCCTCGCGGGCGTCATTGCCTCGACGCTGCTCTGGGCAAACCTCACCAATCCCTATGTCTGGGTGGTGCTGGCGGTGACCGCCGCCTACGGCGTAATCGGCTTTTACGACGACTATCTCAAGGTCAAAAGCGGCACCCACAAAGGCTTCGGCGGCCGGCAGCGGCTGACGATCGAATTCATCATTGCCGGGATCGCCTGCTATGTGATGGCCAATATCGGGGAGCCGCCGTTCGCAACCTCGCTCGCCTTCCCGTTTGTCAAGGAATTCATCATCAATCTCGGCTGGTTTTTCATCGCTTTCGGCGCCTTCGTCATCGTCGGGGCGGGCAACGCCGTCAATTTCACCGACGGGCTCGACGGGCTCGCGATCGTCCCGGTGATGATCGCGGCGGGCTCGTTCGGGCTCATTGCCTATCTCTCCGGCAACGAGGTTTTCGCCAATTACCTCTTTATCAATTTCGTCCCGGGCACCGGCGAACTGTCGGTTCTCTGCGGGGCGATGATCGGGGCGGGATTGGGGTTCCTCTGGTTCAACGCCCCGCCGGCCTCGATCTTCATGGGCGACACCGGCTCGCTGTCGCTCGGCGGCATGCTGGGGGCGATCGCGGTGGCGACCAAGCACGAACTGGTGCTGGCGATTGTCGGAGGTCTGTTCGTCCTCGAACTCGTCTCGGTCGTCGTCCAGGTCGTCTCATTCAGGCTAACCGGCAAACGGGTCTTTCGGATGGCGCCGATCCACCATCATTTCGAGCATCTGGGCTGGACCGAAAGCCAGATCGTCATCCGCTTCTGGATCATCTCCTTCGTCCTCGCCATGGTCGGGCTCTCCTCGCTGAAGCTGCGCTAGAGGACCGCGGCGCGCGTCTGGTTGCGCTTTGGTAACCAATGCGGCGGTAGAGTTGCGACCTTCGCCGGACCCCGAAACCCAAGCGCCTGATGTTTTCCCGCGACCGCAAAACCCCGCTCGCCGAATGGTGGTGGACCGTGGACCGCGAAATGCTGGCGGCGCTGTTCATCCTGATGGCGGTCGGCATCGTCATGAGTTTCGCCGCGAGCCCGGCGGTGGCAGTGCGGCTCGGGCTCGACCAATGGCACTTCATCGTTCGCCACATGCTCTTCGCGGTCCCGGCGGTCGCGGTGACGATCGGGGCCTCGCTGCTCACGGCGCGGCAGGCGCGCCTCGCGGCACTGGTCATACTCCTCGTCTCGATCGGACTGCTGGCGCTCACTCTATTGTACGGCACCGAGGTCAACGGCTCGAAGCGCTGGGTCGGTTTCGCCGGATTTTCGATCCAGCCCTCGGAATTCGCCAAGCCGGCCTTCGCGGTCATCGCCGCCTGGCTGATGGCTGAGCGGATGAATCGGCGCGATGTGCCCGGTCACGCGATTGTCGTCGTGCTGCTGGCGGTCATCGTCGGATTTCTGGTCGTGCAGCCCGACGTCGGGCAGACCGCGCTCATGGTCCTCACCTGGGCGTCGTTGCTGTTCATCGCCGGGATTTCCTGGTGGCTGATCTTCATACTCGCCGGGACCGCGGCGGCGGGAATTACTGCCGCCTATCTGCTCTTTCCGCACGTCTCCCGCCGGATCGATGCGTTCATGTCGCCGGGGACCGGGGACACCTATCAGGTCGACAAAGCACTGCAGTCGCTGATCGAGGGCGGCTGGTTCGGGCGCGGCCCGGGTGAGGCGGTGGCCAACCGCTCGCTACCCGACGCCCATGCCGACTTCGTCTTCTCGGCGGCGGCTGGCGAGTTCGGCATCCTTTTCTGTCTCGCCCTCGTTCTCGTCATCGGGTTCGTTTCGGTCAGGGGGCTGATCCGGGCGCAGGGGCTTCCAGACATGTTCTCGCGCCTGGCGGTCAGTGCTCTGGCGTTGCAGTTCGGCCTGCAATCGGCGATCAACCTCGCCGTCAACATCAATCTCATTCCGCCCAAGGGCATGACCTTGCCGTTCGTCAGCTACGGTGGCACATCGATGTTGGCCGTCGCGTTCGGCATGGGGGTTCTCCTGTCGCTGACGCGGCGCAAACCGCAGGAGGCGATTGCCACGGGGCTGCCGCTCGAACGGGAGGCGCTCCGGCACGAAGCCGTATGAGCGTTTTCGTCCTGATGGCCGGCGGCACCGGCGGCCATCTTTTCCCCGCCGAGGCTTTGGCGCAGGAGTTGATCCGGCGCGGCCACCGGGTTGAACTCATCACCGACCAGCGCACCCGGCATCTGGGCGAGACATTCCCCGCCAGGTCCGTGCATGTGGTCGCCGCGGCAACGCCGAATTTCCGGCGGCCGCTGCGGCTCACCGGCGCCAGCGTGACCATTTTTGCCGGCATCGTCGCCTCGATCGGTATATTGCGGCGCATCAAGCCCAATGCCGTGATCGGCTTCGGCGGCTATCCGACCTTTCCGCCTTTCATCGCCGCATCGCTCCTTGGCATCCCGGGATTGCTGCACGAACAGAATGCCGTGCTCGGGCGAGCCAACCGAGCGCTGGCGCGTTTTGCCAGTGCGCTGGCGCTCAGTTTCGAGCCGACGCGTGGCACGGAAAAATTCACCTTGCCCAAACATCTCGTCGGCAACCCGGTGCGTCAACGTGTGCTGGCGCTCAAAGGCACTCCGTTGCCGCCAATCGGGCGGCAAGACGGCAAGCTCAGGCTTCTGGTTTTTGGGGGCAGCCAGGGCGCGCGGTTCCTGTCGGAGGTCGTCCCCGGCGCCGTGACTTTGCTGCCTGAAGATCTGCGGCGGCGGATCGAGGTGACCCAGCAATGCCGGCAGGAGGATCTCGAGGCGGCGGCCACAATCTATGCGCGAGCCGAGATCGAGGCCGAGCTCGCGGCTTTTTTTCCCGACCTGCCGGAAAAAATGGCGCGGAGTCATCTGGTGATCGGCAGGGCTGGTGCCTCGACTGTCGCCGAGCTGGCGGTGATCGGGCGGGGATCGATCCTGGTGCCGTTGCCGGGCTCGCTCGACCAGGACCAACGGGCGAACGCGGCGATCCTGGCGGCGGCGGGCGGGGCGGTGATGCTCGACCAGGCCACCATTTCACTCCATTCGCTTGCGAGTGAGCTTCAGGGCCTTCTTGCCGAACCGAAAAAACTGGCGACAATGTCGGTGCGCGCGACCCAAGCCGGGCGCCCCGACGCGGTCATCCGGCTCGCCGATCTGGCGGTCGGGATCGCCGGGCCGGCCAAGGCGCCGCCAGCCGAGGGGGACAGACCATGAAGATGCCCGCCAAGCTCGGGCCGGTCCATTTCGTCGGGATCGGCGGCATCGGCATGAGCGGCATCGCCGAGGTGCTGCACACCCAGGGCTATCTGGTTCGCGGCTCGGACAGCGCGGCGGGCGCCAATGTGGTGCGTTTGCGCAAGATGGGCATCGAGATCGAGATCGGCCAGAAGGCCGGGAATCTGCGCGACGCGGCGGTGGTCGTCATTTCCTCGGCGATCAAGGCCGACAATCCGGAACTGATCGCCGCCCGCGCCCGTTCGCTGCCGGTGGTGCGCCGCGCCGAAATGCTGGCCGAGATCATGCGCTTCAAGAATGCGATTGCGATCGCCGGTACGCACGGCAAGACGACCACCACCTCGCTGATCGCGGCGCTGCTCGATGCGGGCGGCATGGATCCGACCGTCATCAATGGCGGCATCATCAATGCCTATGGCACGAACGCCCGGATCGGGGCAGGCGACTGGATGGTGGTCGAGGCCGACGAGAGCGACGGCACCTTCGTCAAGCTGCCGGCGGACGTCGTGGTCGTGACCAACGTCGATCCCGAGCATCTCGACCATTACGGCAGCTTCGACAAGGTGAAGGCCGCCTTCCTCAACTTTGTCGAGAACGTGCCCTTCTACGGCTTTGCGGTCATGTGCCTCGACCACAAGGAAGTGCAGGCGCTGGTGGTTCAAATCGAGGACCGGCGGGTCATCACCTATGGCGAGAGTCCGCAAGCCGACGCGCGGCTGCTCGGCCGCACGGCAGCCGACGGAGGCAGCCGGTTTTCGGTGGCGATCCGCGACCGGCTGCGCAAGACCGACCGGCTGATCGATAGTCTCTTCCTGCCGATGCCGGGCGCGCACAATGCGCTCAACGCCACCGCGGCGGTGGCGGTCGCCGATCAGCTCGGCGTCGGTGCCGACGCGATACGGCAAGGGCTGGCGAAATTCTCCGGCGTCTCGCGCCGGTTCACCACCACCGGCAAGGTCGAGGGCATAACAATCATCGACGATTACGGGCACCATCCGGTCGAGATCGCCAACGTGTTGAAGGCGGCGCGCTCTGCGGCGACCGGCGACGTCATCGCAATCGTCCAGCCGCACCGGTTCTCGCGGTTGCATGACCTGTTCGAGGAATTCGCCGGCGCCTTCAACGACGCCGACGTGGTGATCATCGCCCCGGTCTATCCAGCGGGCGAAGCCCCGATCGAAGGGATTACCCACGAGGCGCTCGCCCAGCGGCTCAGGGCGAAGGGCCATCGCGATCCGCTTGTCATCGCCGGGCCTGACGAGATCGCCCCGATCATTGCCAAGCGCGCCAGGCGCGGCGACTATGTCGTCTTTCTCGGGGCCGGCAGCATCACCCAATGGGCCCATGCCCTGCCGGGTGAGCTCGAAGCGCTGCTGAAGCCGGCAGCGCAAAAGCGAGGCGCGTGAGGTGATGGCGTTGGCAACTTCGACCGGTCAGGGCAACAAGATGGAGGCCTGGCCCGACTTGCTTGCCGATCTCGGCAGCTGGATCAGCCAAGTGCGCGGGCGGCTGGTGCCGAACCAGCCGCTCAGCGAGATCACCTGGTTCCGGGTGGGCGGGCCGGCACAGCTTTTCTTCCAGCCAGCCGATGAGGAAGATCTGAAATTCTTCCTGAAGAGTCTCAAACCCGAAATCAAGGTGACGGTGTTCGGGCTCGGCTCGAACCTTCTCGTCCGCGACGGGGGGTTTGACGGGGTGGTCATCCGTTTGACCGGCAAGGGGTTCGGCGCGATCGAGGTCCTCGATGGCCGCCGGCTCCGGGTCGGGGCGGCGGTGCCGGACGTCAAGGTCGCGACCGCCGCGGCCGAGGCGGGGATCGACGGGCTCAGTTTCTACCGCGGCATTCCCGGCGGGATCGGCGGGGCGCTCTATATGAATGCCGGCTGCTACGGTACCGAGACGCGCGAGCGGTTGGTCGAGTTGCGCGCGATCACCAGAGCGGGCGAGGCCGTGACTGTGACGAACGAGGATATGGGCTATCGCTACCGGAAATCGAACGGGCCGCGGGGCGTGGTTTTCACCGAGGCCATCTATCAGGGTACCTCGGGCGAGCCGCAGGCAATCCTGGCGCGGATGCGGCAGATCACCGAAACCCGCGAGAGCTCGCAGCCGACCCGCGCCCGCACCGGCGGCTCGACGTTCAAGAATCCGGAAGGCAAGTCGGCGTGGAAGCTGATCGACGCGGCGGGCTGCCGGGGCCTTACCGTTGGGGACGCTCAGGTCTCCGAGAAGCACTGTAATTTCCTGCTCAATCTCGGTTCGGCAAGCGCCCACGACATCGAACTCATCGGCGAGACGGTGCGCCAAAAGGTGCGCGAGACCTCCAGCATCGACCTCAGATGGGAAATCAGGCGGATGGGGCATTTCGTCCCCGGCGCCGAAGTGCACGAATTCCTCGACGGCGACGTGTTCACCGGAGCGGTTTAGGGCGTGCCCGACACTTCCAAACACGTCGCAGTGCTGAAAGGCGGTTGGTCGAACGAGCGGGAAGTGTCGCTTTCCTCGGGGGCCCAATGCGCCGAGGCGCTGCGCAATGCCGGATACCGCATCACCGAGATCGATGTCGACCGCGCGGTCGGCGAAGCGCTGGCGAAGCTCAAGCCCGATGTCGCCTTCAACGGCCTGCACGGAACGGGCGGGGAAGACGGGACGATCCAGGGCCTCCTCGAGGTCCTTGAGATTCCCTACACCCATTCGGGTGTCCTCGCCTCGGCGCTGGCGATGGACAAGCACCAGGCCAAGATCGCCTTCAAGGCCGCAGGTATTCCGGTCACCGACCATGTGCTCGAGGACCGCTCGGTCATCGCCCGCGGCCATGTCATGGAGCCACCTTATGTGGTCAAACCCATCGCCGACGGCTCGAGCTACGGCACCTTCATTGTCAAAGCCGGGGGGCATCCGCCGCAGGAAATCCTGCGCGAGGACTGGCGGGGTGGCGACCGGCTGATGGTCGAGCGCTATGTCCCCGGAAGGGAGCTCACCTGCGCGGTGATGGGGGAAGTGGCGCTCGGGGTCACCGAGATCGTTACCGACCTGCATTTTTACAATTACGAGGCCAAATATGCCGAAGGCGGCTCAAAACACCTCGTTCCGGCGCCGATTTCATCGAATCTTTACCGAACCGTTCAAACACTGTCCCTCAAGGCGCACGAAGCGCTTGGCTGCCGGGGCGTGTCGCGGACGGATTTCCGATTGCACGAGTTGGCGGGGGACAATTTCAACCTGGTGTGCCTCGAGCTGAACACCCAGCCCGGCATGACCAAGACCTCGCTCGTCCCCGAACTGGCCAGGCACGCCGGGCACTCATTCGAAGAGCTGGTGACCTGGATGGTGGAGGACGCGAGTTGCAACAGGTAGCCAGGTCCGCGTTTGCGTCCGCCGTCGTCCTTACCGATCCCGCCAGACTGCCCGTCATCGTCCGTCGGGCCAGGCCGCTGTCGGTCATCGGCCTGCAGCGCATCTGGGTGTTGCGCCGACGGCTCTTCATCCGGGCCGGCGCGCTTGTCCTAGTCGCGGCGGCGATCGCCATCGGCTTCCAGTATCGCGGCGGGATCGCCAATACATTTGGCCTCGTCACCGACCAGGCGGCGAACGGATTTTCCCGCGCCGGGCTCACCATCGACCAAATTTCGATTACCGGGCAGACGCTGACCGACGAGCGGACGCTGATCGCCGCGCTCGGCATCGAGGAAAACATGCCGATGGTCTCCTTCGACGCGGAAGCGGCCCGCGCCCGGCTCGAAGAATTGCCGGCCGTGGTCAGCGCCTCGGTAAAGAAGATCTATCCGTCGGGGCTCGCCGTCACCATCACCGAGAAACAACCCCTGGCGCGCTGGCGGGTTGACGGGGTCACCTTCGTCATCGACGAGGCAGGCGAACAGCTCGCGGTCGTCAATGGGGCGGCCGGCGATCTGCCGCTCCTCATCGGAGACGGGGCCGCCGACGATGCCGCTTCCATCATCGAGATCATTTCGGGGCACCAACTGCTGAGCGATCGTCTGATCGCGATGAGCCGCATCGCCGACCGGCGCTGGGACCTCATCTACGACAACGGGCTCAGGATCATGCTGCCTGAAATCGGAGTCGAAGGCGCGATGCGGGCGATCGAGCGGCTCGACACCGATCATCAGCTGCTCGGCCGCGACCTGGACATCATCGACATGCGGGTCGACGGGCAGCTCGCGGTGCGCCCGACCGGCCGCGCCGTGCCAGACAAAGGAACTTCATCCTGATGATGACCGACGCCATGACTGCGCGGCTGAGGCCGGTCCAGCCGGGAAAGCCGAGTTTGATTTCGGTGCTCGATATCGGCTCGACCAAGCTTTGCTGCGTCATCGCCCGACTCACCCCGAGCGCCGAGGGCAAGGCGCTGAAGGGCCGCACTCATGCGGCCGAAGTCCTCGGCTTCGGCTACGGGCCATCGGCCGGGGTGAAGGCGGGGGTCGTTGCCGATCTCGAGGCGGCCGAACAGGCGGTGCGCACTGTTGTCGGCGTGGCCGAGCGGGCGGCGGGGGTTACGGTTCAGTCGGTCATCGCCAATGTTTCGGGGGGACGGCTTGGCTCGGAGACGTTCAACGCCGGCGTCGCGCTCGACGGCCATGGGGTCGAGGCCACCGACCTGACGCGGGTTCTCGCGGCGGTCAACGAGCGCAGCGTCCGCGACGAGCGGGCGGTGCTGCATGCGTTGCCGATCGGCTATTCGCTCGACGGGCAGAAGGGCGTACGCGACCCGCGCGGCATGGTCGGGGACTTGCTCGGGGTCGATGTCGCGGTGGTCAGCGCCGAAACGCTAGGTATGCGCAATCTCGAATTGGTCTTGAACCGCTGCCATTTGCAGGTGGAAGCATTCGTGGCAAGTCCCTATGCCAGCGGGCTCGCGGCGCTCGCCGACGACGAGGCCGAGCTCGGGGTCGGTTGCATCGATTTCGGCGGCGCGACGACAACCGTCGGGGTTTTCAACGAGGGCCACCTCGTCTATGCCGACGCGATCGCAATCGGCGGCCACAACATAACGCTCGACCTCGCCCGGCAATTGTCGGTGAGCATCGACGATGCCGAGCGCCTCAAGACGCTGCATGCCTCGGTGCTGCCCGGCCAGAGCGACGATCGCGACCTGGTTGCGATTGCGCTCGTTGGAGCAGGGCAGGACGAGGCGCCGATGCAGATCCCGCGCTCGACGCTGACGCGGATCATCCGGCCGCGCATCGAGGAAATCCTCGCGGTGCTGCGCGACCGGTTGCAGGCGACCGGAATGCTGGATGTCGCGGGCCGGCGGTTCGTCATCACCGGGGGCGCGAGCGAGTTGACGGGCCTACCCGAACTGGCGCGGCGAATCCTCGCGCGCAACGTCCGGCAAGGACGCCCGCTCGGGGTTTCGGGCATGCCGCCAATGGCCAAGGGCCCGGCCTTCTCGACCGTCGTCGGGATGCTGATCTATCCCCAGGTTTGCGTTCGGGAATATGCCGAACCGCGCAGCCCCGCCCGGCTCACCGGAACCGACGGCTATTTCGCCCGCATCGGGGGGTGGTTGCGGAGCGGTTTTTAACCATCGGTTTAGGTTAATGGAGGGTTATGGCCGGGAAACCGGGTCGTGCAGATTGCCCGAGTGTTAACGGAAACTCTCGATTTGTTAGGGATGAGTTAACGATTCAGACCGTAAACAGGCTTCATCGCGCAATGTGGGGCCGGTCATGACCATCAAACTGCAAATTCCCGACATCAAAGAGCTCAAGCCGCGAATTACCGTTTTCGGGGTCGGCGGAGCCGGCGGCAACGCCGTCAACAATATGATCAGGTCGGGGCTACAAGGCGTTGAATTCGTTGTCGCCAATACCGACGCCCAGGCCTTGTCGCTGAGCCGCGCCGAACGGGTCGTCCAGCTCGGGGTCGGGGTGACCCAGGGATTGGGGGCCGGCTCGCATCCGGAAGTGGGGCGCGCCGCGGCCGAAGAAACGCTCGACGAAATCAACGATCATCTGTCCGGCTCGCACATGGTGTTCATCACCGCGGGCATGGGCGGGGGTACCGGTACCGGCGCCGCTCCGGTGGTGGCGCGCGCCGCGCGCGAGCACGGGATCCTGACCGTCGGGGTCGTCACCAAGCCGTTCCAGTTCGAAGGCCGCCGGCGCGCGATGCTGGCCGAGGACGGCATCGACGATCTGCACCGGCACGTCGACACGCTGATCGTCATTCCGAACCAGAACCTCTTTCGGGTAGCCAACGAGCGGACCACCTTTGCCGACGCCTTCGCGATGGCCGACGAAGTGCTCTATTCGGGGGTGAGCTGCATCACCGACCTGATGGTCAAAGACGGGCTGATCAATCTCGATTTCGCCGACGTGCGCGCGGTCATGCGCGGCATGGGCAAGGCGATGATGGGCACCGGGGAGGCCGAGGGCGACGACCGGGCCCGGCACGCGGCGGAGGCGGCGATCGCCAATCCGCTGCTCGACGATATTTCGATGGCCGGCGCCCACGGGCTGTTGATTTCGATTACCGGCGGGGCGGACCTGACGCTCTACGAAGTCGACGAGGCGGCGAGCCGCATTCGCGAGGAAGTCGACGAGGATGCCAACATCATTCTAGGGGCGACCTTCGACGACAAGATGGAAGGCAAGATCCGCGTGTCGGTCGTGGCGACCGGCACCGAGGCCTCGATGGTGCAGGCCATCGAGCCGCTCGACCCGATCCGCATGCGCTCATTCGCGCCTCCCAAGTCGGCCGAGGGCAAGTCGAGCCATGCGGAGACCCGCATGATGCCCGCAGCCAACGACCACGCCACGAAGGTTCTCGAAACCGGCATGCAGGAAGCGGTCGCCCAGGCGATTTCGGCGGGCACACGCAAGACGCATGCCGCGGACGACGGCGTCACCGTCGAGCCTTACATCCCGCGCGCCGATCCGCCGACGGAGATCGAGGACATGTCCCTGCCGACAGCCGAGGTGGCGGCGCCGAAGGCCTATGTGCCGCAGCCGGCGGCGCGGCCGGAAGCTGGACGGCGGATGCCGCGCGCCGAGGAATTGCCAAAACTGGCCCGCCAGGCGATTGCCCAGCCGGCTCAGGAAGAAAAGCCCCGGAATGCCAGGGCTCTCTTCAAGCGCCTCGCCAGCAATGTCGGCCTGCAGCGCAAGCAAGAGGAGAATTCGACCGCCGACGATGTCGCGGCGCGCAGCGCGGTAGAGGCCACCCCGCCTCGCATCCAGACAAAGTCGGCCGAGGGCGCCAAGGGTCAGCTCGACCCGCAAGGCCGGGCGGCCTCAACGCCCGCCGAACCGAGGGAACAAATCGAAATCCCGGCGTTCCTGCGGCGTCACGGGTGAATTCGCCTTATGTGGCAAAAATACCACCCGGCGCGGTTTCGCGGCGGGGTGCCGCGGTTTGAGATTGATCGGATAAGCCGTTATTCTAGCCTTGCTTGGTGATTTGATTTTTGCGGCGGGGGAAACGGAAGCGAATGAGACGACTTGCCGCGAAGCAATGCACCCTCGCCGAAACACTGACTTTTTCCGGCATCGGGGTACACAACGGTCTGCCGGTGACCGTTTCAATCTCGCCGGCGCCGCCCGACAGCGGTTATCTCCTGCAGCGAATCGACAAGGGCGCGCGGCGCTACGGCCCGGTCGCGGCGACCTGGGACCGGGTCACCCATACGGCGCTCTGCACGGTCGTCGATCTCGGCAATTCGATGAGTGTCGCCACCACCGAACATTTGATGTCGGCGCTGTCGGGGCTCGCCATCGACAACGCGCTCATCGCCGTTGACGGACCGGAATGCCCGATCATCGACGGCAGCGCCCGACCCTATGTGGATGCCATTTTACAATCGGGCATCGTCATGCAGCCGGTCGACCGCAAGTTTCTCAAGGTCAACCGCTCGATCATCGTCAGGCACAACGACGCCTACGCGGTGATCGAGCCGTATAACGGGCGTTCGTTCGACGTCGAGATCGACTTCAACAGCGACGTAATCGGCCATCAGCGGATGATTTTCGACTGGTCGCCACGGCGCTTCTGCGGAGACGTCGCCCCGGCCCGCACCTTCGGCTTCGTCGCGGACGCGAAAGTGCTGCAGCAGGCCGGCTATGCGCTGGGTTCCTCGCTCGAAAACTCGATCGCCGTGACGGCCGACCGGATCCTCAATCCGGAGGGGCTCCGGTTCGAGGACGAGTTCGTCCGCCACAAGCTCCTCGACGCGCTTGGCGACATGGCGCTGGCGGGTCATCCCATCTATGGACGGTTCCGCTCCTACAAGGGCGGGCACCGGCTCAACGCCATGGTCCTGACCAATCTTTTTGACAATCCGCAGAATTTCGAGACGGTGACGGCCAGCCAGCTGCCGCTCGAGTTCGACGCGCTCGACGACCTGCCCGAAATGATGCAACGGCAGGGCTATCTGAAGTCGGTCGGATAGAGGCTTGCCCTCGGCCACAGTTTCGATCATTTTGCGGGCTACCTGCCGACACCGGCAAGCATCAGCATAAAGAGGAACTGGCATCGTGCTCAGCAGGACCGAGGGCATTTTCGCGCGGCCGGCTCCGGCCGTCCGGCTTTTGGCCGCCGTCCTGCTGGCGCTGACGCTGACGGCCTGCAGCGGGTTCGGGCTTTTCGGCGAACGCAAGATCGTCGAAGAAGAGATCATTCCGGCCGAGGACCTCTACAACGAGGCGATCGGCTATATCGAGCAGGGACGGGCCAAGTCGGCGCTCGAGACGTTCCAGAAGCTCGAGCGGCAGCACCCGTATTCCGAATATGCCGAAAAGACCCGGCTGCTGACGGTGTTTGTGCAGTTCGGGGCGGGTCAGTTCGATGAGGCGATCCTCGCCGCCGACCGGTATCTGGCGCTTTATCCTTCGGCGCAGGACGCGCCCTACGCCATGTACATGAAAGGCACGTCCTATTTCCGGCAGATCAAGGACCTGACACGCGACCAGGGCACCGCGCAGGACGCGATTTCGACTTACGAGCGGTTGATCGAGAACTATCCGGATTCCGATTACGCCCAGCAGGCGCGCGAAAATATCCTGATTGCGCACGACCAGCTGGCCGGCAAGGAAATGTCGGTCGGCCGCTATTATCTCGGCAACCGGCAGTACACCGCGGCGCTCAACCGCTTCAAGGTGGTGGTCGAAGACTATGAGACCTCGACCCATGTCGAGGAAGCGCTGGAGCGGCTGGTCGAATGCTACCTCGCGCTGGGCCTGGTCCGCGAAGCGCAGCACGCCGCCGCGATCCTCGGGCACAACTATCCGTCTAGCCAGTGGTATCAGGATGCCTATACTCTCCTGCAAAGCCAGGGGCTGGCCCCGCAGGCGCAGGACGGCAACGCGCTCGGATCGACGCTTTCCGGCTGACGCCCAGACGGCCGGGTTCCGGCATGCTCAGTGCCATTTCCATCAGAAACATCGTCCTGATCGACCAGATCGACCTGGCGCTCGAACCCGGCCTTTCGGTTTTGACCGGGGAGACCGGGGCGGGCAAATCGATCCTGCTCGATGCCCTGTCGCTGGCGCTCGGCGGGCGCGGCGACCAGGGGCTGGTTCGCAAGGACCAGGAGAGCGGGCAGGTGGTCGCGATCCTCAATCTTGCCGCCGACCATCCGGCGCGCCAGATGGTGCGCGACAACGAAATCGCCGACGATTCCGAACTGATCCTGCGCCGGGTGCAATATGCCGACGGGCGCACCCGGGCTTTCGTCAACGACCAGCCGGTCTCAGCCGGGCTGTTGCGCGACATCGGGAGGCAGGTGGTCGAAATCCACGGCCAGCATGACGAGCGGGCGCTGATCGACGCCGCCACTCATCGCGCGCTGCTCGACGCCTTTGGCGGGCACGGGACCGAAAGCAAGGCAGTGCGAGGGACTTTTGCCGCCCTCGCCGAATCGCGGGCGCAGGTTGGGGCGCAAGACAAGCGCGTTGCCGCCGTCGCGGCCGAAGAAGACTACGCCAGGCATGTGGTCGCGGAATTGACCGAACTCGCGCCCCAGCCCGGCGAGGAGCAATCGCTGGCCGAGGCGCGGCAGCGGCTGATGCAGCTTGAAAAAGCGGCCGACGACATCAACGAGGCCGACGAATTGTTCAATGGCGGCAGCGCCCCGGCCCCGGCGCTGTCCGGGCTGATGCGGCGGCTGATGCGGAAGAGCGAGGGCGGGGGGAGCATTTTCTCTCGCGTCATCGAAGCGCTCGACGCAACTCTCGTCTCGCTCGACCGGACCTCCGAGGCGCTCGAGGCGCTGAAGGCCGAGATGGCGTTCGATCCGGGCGAGCTTGAGCGGGCCGAGGAACGCCTCTTCGCGCTGCGCGCCGCGGCGCGCAAGCACCAGGTCAGCTGCGACGACTTGCCGAAGGTCTTGGCGAAATACAAGTCCGACCTAGATCTCCTGCAAAGCGGGGAAGCGGAACTGGCACGGCTCAAGGCGGCGCAAGCGGCGGCGCTCGCCGGCTATGGCAAGGCGGCCAAGACACTGAGCGCGGCACGCAAACGGGCGGCGAAGTCGCTCGCCGAAGCGGTCGAGACGGAATTGCCGGACCTGAAACTGGCCCGCGCCCGGTTTCTCGTCGAGCAGCAGGTGGACGAGGCAAAGGAATCCGCCAACGGCTTCGACCAGATCGAATTCGAGGTGCAGACCAATCCGGGCAGCAAGCCTGGGCCGCTGATGAAGATCGCCTCGGGGGGCGAGCTGGCGCGGTTCCTCTTGGCGCTGAAAGTGGTGCTGGCCGACCGCGGCTCGGCGCCGGTGCTGATTTTCGACGAAGTCGACACCGGAGTCGGCGGGGCGGTGGCGGACGCGATCGGCAAGCGGCTCGGCCGGCTAAGCGAGCGCGTGCAGGTGATCTCGGTCACCCATGCCCCGCAGGTCGCGGCGCGCGCCGACCATCATCTGCTCGTCGAAAAGCAGGCGATCGACGAGGGGGCGTTCGTGCGCACCCACGTCAGGGCGCTGGACGCCGCGGCGCGGCGTGAGGAAGTGGCGCGGATGCTGGCCGGGGCGAGGGTGACCGACGAGGCCCGCGCCGCGGCCGAAAAGCTGATCGGCGAGGTGGCGCATTGAACGGCTCAAAACCGGTTGACGCGCTCACCGAGGCCGAGGCGCGGGCGGAGCTTGGAGACTTGGCTTCCATCATTGCCGAGCACGACCGCGCCTATTTCGGGCGCGATGCCCCGGTCATTTCGGACGCCGAATATGATGCGCTCAGGCGCCGCAACGAGGAGATCGAGAAGCGGTTCCCGAGGCTCGTTCGGGCGGACAGCCCGGCCAAGCGCGTCGGCGCCAGGCCGGCGGAAGGGTTCAAGACGGTCCGCCATGCGGTGCCGATGCTCAGCCTCTCCAACGCCTTCTCGGATGAGGATGTGGGTGATTTCGTCGAACGGGCGCGGCGGTTTTTCGCCCGCGACAGGGATCTCGATTTGACGTTTACCGCCGAGCCGAAAATCGACGGGCTCGGCGCCTCGCTGCGCTACGAAGGCGGGAAATTCGTGCGCGGAGCGACGCGCGGGGACGGCTACGAGGGCGAGGACATCACCGCCAACCTCAGAACCCTTGGCGATATTCCCGAAAAGCTGAAGGGCCGGAAGATTCCCGAGGTGGTCGAGGTGCGCGGGGAAGTCTTCATGACGCATGCCGAGTTCAAGAAGCTCAATGCCTGGGCGGCGCGAGAAGGCAAGCCCGCCTATGTCAATCCGCGCAATACCGCCGCCGGTTCGCTCCGCCAGCTCGACCCGTCGATCACTGCCGCACGCAATCTCAAATTCTTCGCCTATGCCTGGGGCGAGATGAGCGCGCTACCGGCGGACACGCAATATGGCGTGGTGCAGCGGTTTGGCGAGTGGGGATTCGCCGTCAACCCGTTGATGCAGCGGGTGAAGACGCTCGAGGAAATGCTTGCTCACTATCGCAAAATAGAGGCGAAGCGCGCCACCCTCGGCTACGACATCGACGGGGTCGTCTACAAGCTCGACCGGCTCGATCTTCAAGAGCGCTGGGGGTTCGTGTCCCGCGCGCCGCGCTGGGCGATTGCGCGAAAATTCCCGGCCGAGCGGGCGACGACTGTTCTCGAGGGCATCGATATCCAGGTCGGCCGCACCGGGGCGCTGACCCCGGTCGCACGGTTGCGGCCGGTGACGGTCGGCGGGGTCGTCGTCGAGAACGCCACGCTCCACAATGAGGACTACATCAAGGGAATCGGCTCGGACGGCGAGAAAATCCGCGACGGCAAGGACTTAAGGGTCGGGGATACGGTCACGGTACAGCGCGCCGGCGACGTGATCCCGCAGATTGTCGATGCGGACGTGAGCAAGCGGCGCAAGGGAGCGAAGCGCTTTGTCTTCCCGACGCGCTGCCCGGCTTGCGGATCGGAGGCGGTGCGTGAGGTCAACGAGACGACCGGCAAAATCGATGCGGTTCGCCGGTGTACGGGCGAACTCGTCTGCCCGGCCCAGGCCGTCGAGCAGCTGAAGCATTTCGTCTCCCGCGATGCGCTCGATATCGAGGGCTTGGGCGACAAGCAGATTTCGGCCTTCTACACGGCAGGCCGGATCATGCACCCGGCCGACATTTTCACGCTCGCCGCCCGTGATGCCCGCTCCACAAGGAAGCTCGCCGAGGAGGACGGCTGGGGCGAGACCTCGGCGGCGAAGCTCTTTGCGGCCATTGCGACGCGCCGGCGTCCCGAGCTCGACCGGTTCATTTTCGGGCTCGGCATCCGCCATATCGGCGAGGGGACCGCGGCGCTGCTTGCCCGCTCGTTTGGCACCTTCGGCGCCTTCCGCAACACCGCCGAGGCGGCGGCCAAGGGAAATCACGAGGCGATGGAGACATTCGAAGCCATCGACGGCATCGGCGGCACCGTCATTGGCTCGCTGACGTCGTTTTTCGGCAATGAGCGAAACCTCAAGGTGCTCGACGATCTTCTGGCGGAGGTCGCCCCGCAGAGCCACGAGGTCGCCTTGACTGAAGATTCTCCTGTCGCCGGCAAAACCGTCGTTTTCACCGGAGCGCTCGAACGCATGTCGCGGTCGGAAGCCAAAGCGATGGCCGAGCGGCTCGGCGCCAAAGTCTCGGGGTCGGTGTCGGCCAAGACCGATCTCCTCGTGGCCGGACCCGGGGCCGGCTCGAAGCTCGCCGACGCCGAGCGGCTCGGCGTCAGTGTGATCGACGAAGACGAATGGTTCGATCTCGTTGGCGCCGTCAAGGCCTAGATCGGACGCGTCGCCTTCTCCAGCCAGGCGAGGATCTGCGGCTCGACATGGTCGCCGATCTCCTTGAAGACGCGCCGGTGATAGTCATTGAGCCAGTCGCGCTCGGCCCCGGTCAGGAGGCCAACCTCGACGAGCCTTGTGTCGATCGGCGCCAGCGTCAGTGTCTCGAATTCGTAATAGGGCCGCTCGGGGGTGCCGACCGGACTTTCGACGACGAGGATCAGGTTCTCGGTGCGGATGCCGAATTCACCCTCGAGATAGACGCCCGGCTCGTTGGAGACGATCATCCCTGGCTCCAGCGCGACCGAGGGTCGGGTCGAGATGTTGGCGGGCCCTTCATGGACGCCAAGATAGGCGCCGACCCCGTGGCCGGTGCCGTGATTGTAATTCATCCCCGCCAGCCAGAGGAATTGCCGGGCGAGGGTGTCGAGTTGCTGGCCGGTTGTGCCCTTTGGAAAGGGTGTCATGGAAAGCGCAATGACGCCACGCAGCACGCGCGTGAACGCCTCCTTTTGTGCCGCCGTCGCCGCGCCTGTCGAGAGCGTCCGGGTGATGTCGGTAGTACCTTCGCGATATTGGCCGCCGGAATCGACCAGCATCAATTCGCCTGGCACGAGCCGGCGGTTCGAGGTCTCGGTTACCCGGTAATGAATGATGGCGCCGTGCGCGCCGGCCCCGGCAATCGTCTCAAAGCTGATGTCGACAAGCGAATTGGCTTTCCGGCGCTGGCTCTCCAGCGCCTCGACAATGCCGATTTCGGTCAGTTCGCCTTTCGGCGCCTCGATGTCGAACCAGGCGAGAAAGCGCGCCATGGCGACCCCGTCGAGCCGATGCGCGTCGCGCATGCCGGCGATTTCGGCCGGGTTCTTTCGCCCCTTGGCAACCAGCACCGGATCGCGCTCGGCGATGAGCGTGGCGCCGGCCTCGACGAGCGCGGTCTTGATGGCGAGAGGACAGTTTTGCGGATCGATCGAGACTATGGATTTTTGCTGACCCAGCGCGCGAAGCGACTCCGCCATCTGTCCGTCGGGCTTGAGCTCGACGCCGCCAAGCGCGGCCTGCAACTCGGCCGTCAATTTCGCCGGATTGAGAAAGAGGTCTGGCGGCCGCAAAGCGTGGACGATGGCGAAGCCGAGCGTCACCGGCGTATGCGCCACGTCGCCGCCGCGAATGTTGAACAGCCAGCAGATCGACTCCGGTAGTGTCAGCACCAGCGCGGCGGCCTTGGCCTTCGTCATCGCCTCGCGGATCGTCGCCAGTTTGTCGGCGGCGGAAACGCCGGCCCGGCTCGCTTCGAGAACCATAACCGGCGTTGCCGGCGGAGCGGGCCGGTCGGTCCAGATCGCGTCGATCAGGTTGGCGACGGACTTGAGCTTCAGGCCCGAAAGGTCGAGCGCTTTCTCGAAGGTGTCGAACTCCTCGGGCGTCAGGAGCCAAGGATCGACGCCGACTGCGGCGGGCGCCTTGAGATTGTCCTTCAGCCAATCGCTTGGCCGGTTGGGCGGCTGCTCGATGACCGCGACCAGCCCCTTGTCGGTTTGGCTCGGCGCCTGCAGGGTATAGCGTCCGTCAACGAACAGCGCCGCTGCCTCAAGCGTGACGATCGCGAGGCCAGCCGAGCCGGTGAAGCCGGTAAGCCAGGCGAGCCGTTCTTCGCTCGGGGGGACATTCTCGCCCCGATGTTTGTCGGCGCGCGGCACGAGAAAGGCCGATATCCCCGCTTTGACCATTTCCCGGCGCAATGCGGCGAGCCGCGGGCCGACATTGGCCGGATCGGTACGGTCCTCGAAGGACTGGAATTGGGCGGTTCGGACGGGGGACTTCAAGATTTGCTCCGAGCCATGCGCGCGCCGCATGGCTGTGGTGAGAGGCCAAGGCTAACCCGTCCGGGCTGATTCCTCTATATGAGGGGTCAATAGCAGGGCGCCGCCGCAAGATGCGCCTTCCGCCAAGGGAGATTTGAATGTCCGCCGCCAGCAATTTCTTTCATCGCGCCGTCGAAACGCTGTTTCGTCTGAGCATGCTGCGGGCCGAAGCGCGCACCGGGTTCCGTTATGATGTCGGGCCAGGCCCGCGCCCGTTCATCCAGGATCAGGGCCGCTAGACCCGGTTCATTCGTTGTAGCGTAAGGGTCGCCCAGCCGTCGCGGGCGGCCTTCTTCTTTTGCACAAAGCCGTGCTCGGCATAGGCCGCGACCAGCCGGCTCGCCTGATTCTCAAGAAATCCGCCGAGAATGACGGTCGCCCCGCGTGCGGCATGGCGTGAGAGCGCCAGCGCCATTTTGCGCAAGGGTTCGGCGAGAATATTCGCCATGATGAGATCGTAGGGGCCGCTCTCGGCTATCTTGCGGTGAGTGAGCCCGTCGGCGACGCGCGCGCTGACCAGAGCGCCGACGCCGTTGGCGCGAGCGTTTTCCAGCGTCACCGCCACCGCGACGGGATCGATGTCGGTTGCCAGCGCCGGGCAGCGCAGGACCTTGGCGGCAGCGATGGCGAGAATGCCCGATCCGCAGCCGAGATCGAGCACACGGCGGGGATCGGCGGTCCGCAGCGTCAAGTCGAGAGCCTCGAGGCAGGTGAATGTCGAGGCGTGATGACCGGTACCGAAAGCCTGGCCGGCATCGATCAAAATCGGGATGTGTCCCGGCGGCGGCGCCTCCCGATTGTGGCTGCCATGCACATAAAGGAGGCCGGCGGCGACCGGTTGCAGGCCCTCGAGCGATTTCCTGACCCAATCGGTTTCGGGTATGGGGGCAGCGCGAAATGCGACCGCCCCACCCAGCACTTCAAGCGCCAGCGCTGCAATGGCGGCGAGGTCCGGCGAGCGATCGCAAATCGCCTCGAACAGCCATTCTCCGCCCAGCATTTCGTGCGCGGAAGCAGCGAGCGCCAGCCCCTCGCGCTCCATGACCGCGTCGACCAGCGCCATCGCCTGTTCGCGGGAGAGCGGGGCCGAGAGCTGCGTCAACGGCATGCGGCGACTTTCCCCACATTACCGCGCGAAATCAATGAGTTTGCGCCCGCGCCTTTCAATTTTCTGTGGCTCGGCTAAATTTGCAGCCGGTCGAGGCCGCGGAGGGCGCATGAAAGGGACACAGCGGAAAAAGGTGCCCGACGGGCCCTATAGCGAGCTCTACAAGGACGGAACCCTCGCTGCCGAAGGCCAAATGGCGGGCGGCAGGAAGACCGGCTTGTGGCGCTATCATTTCAAGGACGGGAGGCTGAGAGCCGAAGGCGCCTACGACGCCGACCAATTCACCGGCTTCTGGTTCTGGAACCGCGCCGGCGGCGGGCGGCTGCAGGAAGGCTCGTTCGAGAATAATCTGCAGACGGGCCCCTGGAAGCGCTGGCACGACAATGGCAAGCAGCTCGACGAAGGCGACTGGCGCGCCGGCAAACGGGTCGGCGAATGGAGGACTTACGACAAAGCGGGGAAGTTGAAGAAGACGCAGAAATTCAAGGGGTAGGCAGGGCAGGCCTTGGGATCAAGGCTCGAAAAACCGCATGAGTTTTGCGAATTCGACTTCATCTCCACCAAAAGTTGTCCTGATCGAACGTCTAGAAGCTCCGATGATGCCCGGCCGAAGAGAAAGCTCAAGTTCGTTCCGCGGTTGAAGTTGTGCTCTTGGGTCTCGCTTGTCGACAACATTCGCGCCAGCGGGTTCAACAAGAAACAGGCGCAGCCCACCTCGCGCGACTGCCTCAACTATCGCAGCGTTGATGTGAGAATCGCCGAAGCCGTATCCGATCACCATCAGTCGAGTACTGGGCCGAAGCAGGTATTCTGCGGATTTCTCAAAATACCAATTCAGAATTGGGTGTTGGCGTATGTTGTCCAACTTGTGGCCGCCCATTATCAACAGCTCGGCGGCGTCTTCTCGGTCATAATGCCAATTGCTGGATCCCTGCAACTTCAGAAACGATTGTTGTCCCGCCGACACGCTGGGCTCCGACCGCCAATCCGTCGGAACTGACACGGATATTGGGGGTGACCCGAAACCGCTGCGGTGGATCGACACGCCCGGGATTTGGAATCCGGTCCACCGGCCATCTGACAACAGTGAAACGTTTTCATTCAAATAGTGGGTTTCGAGCAGCCAATCCTGGTTGACCGTGAATATGGCGTCAAACCGCGTGAGAAAAGCGGCAACGCTAAACTTCCTCAAATTGCTTGCTTCAAATGGGGTGGCTCTGAGTCCCCCGTTGATGACATCGAACATGTCCGAAATGCATGTTTGTAATGCCACCAGTTGTTTCTTGCCTCGATCACTACCGAGTACGGCTTGTTGCTGAAGTCGGCTTAACGTGTCTTCGAATCCCAGTCCACGGGCTCTGTCCTCCCAAAGCGATTGCCTCAAGTCGTCAGAAATCTCGCGGCACCCTAAAAGGTATTCAACCACCTCAGATGCAAGCCAGCCTCCCCGGTTTCGACTGAACCCCGCGCCTGTAAGCAAGAAGTGCGGCATCGTGTATTGGCTCACCCCCTTTTCACAAAACCCTCCAGCACGCGCTTCCGCCCAGCGTTCTCGAAGTCGATCGTCAGCTTGTTGCCGTCGACCGAAGCGACGCGGCCGAGGCCGAACTTGAGATGAATCACCTGTTCGCCGGCGCGGATGCCGCCGGGTGAGCCCGGATTGACCGAGCGGGCAACAAGGCCGCCCTCGATCAGCGGGCCCTGGTCGTTGCCGCGCGTCGAATGCTGGCGCTGGGCGCGCTGCCACCCCGGCGTCTGGTAGACGCTTTCGAAGGGGTCGCGGCTGTCGAAGCGCGAGGCGCCGCGCCGCCCGCCGTAATTGTAGCCCCCATAGGACGAGCCGGTATCGGTGATCTCGACTGCTTCGGCCGGCAGCTCATCGAGAAACCGCGACGGCAGGGCCGATTGCCAGAGCCCGCGAATGCGGCGGTTCTGCGCCAGCGAAATTCGCGCCCGGCGCTTGGCACGGGTGATCCCGACGTAACAGAGCCGCCGCTCCTCCTCGAGCCCGGCGCGGCCGCCCTCGTCGAGCGCCCGCTGGTGCGGGAACAGCCCTTCCTCCCAGCCCGGCAGGAATACCGTGTCGAACTCGAGCCCTTTTGCGGCGTGCAGCGTCATGATCGAGACCGCGTCCTCGGCCTCGCCGGCGTCGCGCTCCATCACCAGCGAGACGTGCTCGAGGAAGCCGGTGATCGACTCGAACTCCTCCATCGAACGGACGAGCTCCTTGAGGTTTTCGAGCCGGCCCGGCGCGTCGGCGGACTTGTCGTCCTGCCACATTTTCGTATAGCCCGACTCGTCGAGGATCGCCTCGGCGACCTCGAAATGCGGCAATGTCTGCATCCGCTGCGCCCAGCCGTCGAACTGGCGGACTAGCTCGCGCAGGGTCGAGCGCTGCTTCGACTTGACCTCTTCGGTCTCGGCGAGGTCGCGCGCCGCCTGCATCAGCGGGATGCGGGCCGAGCGGGCATAATCGTGGAGCGTCTGGATGGTGGTGTCGCCGAGACCCCGCTTCGGCACGTTGACGATCCGCTCGAAGGCAAGATCGTCGGCGGGCTGGACGGTTGCGCGCAGATAGGCAAGCGCGTCGCGGATTTCGCGGCGCTCGTAAAAGCGCGGGCCGCCGATGACGCGATAGTTGAGCCCCAGGGTGATGAAACGCTCCTCGAATTCGCGCATCTGGAACGAGGCGCGGACCAGGATCGCCATCGAGTTGAGTGGGTCGCCCTTGCGCTGGAAGGATTCGATCTCTTCGCCGACATGGCGGGCTTCTTCCTCCGAGTCCCAGACCGAGGTGATCGAGACCGGCTCGCCTTCCTCCCCGACATCGGTCTGCAACGTCTTGCCGAGGCGGGCCTCGTTGTGGGCGATCAGATGCGAAGCGGCTTTCAGAATGCGCGAGGTCGAGCGGTAATTGCGCTCGAGGCGGATGACTTTGGCGCCGGGAAAATCGGTTTCGAACCTGAGAATGTTATCGACCTCGGCGCCGCGCCAGCCATAGATCGCCTGGTCGTCGTCCCCGACGACGCAAAGATTTGCTGGAGCGCCGTCTCGACTCTGCCCCAAAAGCCTGAGCCACAGATATTGGGCGACGTTGGTGTCCTGATACTCGTCAACCAGCATGTAATTGAAGCGCTCGTGATACTCGGCGAGGACCGAGGGGTGCTCCTTGAAAAGGCGGATGCCTTCGAGCAGCAGGTCACCGAAATCGGCGGCATTGAGCGTCTTCAGCCGCCCCTGATAGTCAGCATAGAGCTTCGCGGCCTTGCCATTGGCGAACAGGCCGACATCGGAGGCGTTGATCTGGGCCGGCAGGAGCCCGCGGTTTTTCCAGCCATCGATCATCAGGGCCAACTGGCGGGCGGGCCAGCGTTTTTCGTCGATGTTTTCGGCGGCAAGCAACTGTTTCAGGAGCCGGATCTGGTCGTCGGTATCGAGGATGGTGAAATCCGGCTTCAGCCCGACCAGCTCGGCATGGCGCCGCAGAATCCGCGCCCCGATCGAATGGAAGGTGCCGAGCCAGGCCATGCCCTCGACGGAGCGCCCGATCAGCTGGCCGACGCGGCCCTTCATCTCGCGCGCCGCCTTGTTGGTGAAGGTGACGGCGAGGATTTCCGGGGCGCGCGCTTTGCCAGTCGCAAGGATATGGGCGATGCGGCTCGTCAGCACCCGGGTCTTGCCGGTCCCCGCTCCGGCCAGCACCAGGAGCGGGCCTTCGGTCGTCAGCACCGCCTCGGCCTGTTCGGGATTGAGTTTGTCCAGATAGTTGGCCGCCGGACGGCCGAGCCGGGAGGTGATCGGGCCGGGCCCGGGGGGCCCCAGGGGCAACGGTTCGGAAGCCATCAGTGGGGCCCCGAATCTCTTTTTGTTCTCATCGGGCGAATATAGGCAGCGAGGCTGCGAATGTATATGCGCGGGCAGTTCGGGGCCCCGGACAAAATATCGCCGTCAACGCCCGGTAACTCGGGTGACGGCAGGGTGCGGCTGGCTTAAGACCATGGCTGGCGGCGCAACCGGATTGGCAAAGACGCGGGGACTGTGCTCAACCGGCTATTCATTGTCGTGGGAAGTCTGGCGATCGTCGCGATCCTCGCTGCGTTCATCGTGCCGGGCTACTACGACTGGAATCCGTATCGCGCCCGGCTCGAGCAGATCGCCGAGGAAGCCCTCGGCACTCCGATCACCATCCGGGGCGACCTGAAGCTGACGATTCTGCCGCAGCCGCGGATGACGCTGAACGACGTGCTGGTCGGCCCCCCCGGAGCGCCGATTGCTGAGATCGCGCGGATCGAGGCTGAGTTCGCCCTGATGGAGTTCGTCCGCGACCGCTACAACGTCGCCAACCTCGTGCTCGAAGCGCCAAAAATCGCCTTCCGCATCGATAGCGACGGTCGGTTCACAGCGCCCTTCGATCTGGCGCGAGAGGTGAGCACGACCAATGTAGCGATCCGCAATGCGCGGGTCACCGGGGCGACGGTTTCGCTGACCGACGAGCGGACGGGTGAGGTCTATGTTGCCGATAGCGTCGAGGCCGGACTGAAGCTGACGGCGCTCAGGGGTCCGTTCTCGGTGCAGGCGACCGGCAATTTCGAGGGCGCGCCCTACCAGTTACGGGTCAGCACCTCCGATCCGAACGAGAACGGCGATATCCGCCTGTCGGCTCATTTGCGGCCGCTCGAGGGCCGGTTCACCGTCTCGGCCGAAGGCTTGTTGACACTGGCGGATGGGCGGCCTCGGTTCGCGGGCACGGGGACCTGGCAATACCAGCCCGAACCGTCGGACGACGTGCGCACGGTGAGCGGGGCCGCGGTGCTCGATGCGACGGTCGAAGCCGATCCCGAGCGCCTGCTCCTGACGAATTTCACCTATCTGCCCGACGAGACGCGGGCCGGTACGCGCCTTTCCGGGGCGGCGGAAATCCGGCTCGGCGCCGATCCGCAGTTCGACGCGGTGATCTCCGGCGGGGTCGTCTCGCTGTTCGAGCCGGGCGACGTGCGCGAAGAGGCAACCGGGCGGCCCTACGCGATCCTGCTGCTGCTCGACGCGCTGCCCGCGCCCCCGGTCACCGGACTGCCGGGCCGGATCGGTCTCGACATTGCCGAGCTCGATCTGCGGGGACTCTCGCTGCGCGAGGTGCGGCTCGACGCCCGCACCGACGGCAGCGATTGGGAGATCGAAGAACTTACCGGACGGCTGCCGGGGGAGACCTCGCTCAGCCTTGCCGGACGATCGAGCGGGGAAGCGGGAGCGGCGAATTTCGAGGGGACGGTGACGCTCGAATCGCGGCGGCTCGACGCGCTGGCGCGCGGCTGGCGTGAGGAGACCGAAAACAATCCACTGTTCAACACCACGGGCAGGCTGACGGCCCAGGTGGCGATCGAGGAAGGCGGCATGGCCCTGACCCACGGGGAAGCCGAGATCGAGGGCAACGCCGTCGCGTTTTCGGCGCAGCTGGTCCGCCGGCCATCGCCTTCGATCGAGATCGAGGCCAGCCTCGGCGCGCTCGATCAACTGGCCTCGGCGCAGCTGGCGGCATTGTTCCCGGAAACGCTGGGCAGCCCCGCCTTTGCGGTGAGTTTCCCGCAAGGCTCGGCGAAGCTTGCGGCGGAGGGCCTGGTCTATCGGGGCGAGGCGCTGCGGGGGGTCGATCTGTCGGCAAGCTGGACACCCGAAGGCATCGAGTTCGAACATTTTGCGGCGAGCGAGACCGGCGGATCGAGCCTCGAGGCGTCCGGCCGGGTTGCCGGCACGCTCGCCGAGCCGCATCTGACGGGGACGGCCGAGATCGCTTTGACGCGAGGCGCCCGGATTGAAGAGTTCTGGGCGCTGCTGCCGGCGCCGGCGCTTGCGCCCCCGATCGCGACCGGGCTGCGGGCCAGCCTGCCCTTGCAACTTTCCCTGACGCTCGACGACCAAGAGGGCACCAGCCAGCGCCTTGCGCTGACCGGTGTTTCAGGGCTGGCACGGGTCGCCGGCGAGGCGACGTTTGGCAATGGCATCATCGCCGCATTGGCGGGGACGATCGAGGCCACGCTCGACATCCAGGCGCCGGACCGTACGGCGTTGGCGACGGCGCTCGGCGTGTCGGCTTCGATCGCCGCGGGACTGGTGATCGGCGAGCCGGCGTCGCTCAGCGTGCGGGCGAGCGGGACGCTCGCCGGCAGCGTCGAGACCGATCTCGAATTTGTCGCCGGCGACGAGCGCCTCGCTTATGACGGGATGCTGGTCGTCAGCAATCCTTCGGCCATTTCGGGACAGGGGAGAATTGACGTCAGGATTTCGGATTTCGCCGGCTACGCGGACGTGCTCGGGCTCGAAGGCCTGAGCCTGCCGGCGGTACTCGGGGTTGCTGACATTCGCTTCGAGGGGGCCGCCTCTGCCTCGGCGACCAGGATCGATGCGGTGATAGGAGGGCAGCGCATCGCCGGGGAACTGTCGCTCGCCCGGTCCGGCGGGGCCTTCGATTACGCCGGCGCGCTGCGCACCGACCGGGTCGAACTGGCGGCGCTCGGTTCGTTTCTCGGCGGGGCGGCTTCGATGGTGCCGGGCGACGGGGTGTGGCCGATCGGGCCGATCGCCGTCGGGGAAGGCGCGCGATCCTCGCGTGGGCGAATTGCGGTTGAGGCCGAACGGCTGAGACATGACGGCCTCGACTTGCTGAGCGGGGTCAGGTTCGATTTTGCCTGGGACGGCAGCGAGACCCGCATCCGCGAGCTGACCGGCGCGCTCGGGGAGGGCGAAGTCACCGTCGACGCACGGCTCTGCTGCGCCTCGGCCGTGCCGGACAAGCAACTCACCGCCCGCTTTTCGATCGATGGTGTCGAACTCGAACTGCTGCTGCCCGAGGTTCTGGCTGGCCGTCTCGGAGGCAGCGTCGAGGCGAGCGGGCAGGTCTCGGGCTCGGGAGCGAGCTTCGCCGACATCGCCCAGACGCTGGGCGGGGAGGGCGGATTCGCGGTCGACGCGCTGACGGTCGAAGGCTTCAGCTCCGGCGTGTTCGAAGCGATCGCCCGGATCGACAATGTCATTGAGCTTGAGCCAGCCGAATTGACCAACGCCGTCGCCACGGCGCTGGCGATGGGATCTTTCGAGGCGCCGCGGATCGAAGGCTTGTTCAGCGTGGCGGCGGGCGCGGCGCGGGTGACCAATCTCGCGGCCGAGGCGGGTGGGGTGCGGCTGCTCGGCGATGGCGCGCTCGACCTCGGCGATTTCAGGCTCGACAGCGCCTGGTCGCTGACGCCGGCAATCCCGGTCGGCGGCAACGGCCTCATCACCGAGTCCACCGGCCGGGTCACGGCGCTGGTCGAGGGCCCCTTGAGTGGACCCGAAAGCCGGTTGGACGTGGCGCAAATGGTCGACGCCCTGAAGGTACGCGCCTTGGAGATCGAAGTCGCGCGGCTCGAACAGTTGCGCGCCGAAGACGAGGCACGGATCCGCGCCGCCAGCGCCGAGGCGCAACGTCAGTTGGCGATGCGGTTCATCGGTGAAGCGATTGCGGCGCGCGAGGCGGAGGCTCGCGAGGCCGTGCGCATGGCGCAGGCGGTGATCCTGCGGGAAGTTGTACGGCAGGCGGAAGAAGCGGCGCGGCTTGCCGCCGAGGCGGAAGCCCTACGGCTGGCGGCCGAGGCCCTGCTCATCACTGCGCCGCAGCCGCCGCCCGCGCCGTTCCCGCGCGAGCCCTCGGTTCAGTTTATCGAGCCCTTGCCCGAGTATCAGCCGATCGACCTTCTGCCCGACTAGGCTGAAGCGAACGGGCGCGCTTTTCCGTCCAACCCAGCACCGCCACGCGCAGCGCCGAGGCGAGGCCCGCCCCGGCACGGGTGCCGTCGATCTCGACAATGAGCGCCGCGAGCGGCAGGCGACGCTTGGCGGCCATCGCATCGAGCGCCGCCCAGAATTCGGGCTCAAGGGCAACCGAGGTGCGATGGCCGGCGATGCTCAGCGAGCGCTTGGTCAGGGACGAAGCGGGCAATCAGGGCTTCTTGCGGAAGGAATCGAGGCTGATGATTTTCTCGCCCTGCGGTCCATCCGGGGGGGGCGGAGGCGACTCTTCGGCATCGTCGTTTCCCGACCTGGCCGGCGGGCGCGAAACGGCGGTGCCGGGCGCCCCGGTTAACTCGAATTGCAGGACGAACTGGACCGAGGGGTCGAAGAAGCCCTTGAGCGCGGAGAAGGGGATGGAGAGCCGTTCGGGCTCGCCCTCGAAGCTCAGCCCGACCTCAAAGCCGGACTCGGCGACCGAGAGATCCCAGAACTGGTGCTGCAGCACGATGGTCATTTCGTTTTCGTACTGGGCCAGCAGCCGCTCGGAAATCCTGACTCCGGGAGCGGTCGTCGCGAAGGTAATGAAGAAATGATGTTCGCCCGGAAGGCCGGTCTTGGCGACTTCGGAAAGCACCTTCCGGACGACGCCGCGCAGCGCGTCCTGGGCCAAAATGTCGAAGCGGATCAAGTCCTCGGACATGGGTTCTCCGGCGTCTTCGGAACAATCCGGTGCGGACGATTCCCGCCCGCATATCAGACGCATCCCGGGGGGAAAGCAAGGACCAAGCGGGGGAGAAGTTGCAGGCTTCTGTTGCCAGGTGCCTGCGGACCCCGCCTTACCCTGCTACAGGCAAGGACTTGATTTGAAGGTTTCGCGCCGCATTACGCAGCGAGAAGAACACCTTCAGCATAGTTGTCGTTTGCAACTATTTTTCGGCCCGATAACGGTGGAACCATGCCGAGCGAAAGCCAACCCTTTACACCCTCGTCGATCCTGTTTCGCCCCCATGAGGCCCACTCTTATCGAGTGGGTTGTGGTGGAGGCGCCGGGTACTGCCCCCGGGTCCGATGGGCTTATTACGATCGCAGTTTATCGCCGTAGCCGTTGCCGGCTCGTTCAATATAGTCGCTCGGGACCCACGATGCAAAGAATTGCCGGCGCGATGGTTTCCCGCCGCTTGTAATCCCCCGCCAATTGGCGACAATGCCCCCGGGCAAAGGGCTGGCTCCAAAATACCATCAGGGGGAATAAATGAGCAGGTATCTGGAGGACGTGCGCCGATATGACAAGCGGGCCGACGAAGCGGTGGTGAAGCGGCTGGAGCGATATCTCGGCGGGGCGCTGCGCACTCCGGACTCGCGGTTCGTCGCGGCCACCGACCGCCGGGAACTCGACACGATCCGCGACAAGTTCCTGAAGCGCAAGCTCGGCATGAAGGACCGCCGCGACAAGCTCGATTCAATCGTCGCCCAGGTCGCCCAGGAGATGAAGGCGCAACGGATGAAGCGGCGGCTGACCTTCTACTATCTCTGCGCGAAACGGGCCAACAAACTCAATCTCTTCACCTGAGGCTGCCTCTGCGGTCTCGCCCGAGAATCGCCAAGAGCCGTGACATGAGAGCCTATCTCGACCTGATGGCCGCAGTACTCGAAGGCGGGGTCGACCGTCCCGACCGGACGGGCACCGGCACCCGCTCGGTGTTCGGCCGTCAGATGCGTTTCGACCTTGGCGCCGGATTTCCGCTGGTGACGACCAAGAAGCTGCATCTCAAATCGATCATCCACGAGCTGCTGTGGATGCTGCGGGGCGAGACCAATATCCTCTACCTCAACGAGCACGGGGTGCGGATCTGGGACGAATGGGCCGACGAGACGGGCGAGCTCGGGCCGGTCTATGGCTCGCAATGGCGGTCCTGGGCGGCTCCCGACAGGCGGCGGATCGACCAGATCGCCAACGTCGTCGAAAGCATCAAAACCAAGCCGTATTCGCGGCGGCACATCGTCAGCGCCTGGAATCCGGCCGAGGTCGACGAAATGGCCCTGCCGCCGTGCCATTGCCTCTTCCAGTTCTATGTCGCCGGCGGCAAGCTCAGCTGCCAGCTCTATCAGCGTTCGGCCGACATCTTCCTCGGCTTGCCTTTCAATATCGCCTCGTATGCGCTGCTGACCCACCTGATGGCGCAGGCGACGCGGCTTCAGCCCGGCGAGTTCATCCATACGTTGGGGGACGCGCATCTTTACGCCAACCATGCCGAGCCAGCCCGCGAGCAGTTGCGCCGCGAGCCGAAGCCATTGCCGAAGTTGGCGCTCAACCCGGGGAAGACCTCGATCTTCGATTTTGTCTATGACGATTTCACCATGCTCGGCTACGACCCCCACCCGCATATCCGGGCCGAGGTGGCGGTCTGACTTGAGATGGGGCTCGAGATCAGGCAGGCAGGCCCGGCGGATATCGAGGGCATCGTCTATTTCATTGGTGCGCTCGCCGACTACGAGCGGCTGAGCGGTGTGGTGAAGATCAGCCCGGATGACCTTCGCCGCGATCTCTTCGGTCCAAACCCCCGGGTTTTCTGTGAAATCGCCTTCCTCGACGGGTTACCGGCCGGTTTTACGCTATGGTATTATTCCTATTCGACCTTCCAGGGCCGGCACGGCATCTGGCTTGAAGACCTGTTTGTGGAGCAGGCTCATCGCGGCAAGGGCATCGGCCGGGCGCTGATGGCGCAACTCGCCGCCAAGTGCAGCGCCGAAGGGCTCGGCCGGCTGGCCTGGTGGGTGCTCGATTGGAACCAGAAGTCGATCGGCTTCTACAGGGCGCTCGGGGCAACGCTGCAGTCCGAATGGAGCGTCTGCCGCATCGAGGGGGCTGAACTGGCGGCGCTGGGAGAGCATGGATGACCCCGCGTCTGGCGATCATCGCGGCGGTCGCGCGCAACAATGTGATTGGCGCGCAGGGCAAGCTGCCCTGGAAGCTGCCGTCCGACCTCGAATTCTTCAAGCGGGTGACGATGGGCAAGCCGGTGATCATGGGCCGCAAGACTTTCGAGAGCCTGCGCGGGCCGCTGTCCGGGCGCACCAACATCGTCATCACCGCCCGCAAGAGGTATAAGGCGCCCGGCGCGCAAGTGTCACCTTCCTTCGAGGAAGCAGTCGAGGCGGCGCGCAAGGCCGCGATCGGCGCGCGGATGGACGAGATCTTCGTCATCGGCGGCGCGCAGATTTACAAGCATGCCATCCGCACGGCCGACCGGCTCTACGTCACCCACGTCGATGCGGAGCCGGAAGGCGACGCGACCTTTCCGCCGATCGACCCGGCGATCTGGGTGGGATGGGCGAGCGCGGACGCCGAGCCGACCGCCAAGGATTCTAATTCCTACGAAATCCGCATCTACGAGCGCCGCTGACTTCGAGTCGGGCGCATTGATCCAAGCCGACAGTTTGCCTATATAGGCGTCAACTCCCGAAAGCGACGGAAGGCCGAGCATGTCCTGGAACGACAATAAAGGCGGCGGCCGGAACGGCGGCGGCGGTCCATGGGGTCAAGCGCCGGGCAGCGGCGGCGGTCCGCGGCGCCCAGGCGGACCAAGCCTTGAGGACATTATCAGCCGCGGCCGGGACCGGTTCGCGGGCGGGATTCCCGGCGGACGCTGGGGTATCGTCGGGATCGTCGTTGCGCTGGCGGTGTTTTGGGGGTTCCAGTCGGTCTACACCGTCGAGCCGCAGGAAATCGGCGTCGAACTTCTGTTCGGTAAACCCGAGCCCGATTTTTCGGGACCCGGCCTGCACTTCATCATTTGGCCGCCCGAGGCCGTTGAAAAGGTCTCGGTGACGGAAAACCGGCTGGTCATCGGCTCGATCACCTCGCCCGAGGTGCGCGGCCAACGCGCCAGCATCTCCAACGAGGGGTTGATGTTGTCGGGCGACCAAAACATCGTCGACGTCACCTTTGCCGTGTTGTGGCGGATTTCCGATCCGACCAAATATCTGTTCAATGTCCGCGAACCCGACATCACGGTCCGCCGTGCGGCCGAAAGCGCGATGCGCGAAGTTGTCGGACGGCGGCCCGCTCAGGACATCTACCGCGACAACCGTGCCGGGATCGCGCTGGAGGTCGAAGCCATCACGCAGCAGATCCTCGATTCGTACAGCTCCGGCATCACGATCAGCGAAATCACCATTGCCGACGTCGCGCCGCCTCCGGAAGTCGCCGATGCCTTCGACGAAGTCCAGCGCGCCGAGCAGGACGAAGACCGGTTCCAGGAGGAGGCGCGCCAATACGCCAACAACATACTCGGCGACGCGCGTGGCCAGGCAGCGCAGGTTCAGCAGGACGCGCTTGCTTACAAGGACCGCGTCGTCAAGGAGGCGGAGGGCGAAGCCGCCCGGTTCATTTCGGTCCTCGACGAGTATCTGCAAGCGCCGGAAGTCACCCGCAAGCGGTTGTTCCTTGAAACCATGGAACAGGTGCTCGCCAACTCGAACCGCATCATCATCGAGGAGGGCGCGGCGGGCTCAGGGGTGATCCCCTACCTGCCGCTGCCGGAAATCCACGAACGCACCAGCGGCTCGACGCTCAATCCGCCCGCCTCCACAACCGGCGCCACCTCGAGCGGGGGGAACTGAGCCATGAACCGCCCGATCATCTACATTGTCGTCGTCGCCGTGCTCATTCTCTACGGCGTATTCTCGTCGATTTTCGTCGTCAACGAACGCGAACAGGCGATTGTGACGCGGTTCGGCGAGATTGCCCGGATCCACACCCAACCCGGACTCTATTTCAAGGTGCCCACCGACATCGTCGAATCGGTGCAAATCATCGAGGATCGGGTGCTGCGCTACGATCTCGAGGACATTCGCGTGCAGGTTTCGGGCGGCAAATTCTACATCGTCGACGCGTTTCTCGTTTACAAGATCGTCGATCCGGCGAAGTTCCGCCAACTCACGCGCGGCAGTTTGCAGGTCGCCGAGACGCTTATCGACTCGCGGTTTGAATCGGCGCTTCGCCGGGTCTACGGCCTGCGCGATTTCAATGCCGCGCTGAGCGTCGAACGCCCCGAGATGATGCGCGAAGCCCGCGATCTGATCCGGGTCGAAATTGGCAACCTGGGCATCGACGTCCTCGATGTCCGCATCCTGCGGACCGATTTGACCCCGGAGGTTTCGCAACAAACCTATGACCGGATGTCGGCCGAGCGCCTCGCCGAGGCGGCGCTGCTGCGGGCTAGCGGGCGCGAGCTCGCCCAGACGATAAGGGCCGAGGCCGACCGGCAAGTCGTCGAGATTCTCGCCACCGCCCGGCGCGAGTCAGAGATCAGGCGCGGCGAGGGCGACGCCGAGCGCAACCGGGTCTTTGCCGAAGCCTACGGGCGGGATACGGAGTTCTTCGAGTTCTACCGGACCATGCAGTCCTATCGCACGGCGCTCGAGAGCGATGGCACGACGCTCGTGCTCAGCCCGAATTCGGAATTTTTCCGGTATTTCCGGTCCGACACGCCTTTGCCCGCGAGCGAGCCCTCAGGAGCCGCAACGGGGCAGTGAGCGACTTTCTGGCGGCGCTCGGGCTCGCGATTGCGCTTGAAGGGCTGGTTTACGCGGCCTTTCCGGAGCAGATGAAGCGCGCAATTGGGGCGGTGCTGGGCTCGCCGAACGGCCAAATTCGCGTGATTGGACTCTTCGCCGCCGGAATCGGACTTATTGTACTCTACTGGGTGCGCAGCCAGGCACAGTGACGTCGCCCGGTTCAGCAACAATTTCGCCGGCCAGGGGAGGGCCGTCATGAAAGGTTCGGCAATGGTTGAGCGCGCGGCGCTATTCGCGGCGCTATTCGCGGCGCTGCTCCTCGGCGCAATGGCGCCGGGGGTCGCCTTCGCCCAGACCCACGGGCCGGCCTCCGTTTCCGACCTCGCCGACGCCCTGACGCCCACCGTCGTCAATATTTCGACGACTCGCCGGATGGCGAGCGGGCGCGGCATCCCGCTCCCGGACGTGCCGGAAGGCTCCCCCCTGCAGGAATTCTTCGACCGGCTGCAGCCCCAAGGCGTGCCGGAACGCCAGGTCAGCTCGCTCGGCTCGGGCTTCGTGATCGATGCCTCGGGGCTGATCGCCACCAACAATCACGTCATCGACGGGGCCGAGGAGATCGTCGTCGTCTTTGCGGACGGGGAAAGCATCGAGGCGACCCTGGCTGGCGCCGACGACAAGATGGACCTGGCGATCCTCAGGATCGATGTCGATCGGCCACTGACGGCCGTGTCGTTTGGAGATTCCGACACCGCGGAAATCGGCGACTGGGTGATGGCGATCGGCAACCCGTTCGGGCTCGGCGGCTCGGTGTCGCTCGGCATCGTTTCGGCGCGCAACCGCAACATCAATTCCGGCCCCTACGACAATTTCATTCAGACCGACGCGGCGATCAACCAGGGCAATTCCGGGGGACCGCTGTTCGACATGAACGGGGATGTCGTCGGCATCAATACCGCCATTATCGCCAATGGCGGGCGCTCGCTCGGGGTGGGATTCGCCATTCCGATCAACCTGGCGCGGCCGGTGTTAGAACAATTGGTCGAGTTCGGCGAGACCAGGCGGGGCTGGCTCGGCGTCGGCATCCAGGACGTGACCGAGGACATCGCGGCGAGCCTGGGGCTGACCGGCACCCAAGGCGCGCTGGTCCTCTCCGTGACGCCCGATGGGCCGGCGGATCAGATTTTGCGGGAGGGCGATTTGATCCTCGAATTCGACTCCAAGCCGATCGTGACAATGCGGGATCTGCCGCGGATCGTCGCGGTGACGCCGGTCGGCAAGCAGGTCAAGGTGAAGATATTCCGGGGCGGCGAGGCGAGCGAGGTCGAGGTTATGCTCGGACGGCTGGAGCAGGCCGAGATGCGCCTCGCCGAGGCAACGCCCGAGCCGCCGGAGGAAATCCCGCCGGTCGACGGCGACTTGTTGGGCCTGAACGTCGCGCCGCTCGACGAGCAATTGCGCGAGACCTATTCGATTTCCGAAGCGACCGACGGCGTGGTGATTACGCAGGTCGATCCTCTCAGCGACGCTTATGCCAAGGGCATCCGCCCCGGGCTACTGATCGCCGAGGTCAACCAGCAGCCGATCGAGACGACCGATGACGTGGCCGGAATCGTCGGCATGGCGATCGACACCGGGCGCGAGGCGGTGCTGCTGATGCTGGAAGACCCGGCGGGCAACCGGCGGTTCGTGGCGATCAGGGTTGTCCGCTAGGGGCGCCTTGGCGCGGATGGGCGATCGAATAGAGTACGTGCGGGCGAAGCAAATGGCCTTCGGGGACCTTCGGGCGCGCGAAGTCGCGCGCCGGATTGCGGACCATGCCGATCTTCTCCATCACCCGCCGGGACGGGTGATTACCTTTATAAGTGAAGGCGACGATCTCGGGCACGGCGAGCAGGCCCCAGGCGAACTCAAGCGCGGCGCGGGCCGCTTCCGGGACGTAGCCCTGGCCCCAGAAAGCCTTGCCGATCAGCCAGCCGGCCTCGAATTCAGGGTTTCCGGGCACCTCAAAGTCGAGACGCGAGACTCCGGCATCGCCGATGAAGACGCCGTCGGATTTGCGCTCGAGGACGAAGAAAGAGATGCCGTCCTCGGCCCAGCGTTGCATGTAGCTGTCGATCCATTTGTTGGTTGTCTCCGGCGTGCCGATGGCGGCGTAGAAACGGCGTACGACCGGATCGGCGTTCATCGCAACATAGGGCGCGCGGTCGCGGTTCTCCCAGGGCCGCAGGATCAGCCGGCCAGTCTCGATTCTCACGTGACGATGTCCTCGGCGCGATAGCCTTGCAAATAGAGGAGTGCGGTGAGGTCGCCATGGTCGATGCGAACCTTCGCTTCGGCGGCGACGATCGGCTTGGCGTGAAGCGCCACCCCGAGCCCGGCGGCGCGGAGCATGTCGAGGTCGTTGGCGCCGTCCCCGACCGCCAGCGTATCGGCGGGGTTGAGCCTCAGTTCGGCGATGAGGCGTTTGAGCAGCGCCAGCTTCGCCTCGCGCCCGACGATCGGTTTTTTGACCGTGCCGATCAACCGGTCGCCGGTAAATTCCAGCGTGTTGGCAAGGGTTTGATCGAAGCCGATGCGCTTGCCGAAATAGTCGGCGAAGAGCGTAAACCCCCCCGAAACGAGGGCTGTGTGGGCGCCGTGGGCCTTCATCGTCTGCACCAGCGCCCGGCCGCCGGGGGCGAGGGTAATCCGCTCGCGCCGGATGGTCTCGATGGTTTTCCGTTCGAGGCCCTTCAGCAGGGCGACGCGGGTCTCCAGCGCCGCCTCGAAGTTGAGCTCGCCGCGCATGGCGCGAATCGTGATCCCGGCGATTTTGTCTTTGATCCCAAGGGCATCGCCGAGCTCGTCGATCGATTCCTGGTTGATCATCGTCGAGTCGAAATCGGCCACCAGAAGCCGCTTGCGCCGGCGCCCGGAAGGGACCAGAGCGACATCGATGGGCAGGCCGGAAAGCGCTTGCCGTGCAAGGGGTTCCGGGTCGCTTGACTTGAAGCCGGTGATCTCGCAGGCAAGGCGCTGGGCGAGCCACTCATAGCTGCCGCCGACCGCAGCGGCGACCCTGGCGGCAGCCTGGTCGTCCAACGCCCGATCGGCGGGATTTGCAACCAGAACAAGGACTTGCATAGGGTGTCCGGGGCGAGGATAAGTCGCGCGATCCTGATAGCCGGTCCGACCGCGAGCGGCAAGACGCGCTATGCCCTTGAGCAGGCAGAGAAATCCGGTGCGGTCATCGTCAACGCCGATTCCATGCAGGTTTACAAAGGGTTAGCGGTGCTGACCGCGCGGCCGGGCGCGGCGGATCTGCTCCGGGCGCGGCATTTTCTCTACGGAACTATCGATGCGGCGGAGCGCTATTCGGCCGGCAAGTGGTTGCAGGATTTAAGAAATTTGGCGCCGGTCAGGGAGCGCAACCGGCCGCTGATCTTCGTCGGCGGCACTGGGCTCTATTTCGAAACGCTGGCGCGCGGTTTGAGTGAAATTCCACCAATCTCGGCACCAATTCTGCGCCAATTCCACGAACTTCTGCCATCTCTGACGCCTTTGGAGCGAAAATCGCTGATCGAGGCCCGCGATCCGAAGATGGCGAAGCGACTCGACAGCTTTGATCCGCAACGCGTCGCCCGCGCGCTGGCGGTGCTCGAAGCGACGGGGCGCTCGCTCGCCGACTGGCAGGACGAAGCGGGGACATCGCTCCTTGCCGGATGGGAGGTCGAGCGGATCGTGCTGGCGCCGCCGCGCGAGGTCATCCGCGAGCGGATCGCGACGCGGTTCGCGGCGATGCTGGAGGAGGGCGCGGTCGAGGAGGTCGAGGCGCTGCTCAAGCTCGGTCTCGACCCAAACCTGCCGGCGATGAAGGCGATCGGGGTGCGTGAGATTGGCGCGTGGCTGAGGGGCGAGATCACCCGCGAAGCGGCGATGCGGCTTTCGATCGACGCGACCCGTCAATATGCCAAACGGCAGATGACGTGGCTGCGCAAGCGCATGGCGGATTGGGAATGGGTCGAGGGATGACCCTCACGTCACTTCGATGCGCGTCGCGCCAGTTTGGGCTTCACTGGATTGTCGCGGACGAATTCGACCAGCGTATCGTTGAGGCGCGTCTGCCAGCCCGCGCCGCCGGATCTGAAGTGATCGATGACAGTCGGGTCGAGGCGCAAGGTCACCTGATCTTTCGGTCGCTCGAGTTTCGGCCGCCCTCGGGGACGAGGGATCGGAATTCCATGTTCCGCAAAGAACTCACGCGCCGGGCGAGCCCTGGCCGCCAGTTTCTTTGTCAGAACCGGAGCGTCATCCGCGTCAAGGCCCTTTGATTTCCTGCTCATAATTCGTCCGTTCCCGCTTGTTCATGCTTCGTATTGAAATGATCCTGATGTTTTCGCCGCGAAGAGTGTAAACGACCGCATAGGCTTTGCCTTCGATGGTTACGCCGAAAGCAACATAACGCGGCTCGCCGTAGTCCTCGCGATCGTCTTCGACGAAAATCGCCGTATCCCAGTCGAACAGTTCGACGACATCGAAGCCGATGCCGTGCTTCTTGAGATTGGCAACGGCCTTCCGAGGGTCCCATTCAAACATCGGAGCGGATCAGCACACGTGGGTTCAGTGTAGCCGGGTTAACATTGCATGTCAATTATTGTAACTACAAAAAAGATGTGTTCGGCCCCACTCACGTCACCGCGATCCGCGTCGCGCCGGCGAGCGTGGCGAGTTCGCTCGCCGAGGTCGGGAAGACCGAGCGGGCGTTGCCGGCGGCGGCCCAGATTTTGGAATAGGCGAAAAGTTTTTCGTCGATAAAGGCGGGCAGGTCGCCGGTCGCGCCGACGGGCGCCACCCCGCCGATGGAAAACCCGGTCTTCTCCTTGACGAAATCGGCATCGGCGCGCTCGATCGGCTCGCCGATATGCCGGCCGACGCGCTTTTCGTGGACGCGGTTGGTGCCGGAGACGAGCAGCAGATAGGGCTTGCCGCTCTCGGCGCCCTTGAAGACCAGCGATTTGACGATCTGGCCGACCTCGACGCCGAGCGCCTCGGCCGCCGCCTCGGCGGTGTGGGCGGAGACGTCGAGCATGCGGATGCGGGTTCGCAGGCCGCCGGCGATGAGGGCTTCCTGGACGCGGGTCTCGGACGGGGTGAATTCGGCGGCCATGGGCGCCATTGAGACCGCGCGGAGGATGAGGTCAAGGCCTCATGGTTTGAGGCCCGCGCGGCTTCATTTTGCCTCGCGCCGGCAGGCTGGTTTTGCCTCGCGCCGGCGGGCGGGGCGGGCGCGGGGTCAAGGGGGGGCGCTGGCGCAGCCGGACGAGCCTGGTGTAGTCTCCCGGAAGGGTGCTCAAAGAGGAGGCAAACATGGCCCGCTACATAGTGCTGATGAACTGGACCGAGCAGGGGATCAAGACCGTCAAGGACTCGCCCAAGCGGCTGAAGAAGGCCCGCGAGATGGGCAAGAAATACGGCGTCACCATCGACGAGTTTTACCTGACGATCGGGGCGCACGACATGGTCGTGCTGATGACCGCGCGCGACGACACCGGGATGGCGAAGTTCCTGCTGGCGCAGGGCATGGGCGGCAATATCCGCACCGTCTCGCTGAAGGCGTTTGAGGAGAGCGCCTATCGGAAGATCATGGCCGGGGTGTGAGGGGGGGCTTGACGCACCGGGCGCTGATGACTCGGGGGCGGGCCTAGGCGTTCCTGCGGGTGACCTACAACTGCCCGCCGTTTTGAATGGAGAAAAGGTAGGGGCGGCGGGCGGCGCTGGGAGCGCCGGGGACCGAGCGCAATACGGCGCAAAAGGCTTGCAGCGCAGGCAGGTCGAGGGAGATGCTGGCAAATCTTGGAGGCTATGCCGCGGGCAAGGAGGCTTTCCAGCCATCATACAAAGCGGGACCGGCCAATGCGGTGATCCCGAACACCACAAACCACCAGAAAAGTCTGGAAGAGATACGAATCGCGATTGGCAACCTATCGTTTGCCACACGAGTTTGCTTCGCAACGTGGCAATCCAGACCTTTCAGGCAAAGTGCAAACGCCAACAACATCAGTCCCCCATTCGCATATCGGCCGAGTGTTGCCTCAACCACGCCAGCATATAGGGCTAGAATAAGCGTAACGGATACCCAAGCAAGCGAAGCCACTGCCACCCCGAATCCAACTCGAGTGCGCTGAATGTCGTATTCGCTTTGACTAGTAGTACTGACAACATCGTCCGTCAGCGACTCAACCTTTTCTGTTAGCTCGCTTACTCTGTCTTCGTGTTCTTGCAATCTCCCCTCGACAAGTGATTTCTTTTGTTCGAGTTCCCTTGTGTGAATAATGAACGCTTCCTTGACCAGCGTAAGTTCTTCGTCCTGATCGTGGGCGGTTTCGATCTTTCCGCGCAGAAGTTTGTCCAGAAGTATCTCTGATATGGATTCGACACTTATGTCTTCAACGTCTTCGTATCTAGAAATAATAGAAAGAATTTTATGAGTTACTTTTTCATCTTCTACTTCAAATTCTTCTCCTAGAAATGGCATTCGCATCAGACTGAGGATCGTATCCTCTAGCGCAACGTCTCCCGGGAGAATAACCTTTAGTGCCTGAAGAAGCGCTGCCGGGTGTACCACCAAGGGCATGCCGCGTCGCCGACGCTTGTATGCGTCGAACGCGATCAGGGCGTAGTCAATCGTGACACCGACCCAGTCGGCTTCGAAGATGGTATCACCACCTGGCGGGCGCCGGTCCCGGACGCAATACCAAAGGACAATGTCATGCCAAATGGAGTCATGTGTCCGTTGCCTTGAAGGTTGACCCGGAAACTTGTTTTTCAGAAATTCTGTTTGATCGTGTAGATCATCGACAGCCGATTGGTTCGCGGCATAACCATCAGTGACATCTCTAAGTATGTGAACGCCCTTTTCTTTGAGAAGTCGGGTAGTGTTGGTGTGGTAGGGTTCAAAATAGTCCTTTGCGTTGATCTTGTAGGACGAATCCTTACACAGTTGTAGATAGCGTTCGAAGACACCGGAAAGTCGATGTTGAAGGCCCGCTCGAACCACGTTGGCAGTGGTTCTTATTTGAGCGGCCTGTTGCTCATAGTGAGTAAGAGCCATTCGGAACTCGTGAATCGTCGTTGGCAGCACGTACAATCCAATTGGTAAGGCAGCTTGAATCTGCTTTATGACCTCAAGGAGCATCTCAACCGCTTCATTTGCCGGGTTGGCGTGCAGACCAAACAATGAAAAGAGAAAGTTTGTATCGAGCACGAGCCGAAGCTGCCGGCCGGCTTTGTGCTGCCCAAATAGCCGTTGCTTGGTCGCTTCGGGCAGGCTACTGGCAGCTTGAAAGAAGTAGCCGTTTAACTGCCGAAGAACATAGGTTCGGCACTGAGCATCGCTCCTATCCAACAACGCCAATACCATGGCTTTTGTCGCTTCTTGGCTGACGTTGGGGAGGCGTGCTGATACCTCACTGTTGATGGACGGAGCGTTGGTGTCGGAGGCAGACCCTGAAACTAGCTCATATGCTCTTGCGCCGAAGCCGCTAATAAACGGGATGATGAATCGCGAGCGGAATTCGTTCCAAAGTTGATCTTCGTCCAAGCTTTCGCCAACGCCCCCAGTTGCTTGAGCAGCTGACCATACCTTGTCTCTCACCCACTTTTCGGTATTTTCGGCGTCGTCAACCGCCGCCTCAGTAGTCTTTCTGCATGCCTCTGATAGAGCAAACTTGTCTTGATTTCTCTCCAGCACGTCGCCTTGCGCCACCAATACTTGAAGCGCGGAATCAATAGCGGTGGCACTGAGGTGGTTGAGACCTATCGAGTGCAGTTGCTGAAGCACCTCTTGAGAGGACGCCTCACCACCTGCCATCCATACTGAAAAGCGCACTACTCGAACCAGAGCGTGGTCGATCCAGCCGGTTTGGTTAAGTTCAATGTGATGAACTAGGGCAACGATGTCTGCATCAAGTTTGCGCGGCGTTCCCATCTGGCAGTGCTCTCCATTCGGTCGAAAAGTATTGTTTGAAGTGACGTGACCAAGAGAAAGAATGCAGTCTGCGAATTCTATGGAGTTAAATCAACAACCACGGTGTGGGTTTGTCGCCACCCCCTTGACCCCTTAACCTTTTTGCGCCTAACAATGGCGGATTGAACCGGAGAG
>JBBECE010000032.1:0-79867 GCA_040881985.1 Cucumibacter sp.
GGGCGGGTCGACCGGCCGGCGCATCACCGGATTGTGGGCGACCGGGAAGGCGGGCTTGAAATTCGGGTTGGCGGCGGAAAGGTCCTCATATTCGCGACGCACGTCGAGGAACCGCTGATAGTGACTATCCTCGGAATGGGCCGGGGCGCCTTCCCCCTGCTCGATGATGGTCTCGATCGCCGCCTCGGCGCTTTTCAGATCGGTGACGATGGAGAGGCCGGGGAGCGCCGCATCGCTCGGCCCGATCTGGGCGGCCGGGTCACCGCAGAACAGCGCCTTTTCGCCCATGTGATGCGAAAGCCGCTCGAAGCCGTGGCGGATGCCGCGATAAAGATGCCCGACCGTCAGGTAGTCCTGGGCGTTGGGCATCAGCCGGCCGCGGGGCTGGGTGCGGTGATAGTCGAGCGGGTGGACGAATTCGGTGGCGTCGTGCAGCTCCTTGCCCTCGGGCCGCTCGATAAAGATGAAGTGCTCGAGCACCTGCCGGGAGAAGCCGGCGAGTTCGACGACGAGCCCCGACGGGTGATAGCCCGGCGGGATTGGGAAGTTAGGGTGCGCCAGGTGCGGGGCGGCGCCGACCGAGCAGGCGAGGTTGCCGGCCAGCGTCAGGTGGGTCATCTCCTCGATGGCGACGGTGAAGATCGCGTCCTTCCAGCGTCTCACCGCGGCGGCTTCGTCGGGCGTCAGCCCGTCGCGTTCGCCGCGCTTCAGGCTCCACGCAGCATAGAGATAGCAGCACATGACGTTGTGCTCGATGGCGGCCGCCTCGGCGAGGAGATAGATCAGCTCCTCCCGGTTCTCGATCCTGATTTTCGGTTCCGCCTCGCCCATCGCCGCCCACTTCTCAAGGCGCGATCATAGGCGAGGGCATTCCCCGCGCGCAAGCAGGCGGCGGTTGCGCCCGCAGTCGGGGCGGCTTACAGCGAAGGCGAGCCGGAGGGACCATGGCGAAAGTAGGCATTGTCGGTGGCGGGATCATCGGGTCGGCAATCGCGACCTGGCTGATCGCGGACGGGCACCAAGTCACGCTCTATGAGCGCGATCCCGGCGGCAAGCCGGCCTCGGGCGGCAATGCGGGCCTTATCGCCGTGCCACAAATTTATCCCGTCGCCCGGCCGGGTATGCTGGTGCAGGTGCCGGGCTGGCTGACCGATCTGCTGGGACCCCTGACCGTCCGATGGCGCGATCTGCCTTCAATGGCGCCGTGGCTGGTGGCGTTCCTTAAGGCGGCGACGCCAAGGGGCGAAGCGCGGACGATGGACGCTCTAGCCGGGCTGGCGCGGACGGTGCTCTCCGATCATTTCGAGCTCGGAAGGCGGGCGCGTCTGACCGGGCATCTGAGGAACACCGGGGCGCTCTCGGTCCATGATCGCGGCGCGAGCCTCGACGCGGCGGCAGCCCTCTATGGCGAGGTCAAGCGACGCATCGATGTGGATTTTGAACGGTTGACGGCGAATGCCGCGCGCGCGCTGGTGCCGGAACTCGAAGGCGCGTTCGCCGGAGCGCTGCACTTCAAGGATTTCTGGATCGTCACCCATCCGATGCCGGTGTTGCGGCACTATCAGGGGTTCGTGCGCGCCGAGGCGCGCCTGATCGGCAGCGCGGTCAAGGCGGTGCGGCAAGGCGCGAGTGGCGTGACGCTGGAGGCGGAGGACGGGAGCGCGTCGACGTACGAGTTTGTGGTGACCGCGGCCGGAATCTGGTCGCGGGAACTGGTGCGGCAACTCGGACTTAAGGTGCTGCTCGAAGCCGAGCGCGGCTACAACACCACCTACGACCATCCGAAGATGCAGCTGAAAATGCCGGTCATTTTCGGCGATCACGGGTTTGTCGCGACGCCCTTTGTCGATGCGCTCAGGGTCGGCGGGGCGGTCGAACTTGCTTCGCCCGAGGCGCCGCCGAATTTCGCGCGCGCCAAAGCGATGCGCGCCAAAATGCGGCGCTACGTCCCGGCGCTGCCCGAGGAGGGCGGAATCGAATGGATGGGCCGGCGGCCGTCGACGCCGGATTCGATGCCGGTGATTTCACGGCATCCGCGCGACCGGCGTATTCTCTTCGCCTTTGGGCACGGGCATATGGGACTGACCTATTCGGCGGCGACGGCGCGGCTGGTAGCGGCGATGGTCGCGGGCAAGGAGGACGCCAAGCTCCTCGCGCCTTTCGACATAGCGCGGTTCCAGTAGCGCCTATTGGCCGGCGTGGCCGCGATACCAATCGACGAAGGCGGCGATGCCCTCCGATAGCGGGGTGTCGGGAACGTAGCCGGTCAGCGCCTTGAGCAGCGCCGGCGAGGCGTGGGTGCGCGTCACATCGCCAGGTTGCGCGGGCAAATCACGGCGGATGGCTTTCGTTCCAAGGGCTTGCTCGATCAATTCGATGAGACGGTTGAGCGGCTCGGGACGCCCGGCGGCGATGTTGACGATACGGTGTGGGGCGACCGGGGAGAGCGAGTCGACGACGCCCTTGGCCACGACCGGCTTGCCCGGCTCGGGGATGCGGTCGAGAAGCGCACAGATCGCCCAGATCAGGTCGTCGACATAAGTGAAGTCGCGCAGCTGTGTGCCGGAGCCATAGACTTCGATCGGCTTGCCGGCGGCGATCGCTTCGGTGAATTTGTAATAGGCCATGTCGGGGCGGCCCCAGGGGCCGTAGACGGTGAAAAAGCGTAGCACCGTCACCGGCATGCCGAAGAGATGCGCGTAGGAATGGGTGAGGAGTTCGGCACCCTTTTTCGTCGCGGCATAGAAGGATACCGGGTGATCGGTCGGATCGGTTTCGACGAATTCGGGCCGGCCGGAGGCCCCATAGACCGAACTCGTCGAGGCATGGATGAAGTGCTGCGGGCGGACGGCCCGGGCCAGTTCGAGAATACTGGCGGTGCCGGCAAGGTTCGAGGCCACATAAAGAGAAGGATCATCGAGCGACTGGCGCACGCCGGCCTGGGCGGCGAGGTGGATGACTATTTGCGGCGGATTGGCCTCGGCAGCGGCGCTGAGGGTTTTGAAATCCTCAAGGCGGCCGGTGACGCCGCGAAAGCCGCCCGCCATATCGAGCATTTTCAGCCGGTCGCGGCGGAGCTCTATTCCGGTCCCGCTGGTCAACGCGTCATAACCAGTGACGGTGTGGCCCGACGAGACGAGCCGCCGGGCGAGGTGAAAGCCGATAAAGCCGGCGGTACCGGTAACGAGAAAATGCATGCTTCTGTGTCCTGCCCCGCGTGTTCTTTGCATTGAACGAAGCTTCTGCGCAATCGGGCGGACCGCTAGGATAGCCCCAGCGAAGCGGGAGGAAGCGATGGAACTCGGATTGAGGGGCAAGCGGGCGGTGATCACCGGGGGCAGCGTCGGGATCGGGCTGGCGGTCGCCGAAGGGCTGGCGGCGGAAGGGGTCGAACTGGTGCTTGGCGCACGCAACAAGGCGCGTCTCGACAAGGAGGCGGGGCGGATCGCGGCGCAATTTGGCGTCAAAGTCACGCCGGTCGTCTGCGACGTCGGGACCGTCGAGGGCTGCGAGGCGTTAGTCAAAGCGACGGCAAAGGCCGGGGGCGCCGACATTCTGATCAACAATGCCGGGACCGGCTCGAACGAGACAATCCAGAAAGCCGACGACGAGAAATGGGAGCGCTATTGGGAGCTGCATGTGATGGCGGCGGTACGGCTGGCGCGCGGGATCGTGCCGCAAATGCGGGCCAAAGGTGGTGGGGCGATCATCCACAACGCCTCGATCTGCGCCGTGCAGCCGCTTTGGTATGAGCCGATCTACAATACAACCAAGGCGGCGCTGATGATGTTCTCGAAATGCCTCGCCAACGAGGTAGTCGGCGATAACATCAGGGTCAACTGCATCAATCCGGGCCTGATCCTGACGCCCGACTGGATCAAGACCGCCAAGGAACTCGCCGGCGAAGGCGGTTACGAAGCGCATCTGCAGGGCGTCGCCGACGAGGCCGGCGGCATGAAACGCTTCGGCTCGCCCGAGGAGCTGGCGCAGTTTTTTGTGTTCCTATGCTCGGCAAAGGCGAGCTACTCGACCGGCTCGACCTATTTCGTCGATGGCGGGTGGCTGAGGACAGTGTGATGCTGCCGGAGGCGGGATCAGTACTGGGCGTCGATGTCGGGTGGTCACAAAGGCATGGAAGCACTGCCTTCTGTCGCCTTGATTGGAACGCCACCTCGGTTCGATGGAGCATCGCCCGTTTCAACGGTGATCCGGGGGCGCGTGTGACGAACACTCGGGTGCTTATCGGTGGACGTTTGCTACTTGCCGCCGCTTTCGATGGGCGATTGAGGGGCGACTTCGCAGTAATCGGACGAACTCGAGTAGGTGAGAGGGCCCTATCCGTCAAGCACATCGCCGACCGAATCAGCCAACCGGGATTCTCAAGTTCCAAGGTTGGGCGCGACTTGAATCTCAACGCAAACCAACTCGCGTGTGTCGTCCTTAAGCATGGAACCGTGGAGCGAGCGCAACACACGCATCCAATTCACGAGTTGGCAATCGCTGAAGCTTTTCCGACAACGTTTCTGGGACTGATGTTGGCCAATCCAAATCGAGGTGAGCGCAAGGGCCGATCGGATCGCTATTACTCGGAGGCTGCGTCGAGTGGGGTGCTTAACCGCCTTTTGTCACACTACCTTCCACGCCGCGTCTTGGCCGAGCAGTTTGCGTCCGTGTCGGACCATGACGAGCAAGCTGCCGTGGTTTGCGCGCTAACCGCGTTAGGGGTCGTGACCAACGACTATGTTGCCGCAGGGGACAGCGATGGCTGGATCATCCTACCGCCACGGGGTTTTGTCGCTCATTGGGCGCTGACCACGCTCCTTGGAGGCTTCGGCATAGTTACTGCTCAATAGGGCAGCGCCCCTACTCCACCAGCCCCAGCTGTTCCTCGCCGTCCGGGTTCCAGATACGGACGGCGGTGCATTCGATGAGATAGTCGGGCATGCAGGCGATTTCGATCGCCGCCTCGAGTTGCGCGCGGTCGTACCAACCGCAAATGAATTGATGCCAGTGCGGGCCCTCTGCGTGCTGCATGAAAATGTCGGCGACCCAGTAGGAGGGGAAGCAATAGATGTTGGCGTGGCAGTCCTCGATGCCGAGCCCGCTCATCTCCATGCATTCATATTCGGCGCATTCGATGGCGCTGGCGTCCAAGCCGAAACAGGTGCCGAGTCCGGCTTCCGGTGCTTGCGCCGCGGCAAAAGCGATCAGCCCTTCCTGGGCGAAGGAGAGCGAGGGCGCCAGGAGCAGCCAGACGGCAACGATGAATCTCAGCATCAAACCTCCCGCAGGTGAAAGCTCTTCGGCCGCGTCAGATTATGAAAGCCGATTTCGGAGAGCGTCGCGCCCTTGCCGGTCTCCTTGACCCCGGTCCAAACGAGGGCCGGGTCGAGATAGTCGGCGCGGTTCATATAGACGGTACCGGTCTCGATCCGCGCGCCGATTTCGGCGGCCTTGTCGGTGTCGGTTGTCCAGATCGAGGCGGTCAGCCCATAGGGGCTGTCGTTCATCAGGGTGATCGCTTCCTCGTCGTCGCGGACCTTCATAATGCCGACGACGGGACCAAAACTTTCCTCGCGCATCACCGCCATCTGGTGATTGACCCCAGTCAGCACTTCGGGGGCGAGGTAGGGCGAGCCGGCGCGGTCGTCTTTGACCTTCATGCCGATAGTGGCCCTGGCGCCCTTGCGCAGCGCCTCGGCGGTCTGCTCGCGTACCAGATCTGCAAAGCGCGGCGAGGCCATCGGGCCCATGGTCGTTGCCGGGTCAAGCGGGTTGCCGACGACATATCGCTTCGTCAACTCGACAACACCCTCGACGACGCGGTCATAGACGTCCTCGTGGGCGTAGATGCGCTCGACGCCGCAACAGCACTGGCCGGAATTGTAGAAAGCGCCGTCGACGATGTTCTCGATCGCATGGTCGAGCCTGGCGTCGGGGCGGACATAGGCGGGGTCCTTGCCGCCGAGTTCGAGCCCGATCGAGGCAAACGTGCCGGCGGCGGCGCGCTCGATTCGGCGGCCGCCCTCGACTGAGCCGGTGAAATTGATGTGGTCGATACGACCGGAGGCGAGGAGCTTTTCGGTCTGGGCGTGACTCAAAACAAGATTGTGAAAAAGTCCGTCGGGCAGGCCGGATTTCTTGAACGCCTGGGCGAAGCGCTCGCCGACGAGCAGGGTCTGGGTTGCATGTTTGAGGAGGATTGCATTGCCGGCGATGAGCGCCGGAACGATGGTGTTGATGGCGGTCAGATACGGGTAGTTCCAGGGCGCGATGACCATGACGAGGCCGAGCGGCTCGCGGGTGATGTAGCGGCGAAAGCCAGGCTTGTCGGTGAACTGGATCGGGGACAGTGATTTTTCGGCGATCGAAATCATGTAATTGGTGCGCTCGATGGCGGCGCCCTTCTCTCCGCCGAAGCGGATCGGGCGTCCCATCTGCCAGGCGAGCTCGGGGACGATCTCGTCGTTCATGCCGACCAGCGCCTCGAGAAACTCTTCGATGTAGCGATTGCGATCGGCGATTGGGGTCGCCGCCCATTCGGCCTGCGCGATTTTTGCGCGAGTGACGGCGCGCTCGACCTCGGTATCGGTCGCGACCGGGCGCTCGGCGTAAAGGCGACCGTCGACGGGGGAGATGATCTTGGCGGTCTCGGTCATCGGGACGGCTCGCGGAGTAGAACCGAAGCGGTCATACGACCGAAGCGGTGGGCGGTTCAACCGGCAATCGCATTTCGGCCTCCTATGAGGGGCGGTCGCCATAGAGGCGCCAGCGTTTCGGCCGGAAGGCGACGCGGCTGCGGGCAGTAGCGGGGTGATCGACCGGAATTTCGATCTCGAGCCGCTCGCGCCCCCCGCCCGCCTCGAGTTCCACCTCGCGCACCCCGCCGATCCGGCGGCTGGCGACCACCGTGCCGACAATGGCGGGCTCGCCGCTTTCGACGACCTCTACATCGTGCGGCCGAAACGCCAAAATCGCGGTGCCGGTCGGCAGCTCGCCCGCCGGAATGCCGATCGGGCGGTCCTGCAGCAGCACCTCGCCGTCCTCGACCGTCACCGGCAGGATCGACGCCGGGCCAACGAAGCCGAAGACGAAGGGCGAATTCGGGCGGTCATAGACCTCGTCGGGCTCGCCGACCTGTTCGATCCGGCCCTGACTCATCACCACTACGCGGTCGGCCAGTTCGAGGGCCTCCTCCTGGTCGTGGGTGACGAAGACGGTGGTGTGGCCGGTCTTGTCGTGGATGTCGCGCAGCCAGCGGCGCAGTTCCTTGCGTACCTGGGCATCGAGCGCCCCGAAGGGCTCGTCGAGGAGCAGGACGCGCGGCTCGATGGCGAGCGCACGGGCAAGCGCGACGCGTTGCCGCTGCCCACCCGAGAGCTGGTTGGGGAACCGGTCCTCGAGACCTGACAATTGCACGAGGTCGAGCAGCTCCGAAGCGCGGCGGCGGATTTCGGACTTCGGGGGGCGGGTCGCGCGCGGCCGCACCTTGAGGCCAAAGCCGATATTTTCGGCGACGGTCATGTGGCGAAAGAGCGCGTAGTGCTGGAAGACGAAACCGACGTTGCGCTCCTGGACGGTCCGGCGGGAGGCGTCCTCGTCGCCGAAAAAGATGGTGCCCTCGGTCGGGATTTCGAGCCCGGCGATGAGGCGCAGGAGCGTCGTCTTGCCGGAGCCGGACGGGCCGAGGAGCGCGATCAGCTCGCCCGAAGCGATGTCGAGCGAGACCCCGTGCAGCGCGGGAAAGCGCTCGAATTCCTTCCCGACATTGCTGATCCGAACGTCCATCTGGCAGTCCTTGCTAGCGGCGGCCGTTGCTGGCGGCGAGCTCGTGGCCGTAGTGCCATTCGAGCAGCGACTTCAGCACCAGCGTGACCAGCGCCAAAAGCGCCAAGAGCGACGCCACGGCAAAGGCGGCCACGAAACTGTATTCGTTGTAGAGGATTTCGATTTGCAGCGGCATGGTGACGGTCTCGCCGCGCAGCCGGCCCGAGACCACCGAGACCGCGCCGAACTCGCCCATCGCGCGGGCATTGCACAAGAGGACGCCGTAGAGCAGCGCCCAGCGAATGTTGGGCAGGGTGACGTGCCAGAAGGTCTGCCAGCCATCGGCACCGAGCGAGAGCGCCGCTTCTTCGTCGCCGGTGCCTTGCGCCTGCATCAGCGGGATGAGTTCGCGGGCAACGAAAGGAAAGGTGACGAAGATCGTCGCCAAAACCACGCCCGGCACGGCGAAGAGCACATGGAATCCCTGCGCGGAGAGGTATGGCCCGAGCACGCTGCTGGCTCCGAACAGAAGCACATAGACGAGGCCCGCGATCACCGGGGAGACCGAAAACGGCAGGTCGATGAGAGTGATGAGAAACGCCTTGCCCCTGAACTCGAACTTGGCGATGGCCCAGGCCGCGGCGACGCCGAAGACCAGATTGAGCGGCACCGAAATCGCGGCGACCAGCAGCGTCAGCCGGATGGCGGCGAGGGTATCCCGGTCGGTGACCGCAAGCAGAGCGGTGCCGATGCCGTTCCTCAAGGCTTCGGCGAATACCGCGACGAGCGGCAGCAGAAGGACGAGGGCGAGGAAGATCAGGGCGATGCCGAGGAGTACGCGCCGGGTGAGCGGTCCTTCGGTCGTCGGGTCGCGCATCCGCGGCGCGGCCAAGGGATTGGCGCTAGACGGCATGGCCAAACTTCCGTCTGCTCCAGACCTGGATCAGATTGATGGCGAACAGAACCACGAAGGCGATCACCAGCATGATCGAGCCGATAGCGGTGGCCGCCGGATAGGAAAATTCCTCGAGTTTGATGACGATCAGCAGCGGGGCGATTTCGGAGACGTAGGGAATGTTGCCGGCGATGAAGATAACCGAGCCGTATTCCCCGATGGCGCGTCCGAAGGCGAGCGAGAAGCCGGTCAGAACGGCGGGAAGGAGGCTCGGCAGGATGACCCGGAAAATGGTCTGGTAGCGATTGGCGCCGAGGGTCGCGGCAGCCTCCTCGATTTCCCGATCGATCTCCTGCATCACCGGCTGCACGGTTCGCACGACGAATGGCAAGCCGACAAAGATTAGCGCCACGACAATGCCCGCCGGTGAATATGCGATGCGAATGTCGAACGGGGCAAAAAGCTGACCGACCCAGCCAGTCGGGGCATAGATGGCTGTCAGCGCGATGCCGGCGACCGCGGTCGGTAGGGCAAAGGGCAAGTCGACGACCGCGTCGATGATACGCCGGCCGGGGAAACGGTAGCGCACCAGCACCCAGGCGACGATCACCCCGAAGACGGCGTTGACCGATGCCGCAACCAACGACGTCCAGAAGCTGGTGCGCAGCGCCGCGACGATACGGGGGTCGGACGCGACCCGCCAGAAATCGGCCCAGCCCAGGGACGCCGAGCGCCAGCCGAGGCCGGCCAGCGGAATGAGAATGATCAGACTCAAATAGACCGTGGCAAAGCCCAGCGTCAGCCCAAATCCCGGGATGACGCTTGGCCGCTTCCAATTCCAGCTCTGGCGCGCCGGGGACAGCGTATTCATCGGCTATTGCGCCGCCGGCGCGTAGATCTGGTCGAAGATACCGCCGTCGCCGAAGAAAGCCGGCTGCGCCTCGCGCCAACCGCCAAACTCTTCGATCGTCACCAGATTCACCCGACCGAAGCGGGCGACATCGGCGGGATCGGCCAGTTCCGGCTGATACGGCCGATAGTGATGCCTGGCGGCCAGCGCCTGCCCCTCGGGCGAATAGAGATAGTTGAGATAGGCTTCGGCGAGCCCGCGCGTGCCGCGCCGGTCGACGACCGCGTCAACGATTGCGACAGGAGGCTCGGCCAGGATCGAGATCGAGGGCGTGACGATGTCGACGGCATCCGGCCCCAGTTCCTCGATCGCGAGAAAGGCCTCGTTCTCCCAGGCCAGCAGGACATCGCCGATGCCACGCTGCACGAAAGTCGTCGTCGAACCACGGGCGCCCGAATCGAGCACCGGCACGTGCCTGTAGAGTTCGACAACGAATAGCTTCGCCGTCTCGTCGGAGCCGCCGGGCTGCGCCTTGGCCCAGGCCCATGCCGCCAGGAGGTTCCAGCGGGCGCCTCCTGAGGTCTTCGGGTTGGGGGTGATGACTTCAACGCCCTCGCGGATCAGGTCGCCCCAATCCTGAATGTTCTCGGGGTTGCCCTTGCGCACCAGGAACACGATGGTCGAAGTGTAGGGCGCGTTGTTGTTGGGCAGGATGCCGCGCCAGTCTTGGTGGATCAGTCCGGAATTGTCGGCAATGGCGTTGATGTCGCTTTCTAGCGCCAGCGTCACAACGTCGGCTTCAAGTCCGTCGATGACGGTGCGGGCCTGCGAGCCGGAGCCGCCGTGGGTCACCTGGATTTCGACGGTCTCGCCGGTCTCCACCAGCCAATGAGCGGCAAAGGCCTGGTTGAATTCGCGATAGAGTTCGCGGGTCGGGTCGTAGGAAACATTGACGAGGGTTTGCTGGGCGAGCGCCGCCGGCGCGGTGCCTAACCCCAGCGCCAGCGCGAGAGTGATGATGCTCAAACGAGTTCGGAGTCGGGTCATGTCAGACCTCCCTTATTCATAGGCACCTAAACCCTACCGAGCAAGTCGTGATTGTCAACGGGACAGAGGCGCCGGGCAAAACAAGTTCCCCCGGCGGGCGCCGCGCGCAACGGCGGCGGCTCGGTTTTGCCGCTTTCGGCACGGTGTCGCGCGCCGGCCGCGCCGATTGGAGAAAAGCGTTTCATCGCGTTGCGCCGCTCGCGCTGTCCGGGTGTGGATGCTTGAGCCTAGGTCGGCTCGTTGTCGTCGACAACCGCCTCGGCGATGGAGGTGTGGTCGAGCACCTCGCGGGTGGCGATGGCGACCCGTTTGAAGACGCGGCGGATCTCGCAGGTCTGCTCATTTTGGCAGTCTTCGCAACGGCGATAGGCCATCTTGCTGAGGCAAGGCAGCGGGGCAACCGGCCCGTCAATGATCCGCAGGACCTCCCCAAAGGTGATGTTTTCGGGCCGGCGCAGCAGCAGATAGCCACCCGCTTTGCCGCGACGGCTGATGACGATGCCGTGGTGCTTGAGGTCGAGCAGGATCTGTTCGAGAAACTTCTTCGGGATGTTTTGGGACTCGGCGATCCCGGAAATCATCAACGGTTCGTCGGCTTCCGCTTTGGACAAGGCGATAAGGGCGCGAAGCGCGTATTTGGCTTTCTGCGAGATCATCCTCTAGACGCCGGGTCTGAAATCCGCCTGCTTTGTACAATCCCTATAGAATTAGTAGCTAATAATAGGTTGGGGCGCGGCCCGCAACCGAAACACCGGGTTGTGATTGATAGAGAGGGGAGAATGGTGCCCAGGGACGGAATTGAACCGCCGACACGCGGATTTTCAGTCCGCTGCTCTACCAACTGAGCTACCTGGGCGTGCCGCCGCCCGGAAGGCGGGTGCGACGCGGCGTTATAGGGTCCGGGGCCAACCCTGTCCAGCACGGCCGGCGGCGCTTCCGGCACGCCGCCGAAGCGTCAGTTTTCCGCTTCTTCGGCCGCCTCTCCGGGTACCGATTCCACCTCTTCCTCGGCCACCGGGATTGCGTAGGCGCCGGTCAGCCAGCGGTTGAGGTCGATGTCGGCGCATCGGGTCGAGCAGAACGGGTGCCACGCCTGGGCCGAGGGCTTGCCGCAGATCGGGCACGGCTTGCGGGGCCGCAGCGTCGTGATCTTGTCGGCCGGCACGGAACTCACGCGCCGCTCGGATCGGCCTGATTGAGCCAGTTGAAATGCACCGGATACCCCTCCCCGACCAGGAGCGCGACGGTTTCGTGCAAAGGCAGACCCATGACTGCCGAATAGGAGCCCTGCAGCTTGACGACGAACGAGCCGGCGATTCCCTGAATGGCATAGCCGCCTGCCTTGCCGCGCCACTCGGCGCTGGCGAGATAGGCTTCCATTTCGATGGAGGAAAGCCGCTTGAAGCGCACCCGTGTTTCGACCATGCGGCGCCTGGCCTGGCCGCTTTCGGTGATGAGGCAGATGGCGGAGAAAACCCGGTGCGAGCGGCCCGAAAGCAGGCGGAGCGAAGTCGAGGCCTCGTCCATGGTCTCGGCCTTGGGCAGGATGCGGCGGCCGACGGCGACGACGGTGTCGGCGGCCAGCACCAGTGCGCCGTCGGCGATCCCCGACTGGCGCGCTTTGTAAACGGCGGTCAGCGCCTTGGTATGGGCGAGGCGCGCCGCCAGCCGCCGCGGCAATTCGCCTTTTTCAGCGGCCTCGTCGATCTGAGTCGGGATCAGATGGTCGGGCTCGACCCCGATCTGCTGCAACAGCGCGAGGCGGCGGGGCGAAGCCGAGGCGAGGATGAGTTCGGGACGGCGGGCCATTTTCCTGTCCGATCGCGTTTCGCGCCGGTCGCCGGACTATTTGAAACGGTAGGTGATGCGACCCTTGGTCAAATCGTAGGGGGTCATCTCGACGAGCACCTTGTCGCCAGCAAGCACGCGGATGCGGTTCTTGCGCATGCGGCCGGCGGTGTGGGCGATGATTTCATGGTCGTTCTCCAGCTTGACCCTGAAGGTCGCGTTCGGCAGCAGTTCCACGACCACGCCGGGAAACTCGAGCACTTCTTCCTTTGCCATTCACACTCCTGATGAGGCCTGGACGGACGCGCCGCCCGGGGCCGGATTGGCGCGCAACCTATACAATCTCAATTGCTTTGTGAACCGCCCGAAACCAGCGCCTCGAGGCGCCCCTGCACCCGCCGGTCGAGATCTTCGCGCAGCTTGCGGTAGGCGTTGAGGCGCTGATCGCGATTGCCCTCGACGAGGGTGGGATCGTCGACCTGCCAATGTTCCTGCGTTCCGACATCGAGCGCCGCGGTCTCGACCGCGTCAGGGGCGTCGTCCGAGAGGGTGACGACGAGGTCGTAATGGGTCGCGGCAAGTTCGCTGATCGAATGCGGGGAGTGGACCGACATGTCGATGCCGACTTCGTCCATGACGTCGTGAACGAAATTGTCGAGCTTGCCGGTCCTGACCCCGGCGGAGCGGGCGACGAGCCGGCCGGGGAAATGCCGCCGGGCGAGCGCCGCGGCGATCGGGGAGCGGACCGAATTCATCGAACAGACGAAAAGCACCGACGGCATGCCGGGCCGGCGCTCCTCGAGGCGCACCGCATAGGGCTGGATCGCGCAAATGAGGGTGAAAAGTCGGCGGGCGGTGTTGGCGTCGAGTTCGAGCTTGCCGGCAAGGCGGGTGCGCAGCAATTCGGCGGCTTCGTTGTGCAATCCGCGCCGTCCCATATCGACAGCCTCGATCTGGTAGGGCGAGGCCGAGCGGATCGCCTCGTAGTAGCTCTCGCGGACGCGGAAATAGTCGCGGATCAGCGCCCGGAACGGAGTCAGCGACAGAAGATGCGCGGCGATCGGCGCATAGGTTTTGGGGTCGCGGACTTCGAGGACGAGATGATTGCCGCGGATCGAGAGGTGCAGCGCGAACGGGCCCCTGGCCGGCTTCGCCGGGGCGAGCCGGTTCTCTTCCAGAAGATCGAAGATGGCGACGCGGCGCTCGTGCACCTGGTCGGGATCGATCGAGGCGATGGTATTGGGGTCGAGGGTGACGGCGACGAGCTTGTCGGTTGCGGGATCGAGCGAGCGCATTGCGGCTCTAGCGGTTGAGCCGGATGGCAATCGAGCGGCCATGGGCGTCGAGCCCTTCGGCTCCGGCGAGGGCTTCGGCGGGACCGGCGAGTTCGGCGAGTTCCGCAGGGCCGCAACCAAGGATCGACGAACGCTTCATGAAGTCGGTGACCCCGAGCCCCGAGGCAAAGCGCGCCGAGCGGCCGGTCGGCAGCACATGGTTGGTGCCGCCGACATAGTCCCCGATCGCTTCGGGCGTCGAATGGCCGAGGAAGATCGCCCCGGCATTTTTGATGCGCGGCAGAATGGCCTGCGGCTCGTCGAGCGCGAGTTCGACGTGCTCGGCGGCGTAACGGTTGGCGACGTCGATCGCCTCGTCGAGGCTCGAGACGACGATGATGGCGCCAAACCGCTTCCAGCCCTCGGCGGTGAGATCGGCGCGGGGAAGGGTCTTGAGTTGCCGCTCGACTTCTTTGGCGACGGCATCGGCGAGCTTTGCGTCGGTGGTGACGAGAATGCCGCGGGCCCCTGCCCCATGCTCGGTCTGGGCCAAGAGGTCGGCGGCGACCCAGGCTGGATTGGCGCTGTCGTCGGCGATCACCAGCACTTCGGACGGCCCGGCGATCATGTCGATGCCGACGTGGCCAAAAACCTGCCGCTTGGCGATGGTGACATAGGCATTGCCGGGCCCGACGATCTTGTCGACCGGGACGATGGTTTTGGTTCCGAAGGCGAGCGCGGCGATCGCCTGGGCGCCGCCGACACGATAGATTTCGGTGACGCCACCTATCACCGCGGCACAGAGCACCGCCGGATTGAGCACGCCATCGGGCGCCGGCACGGTCATGGCAATCCGGGCGACACCGGCAACCCTGGCGGGCACTGCATTCATCAACACCGAAGATGGATAGGAAGCGAGGCCACCGGGCACATAGATGCCGGCGCTGGCGACCGGGGACCAGAGCGTCCCCAGCGTCACGCCGATCTCGTCGGTATAGATGTGGTCGGCCGGGCGCTGCTTCTGGTGATGGGCGAGAATGCGCGCATGGGCGAATTCGAGGGCAGCGCGAACTTTCGGCGGGGTTGCTTCGGCGGCCTCTTTGATCTCATGGGCGTTCAGGCGCAGCTTTGCAGGAGAGATCTTTGTCCGGTCGAATTTTTCCGTCAGCTCGCAAAGCGCCGCGTCGCCGCGGGCACGCACATCGGCGATGATCGCGGCGACGGACGCGTCGATTTCGGCGGAGATCTCGAGCCTTGCGTCGAGCAGTTTGGCGAGCGCGGATTTGAAGCCGGGCGAGCGCGAATTCAGCCTTTGCGGCATGATCAGGTCAGGCCTTGTCGGCAAGGTCGTGGGCGGGGCGGGCGCGGGCACTCCAGGCGGCGCCGAGATCCTTGAGCCGCGCGTCGATACATTCAACCGCAAGGCGCACGGTGCCGCCGCCGGCAAAGGCGATGACGACGGTTCCCGCCGGGGCCTCGCCCGGATCGAAGGTTATGGAGAGCAATTCCAGCACGCCGTCCTCGGCGGCAAGGTTGACGCCGGCGACCTGGGCCGAATTCACGTAGTCGAAATGCATCGCGGCGCGGCGGCGTTCGCCCTTGCGGGGTGAGCCACCCTCGGCTTCCCAGGCAAAACGGTTCATCAGGAAGGCGAACCGCCGCTCGGCCTTCACATATCCCATGTCCCCCACCCGGACGATCGCGTCCTGGGTGTGAGCCGAGATGACCTCGAGGTCCTCAGTGTCGAGCGCGAGCAGTTTGAGATCGCTCATTTGTGCCTTCCTGGGCCGGCGGGGCGGCCTGCCGCCCGGATAGGTAATGGGCGGGCGCGCAAAGCTCAATAGCGGGGTTCAGCCGGTCAGCCGCTCGATTTCCGCCCCGCAGGCGCCAAGCTTCTCCTCAAGGCGCTCGAAGCCGCGGTCGAGATGGTAGATGCGGTTGACGATTGTTTCGCCCTTGGCGGCGAGCCCGGCGATGACCAACGAGACCGAGGCCCTCAGATCGGTCGCCATCACCTGTGCGCCGGTCAACTCGGGGACGCCGCGGATCGTGGCGTTCTGGCCCTCGACATGGATGTCGGCGCCGAAGCGGGCGAGTTCGGCCACATGCATGAAGCGGTTCTCGAAAATCGTTTCGCGGATGCTGGCGGTGCCGGTCGAACGGGTCATCAGGGCCATGTACTGGGCCTGCAGGTCGGTCGGAAAGCCCGGAAAGGGCTCGGTCACCACATCGACCGGCTGGATGCCGTTGCCGTTCTGGACGATGCGGATGCCGCCCGCCTCGCTGGTGATATGCGCGCCGGTGCGGGCGAGCGTGTCGAGGGCGGTCTGCAACAGTTCGGGACGGGCGTTGCGCAGAAACATGTCGCCGCCGGTTATCGCCGTCGCCATGGCGTAGGTGCCGGTCTCGATCCGGTCGGGCAGGACTTCGTAAGTTGTTCCGCCCAAGCGGTCGACGCCGTCGATAGTCAGGGTGTCGGTGCCGATGCCAGAAATCCGCGCGCCCATCGAGACGAGGCAATGGGCGACATCGCCGACCTCGGGCTCGCGGGCGGCGTTCTCGATGGTGGTGCGGCCCTCGGCGAGGCAAGCCGCCATCATGATCACATGGGTCGCGCCAACCGAGGTTTTGGGGAACCTGACCGTCGCGCCCTTCAGCCGGCCGCCTCGAGCACGGACGAGGACGTAGCCGGCCTCGATGTCGATTTGGGCGCCGAGCGCCTCGAGGCCCTGAAGGTAGAAATCGACGGGCCGTGTGCCGATAGCGCAGCCGCCCGGCAGCGAGACCTTGGCCTGTCCCTCGCGGGCGAGCAGCGGGCCGATGACCCAGAAGCTCGCGCGCATCTTCGAGACAAGCTCGTAGGGGGCGCAGGTGTCGACGATGTCGGCGGCGGTAATGGTGATCCGCTGGCCGGCCGAGCCGTCCCCGCGCCGGCGGCCTTCGAGCGCGACATCGACGCCGTGATTGATGAGGATGTGCTGGAGCTGGGTTACGTCGGCGAGACGCGGGACGTTATTCAGGGTGACCGGCTCGTCGGTCAGCATCGAGGCGATCATCAGGGGGAGCGCGGCGTTTTTGGCACCCGAAATCGGCAGTTCGCCCTTTAGTTGCCTGCCGCCAATTAGCCGAATCCGATCCATGGAAACTCCCTCGCCGGATTTTTCCCCGACGTGTGAGGGGGGTGGTATCGCAACCGGGGAATGGCTTCAAGCAAGCCTTTGCGGCTGAAGGGAGGCGCGGAGGCGGCGGCTCACTTGCCGGCGGGCTTTGGCGCCGGGTTTTCAGGCTTTCCGGCACGCTGACGGGCCTGCCGCTTGCGGCGAGTGAGGTTCTCGCGCAACTTGTCGGCGAGCCGCAGCCGGTGCGCCGGATTTCGGTCCTGTGCGCTCATCGAATCCTCTGGGAAACCTCTTGGCAGTTTGAGACGAAGGCAGTTTCTCGCACCCTTTTCGGCCTTGCGTCGAGGGGGGTCCTGTGGCACTCACCCGCCCATTCCGGCGCTGCCGTAGCTCAGTGGTAGAGCACCCCCTTGGTAAGGGGGAGGTCGTCAGTTCAATCCTGACCGGCAGCACCACGCAGCGCGCGGCGAAGGGCCCGCCGCCGGCATTTGGCCGGGCGTTTCATTGACGGCGGCGCGGCCGAGGCCGTACCCATTGTGACGGTGCAACGACGGCCCGCCGCGGAGAGTTGATGGGCGCCTACATCATCCGACGCCTGCTGCTGATGATTCCGACGCTCCTCGGGATCATGGCGGTGTCGTTCCTGGTCGTCCAGTTTGCCCCCGGCGGTCCGGTCGAGCGGGTGATCGCCGAGGTTTCGGGCTTCGAGGTCGCGGCGACGTCGCGGCTAACCGGTAGCCCGCAGGGCGATTTTGCCGGCCAGCAGACGCAGGCGGGCAACCAGCAGCAAGAGACCGACCGCGAGATCGCCTCGCGCTATCGCGGCGCTCAAGGACTCGATCCGGCGTTCATCCTGCAGATCGAAAAACAATTCGGCTTCGACAAGCCGCCCGTCGAGCGTTTCTTCTTCATGCTGTGGAACTATCTGAGGTTCGATTTCGGCGAGAGCTATTTTCGCGACATTTCGGTGATCGACCTGGTGATCGAAAAGATGCCGGTGTCGATTTCGCTCGGCCTGTGGATGACGCTGATCGCCTACGGCATCTCGATCCCGCTCGGCATCGCCAAGGCGGTGCGCGACGGCTCACGCTTCGACGTCTGGACGTCGGGGGTCATCATCGTCGGCTTTGCGATTCCGGGTTTCCTGTTCGCGGTGCTGCTGATCGTGCTCTTCGCGGGCGGAAGTTTCCTCGACCTGTTCCCGCTTCGCGGCCTGACCTCGGAGAATTTCGCCAGCCTTTCATGGCCGCAGAAAATCCTCGACTATGCTTGGCATATGGTGCTGCCGATCGTCTCGATGGCGGTCGGGGCGTTCGCGACGACGACGCTTTTGACCAAGAATTCGTTCCTCGACGAAATCCGCAAGCAATATGTCGTCACCGCCCGCGCCAAGGGGCTGAGCGAACGGCGGGTGCTCTATGGCCATGTCTTCCGCAACGCCATGCTCATCGTTATTGCCGGGTTCCCGGGCGCTTTCATCGGCGCCTTCTTCGGCGGCTCGCTGCTGATCGAGACAATCTTCTCGCTCGACGGTCTCGGGCTCCTTGGATTCGAATCGGTCTTGAACCGCGACTATCCGGTGGTGTTTGCGACGCTCTACGTTTTCTCGGTCCTCGGGCTGGTGATCGGGCTCATTTCCGACCTCACCTATACCTGGATCGATCCGAGGATCGATTTCGAGAATCGGGAGGTCTGAGAGCCGATGCTCCACACCCCCGGCTGGCGCGGCTCCGATGCAGTGCTGCGCGCGCCGGCCGACACGGCCGCGTCGGCGCGACCACGCCTGTCGCCGATCAACCGGCGCCGGTTGAGGAACTTCCGGCGCAACCGGCGCGGCTTCGTCTCGTTGATCCTGTTTTTAGTCCTGTTCGCGCTCACCCTCGTCGCCGAACTGATCGCGGGGGACCGGCCGATCCTCGCCAACTACAGAGGTGAATTGATCTTTCCGATCCTCGTCGACTATCCAGAATCGAAGTTTGGCGGGTTTTTGGCGACGACCAGCTATCGTGATCCTTTCATCCGGGACGAGATCGAGGCGAACGGCTGGATGATCTGGCCACCGGTCAGGTACTCGTACCGCACCCTCGACGATGCCTTGCCGGTCTCCGCGCCGGTTCCACCCTTCTGGCTGATGAGTCCGCAGACGCGCTGCCAGCGCTATCCGCTTGGCATCGAGGACACCAATTGCGGGCTTGGCAACCTGCACTGGCTCGGCACCGACAATCAGGGACGCGACGTGCTGGCGCGGCTGATTTACGGATTCCGATTGTCGGTGCTGTTCGGGCTGACTTTGACGATCTTTTCCTCGATCGTCGGCGTTTTCGCGGGAGCGGTCCAAGGCTATTTCGGCGGCTGGACGGATCTTCTCTTCCAGCGCTTCATCGAAATCTGGACCTCGGTTCCGGCGCTCTATCTCCTGCTCATCATCGCTTCGGTGCTGGTCCCGAATTTCTGGGTACTGCTCGGGATTCTGCTCTTGTTTTCCTGGGTGGCGCTGGTCGGGGTGGTGCGCGCCGAGTTCCTGCGCGGGCGAAATTTCGAATACATCAACGCCGCCCGGGCGCTCGGGGTCTCCAATCCCGTCATCATGTTCCGGCACTTGTTGCCGAACGCGATGGTCGCGACGCTGACATTCATGCCCTTCATCCTGATCGGCTCGATCTCGACGCTGACCTCACTGGATTTTCTTGGCTTCGGCCTGCCGCCCGGCTCGCCCTCGCTCGGCGAGCTGCTGGCGCAGGGCAAGAACAATCTACAGGCGCCGTGGCTCGGGCTGACCGGCTTCCTGTCGATCTCGGTGATGCTGAGCCTGCTGATCTTTGTCGGCGAAGCGGTGCGCGACGCTTTCGATCCGCGCAAGACCTTTCGGTGAGCGCGATGCCGGCACCTCCCGCCTCCCCGCTCGTCTCGGTCAGAGGCCTTTCGGTCGAATTCCGGCTGCCCGACACGGTCATCCACGCGGTGCGACATGTAAGTTTCGACATCGGGGTGGGCGAGACGGTGGCGCTGGTCGGGGAATCCGGCTCCGGCAAGTCGGTGACCGCGCTGTCGATCCTGAAGCTCCTGCCCTATCCGTCGGCGTCCCACCCTTCGGGTTCGATTCTCTTCAAGGGCCTCGACCTCCTGAAGGCGACCGAACGGCAAATGCGTGGCGTGCGCGGTAACGAGATCGCCATGGTCTTCCAGGAGCCGATGAGTTCGCTCAATCCGCTGCACACGATCGGCCGACAGATCGAGGAAGTCCTGAAGCTGCATCGCGGACTTTCCGGGATGCGGGCACGCGAGCGAACGGTCGAGCTGCTGACCCAGGTCGGGATCGAGAATGCCGCGGCACGCCTCGTGGCCTATCCGCACCAGCTGTCGGGCGGCCAGCGGCAACGGGTGATGATCGCGATGGCGCTCGCCAACGAGCCGGACCTCTTCATCGCCGACGAGCCGACTACCGCGCTCGATGTGACCGTGCAGGCGCAAATCCTGATGCTCCTCAAGGAAATCAAAGGGCGGCTCGGCATGGCGATGTTGTTCATCACCCATGATCTCGGGATCGTCCGGAAAATGGCCGACAAGGTCTGCGTGATGACCGACGGGCAGATCGTCGAGCAGGGCCCGACCGAGACCGTGTTCGCCGCCCCGCAGCACCCCTATACGCGGCACCTGCTTGCCGCCGAGCCGAAAGGCGGGCCCCCGAATGTCGAAGCCAGCGCGAAGACGATCATGGCGACGGAGGAGCTGAAAATCTGGTTTCCGGTGCGGCGCGGGCTGCTGCGCCGGACTGTCGGCCATATCAAGGCGGTCGACGGCGTCGATATCGCGATCCGCGAGGGAGAGACACTCGGCGTCGTCGGTGAATCCGGCTCCGGCAAAACAACCCTCGGCCTGGCGATCGCGCGGCTGATCTCGTCGCAGGGCCGGATTGCTTTTCTGGGCCAGCAAATCCAGAACCGTTCGTTTCGCGACATGCGGCCGCTGCGGCGCGACCTGCAAATCGTCTTCCAGGACCCCTACGGCTCGCTCAGCCCGCGAATGACCGTTGCCGACATCGTCGCCGAAGGGCTGGGCATCCATCGGCGCGATCTCGACGCGGCGGGGCGCGACCGGGCGGTTATCAAGGCGCTCGAAGAGGTCGGGCTCGATCGCGACACGCGTTTCCGCTATCCGCACGAGTTTTCGGGCGGCCAGCGCCAGCGGATCGCCGTCGCCCGGGTGATGGTACTCGAACCGCGGTTCGTGGTGCTTGACGAGCCGACCTCGGCGCTCGACATGAGCGTGCAGGCGCAGGTCGTCGACCTGCTGCGCGATCTGCAGGCCGCGCATGGGCTGACTTATCTCTTCATTTCCCACGATCTGAAGGTCGTCAAGGCGCTGGCCAACCGGGTGATCGTGATGCGGGGCGGCCGGGTCGTCGAGGAAGGGCCGGCCGACCAAATTCTTGCCTCGCCGCGCACCGACTATACCAAGGCGCTGCTCGCCGCGGCGTTCGATCTCGGCGCCGGGCCGGCGGAGGCGGCGCGGCAGTGAGCCGGCCGGAGGATTTGCTGCCTCGCCTGTGCAACGGCCTGTTGGCGCCGCAATTTCCGGCCTAGACTGCGACGAACAACGACGATCATGCGGGAGACCATCATGTCGAGACTGATTTGGCAATTCGCCGCCGCGACGCTGGCGAGCCTGGTGCTCGCAGCGCCCGGCTTCGCCCAGGACGGCGACTGGCTGCATGCCACCTCGCTGATTGGTGAGCCCAAATATCCGGCCGGGTTCGAGCGTTTCGACTATGTGAACCCGGACGCCCCAAAAGGCGGCACGGTCCGCCTGTCGGTAACCGGAAGCTTCGACACGTTCAACCCGATCCTGCCGCAGGGGGAAGCGGCCACCGGGCTCGGCCTTGTCATCGAGTCGCTGATGACGACTTCGCTCGACGAGACTTCGACCCAATACGGGCTGCTGGCGGACGCCATGCGCTATCCCGAAGACTTCTCCTCGGTCACCTACCGGCTCAACCCGAAGGCACGTTGGCAGGACGGCGAGCCGGTGACGGTCGAGGACGTGATCTGGACCTTCAACAAGATGATCGAGATCAACCCGTCATTGGCGGCCTATTACGCCAACGTCACCCTGGTCGAGCCAGCGGGCGAACGGGAAGTGACGTTCACCTTCGACCAGGCGGGCAACCGCGAACTGCCGCACATCATCGGGCAGGTGCCGGTCTTGCCGAAGCACTGGTGGGAAGGGATTGGCCCCGACGGCAATCCGCGCGACATCGGCGCCTCCACCCTTGAGCCGCCGATGGGCTCTGGGCCTTACATGCTCAGCGCTTTCGACCCGGGCCGGTCGGTGACCTTCACCCGGGTCGCCGGCTATTGGGGCACGGACGAGCCGGTCAATGTCGGCCAGAACAATTTCGACCAGATCCGCTATGAGTTTTTCCGCGACACCGACGTCCAGTTCGAGGCTTTCAAGGGCGACCAGTTCGACTGGTGGCTGGAGAACCGCGCTCAGCGCTGGGCGCAGGGCTATGATTTTGTCGCCGTGCAGGACGGCCGCGTCATCCGCGAACTGTTCGAGGAGCCCTATCGCGACTCGGGGGTGATGGTTGCCTTCATCCCCAATCTCAGGCTGGAGAAATTCCAGAACGCGAAGGTGCGCGAAGCGCTGAACTACACCTTCGATTTCGAGGAGTTGAACCGGACGGTGTTCTTCGATGCCTACAAGCGTATCAATTCCTACTTCTACGGCACCGACCTCGCCTCAAGCAGTCTGCCCGCGGGTCAGGAACTCGAAATCCTCGAAAGCCTGCGCGACCTCGTCCCGGAGGGTGTTTTCACCGCCGAATATATCAACCCGGTCGGGGGGAGCCCCGAAGCCTTGCGCGACAATCTCGCCAAGGCTCTCGAGCTCCTGACCGAGGCCGGCTATCACCTCGATGGCAACCGGCTGCTTGACGCGAACGGCGAGCAGCTGAGCTTCGAAATCCTCTTGAACGGGCCCACGATCGAGGTGGTCGCACTGCCCTGGCAGGCCAATCTCGAACGCATCGGCATCGCCGCGACAGTGCGCACCGTCGACAGCCCGCAATGGACCAACCGGGTGCGGGCGCGGGATTTCGACATGATCTACAATGGCTGGGGGCAGTCGCTCTCGCCGGGCAACGAGCAACGTGCCTTCTTCGGGTCGGAAGCGGCCGCCGAAGAAAATTCGCGCAACTTCGCCGGCATCGCCGACCCGGGGGTCGATGCCCTGATCGACCGGATCGTTTTCGCCGAGGACCGGGACGCGCTGATCGCGGCGACCAAGGCGCTCGACCGGGTGCTGCTCGCCCACCATTACGTCATTCCGAGCTACACCATTCGGCAGGCGCGGGTCGCCCGCTGGGACCGGTTCAGCCATCCGGACCGGTTGCCGGAATTCTCGATCGGCTTCCCGACGGTGTGGTGGTGGGACGAAGCCAAAGCGGCGAAGACCGGCATGCCGTGATCGCGGGTTCGCGGGCCAGCCCGCCGGCGCCCCATTGCGGCCGGGTCAGGTGTTGGCCCAGCCGCCGTCGACCAGGAATTGCTGGGCGCTGATCATCCGGCTGTCTTCGGCGGCCAGAAACAGCGCCATCCGCGCGACGTCCTCGGGATAGACCCGGCCCTTCAGGGCCTGGGTCGCACCGATCAGTTTTTCCTCGTCCGGTCCGACCCAGAATTCCAGCTGGCGCGGGGTCATCACCCAGCCGGGGACGATCGTGTTGATCCTGACTCCGTGGCCGCCGAGCGTTCTGGCGAAGGCGCGGGTAAGGCCGTGGGCGGCTGCCTTGGCCGGCTCGTAGATCGTCAGCTCGTCGAGCATGGTCATCCAGGAAATCGACCCTAAATTGATGATCGAGCCCCTGCCGGCCTCGATCATGGCCGGCGCGACCGCCTGGATGGCGAAGTAAGCATGTTTCAAATTCACCGCCATCCGGGCGTCCCAAAATTCCGGTGTGACTTCGCGCCAGTCGTGGCGCCCGTCGAAGGCGGCATTGTTGATGAGGACGAGCGCCGGGCCGTTGACCTTGGCGAATTCGGCGACGGCTGCCCGATAGGCCGGGATGTCGGTGATGTCGCATTCGATGAACTTCACCGTCCTGCCCTCGCCGCTCAGCCTGTCGGCCAGCGCCGTGCCCGCCGCCGCGGCGATGTCAACAAAGCCGACTTTCGAGCCTTGGCTCGCGAAGGTTGAAACGAGCGTCGCGCCGATGCCGGTCGCCCCGCCCGAAATGATGACGGGAATCTTGTCGAGGCTTTTGTAGATCGCGAGGTTCTCGTCAGCCATGAATAAACTCCTACACCGACCGCGCCGCCGAATAGCTCGATGGCTCGACGGCCAGCGGATTGCGTAGCGGGCGGCCGAAGTCGGAGGCCTCAATCTCGAAGACGTCGCCGGGCAAGGCGCGAATTCCGTCGGCATAGGAAAGGGTTGCAGTGCCGAACATATGGACATGCACATCACCCGGCTGGCGGAAGACCGGGTACTTGAAATGATGGTGCTCGAGGTTAGCGATGGTGTGGGACATGTTCGCCTCCCCAGAGGCGAACGGCTTTTCCCAGATCACGGAATCGCCTCGCCGGATGCGCGAGGTGCCGGTGATACTCGGTGGAAGGTCACCAAGTCTCAACTCCGGTCCGATCGCGGCGGGACGGAGCTTCGAGTGGGCGAGCCAGAGATAGTTGACCCGTTCGGTGACGTGGTCGGAAAACTCGTTGGCGAGCGCAAAGCCGACCCGGAACGGAGTTCCCTCGTCGGAGACGATGTAGACGCCGGCGAGCTCGGGTTCCTCGCCGCCGTCGCCTGAATAGTCCGGCATGGCCAGCGATGCGCCGGGAGCGGCAAGCGAATTGCCGTTGCCCTTGTAGAACCATTCGGGCTGCGCGCCCGCCTCGCCGCGAGCCGGCCGGCCACCCTCAAGACCCATGTTGAACATGCGCATCGAATCGGTCTCGGTCGCGCCGGCCTGCGCGGTTGCAGCGTGCATGGCATCGCGGGCCGCGGCGGAACCGAGATGGGTGAGACCCGTGCCGGTGATGAAGAGATGGGCGGGATCGGGGTGGTCGATCGGACTCAAAAGCCGCCCTTCCCGCTCGGCCGCGTCGAGGTCGATCACCTCGCCAAGGCCGAGAGCGGCAATCAGCTCAGCCAGCGGGCGCTGCTCACGGATGGCGCGGCGGGCCAGAGTGTAAACCGTCGCCTCGCCTTTCAGACGGCGGACAATGGCATTCTCTCTCGCGGCGACAACACGCTCGCCCGACGAAGTGATCAGTTGGGTCAGCCAGACGGTCAAGACGCCCCCCGCTTTGGAGCACAAATACAGGTGGGTCGGCCCCATGCCAAGGCCGACCGCGGCCCAACTAACCCTCGATCAGACTCCTTAACAGCTCCGGGACGAACGCGGCGCGGTCGAGCAGGTGCCGGGGCATGGTGTAGCTGAAGCTCACCCAGTGCCGGGCCGGCACGAAGGTGCAGAGGTTGGTGCCCGGGTGGTATGAGCCGCAATAGATGGGCTCGAGCATGCCGAGTGTCAGGTTCCCATACATGCGGTGCGGCGGAACGAGAGTGAGCACCGCCTGGTAGGGACCGGAATAGCGAAAGAAGCGCTGGTTGTAGGCGAAGGGGAGGATCCGCGCGAGAAACCGGTGGGCGCCGAACATGGCGTTGAGGACGAATTGCCGGCGGGCAATGTTGCGGCTCTCGACCTTGTCCAGAGTCCGGTCGACCGCGCGGACAAATTCGGCGAGCGAGCCGTCGATCACATGGCTCGCGTCGAGTGCCCGAACGCGAAAGAAATCGTCGTCGGCGTCCAGCCGCTTCCCGGTCAGCGTCGTATAGGCGATGCGGATCTTTTTCGGTTTGCCGGTCTCGCTTCGGAAGACCGCGTAAAGCACCAGCGCAAACATCACCGAGCGCTGCCGGACGCCGAGCCTAGCGGCGGCGAGCCGCAGCTCCCGACGCTCGAAGAGTTGAGTGGAGAACTCGATCGCCGCCTTGCCCGGCGACAGGAAATGCGCGGCGACGAGATGGAAGGGCGCCATCGCCGCCGCGATCCCGCGGTAGACGAGCTTTTCAAACCAGGGGACCCGGTCGACCGCCGATTTCATCGACCCGTGCCCGGAGAATTGCGAGCGGTTGATCAGCGCCGAATCCGAGCCTTCCATTAGCGCATGCGAGGAGCGCACCAGGATCGCGGACTGACGGCCTTCGGCGTCCGGCCCGCCGCGGCGGATGGCGATCTCGACCCGGAATAGCGGCAAGCGCGGGGTGTCGTAGATGTCGAGGCCGGGCTTGAGCCAGGCGCCGGGGAACTTTTCGAAGCTGTCGACCTCGCCGATCGAGGTGATTTCGTCGACGAGCCGCTGCGGCAGCGCCTCCCCCGGCCGGGCGCCGATGAAGCCTTGGGTCAGCTGGGGGGCGAGCGAGACGATGCGGGCGACCAATCGGTTCAGCATCTCCTCGTCGAACCGGTGGGAGGAATAGGCGGTGTAGAAAACGGTGTTGCGGGCGCGAAAGACGAACCACTGGAAATTGGTGAACAAGGCCAGCGGGTCGCGCACCGTGGCCGTGATCGTATCCCGGTAGTCGGCAGCGCCAGCCTTGGCGCCGATCGACGAAAGACTCTTCACGTCAACCCTCACTCCCCACGCCCCGCCCATGTTAGCGGCGACCCTGCGGCGTTTCAACGCAGGGCGCAAAGAAAGGCTAACGGGGGGCGAGGCGTTCGATCAGCGCCGGGACGCGCCGGACGCGCCCGGCCATGGCCGGGGGGACGGTGTAGTTGATCGTCACGTGCTTGCGGGAGGGAACGAAGGTAACGAGAGAAATCCCTTCATGGAACGAGCCGGCGTAGATCGGCTCCATCACCCCCTCCATGAAAGCGCCGACGATGCGGTGCGGCGGGATCATGGTGAGGACGATGTCGTACACGCCCGGAAAGCGGAAGAACCGGGGCGTGTAGAGAAAGGGCATGACCTTTCCGACCCTTCGGTGCATCCCGTAAAGCGCGTTGAGGATGTACTGATCGGCGCCTTCGGGGCGGGCCTCGTATCGCTTCATGCCCGCGTCCACCGCGCGCACGAAGTCAGCGAGCGATTTTCCGGCGAGCGGGAAGCGGGCATGGATGCCGCGGGCGCGGATGAAATCGTCGTCGACGTCGTGGCGAGTGCCGCCGAGGATCGTATACAGCGCGCTGACCGTTCGCTTGCGTCCGTCGTGCAGCGCGTACATGACGGCGCCGTACATCAGCGCCCGCTGGCTGACGCCGGTCCCGTTGGCGATCGTACGCAATTGGTGGCGCGAATAGACCTGGGCGTCGAACGCCATCTGCATCTCGGCGGGCGCCAAGAGGTGCCCGGCGACGAGATGGCCGACCCCGGTTGTCCCGGCGATGAGACCGACGCGGATGCGCGCGGCGAGCGGCAGGGGATTGTCGCGGGCCATGCCGCTCGTATGGCTCGAATCCTGGGAACGCGCCAAAAGCGCCGAATCCGAGCCCTCGAGGAGCGCGTGGGAGGCGGTTACCAGGACCATCGAGGCCCGGCCTTCTGAATCGGGTCCGCCCCGGCGCGTCACCGCCTTGAAACGGAAGAGCGGCAGGCCCGGTGTGTCGTAGACTTCGACGCCGGATTGCAGCCAGGCATGCGGATAGGGATCGAGGCTATCGACCTCCTCGAGCGAGCTGATTGCGTCCATCTGCTCCGGGGCCAGGGGCTCTTCCGGCCGGGCGCCCGCATAGCCGGTCTTCAGCTGGGGGGCGAGAGTGACGAGTTGGGTGACGGTCGCTAGCAGCCGCCGCCGGTCGAAGGGAACCGACAGGAAGGCTGAGTAATAGATCGTGTTGCGGCACGAATAGAGGAACCACTGGACGTTGCTGAAGGCGGCGGTCGGGTCGGCCGATACCCCTTCCGGGGCGCTGCTTCGGCGCTTGTCGACTGCGGCGCCGGCGGTGGTGGACAAGTTTTTCAATGGCAATCCCTCCGCGCAGGGCCGGGCATGCTACTTGCCGGCCGCGGGGGGTTCAAGTCAGCGCCGGCGCGACCGGGCCGGCGGCAAGCCCGGCAAGAGAAGCGTCCATGCGTGGCAGGCCCGCGGCCTGTTCCGGGGTCAGGTAAAGCCCGAGCGTAAACGAGTGGCGGTTGGGGACAATGACGCAGGAGGTCAGGCCAGGCGTGGTGGTGCCGCACCAGACCGGCTCGATCAGGTCGGCGGTCAGCGAGCCGCCGAGATAGTGCGGCGGGATCAGGCCGATGACCACGTCGAAAGGGATGAGGTTGAAGACCTTCGGCGAATAGGCGAACGGCAGAAGGCGGTTGAGGCCCCGGTGCAGGCGGACCGAGGCGGTGTTGAGTGTCTGGTTGAAGCCCAAATCGGCTCGCTCGATCTCTGAAAACCGCCGGTCGACGCGGCGGACGAAGGTCGCAAAGTCCGGGTCGTTGGAGAACCGCGCCTGCAGGGTGCGCATGCGAATGAAGCCATCGCGGACGAGGCCGGAGCGGCTATCGAGCACCGAATAGAGCAACGACAGGTGCCGTTTGCCGCCCGTAGCGCCGGCACCGAATAGCCCATTGAGGATGAGCGCATACATCAGTGAGCGCTGGCGAACCCCGAGCGAGCGGGCGAAGGCGGCAATCCTGCGGCGGTCCCAGACGCGAGTCGCGAAAATCCTGTCCATGCGCGGGCCGCGCAAGATGGTCGCTGCCAGCAGGTGGAGCGGCACGGCGAGGACGGACAGACCCTGTGCGAGCCGGCTGGGTCTGACGGGAGCGGATTGCGGCACGTTTTGGCGTTCGGTCGGGTGCGACCGGCTGAGTTGGGCGGAATCGAACCCCTCGACAAGGGCGTGCGAGACCCGGACCAGCAGGAACCCTGCGCGGCCTTGGGCGTCGGCCCCACCGCGCCGGTTGGCGCAGCGAAACCGGAAGAGCGGCAGGGCCGGATCGGCGAAGACCTCAAAGCCGGTGCCCAGCCGGGCTTCGGGAAAGCCGGCGAAATCCGTGACGTCCTCGAGCGAGGCGATGGCGCGAACTATCGCGGGGTCGAGCGGGGCGCCGGGGACCGCGCCGACGTAGCCGGTTGTCACTTGCGGGGTGAGCGCAACGAATTCGGCGACCATGGCATCGAGCCGCGCCCGATCGAAGGGCGTCATCGAAAACGCCGCGTAGAAAACCACGTTGCGCTGGTGGAACATAAACCATTGCATGTCGCTGAAGCCGGCATGCGGGCCGTCAGATGGACGGGTCATCAACGCCTCCCCCGCCGCACCCTAGCAAAAGGCGGCGCCGGGTCGAAGCGTCGGGTTCAGAAGGCGAACGTCCGGCCGGCCTCGGCCGAGTCCGATGCTTCGACGAGCAACCGCAGCGAAGCCGGCGCCCCCGGGGGAAGCCCTCGCTGGCGCGCTTCGGCGAGCTGGCGGTGCGACGGATCGAAAAAGGCCGATAGATATTGCGGATAGAGCGAGGCGCTGACTTTTGCAGCGAAGGCGGCGGCCGCCGGATCGTCGAACCGACGCCCGGCATCGAGCGACAGCGGCTTGATGTCGCCGCCGGCTCGGGCCTCGTTCGCCCAATGGGAATTTGCCGCCATGCGCGAGTGGCCGGCGAATTCGCGGCTCTCGGACTGCACGGGCGCGGCGGCGCAAGCATCGGCGATGCTGGCAAGCATACCCGTCGTCTCGCGCGGATAGAGCCGTGACAGACTGGCATCGAGAATCGTGATCCGCTCGGCAGCAAGCGCGATTCTGGCGCTTTCGAGATGGTCGGCCTGGCCGAGCCAGGACGCGTAGTTGAACCCGGCCGCGGCTGCACGCAGCAGATTTTGGCCCGGGCCGAGTTCGTCGCGGGTCAAGCCCCAGAATCGGGGCAGCCAGCGCAGCATGTGCCAGAGGAACCAGTTCTGCTCGATCGGGTGGCGAAGCGTTGAACGGATGCGGAAGAGCGGCGAGAATTCCTCAACGAACTGGCGGGACAGCGACGGATACTGCAGCGCGGGGTCGCGGATGGTGAAGACGATGTGGGCCGACGCGACGAGAATAAAATCGGACATTTCGGGCGTCAGGAAGCCGTCAAGATCCTTGACCGCCAGCACGATCGGTCGGTCAGCGCCGGCCTTTTCCCGGGCGGCGCTATAGGCGGTGAGCAGGAGCTTGGCGAAGTGACCGAGCGGATTGCCCGAATTGGGCATTGCGGGCTCGTAGACGGCGCCGTCGAGCCGTTCGCCCAGGAGGCGGCAGACGACGGTCGAATTGGAGCGGGGCGTGCCAAGCACATAGAGGAGCCTCAACTTGCCGGCGGCGGCAAGCGTGCCGAGGGTTGTCATGTCTTGCCGGGCCGACATCCGCTTTCCCCTACGCCGCGATGCGTCCGCGGTCGCGGGCGAGGGCAAGAGCGCCGGCCGGATCGCGCGCCTCAAGAAGATGCCTCATCGGGGCGTCGGCATCGTCCGGCCGCGGCGCCCCGTGACTTATGACGTGCCGCCGCAGCCGATGGGCGGGGTGATAAAAGAGCTCGAGATAGGCCGGGTAGAGGACCCCGGCCATGCGCGGCAAGAACGCGTCGAAGTCCGGATAGGGCGAACGGACGGCCTTTTGAGGGCCAATTCCCAAAAGGCGCTCGGCCTGCATCGCTTCCGCGGCCCAAGCGGATTCGGTCTTCATCAGCGTGTGGCCGGCGAAATCGAGCGGCGCCACCGACCTTTGGGCGGGCGCGATCGGGGCGACGATCGCGTCAAGTTCTGCCTCGGCGGCCTCCGGCAACAGCCGGGAAAGCCCGGCGTCGATGACGCTGATCCGCTCGATCGGCAGCCGGCGGTTGGCGTCGGCGAAATGAACTGAGAGGGCGTCCCAGAATTCGAGATTGGCGCCGGAGGCCGTCGAGCGGCGGAGGGCCGACCAGCCGACGCCCAGCCGCTCCTTCGCGAGACGCCAATAGCGCGGCCAGCGGCGGCTGAAATGCACGCCGTACATCAGCGTTTCCCAGGGGGTGATCGCGAAGGCGCGGACCCGGTTCCATGCCGTGAACTCGGCAAGCATCTGGCCGGCATAGGAGGAATGCTGCAAAGACGGCTCGCGGATGGCGAAAACCGCATGGGCGGCGTGTTCGAGGGCGAAGTTGCGCGCGGCCGGACCCATAAGGGCGCACATGTCCTTGATGGCGAGGGTGACCGGCTCGCCGTGAGGCAGATTGGCGCGCACGGCGCGATAAGCGCAGAGGATCTTGTGCGGATAGGCGGCGCCGGGGAAGGCCGAATTGGGCAGGGCGGGCTCGTAAACAGCGCCGTGCAGGCGCCGGCCAAGCAGCCGGCAGAGGACCGTGGTATTGGCGCGCGGCACGCCGAAAACATAGACGAATTTCAATTCGCCTCTACCGACGAGGCTCTCAAGCAGTATCAATGATGACTGAGGCATTGGTTGGCGATCCCGCTCGGCCGACCTAGAATGGCAACCAACCGGCAGGGGTAACGGGCGAACGCAGCAAGGGCAAGGGCGCCTGCGTCATCTTGCTGGGTCGGCGCGCCGACGGAATTCCGTTAGAGAAGCGCCAGAGGGCTGGCGCAGGGCAAGGACCGGATGGACTATCGCGGCATATTCGAGGAGGCGGTCGATGCGCTCAGGCAAGAAAAGCGCTATCGGGTATTCGCCGATCTCGAGCGCATCGCCGGGCGGTTTCCCGCCGCCATCTATCGTGACAGCGCCGGCAATGAACGCCAGATCACCGTCTGGTGCTCGAACGACTATCTCGGCATGGGCCAGCATCCAAAGGTCATCGCGGCAATGCAGGAAGCGGCGGGGCGGTTCGGCGCCGGGGCCGGCGGGACGCGCAACATCTCCGGCACCAATCATGCGCTGATCGAGCTCGAGCATTGCCTCGCCGATCTGCATCGCAAGGAGGCGGCGCTGGTCTTCACCTCGGGGTTCGTCTCCAACGAGGCCGCAATTTCGACCCTGGCGCGGCTGCTGCCGGACTGCATGATCTTCTCCGACCAGTTCAACCATGCCTCGATGATCGCCGGGGTCAGGCATTCGGGGGCCGAAAAGCGGATCTTTCGGCACAATGACGTCCGGCATCTCGAGGAGCTGCTCAAGGCCGCCGGCCGGGGGCGGCCGAAGCTGATCATCTTCGAGTCGGTCTATTCGATGGATGGGGATGTAGCGCCGATCGCCGCCTTCGTGGCGCTATCCGAGAAATATGACGCCCTCACCTATTGCGACGAGGTCCACGCGGTCGGTCTTTACGGACCGCGCGGGGCCGGAATCTGCGAGCGCGAGGGACTGATGGACCGCATCGATGTCATCGAAGGCACGCTTGCCAAGGGTTTCGGGGTGATGGGCGGCTATGTCGCCGCATCGCAACCGGTGGTCGATGCCATTCGCTCATATGCGCCAGAATTCATCTTCACCACCGCCCTGCCCCCGGCGCTGTGCGCGGCGGCGCGGGCCTCGATCGAGCATCTCAAGGTTTCGGACACCGAGCGCGTTGCCCAGCGGCGGCAAGCAGGGCGGGTCAAACGAGCGCTCACCGAGGCGGGGCTGCCGGTAATGCCTACTGAGACGCATATTTTACCGCTAATCGTCGGGGACGCGCGGGCCTGCAAGGCGGCAAGCGACATGCTGCTCGAAAAGCACAATATCTACATCCAGCCGATCAACTACCCCACGGTGCCGAAAGGAACCGAACGGCTGAGGATCACCCCGAGCCCGTTGCATGACGAGGCGATGATCGAAGCTCTGCGAGAGGCCCTGGTCGCGGTGTGGAAGGCGCTCGACCTGCCAACCGATATCGACGCCTCGCGGCTGACGGTCGAGGCGTTGTCCTCGGGCGAATTGACGCTGCCGACGACGGGCGGCTAGGCGCCCTTCCCCGACCGCTAGCGAGTATGGGAGTGACCGTGGCCCGGATGGTCGGGGCCGGCCTCGTCGGCGCATTCCTTGAATTCGACCTCGACGGTCGCATGGTTGATGCCGAATTTGTCCGAGAGGCGCTGCTTGACGGCAGCCGCCGCCGTCTCGGGACGCTGGTCAGGGCTGACCCGGGCATGCAGCGTCAGCATCCGCTGCTCCTGCGAGATCGACCAGGCATGAATGTGATGGACGTTCTCGACGCCCGGCACATTGGCTTCGAGGTCGGCGCCGATCGTGCGGCTGTCGATCTCGCGCGGGGCGCCCTCAAGCAGAATATGGGCGGATTCGCCGACCACCATCCAGGCGTTCTTCAACACCAGCGCGAGGATAAGGACCGAGAGCAAGGGGTCGGCCATCGTCCAACCGGTGAAGATGATGACGAGGGCGGCGGCGATCGCGGCGAGCGAGCCGAGAAGGTCGCCGAGGACGTGCAGCGCGGCGGCGCGGATGTTGAGATTGCTGCGGTCGGCGCCACGCAAGATTCGGAAGGCGAGGAGATTGACCAGCAGCCCCGCCCCCGCGACCGCGAGCATCAAGGGGCCGGCGACTTCGACCGGCGCATAAAGACGCCGCGCCGCCTCGACGAGAATGAAGGCGGCGATGACGAACAGCGCCAGCCCGTTGACGAACGCGACGAGAATGGAAAACCGGTCGAAGCCGTAGGTACGCCGCCAGTCGGCGGGCCGATGCGACAGGCGGGCGGCGAACCAGGCGAGGCCGAGGGCCGCGAAATCAACAAGCATGTGGCCGGCATCGGCGAGCAGCGCCAGCGAGCCGGAGAGCAGCCCGCCGGCGACCTCGGCGAGCATAAAGAGGCCGGTGAGCAGGGCGACCAGGCCAAGCCGGCGGCCCCCGGATGTGTCGTGACGATGCGAGGCGCGCATGCCTATCTGATAGGCGATTGGCGCAACGGCGGCAAACCCGGGGGCGGTTCAGCTCGTCAGGACAATCCGCACGAGGTCGGCGGTATTGCGAGCGCCGAGCTTTTCCATGACTCGGGCACGGTGTACCTCGATAGTGCGCGGCGAAATACCCAGCTGACGACCGGCCTCCTTGTTGGACTGGCCGTTGGTGACGAGCTGCAGCACCTCGCGTTCGCGCGGGGTCAATTGGCTGAAGCCGCGAATCTCGACCGGCCGCTGGCCACCCTGGACGGCGCCGATATGGACGTCGCGGCGCAGCGCATCGCGAACCGAGCGCACGAAGCGTTCGGTGTCGACGGGCTTGGTGAAGACGTCGGCGGCGCCGGCCTTCATCGCCTGGACGGCCTTGTCGACGCTCGGCTCGTCCGAGATCATGAAAACCGGAGCCCCAGTTCGCATCGTCTTGACCCGGTTGAGCGCGGGAAGTGTGTCCGCGCCGTCGACCATCAGGTTGATGATGAAGACATCCGGGATTCGGCGGTCGAGAGCCGCGAACAGGTCGTCGATCTTGCCGGAAAAACCGGTCTGGAAACCCTCCAGACGGAACAGAACGCTGAAGGCCTCGCAGGTCGACATGTCGGAATCGACGATGTGGACGAAGCGGTCGCGATTGAATGAGTTTCGGTAATATACGTCGTTCATGAAATGCCCCTGAACCTGTCGCCTGGAATGAAGGGCACGGACGGGCTTCCGAGGTGAGAAGGCGGCGATCCGCGGTGTCGGTATTCCACTCGCCAAGGTTGCATCGACCCTGACCAACATGACCCCTACGACTCAACCCTGACGGGAATATATTCTGTTGCGTAACCGGATTTGCGCATAGATGACTTATCCTTAGTGGATAACACCTAGATCAGGACGCATACACGCGGGCCCATCAAAATACAATCTAGAATTGCAAATGAGCATGATCGGTTGGCGAGCGGGCCGAGCCTCGGTTCACGCGAAATGGTCCGCCCGGTACCTTGTTTGCGGCGTTCCGGGTGGCGACTAGCGGGTCTTGAGCAGATCGCGGATTTCGGTGAGCAAGGCTTCCTGTCGGGACGGCGCCGGCGGTGGCGCCGCCGGCTGAGTGCGGCGGAGCATGTTGACCCCCTTGACCACCATGAACAGGACCAGCGCGATGATGAGGAACTTAATGACCGCGTTGATGAAGAGGCCGACATTAAGCGTCGCCACGCCGAGCTCTTTCGCCTGGGCGGTGGATACAATTGCGCGGCCGCCGGCGTCGCCGACCACCACCAACAGGTTAGAGAAATCGATGCCGCCGATGAGCAGGCCGATCACCGGCATGAAAATGTCGTCGACGATCGAGGCGACGATGGCCCCGAAAGCCACCCCGACAATAATCCCGACCGCCATGTCGACCATGTTGCCCTTGAGGGCGAATTCGCGAAATTCTTTGAGCATGGAAAGCTCTCCCTGGTGATGGGCCGGTTGACGCCGGAGCCGCGGCCAGATCGTCGAAGCCGGCGTCTCGGGCCCGCCGGCGGTACAAATTTAGCCGAACGGGTGCGCAAATGACGCAATTTGCAACAGAATTAACCCGTTCTTTACCATGTTTTCCGAATGCTAGGGCGCATCGAAGTCCTCATGGCGATCCCACTGCCCGGAAGGATCGCGTCCTACATGGAAAAGATAATGGCCCAAGAGCGCGCGCATCCGTCGAATGAAGCCGCAACCGATACAGCCGGCGACGCCGGTCGAGGCGCCGAGTGGAACGCGCTGCGCGACGACCTCGACGATATCCTCAAGGAAGCCGAGAGCGCGCTTGACGCCGACGCCGCCCGCGAGGCCGAGCGCGAGAAGAGCACCCACGAGACGCACGTGTTTCTCGATCACATCAATTCGCTGCGCAGCCAGCTCAAGCAGCAAAATGAAAAATCGGTCCCTTCTCCCGACCGCCGTCGCGAAGGGCCGCAGCCGGTGCAGCGGTCCGAGGAGCCCGGCGGGTCCAAAATGCCCGAGGCGGGCCGCAATCCGGTGGGCGAATCGCTGCAAGCCGCGATCGAGAAGATTCGCGCCGGTCAGAAACTTTCGGCGCCGCCGAAGCGCGAGCAGGCGGCGAACGATTCCGGCAAGTCCGGTCCGGGCCTTAACGACATTGTCGAGATGACGGCGCGTCTGGCCGACCGGATCGGAAACTTCGAGCGTTCGGTTGGCGAGCGATTCGACAAGATCTTGGATACGGCCGCGGTGGCCCGGCAGATCGGTCTGTTGACCGAGACGGTCGGGCAGATGTCGCAGCTCGTCAAGAAGGCCGGCGACACCTCGAAACTCGAAAGCAAGCTCGCCGAATTCCTCACCCTCGAACGCGCCGATCCGGCGGTTGACATGCTGTCGGGCCGGATGGAACGACTCAATGAATCGGTGCGCAAGCTGGCCGACATTCAGGTCAGGCAAGTCAGGCGCGGCGAACGCGGGGTGCCCGCAGGCGCCGCCGATCAGCAAGTCGCGTTGACCCAGCATATCGAGGCGTCGATCCGCTCGCTTTACGACAAACTCGACGCACTCGAGCGGTCGGTGGCGATCGCGCCCGCCGAAATGGAGCGGTTGTCCCATGGCATTGGCACCCTCGCCGCGGCGCTCGAGAAGGAAGGACGCATCGAGGCGGTCAGCGACGAGCTGATCGGCCGCGTCAACGCCATCGCGTCGTATGTCGAAACGCTCGAGCCAAGCGAGGGCTCGACCGGCTTCGTCGAGCTGAAGGGTGAGATCAACACGCTGCGCCGCTACATGGTCGAGGCCTTCGAGCCCCGCTTCGACGCCCTGGAAACGCGGATCAAGGACCTGAGCGCCCGGATGGCCGGCGACCCGGACGGCATTGGTCAGGAGTTGCTCGAGGAACAGCTGAGGCTGCTGGTCGCCAAGGTGGATCAGGCGGGCGCAATGCTCTCCGGTCTCAGCAAGCGGCAGGCCGAGCTCGCCGAGCGGCAGCCACCCGATCTTGCCAGGCTCGTCGATCTCATCGCGGCGAAAACCGCCGCCGAGGTCAATGCGCACCGGCCCGCCGATACGATCGGGGTCTCGAACATCGCGGTCGCCGCGATGCGCGAATCGATCGCCCAGGTCGATCGAAGGCTCGACAATCTGCAGGATACGCTGAAACGCCTGCACAGGGCCCAGCAAGGGGCGACGCCTCAGAGCCCCGGCAAGCCGGCCGAAGCCAGCGCCAGGATGGCGCCGGCCGAATCGGGTGCAACACGGTCCGCCCTGCCGTTCGACGAGCCGCCCTCCCCGCCGCCGGCCTACTTACCGCCACCGCGGGGCGAGTTGCCCGCCAAACCCACCTCGACGCTCGGGCAGAGTGCCGACGACGTCTTCAAGCGGGCGGCCGAAAAGGCTGCGACGCGGGCGAGCGAAGCGCAGATCAAATCGGGGCGCGAGGAACAACGCGAGAACTCGCCCGTCAGCCGCGAAAGCTTCATCGAGGCGGCCCGGCGCGCCGCGCAGCGATCAACCGAAGCGAGTGTGCTTGACGCTAACGGCGGGTTCCTCGGCAAGGCCCTGGCCCGGCTCAAGCGCAAGAGCCCCGAAGAGCCCGGGGACAATGAGGAGCCCGAAGCCCCGGTGCCGCCCAAAGAGGCAGCGCCCGCCGAGACGAAATCAGCCGACGAGGTCGTGATCGAGGAGCCGGACGTCCATGCGAGCGCCGAGGAGGAGCGGGAAAGTTTCTTGAGCCGGCACCGCCGGCCGATCCTCTTGGCGGCTTCCTTCGTGGCAGTGGGGTTGATGACGCTGAACTTGATCGGCCAGCGCCTGAACTCCTCGCAGGGCGAGTCCATCGAAATGGCCAGCGCTGAGCCGGCAACTCTCGCGGTCGCCGCCGAAATCGAGGTGCCGACCGGACTCGAGCCGGGCGAAGAGGCCGCCCCCTCGGAAGTACGCAAGGTCGGCGCGGTAGCCGACGCGATTACGCCAGACTCGACCCTTGTGGGCGGCGCTATCGAAAAGCCAGCGACGCTCGATATGGACCTCGCATTCGCCGACGCCGCTCCCGACTCAGTGGTGACCGGCAGCATCGACGAGACGACGCCGGTGATCGGGGTCGGCCCGCTGGCGCTGCGTGAAGCGGCGGAGGCTGGCGATGCGCGGGCCCAGTTCGAGATCGCGGCGATCTACACCGAGGGACGGGCGGCGCCGCAGGACTATGGCGCGGCGGCGCTCTGGTACGAGCGTTCGGCGACGAGCGGGTTCGCGCCGGCGCAATACCGGCTCGGCAATCTCTATGAAAACGGCCGCGGGGTGGCGCTGGATCTGGAGCTGGCGCGGCAGTGGTATCAGGCGGCGGCCGAAGCCGGTAACCGGATGGCGATGCACAATCTCGCGGCGCTCTATGCGGGCGGGCTGCTGACGACCCAGGACTTCGCCTCGGCGGCGATGTGGTTCGAAAAGGCCGCCGGACTCGGGGTCAAGGACAGCCAATTCAATTTCGGCATGTTGTATGCGCGCGGGCTCGGCGTGAGGCAGGACTTCGTTCGCTCCTATATGTGGTTCGACCTCGCGGCGCTTGGCGGAGACACCGACGCGGCGACGGCGCGCGACGACATCGCCCGGTCACTCGACGCCGACGCCTTGAGGCTCGCTCAGGGGCTTGTCGAGGCCTGGCGGATCGGGACGATCGACATCGCCGCCAACTACGCCCCGATCGGGACATGGGCAGCGAACTTCGACCCCGGCCAGTCGATCACCGACCCTCAAATCGTCATGCAGGTGCAGCAGGTTCTGGCACAGCTCGGCTACGAAGTCGGCGAGGCGGACGGGGTGATCGGACCGAGGACGGGGATCGCAATCAGGGCGTTCGAGGCCGCAGCCGGGATGAGCGAGACCGGGATGATCAATCCACGGCTCCTGGCAGTCCTCGGCAGCCAGCCGGTCTAGGACCCTCCACAGAGGCTTTCGCCGCCGTCCGCGCCAATCGCCGGGCGGCGGTTTCGTCTCGCGCCTAGCCTCTTCGGGCCGCGTTGACACGCCGGGCGGGCGGCGCGTAAGCAGTCCGCCAGGCCATCCCCCCGTCCGGGACGCACGACAGTGCAGCTTTACCTGCCCATCGCGGAGCTTTCGCTCAACATTTTTCTGCTGATGGCGATGGGCGGCACGGTCGGGTTTCTGTCCGGTCTTTTCGGAGTGGGTGGGGGGTTCCTTTTGACCCCGCTCCTCATCTTTTCAGGCATTCCCGCCCCGGTTGCCGTCGCTTCGGTGACCAGCCAGGTCGTCGCGGCATCAACCTCGGGGGCGCTCAGCTACTACCGGCGCGGCGGCATCGATTTCAAACTGGCGCTCTACCTTGTGCTTGCCGGAATCATCGGGGCGGTGGCGGGGGTATGGACGTTTGGCTGGCTGCAGTCGATCGGCCAGCTCGAAGTGACGATTTCGCTCTGCTACTTCGTCTTCTTGGGTTCGATCGGCGCGATCATGCTCTACGAGGCGGCGCGCGCGATGCTGCGGACCCGGGCCGGTCAGGCGGCGTCGCGGCACTTGCCCGGTCAGCATAATTGGATGCAGGGGCTGCCGCTCAGGATCCGGTTCAAGCGCTCGCAGCTCTATGTAAGCGTCATCCCGGTGGTGGCGATCGGGATCGTGATCGGCTTCATCGGCTCGCTGCTCGGCATCGGCGGCGGCTTCATGCTGGTGCCGGCGCTGATCTACCTCCTCAGGGTACCGGGCAACGTGGTCATCGGCACCTCGCTGTTGCATGTTCTCTGCATCATGGCGGCGACGACGGTGCTGCACGCGGTCTCGAGCCACACCGTCGATATCATCCTCGCCTTCACTCTGATGATTGGCTCGGTGATCGGGGCGCAATTCGGCGCCTCGGCCGGCAAGCGGCTCAGGGGCGAGCAGTTGCGGCTGCTATTGGCGCTGCTGGTGCTTGGGGTCGCGATCCGGTTCGCGGCCTCGTTGCTGATTGCGCCGGCGGACCCGTTCTCGATGGCGATCCTGGCGCAAGGAGCAATCTGATGCGCCGCCTCGCCGCGCTGCTGCTGATCTGGGCGGGGCTGGTGGCCGGGCCGGCCTTCGGGCAACGGCTCATCGCGGCCACCTCGGACCCGGAAGTCTCGATCGACTCGACATTTTCGGGTGAGTCGATCACGCTGTTCGGCGCGATCGAGCCTGAGCTCGGCGCGAGCGAGGTCCCGGCCGGCACCTACCACATCATCATCGCCATTCGCGGTCCGAGCCATGACCGGGTGGCGCGGCTCAAAGAGCGCGTCCTCGGGGTCTGGCTGAACCGGCAACAAGCCGTTTTCAAAAACTTTCCCGCCTACTTCTGGATCGTCTCCAGCGCCCCTGTCGAACAAATCACCGATGCCGAAACGCTCGATCGCGAGCTGCTGACTTTCGAGTCGCAAACCCGAACCGGCGCCGAGGCCAACGACTCGATGACGGCGCTGTTCGGAACCGAATTGGTCAGGCTGATGCAGGCGAAGGGGCTTTTCGGTAGCGAATCCAGGGCTGTACAGTTTCTTTCGGACCGGCTCTATCAGGCACGGATCGATCTGCCGGCGTTTGTGCCGAACGGAAATTTCCTATCCAGAACAATGCTCTTCCGGGATGGCGAACTGGTCGCCAGCAAGGCGCAGCGCTTCACGGTGCGCACCGCCGGACTCGACCGGTTCGTGGTGGAAGCCTCGCGAAATCAATCACTTGCCTACGGACTCGCCTGTGTCCTATTGGCGCTCGGGACAGGCTGGCTGAGCGGGGCCGCCTTCCGGCGCTAGCGATGACCGATAACCCGCTCCCGAGGATTGTGATCTGGGCGGGGTGGGCCGGGCTGATACCCTTCTCTATCGCCTTGATATTGAATGTGTTTCCGGCGTTGTCGCCGTTCGATCCGGTGATCCTCGAGCGGGCGGTGCTCGGTTACGGGGCGCTGACGCTGAGCTTTCTCGGCGGGGTGCGCTGGGGCATCCGGATGCAGGGCGGGCGGGGCGGAGACTTCTCCTATCTTCTTGGAATCATTGGTGCAATCGTGGGGCTGGCAACGCTGTTGATGCCCTATCAATTGGGACTTGCGGTGCTGATCGTGGCGTTTGGCGCGCAGGGGGCGTGGGATGTTTTGAGTGGCACAGACGGAGGCGTTCCCAAGCGTTATTCTGCACTCAGGATAACGTTAACACTGGGAACTTCTGCCATCGTTTTGGCCCTCTTCGCCAGCGAGGCGCTTTTCCCCGCCTAGCCGTCGACAAGGTGCCGCCGCGCGACCGGATAAAGACGGTCGCGACCGAGCATCAACACGTTCAGCCGATGCAGAGTAAAGAGCCCCGCGAAACCGGGACCGAGCACGTTGAGCGAACCGGTGGCGACGCCGTAGGCGGGAAGGATCAAGCGCGCGTCGTCCCAGGCGAAGCAGGGGCGCCGGGTCGAGCGGCCATTGAGCTTGACGCGGGCGGCCGGATGCAGATGTCCGGCGATCTGGCGAGTGCGTTTCGGGTCGGGCTCGTGGCTGAGCCTCAGCCCGTCGACCTCGAGCGCGTCGCGGCACTCCCCGCCAAGCCCGTGCGGGGCGGGATCATGATTGCCGGCGATCCAGGTCCAGTCGCGCCCGGTCATCAATTGGACCAGCGCGGCGCGATCGCGGTCGAGCAAAGTAGAAGGGCCTTCGTCGCGGTGAAAACTGTCCCCCAAGCAGGCGACGCGCCCAGCACCGGTAAAGGCGAGGTCGGCGCTGAGATATTCCAGTGTCGCACCGGTATCGTAGGGTGGCAGGAACTGGCCGGCCGGCGCGTAAGACGACATTTTTTCAAGATGCAGATCGGCGACGAGCAGCGTCGACTCGACGGGCCAGTAGAGCGCGCCGGACAGGAGCGCCATGAATTCGTGCGCGGCGAATTCGAGCGGATGGGCTTCGTCCGCCGGATGACGACGTGGTGTCGCGGAAATGCTCATCGCTTGCCCGAGGCTTCCTTCAAGAGCTCGTCGGCGGCTTCCGCCATGACGCTTTCGCGGCCCTCGCCGAAAATCGGCTCCTTGCCGATCTCCAGCATCACCGGTACCGCGAGCGGGGAGATTCGGTCCAGCGGCTTGTGGACGATGTGACGGCGAATGCGCTTGAGGCAATCGCCAAGCCGGGCGATGTCCAAAAGTCCGCGCGCGGCGTCGCAGCGGGTCGCCTGGATCAGCACATGGTCGGGCTCGTGCTGGTAGAGCACGTCGTAAATCAAATCCGAGGACATGGTGATCTGCCGGCCAGTCTTTTCCCGGCCGGGATGGCGGCGTTCGATCAGCCCGGAAATGATGGCGCAGTTGCGGAAGGTGCGACGCATCAGCGCGGATTCGGTGAGCCAGGTTTCGAGATCGTCTCCGAGCATGTCCTGGTCGAACAGCGCGTCGAGCGAAAGCCGATTTTGCGCCACCATGAAATTGAGATCGGCGGCGCACCAGACGGCCAGCGCATATTCGGAGGCGACGAAACCGAGCGGGCGGGCGCGCATCCGTTCGAGCCGGCGGGTCAGGAGCATCCCGAGCGTCTGGTGGGCGAGACGGCCTTCGAACGGATAGCAGACGAGATAGAATTTTTCGGCGCGGGGGAAAGTCTCGACGAGGAGGCTTTCGGTGCCCGGCAGGGTCGAGACGTCGCGCTGAAGTTCGAGCCATTCGCGGACCTGATCGGGCAAGAGCCGCCATTCGCCTGGGCTGGCAAGCGTCCTGCGGACGCGCTCGGCCAAATAAGTCGAGAGCGGAAACTTGCCGCCCATATAGGACGGGATTTCCGGGTCGGGCGCGGAGGAGCGCGAGACATAGGCCTCGTTGTCGCGCATCGCCTCGAAGGCGACGATCTCGCCGCCGAAGAGAAACGTGTCGCCGGGGGCCAGCGTCGTGAAGAAATATTCCTCCATTTCGCCGAGCACCCTTCCGGTGCGGGAGATGGGGCCTGTGGTCGCGCCGGTGCGGTGGCCCCTGCCCCGAACCAGCCGGACCTTGACCATCGGCTCCTCGACGATCGTGCCGACGTTCAAGCGATACTGCCGGGCCACTCGGGAATTGGCGATGCGCCAAAGTCCTTCGGTGGTTTTTCGCAGACGCGCGTAACGCTCGTAGGCGCGCAGCGCATAGCCGCCGGTTGCAACGAAATCGACAACCCGATCGAAAAGGGACCGGGAAAGCTCGCGATAGGGCCAGGCGGTGGTGATTTCGGTATAGAGCGCACCGGCATCGAACGGGGCGGCGCAGGCCATGCCGAGGACGTGCTGGGCGAGAACGTCGAGCCCGCCTTCGATCGGGTCGGGGGAATCCTGCGCATTCTCGGCGACCGCTTGCTTGGCGGCCTCGCATTCGAGGACTTCGAAACGATTGGCGGGGACGAGCAGCGCTTTCGAGGGCTCGTCGAGCCGGTGATTGGACCGGCCAATCCTCTGCATGAGCCGCGAGGCGCCCTTCGGCGCGCCGATCTGGATGACGAGATCGACGTCGCCCCAGTCGATGCCGAGATCGAGCGTCGAGGTGGCAACCACGGCGCGGAGCTTGCCGGCGACCATCGCCGCCTCGACCTTGCGGCGCTGGGCGACATCGAGCGAGCCGTGATGCAGCGCGATGGCGAGATTGTCCTCGTTGGCATCCCACAAAAGCTGAAAGACCAGCTCGGCCTGCGAGCGGGTGTTGACGAAAAGCAGCGAGGTCTTGTGACCCTTGATGGTCGCGTAGAGCTCGGGAATGGCATAGGAAGCCGAATGGCCGGCCCAGGGCACGCGGGTCTGGCTTTCGAGAATCTCGACAATCGGCGGCGCGCCGCCGGAGGCGCGGATGAGGCGCACTTTGCGCGCCGGCGCCGGCGCGCCGATCCAGTCGGCCAGCATCTCCGGCTGGGCGACGGTGGCGGAGAGCCCCGAGACGGTGAGATCGGGAGCGAGCCTAGCCAAGCGGGCGAGGCCCAGCGCCATCAGATCGCCGCGCTTGGAGGTGATCAAGGCATGCAATTCGTCGAGGACGACGCACTTGAGCGAGCCGAAGAGGCGCGCCGCGTCGGCATGGCTGAGCAGCAGCGCCAGCTGTTCGGGCGTCGTCATCAGCATGTGCGGAGGATCGTAACGCTGGCGCTGCTTGCGATGGGTCGGGGTGTCGCCGGTGCGGGTCTCGACGCGGATGGAGAGTCCCATGTCGGCGATCGGGCCGGTGAGATTGCGGGTGACGTCGACGGCCAGCGCCTTGAGCGGGGAGAGATAGAGGGTGTGGAGCCCCTCCCGCGGGCGCTCGATCAGCGCGTCGAGCGAGGGCAGGAACCCCGCAAGGGTCTTGCCGGCGCCGGTCGGAGCGATGAGCAGCACCGACTCGCCGGCCCGCGCCGCCTCCAGCATATCGAGCTGGTGCGGGCGCGGCCTCCAGCCTCGGGACGCGAACCAATCGGCGATTCTCGGATTCAGCCGCCAGGCGCCGTCGAGCAGGTCGCCTTGTGCCAAATCAGCCAGGTGCTTTACGCTTTGTTGGGTCACGGCGTGTTTGGCGATGGACAGGGGCGGGTTTCATCCTGACATGATTGCGGTGCGAGGCAAGCAACCCATGAGGCCGCCCCAAAATGCCCGACCGGATTAGCGGCAATTTCGCCGACGCGGTCGGCGACATCCGCGATTTGGCGGTGAAGATGGCGAGCGCGCGGCGCGGGCGGGTGATGATCGGCATCGCCGGCGGGCCCGGCGCCGGCAAGTCAGGGCTGGCGGAAGCCGTGTGCGACGCCGCCTGGCCGGGGCTGCCGGCGCAGGTGATCCCGATGGACGGGTTTCACATGCGGCAAAAGAAGCTGCAAAGGCTCGGGCTGGCCGGCGACAAGGGCGCGCCGCACACATTCGAGGCGGAGCGGTTCATCGAATTCGTGGCGCGGCTAAGGACGGCACGGCGCGCCATGCCGGGGCCGGCGTATTCGCGCGAGATCGAAGACGTGGTGCCCGACGCCTATGTCGTCTCGCGCAAGGAGCGGCTGTTGATCGTCGAGGGGAACTATCTCCTGCTCGACAAGGAGCCGTGGCGCGTGCTCAGGGATCTTTTCGACCTGACGATTTTCGTGTCGCTGAGCCGCAAGCGCGCCAAGGCGCGGCTCGCCAAGCGGCACGCCGAGGGCGGGCTATTCTCCGACGAGCACATCGCGCGGCATGTCGAAGAGGTCGACATGGTCAATTTCGACCTTGTCGCCAAGACCGCGTCGCGCGCCGATCTGATTCTCGAAATTACCGACATGAATTGAGGCGCCGAGAGGCGCGGGCGGCTTGCCCGCCGCGCCGGATCGTGGCACTCGAACGCCGAAGGAGCTCCCATGGCCGACGTCATTTTCATTACCGGGGCGAGTTCGGGTTTCGGGGAGGCGACGGCGCGCCTCTTCGCGCGGAAGGGCTGGAATGTCGTCGCCACGGGCCGGCGCGCCGGGCGGCTTGACGCGCTGGCGGCGGCGTATCCCGAGCGCATCCTGGCGGCGCCGCTCGATCTGACCGATGTCGAGGCGATCGAGGCGGTGGTTGCCTCCCTGCCGGCAAGCCACAAACCGATCAAGTGCCTCTTCAACAATGGCGGGCTGGCGCTCGGCACCGGGTCGGTGCCGGATGTCAACATTGAAGACTGGCGGGCGATGGTCGAGACCAACATCATGGGGCTCGTCTACATGACGCAGTTCGCGCTGCCGCTGCTCAAAGAGGCTGGGCGGGGCGCCTCGATCATCAATGTCGGCTCGATCGCCGGACGGTTTGCTTATCCGGGCGGCAATGTCTATGGCGCCTCGAAGGCGTTCGTGCGGCACTTCTCCTACGAACTGAGGACCGATCTCGCCGGCACCGACATCCGCGTGACGAGCCTCGAGCCGGGCATGGCGAAGACCGAATTCACCATGGTCAGGACCAAGGGCGATAAGGCGGCCGATGCCGAGCTTTATCGCGGGGTCGAGCCGATCCTGCCGGAAGATGTCGCCGAGACGGTCTGGTGGCTCGCCAACCGGCCGCCGCATATCAACGTCAATTCGATCGAAATCATGCCGCTGGCGCAGGTGCCGAGCCGGCCGACCATTCTCAAACGTTGAAGCCTGCCGCGAACACGCGGATCATGCGTCCCTTCGAAGTGACGCACCGGCAAGTGTGGCGGATCGCCCTGCCGGCTACGTTAGCCTTCATCACCGAGCCGCTGGCGGGTCTTGTCGACATTACCGTCATCGGGCGGCTGGGCGAGGCGGCGCTGCCCGGCGGGACCTCAAAGCTCGGCCTTGCCTGAGGCCCAGTCCGCGACATTTGTGCCGGTGAGGCCGGCGACCGAGGCGAGATCGCGGGCGCGGACCTCGGCGGCGAGTCCGGACTTGATCTCGGCGATCAGGTCGAGGCCGCGATAGATGAGCGCGGTGTAGAGCTGCAGGGCGTTGGCGCCGGCGGCGAGTTTGGCGATGGCGGAGGCAGCCGAATGGACGCCCCCGACCCCGATGATCGGCAGATTTGGCCCAACGCGCAGGCGCATCTGGGCGAGTTTTCGGGTCGAGAGATTGAACAGCGGCTTGCCGGAAAGTCCTCCCGCTTGACCAGCGTGTTTCATTGCCCCGACACCGGGGCGGGTGACGGTGGTGTTGGATATCACCAGCCCATCGAGATCGACCGTGGCAATCGTGGCGGCGATGTCGTCCATTTGCTTCTCGTCAAGGTCGGGCGCGAGTTTCAGGAATACCGGCACCCGCGCCGGGGCGCGCGAGCGTTCGGCGAGGACCTCGCCGAGCAGCCGGCGCAAGGCATCGCCCGCCTGCAGGTCGCGCAGGCCGGGCGTATTGGGCGAGGAGATATTGACGGTCAGAAAGTCGGCTAGCGGGGCGAAGCGCCGGACGCCCTCGACAAAGTCGGCAATCAGGTCGGCACTATCGTTGTTGGCGCCGATATTGACCCCGACGGTTGCCCCGAGCCGACGGCCGGCGAGCCGCTTTGCCGCGGCGTCATGACCCTCGCTATTGAAGCCGAGCTGGTTGACGACAGCCTCGGCGGCCTCGAGCCGAAAGATTCTGGGCTTGGGATTGCCGGGCTGCGGATGCGGGGTCAGCGTGCCGGCCTCGGCGAAACCGAAGCCAATGCGGCAGAGCTCGGTGGCGACTTCGGCGCCCTTGTCGAAGCCCGCGGCCATGCCGAGCGGATTGGGCAGATGCAGACCCGCAATCTCGACGGCGAGCTGGGGCGGATCCGGAAAATCGGGCGGTGGCACGGCGCCGAGCTTCAGCGCCGTGATGGTGGCGCGATGCGCCACCTCGGGGTCGAGCATCAGCAGCACCTCGCGGGTCAGCTGCCGCGCGCCGGCCATCCTGAGAATCGGAGAAAGGCTGGAGAGGATCATCCGCGGGCCGCCGGCAGGATGAAGCCGCCGTCACGGGCGGGCTCGAGCGGGGCGTGCCAGAGAACGGCCCGCATCGGACAGGGCGCGTAAAGATGCGGGAAAAGCGCGCCGCCGCGCGAGGGCTCCCAGGCGAGCCCCATGCCGAGTTCTATGGGGTCGATGGCGACGAGCTCCAGATCGCGCTGGCCGGCAAAGTGCACCCTCAGGGTTTCCTCGAGCTGATCGCGCGCCGACAAATGCATGAAGCCGTCATTCGTGTCGACCGGCATCGGCAGCACCACCTCGCCGCGCACTGAGGCCTGCCAGAGCGCCGAGGTCATCACCTTGTAGATGGCCCCGTTCGGGGCGGTGGCGGCGCGCATCTTGAGCCGGGTTCAGGGTTGGGCGGAAATGATAGAGCCGGGACGCCCCTGCCCCAACCCGATTTTCATTCACAGCAGCGGTCGGGAAGGGTTTACACGAGCTTTCCAAAGCGTTAAGACGTTTGGGACAATTGTCCGTAATAGGGACTTTTTTCCTTGTCCGGTGGGGCGGGTCCCAAAATGATATCACACCGCAAAATCTGGGACGCCCTGGACGCTCTGGCGGCACGCCGCGGGCTGTCGGCCTCTGCTTTGGCCAGGCGGGCGGGGCTCGACCCGACCACTTTCAATCTCTCGAAGCGGATAAGCAAGGACGGGCGGCCGCGCTGGCCCTCGACCGAATCGATCGCCAAGGTGCTCGAGGCGACCGGCGAGGAATTTTCGGATTTCCTGTCAGGCGGAGGCATGGAGGCGGAAGCGCGCTCGGTGCCGCTGCTCGGTTTCGCGCGGGCCGGCTCGGGCGGCTATTTCGATTCAGGGGGATTCCCGGTCGGCCAGGGCTGGGACCGGGTGACCGTGCCCGGTGCGGCAGGCAGCGGCACTTATGCGCTGGAAGTCTCCGGCGACTCGATGCTGCCGCTTTACCGGGACGGCGACATCATCATCGTCTCGCCGGCCGAGACGGCGCGGCGCGGCGACCGGGTGGTGGTGAAAACGCTCGACGGGGAAGTGATGGCGAAAATCCTGCATCGCAAGACCGCCGACCGGCTGGAATTGCATTCGCTCAATCCCGAACACGGGCCGCGGCAGTTGGCGCTCAGAAACATCGAGTGGATCGCAAGGATTCTTTGGGCGAGCCAGTGACCCCCACCCCTGCCCTCGGCGTTGAATTTGCCGCTGAGAGGCTTGAATTTCAACACCTAAGTAGGAATTTCATTCGTTTTGTTGAACTCATTGACATATAAATATAATTGGGTTATTTCAACAGTTATTATAGAAACCGGTAAAAACTGTTGAACCCCATGATAATACAAGAGTTCAGCAATGATCAACGGCGAGAGTACGTCAACACCCAACAGAGGTTTGATGGGTGGAATGAAACGCGAGACCGCTTGCAAGCGACGCGCGGCTCCATCGTTTGGCACTCCATCAAGGGCACTGAATATCTGGTGCGCAGCTCCTACGAGAAATCCGGGGTTCGGAAACAAAGATCGCTCGGCAAACGTTCGGCGGAAACGGAACACGCCAAGGCCGAGTTCGAGCGCCGCCGGGACGAAGCGAAGCGGCGTTTCAAGGAAATCGACGCGACCCTTCAACGACAGGTGGCGATCAACCGGGCGGTCGGCCTTGGCCGCGTTCCCCTGATCGGCGCCCGCATTATTCGCGCGCTTAACGAGACGGGTTCATTGGGGGCGGGAATCCGTGTTGTCGGCACCAACGCGATCTATGCCTACGAGGCAGTGGCCGGTGTGATGGTCGATCCGGGATTGACGACAACCGGCGATATAGACTTGCTGTTCGACAGCCGCGGCGGTCTGCGCTTTGTCGTCTCGCCCGAAATTTCGGAACGGTCGCTGCTCAAAGTGCTGCAAAGTGTCGATAAGACTTTTGAGCGCACAAAAAACACTTTCAGGGCCCAAAATTCGGAAGGCTTCATGGTCGATCTGATCAAGCCGATGCGCAATCCGCCCTGGCGGGAAAAGACTAACCAGCTAGCGGGCATCGGGTCGGACGATCTGGTCGCTGCGGAAATCGAGGGACTCGTCTGGCTTGAAAATGCCCCGTCATTCGAGGCTCTAGCCATTGATGAGCGCGGCTTCCCGCTGAGGATTGTCGCCGCCGATCCTCGCGCCTGGGCGGTTCACAAACACTGGCTGTCGCAGCGAGCCGACCGGGAGCCGATCAAGCGGCGACGCGATGCCGAACAGGCGGTGCTCGTTGGCGGACTCGTGCGCGACTATTTCCCGCATTTGCGATTTGACGCGGACGATCTGAAAATGCTGCCAAAGGAATTGGTCAGGGACGCGGCGCCGCTGTTTGCGCCGCCGATTGATCCGCCACGAGCTCTCCCCTGAGCGACCTGCCGATCAGGGCGCGGGTCTCGGCGACGCCATAGACGGCGATGAACGAGCCGAAGCGGGGGCCCTGATCCGCGCCGAGCAGCACCTGGTAGATCGCCTTGAACCAGTCGCGCAGCGGCTCGAATTTTTGCTCGTTGCCGATGGCATAGACCTCGTCCTGAATGGCCTTGGCGTCGGTCGACCCCTCAAGCGGGGCGAGCCGGTCGGCGAGCAGCTGCAGCGCCGCGCGTTCCTTGTCGGAAGGCGGCCGGAAGCGCTTGGCGGGCTTGACGAAATCCTCGAAGTATTTCACCGCGAAACCGACCAGAAGGTCGAGCTCGGGATGGGTCGCGGGCGAAGCCCCGTGCGCATAGCGCGAAATAAACCCCCAGAGCACAGACTTGTCATGAGCGTGGCCGGCCGAGACGAGATTGAGCAGCAAGGCGAAGCTCACCGGCAGATCGTAGGCGGGCGGCGGGCCGGAATGAATGTGAAAGGCGGGATTTTCCAGCCGCCCGGTATTGGTCTCGCGACCATAGGCTTCGGCGTAGGCATAATATTCCTCGACCGCCTTCGGGATAACGTCGAAGTGGAGTTTCTTGGCGGTGCGCGGCTTCTGGTACATATAGAGCGTCAGGCTTTCAGGGGAGGCGTAGGCCAGCCATTGGTCGATGGTCAGCCCGTTGCCCTTCGACTTGGAAATCTTCTGGCCCGCTTCGTCGAGGAAAAGCTCGTAATTGAAGCCTTCGGGCGGGGTGCCGCCAAGCGCCGCGACGATGCGGCTCGAGAGTTTCACCGAATCGATAAGGTCCTTGCCGGCCATCTCGTAGTCGACCCCGAGCGCAAACCAGCGCAGCGCCCAGTCGGCTTTCCACTGGCATTTGACGGCGCCGCCGGTGACGGTCGTCTCGATCCGCACGCCGGTCGAGGGATCGAGATAGGCGATGGTGCCGGCCGCAACGTCGCGGTCGATGGTCGGCACCTGAAGGACCGCGCCGGTGCGGGTCGAGACCGGCAGGAAGGGCGAGTAGGTGGCGCGGCGCTCCGCCCCGAGGGTCGGAAGGATGATTTCCATAACCTCGTCATAGACTTCGAGCATTCTCCTCAACGCCGGATCGAGGCGGCCGGAGGTGTAATAGTCGGTGGCGCTCGCAAACTCGTAGTCGAAGCCGAAACGATCAAGAAAGGCCCTGAGGCGCGCATTGTTGGCGGCGCCGAACGAGCCGTGTTCGGAGCCGAACGGGTCGGGAACCCTGGTCAGCGGCTGGCCGATATAGGCCGCCAGCATTTGCTGGTTGGGGACGTTGGCCGGGACCTTTCGCAAACCGTCCATGTCGTCGGAAAAGCAAAGCAGCCGGGTTGGAATCCTGTCGTTGGTCAGCAGCCGAAAGGCGGTGCGCACCATGGTGGTGCGGGCGACCTCGCCGAAGGTGCCGATGTGCGGCAGGCCCGACGGCCCATAGCCGGTCTCGAACAGCGCTTGCTTCTGGCCGGTCCGCTCGATGCGGTTGACGAGTTTTTGCGCTTCCTCGAACGGCCAGGCGCGCGCCGAGGGCGCAACGGCGATAAGCGCGGGATCGAGGGGAGGCAGGGGTCGGGCCATGTCGGGGCTCGGAAAAGCTGCCGGTGCCGGCAGAAGCGTGCGGTGTCGCATAGAGCCCTGCCAAGGTCAACGCGGCCGGCAAGAGGCGCCGCGGCTTGTATTTGGCGCCCGTCCTCCCTAGCTTTCGGGCAGCCGATTTTGGCAGCCGAGGGACATTTCGATGCCGCTTTCTCCCCAGCACGCGCTGATCTATCTCATGGTGGCGGTTTCGGCAGCCGACCGGACGATGACCGACCGCGAGCTCAAGCGCATCGGCTCGACGGTGCGCAATCTGCCGATCTTCGCCGGCTTCGACGAAAAGGAATTGCCGAAGGTCGCCGCCGATTGCGCCAAAATGCTCGACAGCGCCAAGGGGCTGGGCAAGGTGTTGACGGCGGCGCGCGCGGCGCTTCCCAAGGGGCTCGCCGACACCGCTTATGCGCTGGCGGTCGAAGTGGCGGCGGCGGATCTCTTCGCCTCGCAGGAGGAACTGCGTCTGCTGGAATTGATCGCCGAAAAATTCCGGCTCAATTCGTTGACGCGGGCGGCGATCGAGGCCTCGGCGCGGGCGCGGCACCGCACCCTCTAGGGTCACCGGCGTCAGTAGAAGCCGACCGGGAACCACTTCAGATATAATTCTTCTATCCGTCCCTCGCGCTGCAGGCGCGAGAGCGCCCAGTTGATGGCGCGGCGCACATTGTCGAGGTTGGCGGGCGTGGCGATGGCAAGGCCGGGGCCGAACCAGTCGGGATCGAACCAGGCCTCGCCCCAAAATCGGCAGCAACCGGAATTGCCGCTAAGCCAAAAGGACGCCCGCATCGCGTCGCCGAAATAGGCCGGGACGGCGCCGGTCGCGACCGTACCGAGGGCTTCGATCTCGGTCGGAAAGCCGCGCGTCGTCAGCGTCGGGAAATAGCGCGCCAGATACAACTGATGGGCCGACCCGGCGCGGACGGCAACGACCGCATCGCTTGCGGGGTCGAAGGCTTCGCCCCCGGGACCAACGACGAAGCGGGCCGGCAGCGCCAGATAAATGTTCGAGAAATCGAACCGGGCGGCGCTCTCCGGACCGATGGCAAGCCCGGCGACAAGCGCGTCGCCCCGATTGTCGGCAAGCGCGTCGACCGCCTGGTCCCAGGGCCAGGTCTGGATGGTGCATTGGGCGCGGATGGCGGTGCAAATGGCGCGGGCGAGATCGATATTGTAGCCGACAAGCTCGCCATTCTCGTCCCGATAGTTGAAGGGCGGGAATCCGCCCGAGGTGAGGAACCTAATGGCCGGCACCAGCGTCAGGTCGGGAAGCTCCTCGCGGGCGCTCGGGTCGACATGGTTGGGCAGTCCCTGGCCGAAAGCGGCGGCGCCGGCGGCGACCGCCAGCGCCGCCGCCGAGATCAGCGCCAACCGCAAACAACCCATCTCCCGGCTCCCGCCTCCCGTCGTTCGCCGCTTATGGCCTACTCCGGCGGCTTTGGCGAGGAGCGGCGGGGGCGGGGCGCTTGCGTCGGGGGTGGGGCTGGGCGATCCTCTGCCGCGGAGCAGGATGTCCCCCGTGCAGCTGGACAATTACGCGACCGGCATCGCGCGCCGCATCCTCGGCGCAGCGTGCGAGACCAATACCGAGGCGAAGCGGATCGTCCACGACGCGCTGGCCGCGGGGGTCGACCCGATGCAGCGGTTCGCCCGGGTCGCGGGGCAGTCCGAAGCGGTGGTCTTTGCGCGGGCGGCCGAAGCGATCGGGCTGGTGTTCGTCGAGGCGGTGCCGGAGGCGGTCAAGCTCAAGGGAGGCGGGGCGGAGATCGACCGGCTGGCGAAGGTGCAGTCGGTCCGCGGGGTCCTGTTCGACCGCGAGGTGCTGTTCGTCGCCCCCGGATTCCAGCGGCTGGTCGCGCTCGGGCGGCGGGTGAGGCGCGAGCCGGATATGGCGCGGCAAGTCTGCCTCGTCCCGCCGCGGCAGTTGCGGGCCCACCTGGCGCGGCTTTATGCCGAAGGGCTGACCCGGCGGGCGCTCACCCGGCTGGCGGCGCGCTGGCCGCATGCGAGCGCGCATCGCGAATTGACGCTCAAGGTGCGGGCGGGGTTCGCGGCGCTGCTGCTCGCGGCGGCGATCCTCGCCGCGCTCCTGCCCGAGCTGGTCCTCGGCGTCGTCGCTCCGATCCTGGCGGTGCTCTATCTCGCGCCGGCCGCCCTGCGGCTGATCGCGGCGCTGCTCGGCACTTTCAACCCGGTGCGCGAGGCGATCCCGCGGCTCGCCGAGGCGGAGCTTCCCGCCTATTCGGTGATGGTGCCGCTGCGCGACGAGGCGGAACTGGTGCCGCAGCTCGTCAATGCGATGCTGGCGCTCGACTATCCGCGCGACCGGCTCGACATCAAGTTTATCGTCGAGCAGGCCAGCCGCGAGACCGTCGAGGCGGTCCGCGAGCATCTGTGGCGCGGGCCGTTCGAGCTCGTCGAGGTCCCCGACGGGCAGCCCCTCACCAAGCCGAAGGCGCTGAATTTCGCGTTGCCGCTCGCGACCGGCGAACTGCTGGTAATTTTCGACGCCGAGGACGTGCCCGAGCCCGATCAGTTGCGGCTCGCGGCGGCCAAGTTCGCGGCGCATCACGAGCTCGACTGCCTGCAGGCCGAGCTGGTCATCGACAATGCGCCGGAGAGCCTGCTGACGGCGCTGTTCACCGCCGAGTACGCGGCGCAGTTCGGACTGATCCTGCCGGCGCTGGCGATGCTCGGCCTGCCGATGCCGCTCGGGGGGACAAGCAATCATTTCCGCATGCGGGCGCTGATCGAGGCCGGCGGCTGGGACAGCTACAACGTCACCGAGGACGCCGACCTCGGGGTGCGGCTGGCGCGGCTCCGCTACCGCTGCGGCACGCTGGTTTCGGCGACCTACGAGGAGGCGCCGGTGACGCTCGGGGGCTGGCTCACGCAGCGCACGCGCTGGATGAAGGGCTGGATGCAAACCCTGATCGTCCACAATCAGAAGCCGCTGAAGCTCCTAGAGGACTTGGGGCTGCTGCGGTTTCTGGCTTTCGAGATTTATGTGGGCGGGCTGGTGTTCACCGCGCCGGTGCACGCGCTGTTCGTCGGGTTGCTCGCCTGGCGCGTCGGCACGGGCGGCGGTGAATGGGCGCTGCGGGGCGACTACTGGTCGGTGTTTTTCGCTACCGTGCTGGTGCTGGGCTATGCGAGCGCCATCCTCATCGCGCTGTTGGGACTGAAGCGGTTCGGGCGGCTAAAGCTCGGCTGGGCGCAGATTTTGCTCCCGCTCTACTGGATTCTGACGAGCCTCGCGGCGATCCGGGCGGGGGTGCAGCTGGTGACCAACCCGTTCGTTTGGGAGAAGACCCGCCACGCCCGGACGAAGCTCGAACGGCGGCGGTTCGCGGCGAGGACGGATGGCGCGCTACCGCGCGAGATCGAGGCGACCTGAAGCCGGGCGTCAGCCCGCCAGCCGCGGCCGTTCTCGCGATCTTGTGCCACCGTTCAGGACTTCCCGATAGGGCGCTGGCCGCGCCCCTTCGGTCTCGCCGCAATCCTGCAATGCGCGGCACCCTTCCAGTTCGGCCAGCAAGCCAGTGACATTGGCCTCGATCGCCTCGGCCATCGCGCCCACCGCCAGACCCCCTTCCTCGTCGCGCTGGAACAGTCCGTCGGCCATCAATGAGACTGCGTGGGTTTGGGCGAGGATGTTGTTGAGCCCGCTTTCGAATCTGTCGGCGAATTCGGCAAGCGTGAGTGAGTTTTCGGGATGCGCCATTCGGGCCTCCTGATCCGGAACCGGATCAGGCATCACGGTAGGTTCCGTTGGGCGAATGCCCCATTGGGACAACTCCCATCCCGGAATCCTGGGCGAGCACACTTCGAAAGATATCGGCATTAAATATCAACTGGTTATGCGACCTTCACGTTTATTTGAAATTGACAAAATGTCGCACCCGCCGCAACAATCAAGACGAGACGGCACGCGATTCCTTTGCATTGGATGTGAACCAGCCGAAGGCCGGCGAGCTATAGCGCCGCCCCAATGTTTGTTGTTGCGCCGGGACAGGGGCAGCATCGGCAATGCAGCAGGTTTTCGAACAAGCCTACGAACAGCTCCGCAACGCCGCTAGCCGCGACGACCTTGTGACGGTGATCGGCAAGGTCGCTTTCGCCTTCGGATTTCGCAGCGCCTACGCGGTCGAATTCGACATCGAAAAGTCGCTGATCATCGACGCCATCGACACGGTTCCGGGGCGGATCAAGTTCTTCGAGGAATACCATCGCACCAACATGAAGCGGCTGCACAAGCCGTGGCAGAGCTACCTCAACGGTCCGTCCCTGAATGAGCTAAAGCCGGAACGGCTGCTGCACGCGCACCCGGACTATCAGGCGTTCTGCGAGCGCTGCGACATCGCCTCGCTATGGATGGTGATGATCACCTATTCCGGCCAATGGGTCGCCTCGGTCGGCTTTAGCGGCGAGCCGAACCACGTCACCCGCAGCGACAAACTGGCGCTACGGATGTTCTCGTACAATCTCATCGCGCATTTGCGGTATTTGCGAACGCGCGAGGAGCGCCAATATGTTGAAACGCAAGCCCTGAGCCGGCGCGAACGGGAGGTGCTCGACCTTGCCTCGCAGGGCATGACCTCGCCGCAGATTGCCAAGCAGCTCTCGATCGCGGTGAGGACCGCCAACCAGCATTTCGAGAACGCCGCCCTGAAGCTCGGCACCCGCAACCGCGCCCACACCATCGCCGAGGCGATCCGACATCAGCTGCTGGGATGAAGGTCTGGAGCGGGCGAAGGGAATCGAACCCTCGTCGTAAGCTTGGGAAGCTTCTGCTCTACCATTGAGCTACGCCCGCACATCAGGGACTTTCGCCATCTCCTGACTGTCGTTTGGCACTTTTTTGGCACTGCCTTGCGACGCGCGAGACTTACTGGTTTTCAAGGGCGGCTTCAAGCGCAGGTTGCTCCCAGGCAGGTAGCGACGGGACAAGGACGACATTGCTCAGTACTCCTCGGCGAGCATCACCGTGAGCACACGGCGGGTTGCGCCGATCTTGGTCGAATCCTCTGATCCATAGAGCATCGTAGTAGTCGATCTTCCGGAAGTGCTGGCGGTCGCCAAGGCACAGACCGCCGAAGTCATGCTCCTGGTTGGGATCGTTGTCGTCGTCGAAGACCGGGGACTCGCGCACGGCCAAAGGGCAGCGTAGAAGGACGACGCGTGTGAGCCCCAGGATGGCCATCAGGGCACAAACTCCACTCCCTCGGCCAATGCAGCCAATCGCACCGGTCGCGTGCCGTGAAGCAAGCTCTGTCCCAATCTGCGCGATCCAAAGTGCGGGGATTATGCACTTTGCAAGCCCCGCTGTGGTTTGATAGCGTCACGCAAAGATATTTTGGAGATTTGCGATGCCACTTACCTATCGACCCGTCCTCAAGTCCAAGTCTGGTGAAGCTACCGCGCTTCAACACCTCTCCAACGCTGCAAAACAGCGCACCACGCCATTAGTAGTGATGGTAGCTAGGCCGCCTGCAACATTTGCGGATAGGATCGGCGACGCTTGGGAGGGGCTACCGTTTGCACTGGACGGTCGCTTCAATGCTGACGCGACAGGATCTACCAGTGCGTTCAAATCAATGTTTGAGACGCTGGGGAAGGCGGGAGTGCTGGTTGCTCCTTGTGTGTCCCAACGAGCGGACGCCGCCTACCTATCTGCGGTGAATGCAGCCATCGGGAAATACGCTGGCGGTTTGGTAGTGAAATCCACTCTTGCAGACCTGCCAGCCGTTACCGAGTGGGTGCACGGTCAAGGTTGGGCCGTCGAAAACGTGGACCTAGTTGTCACCTTTGGAGATATTGCAAGTTTGCCGTCCGACGCCTTCCAAAAGCTCTCCGCTCAAGAGCTCACGAATCATGTCAACCACGATCACGGCTGGCGATCTGTTACTGCCACAGCCTCTTCAGCTCCCAAGGATCATGGGGGACTGGCAACCGGGCGCAATGTGATACCGCGAAGAGAGTGGGCACTTTGGAAGCACCTGAGTAGCGCATTTGGCTCAGAGCTTGACTATGGCGACACTGGCCATGTCCACCCCAGCCTTGAAGAACCGCCCGGATATGTAATGGCGCGCGCTACGGTAAGCGCCAGGTACACGGTTGATGACGAATGGGTCATATTGAAGGGCCGGTCAACACAAGGCCAACATGGGAAACCCATGCCGACACAGTATCAGGGTCATGCTAAGGCGCTCTTCAAGGAGAGCCAGTTTGGCGGACTCACCAATTGTTGGGGCGACCAGCAGATCGAAGCGATTGCCAAAGGCGCTCCCAAAGCTGGCAATCGAACGACGTGGGCTTCAATCAGCATGAACAGGCATATTGAACTAGTTGCCGACAGGCTCCCCTAGCCAACCCTGCCGCGACTTGAGGGTCTGCCTCACCTCACCGCAGAGTGTCCGCATCGGGAGACACGCTGCCAAGCGCATCGCCAGAAGTTCAGCGCGCTTGGTCCGAAAGCCTTTGTCCAACCCGTGTTTCGCGAGAACAGTGAGCGCTTCAGATCGCCAAAGCAACCGGGCAACCTGCAAGGCATCAATGGCCGGATTGAGTTCCGGTGGTCGCGTTTCCCGCAAGTGCACAGAGCCGTGTTGTCCCGCGCTCTCTGCTACGGTCACGCCCCACCAAGCGGGAACACGCTCCAAAATCCGATCAACATGGCGGGTTGCAGCAACCAAAATTACGCGGTCGAATACCTGATTGTAGAGTTCGGCCTGTTTATCCAGACGTTGAAGGGTGTCTCGATCGCTCTTCAGTTCGTATCCGGTCAGCTCGCCGTTGATCACGGCGATGTCAATGCGCGCCGATCCCGCCCAGATGCCCATTTCATCTACGATGCGCGTACGGACATCTCCGGCATATTTTTTTGCCAAGGCCGCCTTCACCGCCAAGCGGACATCAAAATCACGCATGGGGGGGCAGGCTAACCGAAATGGTTAAGCAAAGGTGCCACACTCAGCACTATTTTTTGACCTTCTTCGTGCCACTCTTGGGGCGCTTTGCGATTCGGCGCAATTTGTCAGCGAAGACCTCTTCATCTTCATCCGCCCCTAGTTCGCGGGCCTTGTCGATGAACCGTTGGCGCTGACTACTCTTCAAGGGGGCTGGCTTCTTCTGCTCGGATGCCAATCAAGTTCACCTCATTCTCATCGCAGGTGTAGACAACCGTCACCTCAGGCGTTCCAGCTACGGGATCGCTGCCGAAGCGGTAGAGGTGATACAGAGTCCCCTTCACCTGTCGTTTTAGGCTTTTCAGCTTGTCACAACGCCGTGCCAGCACCCACTCAATGGCGTCGAGGAGCTCCTCGAATCGTTCGTACTCTTCGCAGAGCCGGTCGCACTCTTCGGAAACGTCGTCTTCTATAGGGAACCGAACTAGGGTTTGCAAGGTATAGAATGCCCCAAAGTGCGCTCTTCGGCAGGATATGGGTGCGACAGGGGTTGAACCTACGACCAACGCCAGCGTCGCAGGGGCCGCGTTCATCTGCCAGGGTGGCCTCAGGGCCGAAACTTGATTTGGCCCGCCAGTTTGATGGCTAGGCGGAGGGCGGCTGCCGTGGCGACGAGCATCGCCGGCAGCGTCATCCATTCGAGGGTCCAGGCAGAACCAGATCGCTCGTTCTCATGGACCAGCGCTTGATGGAGAGAGCCGACAAGTCCAGCGTTGTAGCGGGCGAGAGCGACGAGGAGTTCTGCATTCACGGGGTTCGACTTGTGGGCCATGGCGGAGGAGCCCCCTCCGTCTGCCAGCTCGATCGCGGCAACTTCCGTCTGGGCCAGAAGAGCCACATCGGCACCGAATTTTCCGAGTGAACCCGTCAGCAGCGAAAGGAGAGATCCGAAGGCGACGATTGGGTCTCGCGTGGAGTGCCACGGCTCAGCAACGCCAAGATCGAGCGTCTTTGCCAGCCCCCGCGCAACAGCGTCACCCCTCCCGCCGAAGCTCGAGCGGTCGCCCACCGGGCCGCCGAGTTGAACGACGAGGAGTTGTCTCCGGATGCCAGCTAGGGCCTCGCGGTGCCGACCGAGCGGTTCGACCCAAGTCTTGATCTTTTCCGCGCCCGTGAACGACAACGCGGCCTGCATTCGGGTGTGCGCCATCAACGGCACTCTCCCCGATTTGTCGTTCAGGGTGCCGAGAGCCGCCCGCAGCATTGCGATGCGGTCGAGGTACACAGGGATAATCCGGGCAAGCTGCAAAACCAACGCGGTGTCGATGGCATCCTGACTTGTGGCGCCATGATGCACTGCAGAACCGTGGGGTTCGCCGATGGCGTCCCGCAACTGTCGGATCAGGGCGGGCACCACTACGCCGTCCTGCGCCAGTCCGCGGGCGAGATCGTCCCAGTCGGGCTGGAATCGATCGATTGTCGCCGCAATCGCCGTGGCAGCACTTTCGCTGATCAATCCTGAGGCTGCCTCGGCCTCGGCGAGGGCGCGCTCGAAGGCGAGCAACCCATGCAGTTGCGCAGTGTCGGAAAGCAGTGCCTCCACCTCGTCGTCCCCGACAAGGGCGCTCAGCAGGCTGCGTCGAGGCTCTGACATGTGGGGCGGCTCCTTCAGACAGCTTCCAAGGCCAGAGCTATACCCTGTCCGACGCCGATGCACATGGTGGCGAGCGCGCGCCGCTTGCCGGTGAGCGAGAGCTCAAGGGCAGCGCTGCCGGCGATGCGAGCGCCGCTCATGCCGAGCGGATGGCCGAGCGCGATGGCGCCGCCATTGGCATTCACATGCGCTGCGTCCTCGGCGATGCCGAGCGCGCGCAGGACGGCGATGGCTTGGCTGGCGAAGGCTTCATTGAGCTCGACCACGTCGAAATCGGCCACAGACAGGCCGAGGCGCGCGCAGAGCTTGCGCGTGGCAGAGATCGGTCCGATCCCCATAACTCGCGGAGGAACGCCAGCCGCGGCTCCGCCGACAATCCGGGCCATGGGCGCAAGGCCGTGCCTCTTTGCGACCGCCGCCGATGCAATGATCAGCGCGGCTGCACCATCGTTCACGCCCGATGCGTTACCGGCGGTCACGGTACCGCCCTGCCGGAACGGCGTCGGTAATTTCGCGAGGGTTTCGAGCGTCGTGTCGGAGCGCGGTTGCTCGTCCCTGTCGACGACGACGGGGTCTTTCTTCCGCCGCAGAATGGAGACCGGCACAATCTCCCTGCCGAGCCGTCCGTTCTGCTGCGCCGCGGCCGCCCGCTGTTGGCTGCGGAACGCAAATGCATCCTGATCGACGCGCGAGATGTCGTAGTCTTCGGCGACGTTCTCGCCGGTCTCCGGCATCGAGTCGACGCCGTATTGCGCCTTCATCAGCGGATTGATGAAGCGCCAACCGATGGTGGTATCGTAGATTTCGGCGTTGCGCGAAAATGCCGAGTCAGCCTTGGGCAGGACGAAGGGGGCGCGGCTCATCGACTCGACGCCACCGGCGATGATGAGGTCTGCATCGCCGGCGCGGATGGCGCGGGCGGCAGCGATCACTGCGTCCATGCCGGAGCCGCACAGGCGGTTTATCGTCGTTCCCGAGACGCCCACAGGAAGGCCCGCAAGCAGTAGGGTCATCCGCGCCACGTTGCGATTGTCCTCGCCAGCCTGGTTGGCGCAGCCCAATATCACATCATCCACCGCGTCCCAGTCGACACCGGCATTCTCAGCCACCAGCGCCTTGAGCGGCACGGCGGCAAGGTCGTCCGGGCGGACGGCGGAGAGCGCGCCGCCGAAGCGGCCGATGGGAGTCCGGCGATAGGCGCAGATGAATGCCTCAGGCATGCGCCTTCTCCTTGCCCGCGTGAACAGCGGCCGACCGCGCATGGAGATCACGCAGGGTGGTCAGCTCCAGCACGGTCGGTTCCGGCGTCTCCCTCGGATTGTCGGCGTAGCGCACCTTCCAGCCGCAGCTCTCCTGCACCATCTCACGGGAGACACCCTTATGCAGCGACACCACGGTGAACTCCTTGGTGACCGGATCAGGCTTCCAGATAGCAAGATCGGTGATCAGCAGGGTCGGCCCCTTGGTGGCTATGCCGAGCCGTTGGCGGTGATTCCCGCCCTCGCCGTGGCCGAACGAGGTGAAGAAGTCGATCCTTTCGACCATCGAGCGGGTCGCCTGCTTGAGCGTAATGTAGATCTCGCCGCAGGAGGTGGCGATCTCCGGCGCACCGCCGCCGCCGGGCAGCCGCACCTTCGGGTGATGATAATCGCCGATGACGGTGGTGTTGATGTTGCCAAATTTGTCCAGCTGAGCCGCACCAAGGAAACCGATGGATATGCGGCCGCCCATCAGCCAGTAGCGGAACATCTCAGGCACTGACACTGTGCTCAGCGCCGTCTCGCACAACTCGCCATCGCCTATTGAGAGCGGCAACACATCTGGTGTTGTGCCGATGGTGCCCGATTCATAGATAAGCGTGATGTCCGGCGCATGCGTCAGCCGCGCGACATTGCAGGCGGCAGAAGGTGCGCCGATGCCGACGAAGCAGACATCATCGTTCGACAGCGCCCGCGCCGCAGCAATCGTCATCATCTCGGTTGGCGTGAAGTCGCTCATCTCAGCGCCTGCACGCGTGAGGCAAACACTTCCGGTGTCGCGCGAAGGACGTTGTCTTCCATCCACTGCTCGAACAGCATCCGGTCGGCGGAAATCTTATCCCATTCTAGATAGGCCGCATTGTCGCGCCCGTAGTATCCATGCGCGTAGCTGGGGTGCGCGCCGCCCGGCACCACCGCCACGGCATCGATCGTCCAGTGCGGAAGGATGCAAAGATTGGGGTGTAGTCCCTCGAAGTCGGGCACTATCTCCTCGACCGTGACCACGACGCGCTTTGCCGCTAACGCCGCTTCCTTCTGCACGCCGATGATGCCCTCGATCAGCACGTCGCCCTTCGCGTTGGCTTTCTGGGCGTGAATGAAGGTGACGTCGGGCCGGTGCGCGGGGATGGCGGCGAGCTCCTCGCCGGTGAACGGGCAGGCGACCGATTTGATCTCGGGATTGACCTTGGGCAGATCGGCACCCTTGTAGCCGCGGAATACCGCCATCGGCAGTCCGGAGGCCCCTGCCTCATAGGCCTGCGCCATGGCAGAGTGGGAATGTTCTACGGTCTCGATCGAGCGCGGATGCTGGTTCTCGATGGCGTCGCGCATGCGGCGCAGCAGGCCGACACCGGGATTGCCGGCGTAGGAGAAGATCACCTTCCTGGCCATGCCCATGCCGATCATCTGGTCGTAGATGATGTCCGGTGTCATGCGCAGTAGCGTCAGGTCGCAAAACCCCCGCCGGATCGCCTCGTGCCCTGCCGCGTGGGGAATGAGATGCGTGAAACCTTCGAAGGCGACGGTGTCGCCATCGTGGAGGTTGGCGGAGACAGCGTCGGCGAGGCTCAGGAAGTTGTTCATTACGCCTCAGATGTCGAAGAATACTGTTTCATTGTCGCCCTGCAGACGGATGTCGAGGGTATAGGTCGTCTTGCCGCCGGTCTCGGATTTCGTCGCAATCAGCGTCTTCCGTTGCCTTGAGTCCAAGACTTTGTTGAGGACAAAGTCCGCACCGTTGGCGTCGGCCTCGTCGTCGAAATAGAGCCGCGTGTGGAGCCCCACGTTGATGCCACGGGCAACGATCCAGAGCGTGACATGCGGCGCCATGAGCTTGCCGGCGGGTGCGGCAAGGCGACCCGGCTTCACGGTATCGAAGACGAACGTTCCCGTGTCATCGCAGGCGACACGGCCCCAGGCGCTGATGTGATCCCCATTGGCATCGGCCTGCCAGAGTTCGACCACTGCATCACTGACAGGAGCGGCAGCGCCGTCGAATATGCGGCCGGTCAACGTGATGCGGGGGCCGGTGCCCTGTATCGGCCCGGAACCGAGATCCTTGACGTTCGGGCTCGTGATCCCCTCGAGGCTCGGGGTCATGCCGATGTGAACATAGGGCCCCGCGGTCTGCGATGGCGTTTCCTTGAGCGGCGGCAATGGGCTAAGCATCAATTCCCCTCCGGCCGGTTTTCGAACAGCGTCGAACGGCGGCCGCGCAGCACGATGTCGAAGCGGTAGGCGAGCGCGTCCATCGGCGTGCTGTTGTGGCGGTCGAGTTTCGCGATCAGTTGCTCGACTGCGGCGCGGTCGGGGATGGAAAGCGCGATCGGGTCCTGCCAGATCATCGGATCGCCCTCGAAATACATCTGAGTGATGAGGCGTTGCGCGAAGGCGTGGCCGAAAACCGAGAAGTGGATATGCGCGGGTCGCCAGTCATTGCCGCCATTGGGCCAAGGATAGGCACCGGGCTTGATGGTGCGGAAATAATAGCAGCCATTGTCGTCGGTGATGGCGCGGCCGCAGCCGCCAAAATTCGGATCGAGAGCCGCCTGGTAGCCCTCAAGCTTGTGGCGATAGCGGCCGCCCGCATTGGCCTGCCAGAACTCGACCAGCGTACCGCGGACCGGCCGGACGTTTTCATCGAGCACCTGCCCATGGACGATCATGCGCTGACCGATGGCCTCGCCGCCGCCCTGGCTGAAATTGCGGATCAGATCATTGTCGAGCGGGTTGAGAATGCTGTGGTTGAAGGTGGGGCCGGTCAGCTCGGATTTGGTCTGGCCCGCAAGCGAAAGCAGCGCATGCCGCGGCGCGCGCAGCGTAGTGCTTTTGTAGCCGGGGGTGTTCGCAGGCGGATGCCAGGCGCGGTCGCGCTGATAGAATGCGCCCTCTTCGCCAATGAGAGGCAGCGTGGTCATGACGAGCTCCCCTCGGCTTGTGCAAGCTCGTGCTTGGCGATCTTGACGGCCCGGTTGGCGGCAGGAATGCCTGCGTAGACGGCGACGTGCAAAAGCGCCTCCCTGATATCGTCGGGCGAAGCCCCGGTGTTCGCCGTGGCGCGAACGTGCATGGCTAACTCTTCATCATGACCCAGCGCGGCCAGCAGCGCGATGGTGATCAATGAGCGTTCCCGCTTGCTGAGCCCAGGACGCGACCAGACGCTGCCCCAGGCCCCTTCGGTGATGAAATCCTGGAAGTCGGCATCGAAGGCGGTCTTGGCGGCCTCGGCCCGGTCGACATGGCTGTCGCCGAGCACGGATCGGCGCGCGACCATTCCGCGGGCAAGGAGGGGCATCTTCTCAGACATATCCAATATCCTCCATGAAATCGGTGATGAGACGCGTAAGTGTGTCGGGTTGCTCGATTGAGGGAATATGCCCCGCATTGCGGATAATCTCAAAGCGGGCGGCTGAGATCAGTTCCGCGGTGGCGCGCACGAGATCGGGCGGCGTGCTGAGATCATGCTCTCCCACGACGACCAGAGTTGGGGCCGAGATCGTAGCAGCCGCTTTCGTCAAATCTGTATCGCGCAGCGTTGCGCAGGTTGCCGCGTATCCCTCGCGGTTCGCCCCGATCAACATGTTGCGCCAGCCTGCGAGATCCGCCGGCCGATCGCGGCGAAACTCCGGACTGAACCAGCGTTCCATGATCTGATCGGCGATCGCGACCGTGCCGTCTTTGCTCACCCTTGCGATCCGGTCGTTCCAGAACTCGGCCGTGCCGATCCGGGCAGCGGTGTCGCAGAGGACCAAAGCGTTCACCCGATCTCTGTGGCGGGCGGCGAGGCCCTGGGCGATCATACCGCCGACCGAGGCACCAACCACCGCGAAACTGTCGATGCTCAGGACGTCCGCCAGCCCCGTCAGATCGCCGATGTGATCGTCGAGCGAATAGGGCCCCTCGGGGATGTCCGACAGACCGTGACCGCGCTTGTCGTAGGTAAGGACGCGATATCGCGACGACATCGCCCCAACCATTGCGTCCCAGATGCGCGCGTCGGTGCCGAGCGAGTTCACAAAGGCGACGACCGGGGCGCCTGCCGGCTCCCGCGTCTGATACGCAATCGTAACGCCGTGAATGGTCGCAAATTCCATCTCGCACCCGGCCCCCAGACTCGACCGTACAGCGCGCGCCGTAAAATGAAGAATGGTGGCCAACCGATAACCGTACGGCTATATAGAGCGGCTGAGCCTTGGGAATTGGTTTCGAGATGGCGCCAAGAATTCTCGATCCGCGCATCAAGCTGCGCCACCTCGTATGCTTCGTCGAGGTGGCGCGCTCAAGGAGCGTTCGGGCGGCCGCCGAGAATCTCAATATGAGCCAGCCCTCCGCCACCAAAACCATCAAGGAGCTCGAGACGGCGCTCAGCGAGGTGCTGTTCGACAGAAGCCGCAGGCGCCTGGCGCTCACGCCGACAGGGCAATTGTTCCTGCATTATGCGGAAACCAGCCTGCTGGCCCTCGGCCAGGGTGTCGACGCCCTGCGCGGGCCGCGAACGGACGAGATCGTCAAAGTCGGCGCGCTTCCGACTGTTTCGGCTCGGATCCTTCCGACGGCCGTCCAGCAATTCACGAGTCGCGGCCTGCCTGTCCGAATCCGCATCATTACCGGTCCCAACGCCTACCTCCTGTCTTTGCTTCGGGTCGGCGACGTCGATTTGGTTATAGGTCGAATGGCCGATCCCGGGTCGATTGCCGGCCTCTCATTCGAGCATCTCTACTCGGAACGGGTCGTTTTCGCCGTCAGAGCCGGACATCCCCTGCTTGGGATCAGCGGATTCCAGTTAAGGATGATCCGGGATTTCCAGATTCTGATGCCGCCACCGGACTCCGTGATCCGGCCGACGGTCGACCGCTTGCTGACGGCGCATGGCGTCGGTCCCATCCGGGACGACGTCGAAACCGTCTCCAATGCCTTCGGCCGAGGCTACACGCGGATCACGGACGCAGTGTGGATCATCTCCGAAGGCGTGGTCGCGTCCGATCTTGCGGAGCAGCAATTGTTGCAGCTGCCGGTCGACACGGCCGAGACCCTCGGCCCGGTAGGCCTCACGACACGCGCCGGGACGTCGCTTTCGCCTGCTGCACAGATTCTCATCCAGTCGATTCGGGATGTGGCGGCGGCAAACTAACTCAGCCGCTATTCCTTCGGCAGTTTTTCGGACCGCACGACGGTGCGCATGACCATGTCGACCACCCGTTTCTTGAGCGAGCTCTGCACCTTGGTCGCTCCCATGTCGCGGCCGAAGATTTTCGAGAAGGTCGCCCGGTTCGAGACGTTGAAGAAGCAGAGCGCGCTGATCTGCCAGTGCAGCTCGAGCGGATCGAGGCCTTTGCGGAAACTTCCTTCGGCGACACCGCGCGCATAGACATTTTCGATCGTTCCGATGGCGGTGACATTGAGGTCGCGGATGACGTCGGATTTTTCCAGATACTCGCCGTGATGGATGTTCTCGATCATCACCATGCGGATGAAATCCTCATGCTTTGAGTGATGCTCGAAGGTGAATTCCACCAGCGCCTTGAGCGCGTCGATCGGCGACAACCCATCAACGTCGAGCTTGCTCTCGCCCTCGCGCACCAGCCGGTAAGCGCTCTCAAGGGCCTTCACATAGAGTCCCTCCTTGTCGCCGAAATAGTAGTAGATCATCCGCTTGCTTGAGCGGGTGCGCGCCGCGATCTCGTCAATCCGCGCGCCGGCAAGTCCGTTGAGGGCAAATTCCTCCGAGGCGATTTCGATTATGTCCTGCCGGGTACCGTGGGGATCCTGGCTACGGGCGGGCCTTTCGCCACTTCCCACTTTTCCTCGATTGCGTTCGCTGGCCATACACCCTCCGCCGCCCAAGATTGACTAAACTAACCAGTTCGTACATTGTAACCTCTGGCCAAGCTAGCAATAGCGGGTGGGCCAGCAAGCGCGCAAGGGCGCGGCAAGCGCTGGCGGGGCGGGGCGGGGCGGGAGGATCGTCATGCGAAGCGTTGCGCGCGCGAGGCAATTGGTCGAGGCGACCCTTCTCCGGCAGGTGCCCAAGGCAGGTGTCCGTTCAATCCTCGTCGGTCTGCTGGGTCGTGGTATTGGCCCGTCGCGTTCGCCGTTCATGCATGAGGCCGAGGGTCGGCGCCTGGGTATGGACTATGTGTATGCCCGCTTCGATTTCGACGCTGCTGACCTTGCCGATTCCGATCTTGCCGAGGTCCTGGTTGCCGCGGAGCGAGCAGGATTCTCGGGCGCAAACATCACCCATCCGTTTAAGCAGGTCGCAATTGGGCTGACGACCCGACTTTCGGTCGAGGCCGAGGCGATTGGCGCGGTAAACACCATTGTCTTTCGCAACGGCGAACGCATTGGACACAACACAGACAGTTTCGGATTTGCGGAGAGCTTCCGGGCCACCCTCACCGGCGCGCAGCTCGGCTCGGCCCTTTTGCTTGGCGCCGGCGGCGGCGGTGCTGCCGTTGCCCACGCGCTTCTAGGTCTTGGAATTTCTCGTCTGTCGATCTTCGATCCGGAAGAGTCGCGCTCCAGGGCGCTCGCTGGGAATCTGCGGTCGCATTTCAATCGACCCATAGCAGCTGTCGGCACGCCGGATATCGAGGCGCGCGGCCTAGATGGCATCGTCAACGCGTCGCCCGTCGGTATGAAAAAATATCCAGGGTTGCCGCTTCCGATCGAACATCTGGATGCGCGGCAATGGGTGGCCGACATCGTCTATTTCCCGCCAGAAACCGAACTGCTGCGCCGTGCGCGAGAGCGTGGATGTCGCACGCTTGGCGGCACTGGAATGGCTGTCCTTCAGGCGGCCAAGGCTTTCGAACTTTTCACCGGAATTGCCCCGGACCTCTCCTCTATGTCGAGGCACTTTGAGGCGGCCGCGTGAAACGATGAGGGGACCTGTCCAACCATCAACCTGAACCAAAACAAAGGGAGGAATCGTCATGAGTAAGATCACTAAGAGCTTGGCAGCCGCAGCTATTGGCGTTGCGACGCTGTTTTCCGTCGCATCCGGCCTGTCTCAGGAGACACTTCGCTTCTCTGCGGTGTTCTCTGAACAGGACATCCGCGCCGACATGACAAATATGTTCGCCGAGAAGATCTCTAGCGAGTTTTCGTTCGAACCCTATTTCGGCGGCACACTCTTCGCCCAAGGCACCGAACTTGTGGAACTCCAGCGCGGCAACCTGGAGATGGGAAACATCGCGCCGCAGGACTTCGCCAATCAGATTCCCGCCTTTTCAGTGCTGACCTCTGCGTATCTTTTCCGCGATTCTGATCATCTCAAGACCTTCTGGGAAAGCGAGGTGGGGGCGCAGTTCAAGCAAATGGCGGAGGAACAGCTGGGCGTCCACATTCTTGGCGCCACCTATTTCGGCACGCGCCAGGTCGGATTGCGGGTTGACCGGCACATCACAACTCCAGCCGACATGGCGGGAATCAAATTGCGCATGCCTGGCGGCGACGCCTGGCAGTTCCTCGGTTCGTCCCTCGGCGCCAATCCCACACCCATGGCGTATGCTGAAGTCTATACCGGTTTACAGACTGGCGCGATCGATGGGCAGGACAACCCGCTGCCGAACGTCGAGAACATGAAGTTCTACGAGGTCATGTCGCAGATAGTGCTGACCTCTCATCTGATCGGCTATGATCTCTGGACGATCTCCAGCAGTGCGTGGGACGCGATGACCCCCGAGCAGCAGGAACTCATCCAGACGGCTTCCGACGAGGCGATCGCCTGGAGCACCGAACAGCATCTTGCGCGCGAGGTGGCACTGGTCGACCAGTTCCGTGGCGCCGGGCTCGAGATATATGAGCCGGATGTTGCGGCGTTCCGCGCCCACGCACAGGAGCAGTATCTCGCTTCCGACTTCGCGGCCAGCTGGCCGGAAGGCGTCCTCGACCAAATCAACGCCCTCTAGGCGTCGCGGGCGTCGCGGATCTCCCTCCATCCGCGGCGCCCCATTTTTGCGGAGGGGCGGAGGAGCGAGGCGTGCGGGAAGCTTTGACAGGCGCCGCGGCTTGGCTCGCCCGCCGCGCAGAGAATATCGCGGCCCTTATGCTCGCGACGTTGTTCCTGTCGTTCATTTTACAGATTGTATTTCGTTACGCTTTGGGACTGCCAACAGGCTGGTCGCACGAGCTTAGCGTCTCGGCTTGGCTGTGGCTCATTCTTTTCGGTTCGGCCTTCGTCGTGCGCGAACAAGAGACCATCCGCCTCGATCTGATCTACAGCGCCTCGCCCGCTTCGCTGCGCCGAGCCATGGCACTCATCTGTGCGATTGCGATGGTGGTTCTTTTTACGGTCTCGCTGCCCGCGATCCTTGACTATGTGCTTTTCATGAAAGTGCAGCGCACAGCCTACCTCAAGATTCGCTTCGACTGGCTGTTTTCAATCTATATCGTCTTCGCCGTCGCCATGATCGTCAGGCATCTCTGGCTGGGAGCGCAGGCGATCTGGGGAGCCGAGCCGCCCCGGTATGACGGGCTTGCCGGGAGTTCCGGCGCATGAACCTTTTCTCGCCGTTCTCCCTTGCGATTTTCACTATCACTGCGCTTGCGTTGATGGGGATGCCGGTCGGGCTGTCGATGATCTGCGGATCGATTCTCTACCTACTCATCGTCGGCGAGGACATGGGGATCGTTGCCCAGCAGTTGCTCAACGGCGTCTATCTCAACCACGTAATTCTCGCGGTGCCGCTGTTTGTGCTTGCCGCCGAATTCATGAACAACGGCACGTTGACCGAACGCCTACTCAAGTTTTGCGACGCGCTGGTTGGCAGGTTTCGCGGCGGGCTGGCGCAGGTCAACGTTCTGCAGTCGATAATCTTTGCCGGCATGTCAGGTTCGGCCATCGCCGATGCTGCGGGCAGCGGCAAGATGATGCAGCGCATGATGACGAAGGACGGCAAATACACGCCGAGTTTTGCCGCCGCCCTCACAGCTGTTTCAGCGGTGATCGGACCAATAATTCCACCCTCGATTCCGATGGTGATCTATGCGCTCGTGTCCGATGCATCGATCGGCTACCTCTTCATCGCCGGTGCCGTTCCTGGCTTGTTAATGGGCCTCGCGCAGTCGGCGATCATTGCGGTCACGGCGCGCAGGCGAAACTTCCCGGTAGAAAAGCCAACCCCCCTGCGCGAACTGCCCGGAATTACTCTGTATGCCTTGCCGGCCCTGCTGATGCCTGTTGTTCTAATGGGCGGAATCTATGGCGGCGTGACGACACCAACGGAGGCGGCCGCCGTCGCCGGCGCATATGCATTGCTGGTTTCAATCTTTCTCTACCGATCGATTGCCCCAGGCAACTTCTATACATCGTTGCTCGCAAGCGCTCGAACGACCTCGGCAATTGGACTGCTGATCGCCGGCGCGCTCGTCTTCAACTACGTGATTACGATCGAGAATATCCCGGAGGGGTTACGGCAGGTCCTAACGGGTTGGAACCTCGACGCCGTCAAGTTCCTTATCTTCGTCAACATAGTCCTGCTGCTGCTGGGATGTGTGCTCGAGGGCACGGCGATCCTGCTGATCGTCGTTCCTGTCTTCATTCCGACCGCCGAAGCGCTAGGCATCGATATGGTACATTTCGGCGTGGTTGTTGTCGTCAATATCATGCTGGGGCTCGTCACACCGCCCTACGGCCTTCTGCTCTTCATCATGAACAATATTTCCGGCGCGCCCTTGCGCGATATCGTCCGCGATGCCTTTCCATTCCTCCTCGCGATGATCGCGGCACTCGGTTTGATCACTTTCGTGCCGGACCTCGTGCTGTGGCTTCCGCGGGTCTTCGGCTATCAGGGGTGACGATGAACCCTATCTATGTGCTCAATGGCCCCAATCTCAACCGCCTCGGCAAGCGCGAACCCGAGATTTACGGCACGACGACGCTGGCGGAGGTGGAGGCCATGTGCCGCGAAGCGGCCGCTCCCCGTGCGCTGGTGTTCCACCAGACCAACAGCGAGCAGCAGCTGATCGAATGGGTGCATGAGGCGATCGACGAGGCCGCCGGAATCGTCATCAACCCCGCGGCCTTCACCTTCACCTCGCTCGCCTTGCTCGATGCCTTGAAGATGTTCCCGGGGCCGATCATCGAGCTCCACATCTCCAACATCCACAGGCGCGAGCCGAACTATCACCGCTCCTACGTGTCGATGGTCGCGACCTCCGCAATGGCGGGATTCGGCGCCGAGGGGTACGCGATCGCGGTCCGCGCCCTGGTGGCGCGCCTCGACAGGGAGTGACGATCCAATGAAGTTTTCCATCGCGACCGTCTCGATCAGCGGGGACCTTGGCGAAAAGCTTCGGGCGATCGCGGCGGCCGGCTTCGATGGCGTCGAAATCTTCGAGAACGACCTCCTCACCTATGCGCAGTCACCGCGCGACGTGGCACGCATGGCGTCCGATCTCGGGCTCGAAATCTACCTGTTCCAGCCCTTTCGCGACTTCGAGGGTCTGGCCGAGCCACATCGCGCGCGCGCCTTCGAGCGCGCCCGGCGCAAATTCGAGCTGATGAACGGGCTCGGCTGCAACCTGGTGCTGATCTGCTCGAACGTCTCGCCGCAATCGCTCGGCGGAATAGATCGTAGCGCAGCCGACCTCCGCGAGCTCGGCGACATCGCGAGCCAGAATGGCATCCGCATCGGCTACGAGGCACTCGCCTGGGGCCGCCATGTCTTCGATCATCGCGATGCATGGGAGATCGTGCGACGTGCGGACCATTCCAATGTCGGGTTGATTCTCGACAGTTTCCACACGCTGTCGCGGAAGGTCGATCCCGCGACTATCCGCTCGATCCCCGGCGACAAGATCTTCTTCGTGCAGCTCGCCGATGCGCCTTTCTTCGATATGGATCTGCTCTATTGGAGCCGCCACTTCCGCAATCTGCCCGGACAGGGTGATCTGGCGGTGGGCGCCTTCGTCGGCGACGCGCTCGCCACCGGCTACACCGGGCCGCTCTCGCTCGAAGTGTTCAACGACCAGTTCCGCGGTGGCTCCTCCAAGACCATCGCCGCCGACGGCCTGCGCTCGCTTCGCTACCTCGTCGACGGTGTAGCGCGGAAGGAACCTGCGATCGTCGCTGCCGGTCCAGCCATGCCACCGCGCATCGACGTGCTCGGCGTCGAGTTCATCGAGTTCGCGGCAGACGAGGAAGCGATGGTGCGACTCGCCGCCAGCCTTGATGCACTGGGCTTCGCCGGTGTCGCTCGCCACAAGACCAAGGCAGTGACGCTCTATCGGCAGGGCAGCATCAACATCGTCGTCAACACCGAGCGCGACGGCCTGGCCCACTCCTCCTTCGTTGCGCACGGCATGTCGGCCTATGCCATCGGCCTCCGCGTCGCCGATGCAAGGGCAACGATGGAGCGTGCCAAAGCCCTAGGCTCTGCCGTGTTCGAGCAGCCAGTCAGCAGCGGCCAGCTCCAGATTCCCGCCATCCTTGGCGTCGGCGGCGGTCTCCTCTATTTCATCGATGAGGCGAGCGAGCTTGCCAATGTCTGGGACATCGAGTTCACGCCGACCGGGGACACCAGTAGAGACGATGCCGGCCTCATCGGCATCGACCACATCGCCCAGACGATGGACTATTCCGAGATGCTGACCTGGATCCTGTTCTACCGCTCGATCTTCGCCACGTCGAAGAGCCCGATGGTCGACGTGCTCGATCCGGCCGGGCTCGTCCGCAGCCAGATCATCTCGAACTCTGAAGGCACGCTGCGCCTCACCCTCAACGGCGCCGACAATCACCGCACACTCGCCGGTCATTTCGTCTCCGAGACCTTCGGTTCCGGCGTTCAGCACATCGCGCTTCACTCGCGCGATATCTTCGCGTCGGCCGCGGCAATGGAAGATCGCGGCTTTCGGCCACTAGAAATCTCGCCGAACTACTACCCCGATCTGCAGGCGCGGTTCGGCCTTTCCGACGCGTTTGTCCACGACCTCCGGGGCTACAACATCCTCTACGACCGCGACGGTGACGGCGAGTTCTTCCAATTCTACAGCCACAGCCACGTCGAGGGTTTTTTCTTCGAAATTGTCGAACGCCGCGGCGGTTACGACGGCTACGGCGCTCCTAACGCGCCGTTCCGCATTGCCGCGCAGAAGCTCGGCCTGAGGCGGGCGGGAGTCCCTCGCGCCTAGCCGGACCTTACTGGAACAGTCCGGTGTAGTTTTCGGCAAGGCTCTGCTGGGCAGCAAGGGACCCGACGAGGTAGTCGAACTCTGCGCGCTGGATGCGGCGGCCGAAGTCACCATTCTCCGGAAAGACATGAAGGAGGGAAGTCATCCACCAGGAGAACCGCTCGGCCTTCCAGATGCGACTTAGCACTCGCGGCGAGTACGCATCGAGCACCGCTTTTGACCGGACCTGATAGAGGGTCTCCAATGTCTCCGCCAGCGCCGCGACGTCGCTCATCGCGAGGTTCAGCCCCTTGGCGCCGGTCGGTGGCACGATGTGCGCCGCGTCGCCTGCAAGGAACAGCGCGCCAAAGCGGAGTGGCTCGACGACGAAGCTTCTCAGCGGTGCGATCGATTTTTCGAGCGAGGGTCCTGTCCGGAGCCTCTGGGCGGTGGTGGGATCGAGGCGTGTGCGAAGCTCATCCCAGAACCTGTCGTCCGACCACCGTGAAACGGTCTCGTCACTTGGTACCTGCACGTAGTACCGACTGCGGGTCGGCGAGCGCATTGAGCAGAGAGCAAAGCCACGTTCGTGGTGAGCGTAGATCAGTTCTGGCGCCACGGGAGGCTGGTCGACCAGCACACCCAGCCAGCCGAAAGGATAGATCCGTTCGAAGGACCGCATCGCGCCCGGTGGGACGCTCGTCCGACAGACGCCATGGAAGCCGTCGCATCCGGCGATGAAATCGCACTCGACCGTCTGGAGTTGGCCGGCCTTCCGGTAGGTCACCACAGGATGGTCTGTATCGAACCCTGCGATGGCGACGTCTTCGGCACCGTAGACTGATGCGGCGCCAGATTGTTCACGGGCGGCCATGAGGTCCCTGGTAACTTCGGTCTGGCCATAGACAGTGACGTGCCGGCCGACTAGCGCAGTGAAATCGAGCCGATGTGTATCGCCGTCGAAACTCAGCTCGATCCCGTCGTGATCCAGGCCCTCGCGATGCAGCCGCTCGCCAAGACCGGCTCTGTCCATAAGCTCGACACTGCCCTGTTCCAGCACGCCGGCTCGAATGCGACCCAGGACATATTCCGGGCTGCGTCGTTCGATAATCACGGCGTCTATACCGGCAAGCTCGAGCAACCGGCCGAGCATAAGCCCGGCCGGTCCCCCGCCGACGATTGCGACCTGGGTGCGCAAATCAGAACGGGTAGTGCTGTCGAGAGTCTTCGACTGTCACCCAGCGGAGATCGGTGAACTCGTTGATCGCTGCCTTACCGCCGAAGCGGCCATAGCCCGATCCCTTCATGCCTCCGAACGGCATCTGCGCCTCGTCACTCACTGTCGGTCCGTTGATGTGACAGATGCCGCTTTCGAGGCGTGCGGCAACGGCCAGGGCGCGCTGCACGTCGCGGCTGAACACCGCCGAGGAGAGTCCGTACTCGGTATCGTTCGCCACCCGGATTGCCTCCTCCTCGCCATTGACGCGCACGATGGGCTTCACGGGCCCGAAGGACTCCTCGGAATAGACACGCATGTCGGACGTCACATTGTCCAGCACGGTGGCTTCGACGACCGTGCCCGTGCGCTTGCCGCCGGCCCGCAATCTGGCGCCCTTGGCTGTTGCATCGGCGATCAGCGCCTCCATCTTGTCGGCGGCTTCTGTGCTGATCAGGGAACCGAGCACCACGTGGCCGCGCGGATCGCCCGCCGGTAGTTGACCGGCGCGAGCCGCGAGCTTGTCGACGAAGACTTCGGCGACTTTCGTGTCGACGATGATGCGCTCGGTCGACATGCAAATCTGGCCCTGGTGCATGAAGGCCCCGAAGATGGCAGCATTCACCGCACCATCGATGTCGGCGTCGTCGAGGACGATGAGCGGGGCCTTGCCGCCGAGTTCGAGCAGCGCCGGTTTCAGATGCTTGCCCGCCAACTCGCCGATCCGTTTTCCAACAGCCGTCGAGCCGGTGAAGTTGACGCGCCGCACCGCCGGATTGGCGATCAGCGCCTCGACGATCGCCGCTGCATCCCTGGGATCGTTGGTGATGACATTGATGACGCCCTTGGGGATGCCCGCCTCATGCAGGCACTGCCCGATCAGCCGGTGCACGCCGGGGCAACTCTCCGACGCCTTCAGCACCACTGTGTTGCCGCACGCGATCGGCATGGCGATGGCGCGAGTTCCGAGGATCACCGGGGCGTTCCAGGGTGCGATCCCAAGGCAGACGCCGGCCGGTTGGCGAATACCCATCGCCAGCGTGTCGGGCTTGTCGGACGGGATGATTTCGCCGGCGATCCGCGTCGTCATCGCAGCGGCTTCGCGCAGCATGTTGGAGGCCAGCATGACATTGAACCCGGCCCAGGGCGCCGTGGCGCCCGTCTCTTCAATCATCAGACTCGTGAATTTCCCGACCTTGCCCGCCATGACATCGGCGGCTTTGAGCAGGAGCGCGCGTCGCTCGCCGGGACCGACCTTGGACCAAGTCTTGAACGCCGCGGCGGCAGCAGCGACCGCCGCATTGGCATCAGCGACCGTGGCCGCGGCGGCACGTGTCGCGAGCTTTCCGGTGAAAGGATCGTTGCGCTCGTAGCTCGCGCCACCGCCCGACTGGCGCGCTTCGCCATCAATCAGAAAACCGATGTCCATGTGATACCTCCTGCCGCGAGCGCGGACCCAAGTCTAAAAGGCGAGAATCTGAGAGTTGATGGCAGCCTCGAGTCCGCCATCGGCAGCAATGTTGGCGCCGTTGATCCAGCGCGCACCGTCCGAGCAGAGGAACGTACCGAGCAGCGAACCGCAAAACCGGACTGCGGGTGGAGACAGGTTCGTTCGCTGCCTGGCCGTAGCCGGGGCTATACTCCGCCCCAGATCGCTTCGGCGGTTCGCACGACGAGATCGAGCTTGCGCTTTTGGTCATCCTCCGTGATGGCGTTGCCTTCTTCGGTCGAGGCGAAGCCGCATTGGGGAGCGATGCCGAGCTGATCGAGGTCGGCGTATTTTGAGGCCTGTTCGAATTTGCGCTTCAGATCGTCGATGCTTTCCAATTCGGCAGTCTTGGTGGTGATGAAGCCGGGCATCACCCGTTTCTCGCCCTTGGGCAGAAGCCGCAATGGCTCGAAACCGCCGGCGCGATCGGTATCGTACTCCATGAAGTAGATATCGACGCCGGTCTGGTTGAAAACGGCATCTGCTGCCGGATCGTATGCCCCCTCGGCAACCCAGGTGGATTTGAAATTGCCGCGGCACATATGCATGCCGATGAGCATGTCGGCGGGCCGGTCGGCGATCGCGTCGTGCATCATCTTCGCGTATTGGCCGATGAGCCAGTCAGGATCCTCGCCCTTCGCCAAGCGCTGCTCGCGGATCTTGGGATCGCACAGATAGGCGAAGAAGATGTCGTCCATCTGCAGATAGCGGCAACCCGCGTCGTAGAACGCCTGCACGGCAGCCTTATAGGTTGCCGTTATGTCGGCGAAATAGGCCGGGGCGTCGTTGAGATACTCCTTCACCGCGATGTCCTCGCCCGCCACGCGGAAGTGGATTGCGCTCGGTCCGGGGATCGAGATCTTCGGGGTGACCTTTGTGTTGGCCGCGACGAACCGGAAATGTTCGAGCATCGGATGGTCGGCAGGGAAGCCGAGCTTGCCGCTGATCACCGGAACATCCGACTTGGTCGCCGTGCCGTGAAACTGGATGCCGCCGCCTTCGCGCTGGATGATATCGAGCCCATCGAGCATTCCCATGAAGTCGAAATGCCACCAGGCGCGGCGGTACTCGCCGTCGGTCGCGGCCTTGAGGCCGGCGGCCTCCTGCATGCGGATGACATCGGCGATCGCCCGATCCTCAACCGTCTTGAGTTCCGCGGCGGAGATGGTTTTGTCTTCGAAATGCGCCTTGCGAGCTTTCTTGACAGCATCAGGCCGCAGAAAGCTCCCGACGATATCGGCCCGAAAGGGAGGGACGGATGGGGCTGATGCGGCCATGACGATCTCCTTCGATATTCCAGTTCGTCCCGGCCTCACGACAAACGCACGCATGGGCTTGTGAGGGGGCGCCTAAGCGCCCCCAAGGTCAGTTAGCCGTTGACTTTGCCTCAGCCCATAACGAGGGCCTTGGCCGCGTCGTGCAGCGCCTTGCCGTCGAAGCCGGCCGCCGTCGCGTCGGCGTACCATTGATCGATTGTGGGCTGCGAGGCATCCTTCCAGCGTTGCGTTTCCGCCTCGTCGAGCGTGATGATATTGTTGCCCAAATCCTGCGCGATCTTGAGGCCCCGCGCATCGCCGGCATCCATCGCCGCACCGAATGCGCGCGCCGTCTCGACGCCCGCGTTCTGGTCGATCAGCGTCTTCAAATCGTCCGGCAGGCTGTTGTACCGGTCGAGGTTCATGGTGAACGCAAACGTCTGCGTATAGAGCCCGTGTGTGCCCGAGAAGCCCGTGTGATTGTGGACGAGCTCGGCCACCCTGAGCGAGGGCGTCACTTCCCACGGAATCGTCGTGCCACTGATGACGCCGGTTGTGAGCGCCTCCGGCACTTGCGGCACCGGCATGCCGACGGGCTCCGCGCCGAGCCGGGTGAGCATATCGTTGATGATGCGCGAGCCACCGCGGATCTTCATGCCCCTCAGATCTTCCAGCTTGGTGACGGGATCCTTGGTGTGGAATAGGCCCGGACCGTGCGTGTGGACGCAAAGCAGCTTGACGCCGGCGAACTCTTCGATCGAATTGGCCTCGACATATTGCTGATACGCCACCGATGTGGGCTCGCCCTTCGTCACCATGAAGGGCAGCTCGAAGACTTCGGATCTGGGGAACCGGCCCGGCGTGTAGCCGAGCACCGTCCAGATCAGGTCCACGACGCCATCCTTGGCCTGGTCATAGAGGTCCGGTGGCGCACCACCGAGCTGCATCGTCGGATAGAGCTCGAACTTCAGCCGGCCGCCCGACGCCGCCTCGACCCTCTTGGTCCACGGATCGATTGCCAGGCTCGGGATCGTTGCCTGGGCCGGCAGCATCTGATGCACACGCAGCGTCGTCACGTCCTGCGCTCGCACGAGCGCCGGAGCCGCCAAGGCTACAGTACCGGCAGCCGTGCCGGCCAAGAATGTACGTCTCTTCATGTTATCCTCCCTCAGTTGCCTAACTATGCGCCCCTTTTCCGGGGCACGAAAATGAATACTTTCCTCGCTCACATAGCTCCCCGGATATGGCGCTGGAGCGAGCGGCGCGGTCAGTAAAGCCATTGCACGAGGAACAGCGAGATCGCCGGAAAGGCCACCAGGATTATGGTGCGCACAATGTCCGAGATCAGGAATGGCGTCACGCCGACAAAGGTCTGCCCCATGCTGGTTCCCTTGCTCATCGAGTTGATGACGAACAGATTCATGCCGACTGGCGGAGTGATAAGTCCGACCTCGACGACGATGAGCACCAAGATGCCGAACCACAAACCGAATTCCGCCGGCGGTAAGCCGAAATCGAGGGCGGTCACGATCGGATAGAAGATCGGAACGGTGAGCAGAATCATGGAGAGCGAATCCATGAAGCACCCGAGAACGAGGTAAAACACCAGCATCACGATCAAAACAGCCCACGGGTCGAGGCCCTGCTCGATGACGAGATTCACCGCGGCCTGCGGCAACTGGCTGAGAGCAAGAAAGTTGTTGAGCGCTGCGGCGCCCAGGATGATGAGAAAGATCATTGCAGTAGCCTTGGCCGTTTGCAGCATGGCGTCGATGAAGCTGGCGCGTGACAGGCCGCGGCGGAGGAAGGCTATGACCGCGGTTCCCGCCGCACCGATTGCGGCGGCCTCGGTGGGGGTGAACCAGCCAAAATAGATGCCGCCGATCACGAGGAAGAAGATCAACAGCACCGGCCATATACTGGCTAGCCGGCGAAAGCGCTCCAGATAGGGCACGCGCGGATAAGGGGCACCGGCACTCCCAGGTCTCACGCGTACGGCGATCGCGATAGCAATGATGTAGCCGATCGCCGCGAGAAGCCCGGGGACGATGGCCGCCACGAAGAGCTTGGCGATGTTGAGTTCGGTGAGAATTGCAAAGATGATCAGGATGACCGAGGGCGGTATCAGGATGCCGAGCGTACCTCCCGCCGCCAGAGTACCGGTGGCCAGCGCACCGGAATAGCCATGCTTGCGCAGCTCCGGCAGGGCGATCTGCCCCATCGTCGCAGCGGTCGCAAGTGACGATCCGCAGATGGCGCCGAAGCCGGCGCAAGCGCCGATCGCCGCCATCGCCACTCCACCTCGGCGGTGGCCCAGCCAGGACGCCGCAGCATCGAACAGTTGTTTGGATAAGCCGCCGAGCGAGGCGAACTGCCCCATGAGGAGGAAGAGGGGTACCACCGAAAGGGAATAGCTCGAAAAGGTCGAGTAGGGCAGCGATTTGAAGAGCGCCAGGCTGGGGTTCCACGACTTGGTGATGAGGAAGTTGCCGACGACCCCAACGACCAGCATGGCGAGGCCGATCGGCATGCGCAGGAATATAAGCCCTAACATGACCGGAAAGGACCACAGGGCCAGTTCGACGTTGCTCATTCTCCCATGCCCGAAATGGGTTTTGTCGGAGCACGCGACGCAGCGTTCTGACCAGAGCGAACAACGCAGTAGGCGGCTGCAACGACGAAGACCAACGCGCCAACCAGGCCACCGGAATAGGTGATCCACAACGGCACTCGCAGGATGAACGTGGATTCGCCGTTGCCATACTTGTCGAAGAGCCCAGCCCACAGGCGCCAGGCTACGAGGGCCGCTGCCACCAACATGAGCAGATCCCAGATGAATTCGGCGAGTGCTCCGAACCTGGGGGAGAAACGGTCGGTCACGATCGCCACGATCGCATGACCACGTTCGAGATGGCACCAGGGCATGAAGGCGAATACCGCGAACAGGACGCCGGCCTGTACCATCTCGAAGTCGCCCTGGATCGGCCCGAGCCCCAAGGGGATCAGGGCTCGGCCGATGACGCTCACGACGACAATAACAACGACCACTGAAAGCGCGACGCCGCCGCCGATCGCAGTCGATCTCGCGAGCCAGAAGACGGCGCGGCCGACTACCGAATTGTCCATTCAGGCGTCCCCTCTACGCTCCATGATGG
>JBBECE010000033.1:0-78387 GCA_040881985.1 Cucumibacter sp.
TCCTCAGCGTGGCGCTGATGGGATTCGCGGCAATGGTGATTTCAAAGCTCCTGCAGCGGCACCGCTGGATCGCCTATCTGGGGCTCGCGGTGATCCTTTATGTGGCGCTCGACATGATCCGGCATGGCGGCACCGAAGTGTGGCCTTATGTGGCGGGGGCGCTGGTCATTTGAGCCCCTATACATATATTCCCGGTCCTTCCGCTTAACCCGGAATCAAATCAGATGAACATAAGGTTTCCCCGCCGCAATGGCAGGGCGGCCGCGCTCCCGCCTCGTTCGGCGCGGACTGGCTGCCGGGATAGCTGGACTACACATGGACGCGGAGCCGAAGCCGTCGACCTCCAAGAGAGCCGGGAGGATAAAACGCGGGCGCAATTTCCCTCGCGTCGGCCGTGGCATGGCGATCTTCGTGCTCCTGGTGCCGCTGGTGGTCTCGCTGTTCAGCTGGAATGCGGCGCGACAGCAGGCCGAGGACCGCCGTCAGGAAACGTTCGATCACCTGGTTGCCGAAAGCGAGGCGGCACTCCTCAACCGCACGGCTGCCTACCTGCAGACCTTGAAGGCCGGAGCCGGATTTATCGCCGGCTCAATCGCGGTTTCGCGTCCCGAATGGCGGAAGTTCGTCGATGCCCTTGGGCTCGCGACCTCGCTGCCCGGAATCAAGGGCATCGGAGTTGTCGACCTCGTGCCGGCGTCGCGGCTCGAGCCCTACGCGGCGGAACAGCGACGGCTCAACCCAAGCTTTGAAATTCACCCCGCGGCCGGTGGTGGGGAGCATCTTGTCGTCCGTTATGCCGAGCCCGAGGCGAGCAATCGCGGGATCGTCGGGTTCGATATCGGATCGGAGGACAGCTGGGTCGAAGCGGCGCTTCTGGCGCGTCAAACCGGGGCGGCGGCGCTGAGCGATCCGGTCGGGGTGGGGGCGGCAAGCGAGTTCATGCTGCTCGAGCCGCTTTTCGATCCGCGCCTGCCAATCGCCACGCAGGCCGAGCGCCAGGCGGCAGCGCTGGGGTGGCTATTCGCCCGCTTTCCGGCCGATGGCTATTTCGGCGCGCTGACGAACGATCCCGGGGAAATGACCGCTCTCACCGTCTACCAGGGCGACCAACCGAACGCCGGCGAGCTCGTCTATTCAAGTCTTGACGCGGATCGCCAAGGGACTGCCGAGCGCCGCTTCACGGTGACGCGGCAGCTCGCGTTCATGCAGAAAAGCTTCACCCTCGTCTGGACAAGCACCCCCGGGTTCGAGGCGTCGGTCGCGAGCATGCTGCCAGAACTGATCCTCGCCGCGGGGTATCTCTTCACCGCACTTTTCGGGGCGTTGCTGATGACCTTTGCACGGCAGGCCGACATGGTGCGCCGGCAGGTGCGGCTCAAATCGCAGCAGCTCGCGGCCGGGGAGCGGCGCTACGGCGACATCCTCGCCAAAATGATGGACGGCATGGTCACCATCAACGAACGCGGTCTGATCGAGAGTTTCAATCCGGCCGCCGAACGGCTGTTCCTCTACCGGGCCGCGGAAGTCGTCGGCAAGAAAGCCTCAATGCTGCTGCCGCCGCCGTACCGAGAGACGCTCGAGGGCGATTTCAGGGACCACAAGGCAACCGGGAAAGCCGCCCTTATCGGCAGCCGCCGGGAACTTGAAGGGCTGCGCAAGGACGGTTCGCTCTTCCCGCTCGAACTGTCGATCAGCGAGGTTCATCACGGCGAGCGCCGGTTCCTGTGCGGGTTTATCCGCGACATCACTGAGCTCAAGCGGATGGAACAGTTGAAATCGGACTTCGTGTCGATGGTCAGCCACGAGCTTAGAACGCCGCTGACCTCGATCCGCGGCTCGCTGGGGCTGATCGCCGGCACCCAGACCGGAGCGCTGTCCCCGCGCGTCGGCCAACTGATCGACATTGCGCTGTCCAACAGCGAGCGGCTGATCCTGCTGCTCAACGACATTCTTGACCTCGACAAGGTGGCCTCGGGCCGGATGGAATTCGCCTATACGATCGAGGATCTCGGCAAGCAGGCCGAACAGGCCGCCATCGCCAATCGCGCCTACGCGGAGCGCTATCGGGTCGAACTGAAGCCGACCCAGATCGCCTCGCTGAAAGTGAGGATTGACGCGGCGCGGCTGATGCAGGTGATGTCAAACCTCATTTCCAACGCAGTCAAGCATTCCCCCGAAGGCGGCACGGTCGAGATTTCGGTGGCGCGAGCCAACGGCCGGGCGCGGCTGTCGGTCGTCGACCATGGCGAGGGAATTCCGGAGGAATTCCGCAACCGCATCTTCAGCCGCTTCGCGCAGTCGAATACCACGCTGACGCGCGAGCGCGGGGGCACGGGCCTCGGGCTGTCCATCGCGCTGCAGATCGTCGAGCAACTGGGCGGCGGCATCGATTTTTCGTCCTCGACCGGCAACGGCACGACGTTCTGGGTCGACCTGCCGATCGCCGACGAGGCGGCGGCTGCCGCCAGGGTGCCGGCGCCCGACCGGCGGCCGGCCGTCGCGGGTCTGGCGTTGGCACGAGTGCTCTATGTCGCCGATGACGGGGATTTCAGCCGGGTGCTGGAAGCGGCGTTGAGCGGGTCGGCGCGGCTTGTCACCACGACCAGCCTGCGCGACGCCGAATGGCTGCTGCAGGGCGAAAAATTCGCGGTGGTCGTCGCCGATATGACCAGGCCGGGCGGGTTAGGCGAGCGACTGATCAACGACCCGCAGCCGCTGCTCGACGCGGCGGAGATTCCGGTCCTGGTGCTGGCCGCGGCCAACGGACTGCCCCCGCTTAATCAAGAGATCGAATTGGTGCTGGTGCGTTCGCACGTCTCGGTCCGCGAAATCGTCCGCGCCATCGCGAAACTGATCGAACCCGAGGCCGGAGAGAGCAAATGGGCGAGCTGAAATCGGTCCTCTGTGTCGACGACGACAAGGACATTCTGGAAGTGGCGCGGATGACGCTGGAGGTGGTGGCCGATTTCGATGTCACCACCTGCTCGAACGGGCTCGCGGCGATCGAATTAGCCAGGGAAATCAATCCCGATCTGATCCTCCTCGACGTGATGATGCCGGGAATCGACGGGCCGATGACGCTGAAGCGAATCCAGTCCGATCCAAAGATCACCTCGATCCCGGTAGTGATGATCACCGCCAGGGTGCAACACCATGAAATATCGAAATATTTCGACATCGGCGCGGCGGGGGTGATCCCCAAGCCGTTCGATCCGATGACTCTGCATCTCGAACTCAAGGCGATCTGGAAGGACTGGCAAGTGCCTGAAACTATTTAATTTTATTCCAGAATCTCGGCGACTTCGGAACGCGTCGGCATGGACGGGCCGCCGCCGGGCCGGGTGGTCGAGATCGCGGCGGCGGCATTGGCAAATCGCATTGCCGAGTCAATGGGTTGACCGGAATCGAGGGCGCTGGCCAAGGCCCCGCAGAAGCAGTCACCGGCCCCCGTAGTATCGCGGACTTTCACATTGTAACCCGCATATTCCAGTAACTTCTGCCATGTCACCGCCACCGCTCCCATCTTGCCGAGGGTGACGACGACGGCCTGGCCGGAACGAGCAATGAGGGTGCGGGCGAGGCGCGCGATTTCGGCGGGCTCGTCGAGCGGGGTGGCGGCGCCGGCAAAAGCGGCAAGCTCGGTCTCATTGACGATCAGGTAATCGGGGTGACCGAAGAGCGATCGCGCCGCGACGACCGAGGGGGCGGCGTTGAGAATGCGGATGCCGGCCTTCGCGGCGGGGCTCGAAAAGAACGCCTCGACTGCTTCGACCGGAACCTCGAGCTGACTCAAAAACACCCGATGTTTTCCGGGCGCCGCACCCGCGACCGAGGCGGGCGAGATCGCGTGGTTGGCGCCGGGGACGACGACAATCGAATTCTCGCCGTCCCGGGCGACGCAGATGAACGCCTGACCGGTGGCTTCGCCTTCGAGCCGGGCGACGGCATCTGTCCTGACACCCGACTCGTTGAGATAGGCGAGGAGCGTTTCGCCGAATGCGTCCCTGCCAACCGCGCCGATGAGGCTGGTGGGAGAGCCGAGGCGGGCCGAGGCGATGGCTTGATTGGAGCCCTTGCCGCCGGGAAAATGCGCCAGCTTCGCCCCGGAAATCGTCTCGCCGGGCCGCGGCAGATGGCCGACCGAGAGCACGATATCCATGTTGAGGGAGCCGAGGATCGCAACGCTCACCCTGTTCTCCCCTCGCCCCTCACGTCCGGGCGCGGTCGATGATGCTTCGCGCCCCGCCGATCTCTTCGTCGCTGACCCGGTGGGTGCGGTCGGGGAAGATTTGCACTTTCACCGAAGCGCCGGATGAGTTGAGCCAGGCGATCGTCTCGCGGGCGCGGGCGACGGGGATCCATTCGTCGATTTCGGACGATGAATAATAGACCGGCATGCCGGCAAGCTCGGAACGGACGGGCCAGCGGGTGCCCGCAGGCCCGATCAGGCCACCAGTGAGAATTATCGCGCCGGCATAATGGCGCGGGTGGCGCGCCAGATATTCGGAGGTCAGACACGCGCCCTGCGAGAAGCCGCCGACGACGATCCCGGTTTCGGGCACGCCTCCGGCCATCAGGCGGCTCACCGCGCGGTCGTAATGGGCGAGCGCGGCGGAAAGCCACGGCTCGTTGTCGGCGAACGGCGACATGAAAGGCTTCGGGTACCAGGTCCCTTCATCGGCCTTGAGAAAGACGAAGCGGACATTGTCGAGCCCGAAGCCGGCGGCGAGATTGCGCATGTCGGCGGGCGAGCCGCCGCGGCCATGGGCGAGGACAATTGCCAGGTCGGGATGATCGCCGACGACCCATTCTTCGGGGCGAGCTTCGTGCATGGGCGAAACCTAGCCGCCTGGCTTCTGGTGGTTGAAGATCACGGTCTTGGCGACGGTGAATTCCCTCAGCGATTCCATGCCCTTCTCGCGGCCGTGGCCGGAGTGCCTGAAGCCGCCGAACGGCAGTTCAACGCCGCCGCCGGCGCCGTAGCCGTTGATGAAGACCTGGCCGGCGCGGATCGCCTTGGCCATGCGCATCTGGCGGCCGCCGTTCTCGGTCCACACCCCGGCGACAAGGCCGAAGGCGGTCCCGTTGGCGATGCGGATGGCATCGTCTTCATCCTTGAAGGGAATGGCGGCGAGGACCGGGCCGAAGACTTCCTCCTGGGCGAGCATGTGATCTGGCGGGACGCGATCAAGCAAAGTCGGGGCGATGTAAAATCCGCTTGCCGGAGCGCGCGGATCGAGCGTGCCGGTGGCGACCGTGACGATCTTGTCTTGTTTGGCGCGGGCGAGGAATTTCTCAACGCGGGCTTTCTGCTCGGCGGAAATCAGCGGGCCGCAATCGAGATCGAGGTTGTGCGGGCCGGTCTTCAGCGCCCGGAAGCGGTCCCCCAGCACTTTCATGAATTCGGGATAAATTTTTTCTTCGATCAGCGCCCGGCTGCCGGCCGAGCAGGTCTGGCCGGCGTTCTGGACGATGGCGTTAACGATGGCGTCGGTCGCGCGATTCAGGTCGGCGTCGGCGAAAACGATCTGCGGCGACTTGCCGCCGAGTTCGAGGACGCACGGCACGTGGTTCCTGGCCGCGGCCTGCTGGACGAGCGTGCCGACTTCCGGCGAGCCGGTGAACGACAACAGATCGATGCCGGGATTGGCGGCGAGCGCGGCGCCGGATTCCTCGCCGAGGCCGGTGACAAGATTGAGCGTGCCCGGCGGCAGGCCCGCCTCGGCGAAGAGCTCGGTCATGCTGATGGTGCTCAGGCAGGCTTCCTCGGCGGGTTTGACGACGACCGCATTGCCGGCGGCGAGTGAGGCAGCAACGGTGCGCGCGAACATTTGCGCCGGATAATTCCACGGAATGATGTGGGCGGTGACCCCGCGCGGCTCGCGCAGCACCATCACCTGATAGCCGGTGAGAAACGGGATGGTATCGCCCATGATCTTGTCGGCGGCCCCGGCATAGAATTCGAAATAACGGGCGGCGACCGCGATGTCGTTCCTGGCTTGTTTCATCGGCTTGCCGGCATCGCGCGCCTCGAGGTCGGCGAGCTCGCCGGCGTTGGCAAGGATCAGCGCGCTCATTCTTCCGAGTGCCCGGCCGCGTTCGACGGCAGTCGTAGCGCCCCATTTGCCCTCGAAGGCGGCGCGCGCCGCGGCGACTGCGCGATCGATATCGGGCGCGGTGCCGCGGGCGATCTCGGCGAATTGTTTGCCGTCGGACGGGGCGATCATCGCGATCGTCTTGCCCGAGGCGGGGGCGACCCATTTGCCGTTGATGAAGTTGAGAGGTCTTGGATATGCCGACATGAACGTCTCCTCGCAGCCCTAGACAAATCGGGACGGCGGGCAAGTCAAGGGGTGGGCCTGATCTCACCTCCCCCAGAAAGGGGAGGTCGGCGCGCAGCGCCGGGAGGGGGTTGAACTCGCCCGATCAACCCCCGCCCTACCCTCCCCCTTTCTGGGGAAGGGTTAGGAGAGATCCCCCGCCATCGCCCGGTCGAAGATTTCCAATGCCAAGTCGCGGGTGAGTTTAAGCGGATTACCGCCGGCGGTCGGATCGAGGATGGCCATATCGGCGATCTCCTCGCGCCGGCCGGCGGGAATTTTGAAGTCGGCCAAGGTATGGGGCACCTTCAGCGCGGCGCGGAGCGAAAGCGTCGCCTCGAGGAAGGCGTCGAAGGAGGACTTGAGGCCCAGATATGCCGCGAGCCGCCCGATCCGCGCCTCGATCGCGGCGCGGTTGACGACCAGCACATAGGGCATGAAGACGCCGTTGGTCGTGCCGTGATGGGTCTCGTAGAGGGCACCGACCGGGTGCGACAGCGAGTGAATCGCCCCCAGCCCCTTCTGGAAGGCGGCGGCGCCCATGGCGGCGGCGGCCATCATGTTGCCGCGCGCCTCGAGGTTTTTGGGGTCGGCAAAAACCTTCGGCAGATTCTCGAAAACCAGGCGAATGCCTTCCACCGCGATGCCGTCGGCGATCGGATGAAAACCGGGCGAGCAATAGGCTTCGAGGCAATGGGCGAGCGCGTCCATCCCGGTGCCGACGGTGATGGAGGGCGGCATGCCGACGGTCAGTTCGGGGTCGGCGATGACGATTTTTGGCATCATCAGCGGATGGAAGATGACCTTCTTGGTGTGGGTCGCTTCGTTGGTGATGACCCCGGCGCGGCCGACTTCCGAGCCGGTGCCGGCGGTCGTCGGCACGGCAATAATGGGCGCGATGGCTTTCGGGTCGGCGCGGGTCCACCAGTCGCCGATATCCTCGAAGTCCCACATCGGGCGGGTCTGGCCGGCCATGAAGGCGATGACCTTGCCGGTGTCGAGCCCCGAGCCGCCGCCGAAGGCGATGACGCCGTCATGGTCGCCGCTGCGGAAGATGCTGAGGCCGGCCTCGACATTGGCGGCGACCGGGTTGGGTTTGACGTCGGAGAAAAGTTTGACCGGAACACCGGCGGCGGCAAGGAGATCGAGGGTCGCCTGGGTGACCGGGAGCGTCGCGAGCCCGGCATCGGTGACAAAAAGCGGCCGCGAGATGCCGGCGACTTTCAGCGCCTCGGGCAGTTCCTTGATGCGGCCGGCGCCAAAGCGCACCGAAGTCGGATAGTTCCAGTTGGCGGAGATGGGCATTTTGTCCCCGGTCAGGAACGCTCGAAGCCGCGCATCAGTTCCCAGTCGGTGACGCGGCGGTCATATTCGAACTGTTCCCATTCGGCGGTGTGAAGGTAATGTTCCATCACCGCCTCGCCGAACGCCTCGTGCAGCATTTTCGATTTGCGCATGGCGGCAATCGCGTCGCGCAGGGTTTTCGGCACCTCGCGCAGCCGTTTGCCCTGATAAGCGTCACCCGAAAAGGCCGCTTCGAGCTCGCGCTTTTCCTCGATTCCGTCGAGGCCGGCGGCGAGCAGCGCCGCGAAGGCGAGATAGGGATTGAGATCGGCGCCCCCGATCCGGCATTCGACGCGGACGGATTTGGTCGAGCCGCCGACGAGCCGGAAGCCGGCGGTGCGGTTGTCGTGGCTCCAGATCGCCTTGGTGGGCGCGAAGGTGCCGACCTGGAAGCGCTTGTAGGAATTGACGTAGGGCGCGAGGAACCAGGTGATTTCCTGGGCGTGGGCGAGAAGCCCGGCCATGAAATGCCGCATCGTCTGCGACATGGCGTGCTCGGCCTTGGGGTCGTAGAAGACATTCCTGCCCGAGGCGTTGGCGAGCGACATGTGGATATGGCTCGAATTGCCGGCCAACCCATAATTCCATTTGGCCATGAAGGTCACGGCTTTGCCCTGGGCCGAGGCGATTTCCTTGATCGCGGTCTTCAGGATCGTGTGGCGGTCGGCCATTTCGAGGGCTTCGGCGTAGCGGATATTGATCTCCTCCTGGCCGGGACCCCATTCGCCCTTGGAGTTCTCGACCGGAATGCCCGAAGCGTCGAGATGGCGCCGCACGGCGCGCATCACCGCTTCTTCCTTGGTGGTCTGGAAGATGTGGTAGTCCTGGATGTAGTAGCCGGCGGTGGTAAGCCCGGAATAGCGCTTGTCGAAGGCGGCGCGGTAGGAATCGTCGAAAAGATAAAATTCAAGCTCGGAAGCGAAGTTGGCGGTGAGCCCCATCGCCTCGAGCCGCTTCAACTGGGTGCGCAGGATGCCGCGGGGGCTGTGCGGGATGGGATGGCGGTGGTGATGGTCGAGGACGTCGGCGAGGACCAGCGCGGTCCCTTCGAGCCAAGCGGCGCGGCGCAGCGTTGAAAGGTCGGGCTTCAGGACGAAGTCGCCGTAGCCTTTTTCCCAATTGGCGGCCCGATAACCGGGCACCGGCTCCATGTCGATGTCGTTGGCCAAAAGGTAATCGCAGCCGTGGGTTTCCTCATGCGCGGACTCGAGGAAATACGTGGCGTGGAACCGCTTGCCGATCAGCCGGCCCTGCATGTCGGGGAAGGCGACGAGGACGGTGTCGATCGTGCCCTTGGCGACATCGGCCTTGAGCGCCTCGAGCGAATAGGCCGCCACGATGGAAAACTCCTGCTACGGCGAATGAACGAACGGGGCCGCGGATCGCGCCGCGGCCCCGGATTTGCGCCGGCCTACTTCGCCTTGTGGGCCAGTGCGAACTCTTCCTCGGGCGAGAGGATGAGCCGGTTGCGGCCGACCAGCGCGAAATAAGCGATGCCGACGGCGAGCCAGACGATCACCCAGATGACGCCCCGATAGAAGTTGGGGTCCTGCAGCTGGTAGTAGAGCGTCACCGCCGCGATGACGATCGTCACCCCCGCACCCCAATTGCCGAGCGGGGAGCGATATGGCCGCTCGATATTGGGCAGGTTGCGGCGCAACAGGATGAAGCTGATCCCCTGGGCGATGTAGCTCAGCATGGCGCCGAACACGGCCATGTTGAGCAAGACGCTGCCGATGATCGCCCCGCCCCCGGCGGCACCGTTGGCGAACCAGATGACCAGCATCACCGCGAGACCAAGCAGCGATCCGGCGATCATGGCAATGTGCGGGGTCTTGTACCTTGTGTGGGTCACCGACAGGGCCGAGGGGAAATAGCCCGCGCGGCTGAGAGAATAGACCTGCCGCCCCTGGGCGTAGAGGATGGTATGGAACGAAGCGATCAGTCCGGTGAGTGCGACGAGGCCGAGTACGGTCACCCCGGTGGTGCCATAGACCGCCCGGAAGCCGTCGAGCAACGGCTCAAGCGAGGAGCCGAGCTTGAATGAGCCGACCCCGATCACCGAAGGGTTGAGCAAGACGATCATGAAGGCCGAGACGATGAGCGTCACCATGCCGAGGAGGATGCCGCGCGGCATGTCCTTTTTCGGGTCGACCGCTTCCTCGGCGGCGAGCGGCAACTGCTCGATGGCGAGGAACAGCCAGACCGCGAAGGGCAGCGTGGCGAGGACGCCCGAGAAGCCGAACGGGAACCACGAGCCGTTGCCTTCCGGCAATTCCACGGCCGTGCCGTCCGGCCCGACGCCGATATTCAGCGCCCAGCGGGAGAAATCCATGTTGGGGATGGCGCTGATCCAGAACACCACCAGCACCGCGAGCGAAATCAGGGTGACGACCAAGGTCACCCGGTAGCTCAAGGCAACGCCGTAAATGTTGAGCGCCAGGAAGACCGCATAGAAGGCGATCCAGATCAGCGGCGACCAGGCCGCATCGAGGCCGACGATCGAACTGAAATAGGCGGAAATGAAAGTGACGACGACCGCCGGAGTGATGACGTATTCGACGTTCTCGAACAGGCCGGTGATGAAGCCGCCCCACGGGCCCATCGACGAGCGGGCGAAGGAATAGGCGGCCCCCGTATGGGGCAGCGCCGGGCTCATCTCGGCGATGCAGAAGACCAGCCCCAGATACATGACGGCGATGATGGCGCCGGCGACGAGCATGCCGCCCCAGCCGCCGGTTGCGAAGCCGAAGTTCCACCCGGAGAAGTGACCGGAGATGACGGCGCCAACCCCCAGCGCCCAGAGGTGCCAGACCTTGGCGTAGCGGGTGAGCCCGCGCTTTTCGAAATAACCCTTGTCGCGGTTGGCATAGGTGACGCCGCCCGTCCCCTTTGGTGTTGCGTCGGTCATCAGTCCCTCCTGTGTGGCCCCATTAGGCTTGTTGTTTTGCCGGTGCCGGGCGGACGCCCCTTGAGCGCGCCCGAGCCACCATGCCAGAGAGGCCGCCCGAAGGGTCGCCCCGCCTGGTTCGAAAATCCCGTTGCGTTGGCGAAAGGAGACTCGCCGGACGGCGAGCACTGGCCTCAAACTCCACCATTAATCCCCCGCACGCGGGTCGCCGCGTCGGCGCCCGCATCCGTGCCCGCCAGCCCCTGCAGCGGGTGCGCGGATTGTTAACAACCAGTTGATTGGCTTTTTATCCGCCTGTCAAATTCCGGGCGAGCGCTTTCCCGGCCATTGTGGACAATTGACCCGCGGTCAGTAGCGCTGTGGTCGCGTTCAAGCGGCGTTGCGGCCGAACTTGCTCATGACCGGCTCGGCCAGCCGGCCGGTCAACTCAGCCAGATGATCGAATTTCTGCACGAAGCTGCCGACCCCGGCGGTCGCCGAGCGCAGCTCGACGATCAGGTCCTGGATCTCGGCCTCGGGGACCATGGCGCGCACCTGGTCCCAGCCGTCCCAACCGTGGCGGGCATCGGTGCCGAGAATCTGGCCGCGGCGACTGGAGAGGATCGCGTTGATCCGGGCGGTCGCATCGGACGGGCAGAAGACCGTCACGTCGAGGACGGGCTCCAAGAGGACCGGCGAGCACTCCGGCATGCCCTCGCGCATCGCGATCTGGGCGGCGGCCTTGAACGCCATGTCGGAGGAATCCACGCTATGATAGGAGCCGTCGATAAGGGTCACCGACACGTCAACGACCGGAAAGCCGAGCGGCCCGGCGGATGTCAGATAGTCGCGCACGCCGGTCTCGACGGAGGAGAAATATTGCTTCGGCACCGAGCCGCCGGTGACCGCCTCGGCGAACTCGATGCCGCGGCCGCGCTCGAGCGGCCTGATCTCGAGGATGACGTCGCCGAACTGGCCGTGGCCGCCGGATTGTTTCCGATGCCGGCCGTGCTGAGAGATCGGCTTGCGGATGGTCTCGCGGTAGCCGATCTGCGGGGGGGCGGTCGAGACCTGGATACCGTACTTGCCGGTCAGCTTTTCGAGGATCACCCGCAAATGCATTTCGCCCTGGCCGGCAAGGATGGTCTCGCCGGTTTCGGCCAGCTGCCGGACGCTGAGCGAGGGGTCTTCCTCAACGATTTTGGCGAGCGCGGCGGAAAGGCGCACGTCGTCCTTGCGCTGCATCGGGGAGACCGCCAACGACATCACCGGCTGCATTGCGGCGAGCGGGGCAAGATTGCGCTTTTCGCCGGTCATGGAAGCGAGAAAGAGCGTCTCACCGGTCTCGCCCGCCTCGACCTTACCGAGTCCGACGGTCTCGCCCGCCATTGCCTTGTCGCGCTTGCTTGTCTCCGCGCCCTGCAGACGGAAGAGGCCGGAAATCCGGCTTTCCGAGCCGTCGGGGGCGGCAAGAATCTGCCCGTCCTCGATCGCCCCGGCAAGGACCCGGCCGGCCGAGAGCTTGCCGCCATGGGCGGTGTGAAAGGTTTTCATCAGCTGGATCGCAGGCGAATTGGCATCGGCCAATCCAAGCCGGGCCCGGGTCTCGACGATCGTCGGGGCCTCGTGGCGGAGCGCCTTCAGCAGCCGCAGAATGCCATTGCCGTGCTCGGCCGAGCCGATGAAGACCGGGCAGATCAGCCCGTCGCGGAATTCACGCACCAGATCGGCGAAAACCCGATCGGTCTCGGGGGTGCGGTCCTCGAGCAGTTCCTCGAGCAGCGCGTCGTCGAAATCGGCGACCTGTTCGAGCATGGCGAATCGCGCCTCGTGCTCGCGGGCGAATTCGCCCTCGGGGATGGGCACGATCTCGCTTTCGGCGCCCTCGCGGTAAACGTGGGCGCGCTCGAGAGCAAGATCGATAAAGCCAGTTACGGTGGTGCCGCTCCGGAGCGGGAGTTGCCGCAGGACCAGCGGGACGCTCGAGGCGGGCTGCAGCATTTTGAGGATTTCGCGGACGCTGCCCTCGGTCTTGTCCATCTTGTTGAGGAACAGCATGTGGGGAACGGCGCGACTTTCGAGGTCGCGCAGGATCACCTGCAGGGCCGGGACCTTCTTGGGTTCGGGTTCGGCGACGACGATCGCCGCGTCAACCCCGCTGAGGATCGGGCGGCTTTCGAACTGGAACTCGACCGAGCCCGGGCAGTCGAAAAATGTATAGCGATCGCCGATGAATTCGGCGTCGGCGATGTTGACCTCGACGCTCATCCCATGGGCCCGGGCCTCGGCGGAGGCATCCCCGAGCGTGTTGCCTTCCGGCACGCGCCCCTGGCGCGTCACCGCCCCGGTTCGGGCGAGAATCGCCTCGAGCAAAGTGGTCTTGCCGCTGGCGAAGGGTCCGACGAGCGCAATGCACCTCGGACCCGAAAGTCTGCCGCCGTTTTCCGCCATGGTTGTGCCTCCCGCTCGAGCCTTCAGCCGAACAGCACCGCCGCTGGCGCAAGACCCCAGCGCGGGCGTGCCCCTTCGGCGCCATCCTCGGTCAAAACCCCGGCCCCGACAAGCCGGCAGACGAGCGGACTGGCGCCGCAAGGCCGGCTGCGGAAGAATTTTCTCACGACGAATTGAATGCGGGGGCGCCCAACCGTTGTATGATCGCGCCAATGCCCGGCGCACGCCAATCCGGCGAACCGGCCGTACAGAGGAGGGAAGAACAGATGAATCGGCTGGTCTCAGCATTGCTGGCGGCGGCGCTGGCTCTCGGTCTCGCCGGGGTCGGGGTGGCGTATGCCAAGACGATCGCGCTTACGGCGGAGTTGTCCGGACTGAACGAGGCGCCCCCCAATGGGGTCGCCGCGACGGGCCTGGCGGAAGCCACGTTCGACACCGAATCCATGATCCTCGACTGGACGGTCACCTATGAGGGTCTGAGCGGGCCGGCGATCGGCGCCCATATTCACGGGCCGGTCGAGCCCGGCAGCAATGCCGGCATCTTGATCGAGTTCGACCCGATCGAGGTGAGCCCGATCACCGGGTCGGCGACACTGACCCAGGTCCAGGCAGCCGATCTGCTGGCGGGGCTGTACTATGTCAATCTGCATACCGCCGCCCATCCGGGCGGGGAGGTGCGCGGACAGCTGATCGCTCAATAGGGATCAGGCGCCGGCGGGGACCTCCGAAGCGGCGGGGGCCGCCGCTCGGCAAGGTTGAGCGCCAGCACGAAGGCCACAACCAGCAGCGGCAGGATCAGCGCGAACGACACCTGCATACCCCATTGGCTCGCGGTGAAGCCCATCACCGGCGGGGCGAGGAACAACACGATCGTATTCATCTGCTGGATCGACGCCAGGTTCTCGGCGGCGGGGCGGTCGCCAAGGCGCGCCGCGGCGGAGAGCGTCTGCGGAAAGGCGGTGGCGAAGCCGACGCCGATTAGAACGAAGCCGAAGAGCGAGACTGGCACCGAAATGCCGAGCACGACCAGCACCAGACCGACAAAGGAAACGGCGGTCAGGACCATTGCGACCCTGACCGGGCCGAAGCGTTCGATCCAGCGGTCGCCGAGCAAGCGCCCGACGACCTGCGCGCCAAGGCAGACCGGCAAGGTCAGCGTCGCGACCCAGTTGGCGGTGTGGAAGACGTCGCGCAGGTAAATCACCGACCAGCTGCGCGCGGCGGCCTCAAGCCAGATGCTGCCGAACGCGAAAGCGATGAGGAGCAGCGTTGCCGATGTCGGCAGGACGAAACGCCGGACCTTTCCCTCGCCCACATGCGGCCGCGGCGGAGACTCCTGCATTGGCCCAATGAGGTAAGACGCGGCGACCGCCATCACCGGCACGGCGGCGAAAAGATGCAGCGCCGGCCAGGTTCCGAGCGCGACGATGGCGGTGCCGATCAGCGACGAGATAAAGAAGCCGAGGCTCCACATGCCGTGAGAGGAATTCATGATGCGGCGGCCGGTGGCGAATTCGATCCGGTCGGCTTCGACATTCATGGCGATGGCGGTGAAGGTGAAACCGACGGCGACGAACATGGCGAGGAAGAAAAACACGATGTAGTTGGGCGCGAGCGAGGTCAGCGCCACGGTGAGCGCGAAAAACGGCGTGCCGTACAAGAGGGTGTTGCGGTTGCCGATCCGCTCGATCGCCCGGGCGGCAAAGGGCAGGGACAGGAACGCGCCGACATCGACCCCCAAAAGCCCGATGCCGAGCTCGGCCGTGCTGGCGCCCATGTTGAGTTGAATCTCGGCCAGCCGCGAGAAAAAGCCGCCGATGCAGAGCGATTGCACGAAAAAGGCCGCCCGAATGATGGCGGCCGGCGACTTCAGGACTTGCAGCATGCGCGCCCCGGCGGCGTAGGCTGGCGGGCAGTGTGGAAGGCGCCCGGCGCCCCTGTCAATGGCCTGGCGCGGTCTATGTCAGGCGGCGGAGACCTGCGTTTTGGCGGGGGCGTTGTCGTGCCGCACCGTCTCGAGAAGTTCGAGGAAGGCGGCGGGCGGCACCGGCGGGCTGAGATAATAGCCCTGGCCAATCGAAACCCCGCATTGGCGCAGCGCCTCGACCTGAACGGCGTCTTCGACGCCCTCGGCGACGCTTGACATGTTGAGCTTGTCGGCAAGGCGGACCAGCATTTCGACGATCGAGCGGGCGGTCGCGTCGCGATTGATCGCATCGACGAAGAATTTGTCGATCTTCAATATGTCGGCGCCCAGCCGCTGCAGCTGCGACAGACCGCTGTTGCCGATGCCGACATCGTCGATGGCGACGCGGAAACCGTAGCTGCGCAATTCGGCGACCACCGCGGCGGCCTTCTCGAGATCCTCGTAGACTTCGCGTTCGGTCAGCTCGACGACGATCTGGCGGTGGGCGACGCGGGCCGCCGAGACCACCCGGCGCAAATCGTTGACGAATCCCGGCGCGATGAAATGGCTGGGCGCGATATTGACCGAGAGCTTGAACAGCTTGTCGCGCCTGAGCTCGGCCCTGAGGTCGGCGAGGGCTTGCGACAGCAGCTGCCAGGTCATCGCGGCGATGCGTCCGGATTCCTCGGCGAGGTTGATGAACCGGGCGGGCGCCAGCACCGAGCCGTCGGCCTTCACCCAGCGGGCAAGAATCTCGCAGCCGGTAATCGCCCCCGTCGCGAGATCGAAGGTCGGCTGCAAATAGGGTTTGAATTCGCGCGCCGCGATCGCCCGGTCGAGGTCGGCGACGGGGCTTTCGGGCCGCGACAGCGCCCGGGCGAGCAAGAGACCGAAGGCGAATCCGAGGGCAACCGCCAGGACGATGATCGGGGTATAGGCTTCGCGGTTCCAGGCCGCGACGGCTTCCGCCTCGACGCGGATGACGCTGTTGAGCGGGTAGCGGGCGGAGGATGCTGTCACCGTCAGAACGCGGCCCGCAAGCGCCGGCGTTTGCTCGCCGGTCCGCATGTTGGCGATCGGCCTGCCGTCGGCGAGCTCGACCGCGACCTCGCTATGGTCGCGCAGCTCGACGGGCATGACGTCGAGCAGCGCGGTCGAGAAGCCGAGGATGGCAATCAGCGAGTTGTCGGCATCGATGTCCTTCAGAACGCCGAGGGCGATGCCGAAGAACTGGTCGACCCTGAAGAGGCGGAGCGTCGCGTCGGCCGAGGGCAGCATCTCGTCGCGGGAAACCCAGCTGCGGTCGAATTCGAGGGTCTCCGAATAGGCCGAGCAGCGCACGCCGCCATCGCGGTTGACGATCCGGATGTCCTTGACCGGGCCGCGCTGATAGACGTGAAAGCGCACCGCCTGGAGCGAGACTGCATCGCAGGCCAGCGGCCCCATCAGGGCCAGATCGTCGAGGGCGTCGGCGCCGTAATCGACGGCGGTCTCGGAGCGGCGCAACGCCAGCTGTACGAGATCGTCAAGCTGGCGGGCGCGCTGCGCCTCGATCAGAAACGACGCGGCGAAATGACCGCCGGTCGCGAACAGGCCGACCGAACAGATCGTCAGCAGCAGAAGGGCCAAAACCGGCAAGCGCCTGAACATGGGACCCCATCGCGCAAGATTTCGGGCCTAGTTTCGGCCGAATGGCCTCAAGAATTGGTTTATGCGGCGGCGAAAACCCCGTCTGGCGGCGTCTTTCGCCGCAAAACCCGGCCGCAGGGGGTACCGCGGCTAGCGGATTCGGGCGCCGTCCGCCGAAAACACAAACGTCTTTTCCGCCGGAATCGAGACGACGATCCGGTCCGGATCGCCTTCGGGAGGGGTGGAAGAGCGCTCGACCACCAGCTGCTCGCCGCCGGCCGTGTTGGCATAGGCGAAGCTCGTCGAGCCGAGATGTTCGGCGACGTCAATGTCGATTTCGAGATCGCAATCGCCCATTCCGGCCTCGCGGAAATGTTCCGGCCGGATGCCGAGGGTGATCGGGCTGTCCACCCCGGGCGGGACGCCGGTCAAGCGCTTTGTCAGTTTTGTGTCGCGCTGGTTGACCAGGTTGATGGTGATTTCCTGGCCGCTTGCGGCGGCGACCCTGCCCTTGAGAAAATTCATCCTCGGCGAGCCGACGAAGCCGGCGACGAACTGGTTGGCGGGATCGTCGTAGAGCTCAAGCGGCTTGCCGATCTGCTCGATGCTGCCTTCGCGCAGCACCACGATCTTTTCGGCCAGGGTCATCGCCTCGACCTGGTCGTGCGTGACGTAAATCATCGTCGCGCCCAGTTCCCTATGCAGCCGGGCGATCTCGACGCGCATCTGGACGCGAAGCTCGGCGTCCAGGTTGGAAAGTGGCTCGTCGAAGAGGAAAACCTGCGGGTGGCGAACGATAGCGCGGCCGATCGCGACACGCTGACGCTGCCCGCCGGAAAGCTCCTTGGGCCGGCGGTCCATCAGCGGCTCGAGCTCGAGGATGCGCGCAGCCGCCCCGACCTGCTTGGCGATCTCGTCCTTCGGCACGCCGGCGAAGCGGAGGGCAAAGCCCATGTTCTCGCGCACGGTCATGTGCGGGTAGAGCGCGTAGGTCTGAAACACCATGGCGATGCCGCGCTTGGACGGATCGATATCGTTGACGCGCTGGCCGCCGATCTCGATGTCGCCCAAGGTGACCCCCTCCAGCCCGGCGATCATCCGTAGTAGCGTGGACTTGCCGCAGCCCGAGGGGCCGACAAAGACGACGAATTCCTTGGACTCTATGTCGAGGTCGACGCCCTTGATCACCTCTAGGGCGCCGAACGACTTCCTGACGCCACGCATTTTGAGCCCGCTCATCGCTCGCCTTCCCCCAATCCCGCCATGCCGCTTCGAGCCGCCCCCTCGCCGCGCCGAGCGCAGCCCTCGTGGAAGATCCAGATGTGGCTGAAGGCTAGCACGGAACGCATGGGCCGCCTATTTCACCGCCCCAAGCAGTCCCTCGACGAATCGGCGCTGCAGAAGGAAGAAGATGAGGAGTGTGGGGAGTGTTGCGAACACGGCGCTGATCATGATGACGCCATAGTCCGGCACGTAAGCGTAGGACAACGACGAGACGATGAGCGTGACGGTCTTGTTCTCTTCCGCCTGCAGCACAATCAGCGGCCAGAGGTAGTTGTTCCAGTTCCCCATGAACACGATGATGATCGCAGCCGCATAGGTCGAGCGCATCACCGGCAGATAGACGAAAACGAAGATCTGCCATTCGTTGAGGCCATCGATGCGCGCGGCATCGCGCAGCTCCGCGGGAAAGGCCTTCGTCGCCTGGCGGAAGTAGAAGATGATGAAGATCGACGCGATGCCCGGGACGATAACCGCGGTGAAGGTGTTGATGAGCCCGAGCCCGGCCATCATGATGAAGAGCGGGACCATGAGCGCCGCGAACGGGATCGACAGCATCAGCAGCATGAGGCCGAAGATCCGGTCCCGGAACCGCGACTTGAAGACCTCGAAGCCGTAGCCCGCGAGCGACGATACGATGAGGGTCAGCGCAACTCCCACGAGCGCGATGAAGGCCGAGTTCCAGAACATGCGCGGCACGTCGACGGTCGCAAAGAAGGTGGCGATGTTCTCGAAGAGATAGCCGCCGGGTGTGACCTTGCCATGCGCGATGTCGGGCGACATGTTCGTCGACCCCACCAACATCCAGTAGAACGGGAAGATCGAGACGAAGGCGGCGATCGAGAGCCCGAGATAAAGCAGGCCGCGCCGGACGTAACGGAAGACCGGGTCCAGACTCAGCTCGCGGGTTTCCCCCAGGCGGTCCGCGATTGCGCGAGTTTCCGTCATGAGCCCCGCCTATCACGCGCAATCACGAACTGCGCAAAGCTCAGGATTCCGACCAAAACGACGATCACCCACGACACCGTCGCCGAGTAACCGAAGCTCGGCATGAAACGGAAGGTCAGGTCATAGATGTAGTACGACAGGGTCATGGTCGCCTGGGATGGTCCACCCATGGTGAGGTTGTAGGGCTCGTCGAAGAGCTGCAGCGTGCCGATCGTCGAGATCACGGTGGTGAAGAGGATCACCGGCTTCAGCATCGGAAGCGTGAGGTGGACAAAGCGAGCCCAGGCCGGCACGCCGTCGATCCGGGCCGACTCGTAGATCGCGCGGTCGATGTTCTGAAGCGCCGCAAGATAGAAGATCATGTTGTAGCCGGTCCAGCGCCAGGTGATGGCGAGGATGATCAGCACCTTGGCCCAGAACGGGTCGGTGAGCCATGGGATGGCTCCAATGCCGATCGCCATCAGCGCCTGGTTGATCACGCCCTCTGACGCGAACATCGACTTGAAGAGAACCGCGTAGGCAACAAGCGAGGTCACGCAGGGCAGAAAGATCGCCGTGCGGAAGAAGGCGCGGCCCCAAAGCTTGGTGTCGTTGAGCGCAACGGCGAACAAGAGGGCAAGCACGATCATGATCGGCACCTGCACCACGAGGAAGATCATGGTGTTGCCGAGCGCGCGCAGGAACACCGTGTCCTGCATCAGGCGCTGGATGTTGGCGAAACCGCCGAAACTGAAGCTCATGCCGCGGCCTGTCTGGAAGCTCATCCAGAGCGACCACAGGATTGGGTAGATCATGAAGATGCCGAGCAGGATGAGCGCCGGCGCTATGAAAAGCCAGCCGTTGATATGCTCTCTTCTGATGGCGCGTGCAGCCATGGCCGACCCCTGCCCCGTTCACCACCCAGCTTCGCGCAAACTCGAGCCCAGCCCGACTATGCCGTGCTGGGCGGGAAGGCGGAAGCGGGATTTCTCCCGCTTCCGTTAAACCTTACTGAGTTGCCTGCATCGCCTGCGCGTTGATCGCCTCGATCGCGGCGTCGAGGTCGCCACCCTGGGCGATCGTCGGCAGCTGGGCGGAGATCGCGGAGTCGACCTCGGCGGTGAAGATGCCGTAGTCGATGTCCGGAACCTGAGCCAGCCAGGTCGCGAAGTCCTGCCAGACGGGTTGGCCGCCGAAGAAGTCGTCGTTGACCTGGTAAGCAGCACCGTCGCGCGCGTGGAGCCACGTGCCGACGGCACCAGTGTTGGAGAGGATCGCTTGATAGAAGTCGATGTCACCCGCCCAGATGGTGTTAAGGAAGTCGATGGCCGCGGCCATCTCATCGGCCGGCGACGAGGCGAGAACATACCAGCTCGATCCGCCCCAGTTGGAGGCATTGGCTGAGCCGGGGGTGTCGAGCCGCGGAACCTGCGCAATAGCCCACTTGCCGGCATCGGCCGCAGCGTTGGCCTTGATGGTGCCGACGATCCAGACGCCGATCGGAACAGCGGCGACGTCGCCACCGGTGAAGGAGTTGGTGAAATCGGTCCAGCCCGAGACAGGCTTCGCAAGCCCGTTGGCCCAGATCTTCTGGTAGACCTCGAGCGCTGCCTTGAAGGTCGGGTTGCCGACGAGGTTCAGCGAACCGTCGGCATTGAAGTACCACTGGCCGGCGGAGTTCAGCATCATGCGGATCCAGCCGACTTCGTTGTAGTCGATGCCGAAGAGCTCGTGGCCGGTCTTCTCCTTGACGGTCTTGCCGATCTCGATCAGCTGGTCCCAGGTGAGGTTCTGCATGTCCTCGGCGCTGAACCCGGCTGCCGCGAAGTAGTCGGAGCGATAGAAGAGGCCGGTGACGCCCGAGTCGAAGGGCAGCGAGTAGGACTTGTCGTCGACCGTCGCGGCGGCAACCTTGTAGTTCGCGAACTGGGTCATATCGATCGAGTCGCTGAGCGGCTCGAATGCACCCGGGAAGGAGAGCAGGTACTTCTGCGCATAGTCGTCCTGGATGAGGACGATGTCGGGAAGGCCCTGGGTGTTGCCCGCGAGCAGCGCCGTCTGCAGCTTGATGCGGATGGTGTTCTGATCGTTGCTGTCGTCGATGATGATGTTCACGTCGGGATGCGTGACGTTGTAGCGGGCGGCAGCTTCTCGCATGGCGGCGCCGTTGAAATTGGTGTCCCAGCACCATATGGTGACGTCAACCGCCAGAACCGGGCTCGAGCCCAATCCCAGCGCCATGGCAAGCGCTAGCGCGGCCAGGCCCAAGTGTAAGCGCATGTAGTCCTCCCTTTTTGTTTGCCCTTGGATCGGGGACTTTCTAGACTGCCTGTGCGCAGCGTCATCCGTCCCACTGAATGGGCATGCGAAATTGCGGGATAGTAAGAAGCTCGGCAAAAGGATTTGGGACCCTCGCAAGAGTACTGTCGAGGCGGTTCCGAACAAGCTCGTGGTCAGCCACGAGCAGCCCGGCATCATGGGTCAAGCGCATTGGCACGCGCAGGTCGAGGTCAATTTCGTTTTCCGCGGTGCGCTGCAATACCGCATGCACGGCCACACGCTGGGCCTCGCGGCCGGCGATCTCTGCCTGTTCTGGGGCGGGCTGCCGCATCAGCTGGTCGACACCACCGAGGACGCCTTCTTCATCGCCATCCACCTGCCGCTCGTGCATTTCTTCCGGCTGCGGCTGCCGGCGAATTTGACGCACAAGTTGATGCACGGTGCGACCATCGTCACCGCCGAGCCCGACCCTGCCGACCCGGCGAGCTTTGACCGCTTGTCGACCTATATGCGCTCCGACAACGCGGCGCGGCGGCAGCACGCGGTCGAAGAGCTGTTGCTGAGGATCGACCGCATGCAGTTCGAGCCCTATGAGCTCATCGAACCTGCGGAGATTCTGGACGGGCTGGGCGAGCCGCTCGACCAGCAGAGTTTCCATTCGATCGGCAACATCTGCGACTTCATTGCCGAGAATTTCCGCGAGGATATCGATTCGGCGGACATTGCGTCGTCGGCGGAAATCCACCCCAAATACGCGATGAGCGTATTCAAGAAATCGACCGGGATGACGCTGAGCCGCTACGTCAGCCTGTTGCGGCTGAGCTATGCGCAAGCGCTGCTGATGAACGGCGACGCCAATGTGTTGCGGGTGGCGATGGAAAGCGGTTTCGGCTCGCTGAGCGCCTTCAACAACTCGTTCCGGAAGATTTCCGGCATGTCGCCATCGGACTTCCGCAAGGAATGCCGCACCCGGGTTTCGATGGTGCGGACCAACCGCCCGGAGCGGCGCGACGGCAAGCTGAACTAGGCCGGACGGGGGGTGACCGTGGCGACACCCGCGGCCTGCAGAACCGGCCCGTCGAGGCCGAATTCGCCGGTCAGCCCAAGCGCCGCCAGATCGTGGGGCCGGGTCGAATAGTTGAAGACAAAATCCCGGCCGCCGGCCCGGCGGATGCGCAAGCCCTCGGGCAATTCGATCGTCGGCAGCGCCGCCTTTGCCACCAGCATCTTTGTCATGCGGGCATGGGCGAGGGGATCGAGCAGGCCCGCGAGGTAATGGACGCGGCCCTGCCGCACCAGCACCGGCCAGCCGGATTCGGTTTGCATCAGCGTTTCGGCGTCCGACTCGATGCGCTCGAGCCAGAGCCGGACATGTCCGCCGCCCTCGACCGGCTCGGGCACATCTGGCGCGAGCGAGGCGACGCGCGCCACGGTGACGTCGATCAGGTTGGAAGAAAGATTAGGCGGCAGGCCGGGGGGAATGCTGAAATCGCGGGTCTTCGACCCCGATCGCGGACCGATGACGAGCTGGCCTTCGAATTCGCCGATCGCCGCCTGAAGTTCGTCGGTCCAGGCGAACAGGGCCGGAACGAAGACGAGTTTGTAGGTAGAGATATCCCGTGCGCGCGAGGAGACGATGTCGACATTGAGCCCCAGCGCCCGTAGCTGCCGGTACTGGTCGAAGACGATCTCGAAATGGTTGAATCCCCTCGATTGCGGCTGGATCTGCCAAGCCCAGGCGCTTTCGTAGTCGAATACGATGGCGACGTCGGCGGGCAGGACCTTGAAGCCGTTGAGCGAGGCGAGCTCGCGGCCGACGCGGGACACTTCCTCGAAGGCCGGCGCCGGCTTGTCGTCGGGCCGCAGCAGTCCCGAGTGCATCTGTTCCTGGGCGAAATGCACCTGCCGCCAGCGGAAATAGCAGACCGTTTCGGCGCCGTGGGCGAAGGCCTCGAGCGCCCACAGCCGGGCCATGCCGGGGAGCGGATCGGGATTGTGGTCGGCCCAGTTCACCGGGCCCGGCTGCTGTTCCATGATCCAGACCCGGCCGCCACCCACGGCGCGATAGAGGTCATTGTGGAAGGCCTGCAGATCCGGGTCGCCCTGGCGGGCGAAGGCGGCTTTGAACGCCGAGGCGCCCTCGCGCCGTTCGATCTGGCCAATCGGATAGGAGTCCCAGCTGGCGATTTCCATGTCCTCGCCGAGCGCAAAATGATCGAAGCCGGCATCGGCGGCCATGTAATTGTGGGTGACGGGGATGCCCGGGGTGACGGCGTGGATGATGTCGAGCTGCACCCGGTTGAAGGCGCGAATCTGGTCGGAGGAATAGCGGTGAAAGTCCATCCAGTGGGCGGGGGCCGCCTCGCACTGGGTGAGGTTTGGCAGTTCGATCTGGTCGAAGTCTGCATACTCCATCGACCAGAAAATCGTTCCCCAGGCGCGGTTGAGGGCGCCGATCGAGGGGTATTTATTGCGCAGCCATTGCCGGAAGCCGGCAAGCGCCGCCCCCGAATAGGAAAGCGCGGTGTCGTGGCAGCCATACTCATTGTCGGTCTGCCAGACGGCAAGCGCGGGATGGCCGGCGACCGCTTTGGCCAGAATGCGCACGATGCGGGCGCATTCGGCCCGATAGCCGGGGTGGGAAAAGCAATAGTGCCGGCGCGAGCCGAATTTGCGGGTGCGGCCATCCGCATCGACGACGAGCATGTCGGGCAGTTTGTCGACCAGCCAGCGCGGCGGGGTCGCGGTCGGGGTGCCCATCACCACCTTGAGCCCGTGGGCGTGCAAGACATCCATGGCGCGGATCAGCCAATCGGTCTGCACATCGCCCGGGGCGGGCTCGAGGCGGCTCCAGGCGAATTCGCCGATGCGGACGTAGGAAAGCCCGATTTCGGCCATCCGGGCGGCGTCGCGCCCCCACATCTCTTCGGGCCATTGCTCAGGATAGTAGCAAACCCCCAGCCTTGGCTGCATGACCCATCCCCGTCGGTGATCGGTCCGGCGGAAAGCGGCACGGACCCGACCCGGATTCCTAGCCGCAGGCGCTTGAGTTTTCAGCGCGATCGGGAATGTCGCACGGGCGAATTGTAAGTTCGGCGCCGGGTAGCGGCCGGATGGCGCGGCGCGCCTTGTGCAGGGCCCGCCAATCGGCAATAATGCAAATAATTTGCATTTGCAGGATAATTGCGATGACCAAGGTTGACGACCTTCTGCTCGAAAAGGTCAGCAGGCGCGGCTTGCTCTGGGGCGGACTTGCAGCGGCGGGCGGGACGGCGGCCTACGCCAGCGGCGCGCTTGGACAATCCACCCATGCCGTTCACGAGGCCGCCCCCGCCTCAGGGGCGACGCCGCCTTCCCTGCACCTCACCGCGCATGGGGCGATGATTACGGTTGGCGAGGTCGATAACGCGGCCAACGGCTTCGATCCCTCGCAAATGTTGACGCAATGGGAGACCGGCACGCTCTCCCGGATGGATGACGGCCGGATGCTGCGCAGCTTCGAGATCGAGGCGGTCGACAAGGAACTGGAGATCGCCCCGGGGGTCGGCTTCCCCGCATGGACCTATAATGGCCGGGTGCCCGGGCCGTTCCTTCGCGCCAAGGAAGGCGAGCGGCTGAGGATCGCCTTCAGGAACTTCGGGTCGCACCCGCATTCGATGCATTTTCATGGCATCCATGCCGCGCGGATGGACGGCGTGCCGGGCGCCGGCCTGATCAATCCCGGCGAAGAATTCGTCTACGAGTTCGACGCCAGGCCATTCGGCTGCCACCTCTACCATTGCCACGCCCTGCCGCTGCGGCGGCACATGCACAAAGGCATGTACGGCATGTTCGTCATCGACCCCGATCCGGCCCTGCATCCGGACCAGCTCGCGGTGGCGCAATCGCGGCTCCTGGGCTCGCCGCAAAACGCCGCCTGGCAGGAAATGGCGATGGTGATGAATGCGTTCGACACCAATTTCGACGGCGGCAATGAATTCTACGCGGTAAACACGATCGCCCATGCCTACGCCAAGCGACCCATCCCGATCGACAAGGGTCGGCCGGTGCGCATCTATCTGGTCAATGTCACCGAGTTCGATCCGATCAATTCGTTCCACCTGCACGCCAATTTCTTCGATTATTTCGACACCGGCACATCGCTGACGCCAAATCTGCGTACCGTCGACCTGATCATGCAGTGCCAGGCGCAGCGCGGCATCCTCGAATTCACCTTCAAGGATCACGAGCCCGGCTTGTACATGTTCCACGCCCACCAATCCGAGTTCGCCGAGCTTGGATGGATGGGCATGTTCGACGTCAGGGAGGCCTGAGCCGTGACCGATATTGCCCGCCGCCCGCCCGCCATCGTCCCGGTCTGGAAGCGGCTTGCCTGGTTCGCCCTGCCGCTGGCGATCCTGGCGGCGGCGATCGCCTGGATCGTCGCCGCCGACCCGTTGCGCAGCTTCGACATCGGCGCCCCCCCGGTCGAGGCGCTGACCTTCGAGCGCACCATCCTCGACGACGCCGGCATGCATTTCCTGGTGCGCGCCGGCGGCTCGGAGCCGATGACCATCGCCCAGATGCAGGTCGACGACGCCTATTGGCTGTTCACCCAGGACCCGCCCGGCAAGATCGCGCGCGGGGCGACCGTCTGGATTCACGTCCCCTACCCGTGGGTTTTGGGGGATGCCCATATGGTCGTGGCGCTGACCGATACGGGGACGGCATTCGAGCACGAAATCGCGGTGGCGGTGCCGACCCCGCAGCCGAGCTCCAGCCGACTGACAGCGCAGGCGCTGATCGGGGTCATCGTCGGCATTCTGCCCGTCGCCGTCGGTTTGATGTTCTACCCGGCGCTGCGCGGGGTCGGCCGGGGCGGAATGAATTTCCTGCTGGCGCTGACGGTGGGGCTGCTGGCGTTTCTGCTGGTCGAGACGATCGACGACGCGTTCGAACTCGCGGCCAAAGCCGCCGCCATTTTCCAGGGCCCGGTCATGGTCGTCCTGGCGGGCGCGGCGAGTTTTTTGCTGTTGATGGCGGTCGGCCGGCGCGCCGGTGCGCCGACGGGGCTGGCGCTCTCCACCTTCATCGCCCTCGGCATCGGCCTGCACAATCTCGGCGAGGGTCTGGCGATCGGGGGTGCCTTCGCAGCCGGGGCCGCCGGGCTTGGCACGTTCCTCGTCGTCGGCTTTGCCTTGCACAACATCACCGAGGGTATCGGCATCGCCGCGCCGATCCTGAAGGTCCGCCCCCCCTTGTGGGCCTTCGCCGCGCTGACGCTGCTCGCCGGCGGCCCGGCGGTGATCGGGCTGTGGATCGGCAGCCTCGCTTACGCCCCGCAATGGTCGGCGCTGGCACTGGCGGTCGGCGGCGGCGCTATATTGCAGGTCATCGTCGAGGTCCTCGCTTACTTGCTGCGATCCGCAGGCGAAGGATCGCGGACGCTGGTCGCGCCGAGTACCGTGGCGGGTCTGGCGGCGGGGGTCGGATTCATGTTCGTCACCGCGATGCTGGTGAAGTTCTGAGGCGAGTGAGGAAGCGGCAGCCCTGCCGACCGGCAAGACAGACTTTGTCCCGATCGGCAAAGCGAACTTTGGTCAATTAAATAATGATCGACGTTCAAATGCAAATCTGGCAAAAGTTGCGGCGATGGGCAGGCGTTCCGAACATTCGCAGGACGAGCAGCGCCGGATGGCGCTCGATGCGGCGCACGCCATCGTCAGGCGGGACGGCTTGCGGGCGCTCTCGGTGCGCCGGATCGCCGGCAAGATGGGCTACGCCGCTGGAACTCTCTATCAGCTCTTCGAAGATCTCGACGATCTGATCATCATCATGAATTCCGAGACCCTCGAGAAGCTCTACGCGAGCGCCAGCAAGGTTGAGCCTGGTGGGGAACCGTCGGAGACGCTGATCAGACTCGCCGAGGTCTATATCCGGTCGGTCACCCGGGAGCCGAAGCTCTGGAACGCCGTGTTCGAGTACAGCCCGCCGGTCGACCGGGTGATGCCGGCGCGCTACCAGGGTGCGGTGGCGAAATTGCTGGGGCTGGTGCAGGCCGTGCTCGCGCCCTTGTTCCCGCCGGGCGAGGAAGCCGGCCGGCTGCGCGAGGCGCGGGTGATGTGGGCGGGGCTTTACGGCATCGCCACGCTGGCGAGTTCGCGCAAGAGCTCGGTCGAGATCGACTCGAGCGCCATGGTTCGGACTCTGGCGACAACCTATCTGGCCGGCCTCAAGGCGCTCCGGGCCGAAGCGGGCACGGAGCGAAAGCCGCGGCGGACAGCGGCGCAATAGGATCGGCGCACTGAAAGCGTCTTGGCATCCCCGGCCGCCGGCCGCCCTGGCACAGCCGGGAGGAGGCGAACCCAGAGCCTCTCAGGGCGACGATGGGGCGGCTGCGGCGCGCGCCGCGCTCCGGCGCTTGAGATAGGTGGTCAGGGCGATCGCGACCGCGACGGCAAACGCCCCGAAACCGATGCCGAGCGCCCCGAAGATCGCCGCGACCAGGTCGCCGACGACGCCCTGGCCAACCGCCAGCACCGTCCGCGGCCCGTTTTGGCCTTTGGCATAACTCGCGGTCAGGCTGTAGTCGCCGGGCTCGGCAATCTCGAAGGTGAAGATCGACGTGCCTGCCCGGTCGCCGAATGTGTAGCTCGCCGTTACGCCCGGCTGCGCCAGCGGTATTCCCCGATTGTCGGAGACCACGCGCACCGCGACCGTCAGTCCCGAAATATCCCCGGCATTGAACAAGGCGCCATCGACCACGCTTTGCGCCTCGTGGAAGATCGTGTAGCTGCCCGGAGCGTCGAGCGAAAGAATGGCTTCGCCGGGAACGACCACCCGGGTCAGCCGGCCCTGAATTTCCTGCACCTGCGGCACCAGGAAAAGCCCGGCTCCCGCCGCCCCGATCAGAAACACCGCGATCGCGACCAGATACCACTTGCGGCCTGGCATCTCAAAGCCCCATCGATTGACGCACGCCGTCGAGCTCGGCCTTTTCTTCCGGCGTTGCGTCCGCCCGCGCGCGGAAACTCGCAATATAGCCGACGCCCTCGCGCACGAAGAAAAACAGCCGCACGTGTCGCTTGTCCTGGGTCAGTTCCTCCACCGTCTCGTAGATGTCGGCGTTTGCCGTCGGGCCGGCGCTGAGGATCGTGCTGAACGGTTGGGTTACCCCGTCAATTTCGACAGTCGACGCCTTCAGCCCCGCCAATTCGTCATCGAACAATTCCTCGACGCTGGCGAAGTCGCGATCCATTCGCCGCATCAGTACCATATCGAGACGCGATGCGGCGTCCGGGGTGGGTTTGCCCATCGCCCAGAGATAGCGCCCCGGCCAGCGCAATTCGTCGGCGATCTTCCAGCCGTCGGGTACGCCGAGACGCAAATCATGGAGCGAATTGACGTAGACCCCGTCGGCTTCCCGGTCCCAGCCGCGGCCGCCAAACGGCGCGCTCTCGCCTTCGGGCGCCACGATCTCAAACGGAATGGAGGCGACTTTTGTGCCGCCTTCGGTCAGCTCGACCCGATAGGTGCCGGCGGCCAGGGGCAGATAGTCCTGATAAAACAGTCCCCACCAGGCATTTCCATCCGGTTGTTCCGGGATGAGTTCGCTGGCGAAGAGGAAGTCCTCGCCGCGATACCACTGCGCGGCAAGCGGCTCATTGGTCGGCGCGCCCGCGAAGCGGAACCACACGATGACCTGACTGGTGCCGAGCTCAAATGTGGTGCCCGCCCGCGATGCATCGAAGCCCTCGGCGGCGGCATCGGCATCGCCCAGCGCGACCTCCTTGATCGCGGCTCCCGGGTCCGTCGGCGCGTAAATGGAGAAGTCGACCGCGCTCGTCTCGCCACCGGAGACGCCGACAGCACAATCCGGCGCGCTGATCGTGCCTGTCGTCGGCCACTTTTCGGTGGCAACCCCGTCGCAATCGGGATCGCGCAACACATACCCGTATTCCGCAAGCCCGCCCGGCAGCCAAGCATAGGCCCAGATCGTGCCGCCCACCGCATAGCGGTGGATCTGATCGCCCGAAGCCGAGACGAAGAACTCGAGCGTCGTCTCAGCGCCCTCGATCGCCGGGCTCGCATCGATCTGGCGCGTCTCCTGCAGCGTGAAGCCGCTCATCGTGAATTGCGGATAGCCCGATTCATTGATCTCCGGCGCCGGGGTCATATCGGCGCTCTCCCGGGCGATTCGCCAGACGCGCCAATTGTCAAAGCTCACCGCGACCGCGGCTCCCCCCGTTGTGGCAACGAAGAGGCCCGCCTGGCCCGCCGGCCAATTGGCGTCCGCAATTTCGATCACCAGTGTGCCGTTGACATAAAAGCTCAGCGTTGCGCCGTCGGCGACAAGCTTCAAATGGTTGGCCTCGCCGGCTGGACTAAGCGTGCCGTCCGGCGTGCGTGAAGTGAGCTCGCTGTCGAGGGCCATGTTGCCATCCACCAGGCGCACCGCCGCAAAGGATCCGTCCGAGGCGATCATGAAGGCATGAAAATTTGTCTCGTCCTGGCTGCGGACGAAGAGGCCGAAGGGATGCGGGGGCGACCCTTCTTCCGGGGTCGCATCGACTTCGATGATGACATCGCCGAGCGGTTCGCGCTCCTGAGCCACCATTGCGAGCAGATTCGGCGCTGCCGCCAAAGCGACGCGATAATGCCCTTCCCGATAGCCCGCTTCGACCCCGGTCGCTTTCCTGGGCTGCCAGCCGCTCGAAGGGTCGTCGAAATCATCGGAGGCCAGCAACTCTCCGGCCAAGGCAGCGCCGGTGGCCGGCGGCGGGGGAGCAGATTCGCCTTGCGCGTCTGGGCCCGTTGCGGCGATTGTGAAGGTCGCCGCCGGCGCCAACGCCAAGCCGTTCTCGAGGATTTGCACTTGGTAATTGCCGGCCGGCAAGGGCTCGGCGCCCTGCATGGCCATGTACCAGCTGCTTTCGCCCGCTGCTTGATTGAGCGTCTCGTTTTGCTCGAGGACGACCGAGCCATCCTGCAACCAGCGGATATCAACGCGCAGGCCGTCCGGAGCATCCCGCCAAACGTAGGTCGCGTCGACGCGAAGAGTTCCCAGGGGGAAGTCGGTGCCGGCCCCGTCGAACTCTTGCGCCGCGAGGCTGACCGAGGTCAGAACCGACGCGGCAGGGGCCCCGCCCGTTGCCGCCGGAGTTTCGGTGGTGACCGTCGCACCGCCCGAGGCGAGGTCGACCGCCACCAACTCGCCGGCGGCGACCGAAATGCCTTCCGCCCGCCGTTCGGCTTCGCTTTCAAAGTCCTGCCGCCAATAAATGTCGTAGCTGCCGGGCGGCAACATCAACGGGAGGTCAAACCGCCCTTCCGACCAATTGATCCGGTCGTCCGCGTCGGCGCCCGGTTCGGTGACACCCCACCAGCCATAGGTCTCGTCCATCGCCGGCGTGTCGGCAGCCACCTTGAGACCGATCCCCGCGTCGGCGGAAATTGTGCCGAGCTTTCCCGCCTCGACGGCAATGCCTTCGGCGATGAGCATCGGCTCGCCGGAAGTCGGGTAATCCTGCACCCAATAGACGTCGTAACTGCCCGGCGGCATCATCAGGGGCACGTCGAAGCGGCCTTTCGACCAGGCGATCCGCTCGCCCGGTTCATCGCCGGACTCCGTCACGCCCCACCAGCCATAAGTCTCGTCCATCGCCGGCACCCAGTCCGCCGCCGCGATCTGCAGGCCGGAATCAACGGCGATGCTGCCAAGCGTTGCGGCTTTCACCTCGACGCCTTCGGCGATGAGCATCGGCTCGCCGGAAGTCGGGTAATCCTGCACCCAATAGACGTCGTAACTGCCCGGCGGCATCATCAGGGGCAAGTCGAAGCGGCCCTTCGACCAGTTGATCGGCTTGTCCGGATCGTCGCCGGGCTCGGTGACGCCCCACCAGCCGTAGGTCGCATCCATCGCCGGCACCCAGTCCGCCGCCGCGATCCGCAGGCCCGCGTTGGCAGCAATCGTGCCGAGCTTTCCGGCCTCAACGGCAACGCCCTCGGCGATGAGCATCGGCTCGTCCGAAGTCGCGTATTCCTGCACCCAATAAACGTCGTAGCTGCCGGGCGGCAGCAGCAGCGGCACGTCGAAGCGGCCCGTGGACCAATTGATCGGCTTGTCCGGATCGTCGCCGGGCTCGGTGACGCCCCACCAGCCATAGGTCGCGTCCATCGACGGCACCCAATCGGCCGCCGCGATCTGCAAGCCCGCATCGGCATGCACTACCGCCGTCCGGCCGTCGGCGACGACCACCCCCTCGGCAAGCAGCATCGGCACGTCAGAAGTTGCGTATGCCTGCACCCAATAGACATCGTAGGTGCCGGGCGGCACCGGCAAGGGCTCGTCGAAGCGTCCCGTGGACCAATGCTGCCGATCGTCCGGATCGGCTCCCGGAGCGGTAACACCCCACCAACCATAGGTGGCGTCCATCGCCGGCACCCACGCAGCGGCCTCGAGACGAATGCCGGTCTGCGCCAACGCCGGTGCCGAGCAAAGCAGGGTGAAGAAGGCGGTCGCCAGAAGCGCGCCCAACGAACCCCGCAGCCGAACCGCGCGGCGCGCCATAATTTGCAGGAGATTCAAGCGTTTCAGCATGATCGCCCTTCGTTGGTCGAAACCCGCCGGCACCATTGGCCGACTGGGTCGGGTCGGGTCCAGCATCCGCAACGAGCATCAATGTTAGGCGTTTCCCGACCGGGTAGGAAGGCCGCATTCGGAAAGGGGCGGAGAACCGGCGCCCCCGAGAGCTTGCAAACCTCCGACCTCTGCCTTGGGACGGCAGGGGGCCGGCGCAAGTTTCCTTCTGATTTGGCTCCGCATGAGCGTCGGCTTTGCGCCATGCGCGGACTCTCGGAGCCCCGCTTTCGCGGTTTTGAGCCCGCATCCGCAAGCCGAAGCGTTGCGCCCGCAAACGTTGGAGGCAGGCTGACGCGCCACCTGCGTGAAACGCTGCGGCCTGGACCACCGGATGGCCGATGCGCCCAGGCGCCACGGCCGACGTACCTCCTGTTACACCAACCCCGGCCAGCAGGGCTGACGTTCTGGAGCTAGGCAGTACCGGTCGTCGCCGCGCCGCGGCGGCGAGTGTGCGCTTCCTGCTGCATAATAAACAGCGAGGCGGCCATGATCAGCAAGGCCCCGGCCAGAAACAGACATTCGGCACTTGCGCCAGGATTACCCAGCTCGCCAGCACGTTAAGCGGCAGCTTCAGGTCGTCTAAGGGCTGCAGGTAGGTGGCGTCGGTAACGGCATAAGCGCGGGTGAGAAGATACTGCGCCGCCCCGTTCAAAAGGCCGATAAGCAGGATCAGCCACAGCACGGCCCCAATGTAGGTCGCGGCGCTGCCACGCGCATTGGAGACGGGCAGCGATGGGTCCCAGTTCCGCAATCTCGTCGGGCGTCGGCGGCCGCTATCGCGCTCGCTTCGAGATTGAGCTCGACGCCACCGCCAGCACAATTATGCCGCCGACTAGAACTTGGCGCACATAGCTGTCGACGCTCATCTGCGTCAGGCCATTGTCGAGGACGCCAAGGATCAGAACCCCGATCAAGGTGGCAAGAATGCGCGGCTCGCTCTGTTCGCTCATCGTCATCCCGAGAAACACCGCGGCGATGGCGTTGAGCATCAGACCGCTTCCCTGTGTCGGATTTGCCGAAGCAACGCGACTCGCATACATCAGACCGGCCACAGAGGCGCTGAACCCAGTCAGCGAAAAGGCGATGAGCTTCAGCCGCCGCACGGCAACGCCGCTCAGGTGCGCCGCCTCGATATTGCCGCCGATCGCGTAAAGCCGCCGGCCAAAGGTCGTCTGCTCGAGCAGCACCCAAACCACCAGCACCATGATCGCCGCTGCGATCGTGAGATTGGGGAGGGCGATCGCCACGCCGCCGAAATCGCCCAGCGCAATGCCCTCGCGCGCGAAATTGGCAAAGCTCTCGGGAATGTCGCGGCCGAAGATCGTCTTGCCGCCGCTGACGACGAAAGCCAAGCCGGAAAACATCGTGAGCGTCGCGAGTGTGGCAACGAACGGCAGAATGCCGATGAAGCTGACGAGAACGCCATTGAACGCCCCGCCCGCGAGGCCAACCAGCAGCGCCAATGCCACGGCAAGCCAGACCGGATAGCCGAGGGTAAAGAGCAACGCCGCAACGATGCCCGCAAAGCTTGCCATCGAGCCGACGCTAAGATCGAAATCGCCCATCACCATCACGATCGTCATCCCAGCGGCGGCGACGATCAGCATCGAGAGCTGCTGGCTGATGTTCAGCCAGTTGCGTGCCGTCATAAAAGTGTCGGGAAGATTGACCGAAAAGAAGATCAGAATGGCGAGAAAGCCGATGAGGGTGCCGTAGCGCCGAAGCAGGGTTGCCATCTGGTCAGGCCCTAATCGCTGCCAGGACCGAGGCGGCGCGGCCGTAGCACCGGTTGAGCAAGTCGTCCTCGCCGAGGCCAGCAGCATCCACCACCTCTGTGATGGCTCCTTCACGCATCACCGCGATCCGGTCGCACATGCCGATCAGCTCGGGTAGATCCGAAGACACCAGGATCACTGCCATCCCCTTGGCGGTCATGCCGCGAATGATCGAATAGATATCGAACTTGGCGCCGACATCGACCCCGCGCGTCGGCTCATCCAGCAGCAGCACGTCGGGGTTGCCACCCAGCGCCTTGGCGAAGACTACCTTTTGCTGATTACCGCCGCTGAGTTCCAAGCAAAGTTGTCCCGGCCCTGCCGAGCGCAGGCGTACATTCTCGCCCATCGCCGTTGCAAACCGTCGCTCCTTTCGGGGGGTCAGGAATGCGCCGCCCAGACTCAGCCGCTTGAGATGGGCGAGCGTCATGTTCTCGAAAATCGGCCGCGACAGCGCCAACCCTTCGGACCGGCGCTCACGCGGAACATAGGCGAGGCCGGATGCCCAGGCGCTTGTGGGGCTGCGCGACAAATACGGCCGGTCGCCCAGCCGCATCGTGCCGCCCTGCAACGGTAACGCGCCGAACAGCGCCCGCAGCAGTTCGCGCTGGCCGGACCCGGGGAGACCGGCAACACCGAGAATCTCACCTTTGCGGATCGACATCGACAGCGGCTTCAGTCCTTCGGCGCGCAGGCCCATGACCTCAAGCGCGACCTCGGCCAAAGGCGCCGCAGCCGCGCGAGGATAAGCTTCTTCGACGCGCCGCCCGATCATCAGGGCGACGAGATCGTCATGAGTGATCTCAGCGATCTTCCCCGTGTCGATGGTCTTGCCATCACGCAAGACTGTCGCCTTGTCGCAAAGCGTCATCACCTCATCGAGCCGATGCGACACATAAAGCACCGAACCGCCGGTACTGCCAATCTCGCGCAGCACACGGAACAACCGTTCGGATTCCTGGCGGGTGAGCACGGCTGTCGGTTCATCCATCACATAGAGCCGCGCGACTGCGCCGTCCGCCCCGAGGAAGGCGCTCGAAATGCGCACCAGCATCTGGTCACCCAGCGACAGCCCGGCCATCTTCCGGCGCGGATCGATATGGGTGATGCCGAGCAGCGACAGCGCCTCGCCTGCCGTCCGGTTGAGCCGCTGCCAGTCGACGAGAACGCCGGCGCGCAGCGGGTACCGGCGCCCCATGAAGATGTTCTCGGCGACCGAAAGCGCCGGCACCACGTTGAATTCCTGATGGATGAAACGAAGGCCGAGCCGGTAGGCGGTGGCAGGACTATCGATGGCTGCCGGCTGGCCGTCGATCATGATCTCGGCCGTATCGGGCGCGACGACACCCGCGAGGACCTTGATCAGCGTCGATTTGCCTGCGCCATTCTCGCCCACCAGCGCGTGGATCTCCCCCGCTTCAATCGTCAGATTGACGGCGCGCAGCGCTGGGACGCCCGCATAGGACTTCGAGACATTCTGAAGGGAAATTAGCGTCATTGGCGGTCGTTACCGGCGGGCACGATCATTGCCCGCCGGCGTTTGCGGCGTCTAGTCCGGTCTACTCGACTTTGGCATTGGCCGCGGTAACGAGCTTGGTCGGCACGTAAATAACGAGCTGCTTCAGCGTCTCACCGGCCAGGACGCGAGCCACGGCGTCGGCGGTCGCGGCGCCGATGCCGCTGAAGTCCTGCGCGACCGAGGCTTCAAAATTGCCACCCGCGGCGATCGCGTCGCGCGCCTGCGGATTTGCGTCAATGCCGGTAATGACGATGCCTTCGTTCTGGCGACCGGCGGCTTCGATGGCCTGAAGCGCCCCCAGCGCCGGCTGGTCCCACGCGGCCCACACCGCCCTAATGCTGCCCGGCTCGGGATTCGCCGCGAGGATCGCTTCCATCTTGGCGCGGGAATCGGCGATGCCGCCATCGGCAACGTCCGGAGTCACGCGATCGAGGATATTGATGTCGGGGTAGTTGCCAAACACCGCGCCGGCGACGACGCCGCGCGCCTGGACGGGCGGGAAGGCGTCGAATACGAACATCACGATGTTGCCAGCGCCGCCGATGCGGTCGGCGACATAAGTCGAGGTCTCGGCGGCCATGGCATAGCCGTTGCTGGTCACGTTGGTCGCGAGCAGCGGATTGCTTCCGGCGTCCATTCCGAACACCGGGATGCCGGCGTCCTTGGCCGCCTGAAGTCCTGCCGTCACCTGCGCCGGATCGACATTGATGACGATGGCGTCGACCTTCTGCGTCACCATGTCCTCGATGCGGCTGATCACCGCCGCCACGTCGCCGGCGGTATCGATCACGTTGACCTCCCATCCCTTCTCATTGGCAACCTCCTGGAAAGCCTCGACGTAGAACTGCGTTCCGGGCTGGGCGAGATAGGGGGTGATGACGGCAATCCTGGATTGGGCGAGAGCGGTTCCGGCAAGTGACGCGACGGCGAGGGCCGTCGCCGCGAAGATCAGGCCGTGGAATGTGGTCTTGTTGGCGAGCATTCTGGTTCGTCTCCTTGTGCGCAAAAGGGCGCGGCACTCCCGCTCACCGCCGGCTTAGCCGCGCCGACGGTTGTTTTCCTTTCGCTTCAAGGCACCATAGGCGACAATAGGAAAGGCGGCTACGGGCATTCGAGGGGGATGGCTTGGCCAAAACCACCTTGATCGGCATCGATGTAGGGACGACGGCGATCAAGGCCATCCTGATCGACAGGGCAGGCAATCGCCTTGCCGGTTATTCTCGGTCCTATCCGATCAGCCGGCCCCGGCCGGGCTATGCCGAACAGTCCCCCGATGACTGGATGGACGGCGTACTGGCGGCGCTAGCAGACTTTCGCCGCTATCACGACCTATCCGGCCTCCGCGGCATCGGCATCTGCTCGCAGGTCAACACCCATGTGTTCGTAGGTGCGAACGGCGCGCCGCTGCTGCCGGCGATCGTCTGGCAAGACGGCCGCTCTGACGAGGACGCGGCACGCCTCGATGCCCTTGTTACCCCTCAGCAAAAGCTCGCCTGGTTCGGTGGGCCGATGCCGATCGACGCCAGCCACGCCTTGGCGCGCTTGTCCCATGTTGAGCGACTTCACCCCGGGATCTACGCGCAAACGGCCCATGTCCTGCTGCCCAAAGATTATTGCGTGATGAAACTGACCGGCGCTGTAGCTTCCGATCCCATCGCTGCGGTCGGCCTCGTCGACCGGTCACTCAACTACGTCAACGAGTTGCTGGATCTCGTACCCGGTGCGCGGCGGAAACTGCCACCGTTGTTCGAGTTCACACATGTCGCCGGGAAAATCTCGGATGGTCTGCCCTGCGCCGGCACCCCGGTCGTGGTCGGCGCCATGGATGCCTGGGCGGGCATGTTCGGCGTTGGCGTCGCGAAAGACGGCGACGCGATGTATCAGAGCGGCACCAGCGAGATACCGGGAATCATCTCGCCCACGATACATCCGACGCCAGGGGTCATCCTCTTTCCGCCGTACAAGGGGATCACGGTGCACGCGGCGCCGACGCAATCGGGTGGCGCAGCGTTGAGCTGGCTGGGCGGCGTTCTTGGCCGCGCACCGGCCGATTTGGGGGCACTCGCCGAAACTGTGCCGCCAAGCTCAAGCGTGCCGCTGTTCCTCCCGCACCTGCAAGGAGAACGCGCGCCCCTCTGGGACAGTGCCTCCCGCGGCGCCTTCGCCCGGATCGATGCGCGGGCCGGCGCCGGCGAAATGGTCCGCAGCGTCATGGAAGGCGTGGCGTTCTCGGTTCGGCTGGCGTTCGACGCGCTGGAAAGCTCGTCAGGTGTGAAAGTCGGAACGGCGAATATCGGCGGCGGCGGATCTCGTTCGGACCTCTGGTGCCAGATCCGGGCCGATGCTCTTGCCAAGACCTTGCGGCGCACCGCCGGCCCGGATTCCGCCGCGATCGGCGCGGCCCTCCTCGCCGGGCTCGGAACCGGCGAATGGCCGTCCCTGAACGAGGCGGTGGAGCAGATTGTGAAGTTCGACCGGAGCTTCGAGCCCAGCCAAGTGCGTCGCGCCTACTACGATGAGAAGTATGGCAAGTTCCAGGAGCTCTATGCTGCCCTTAGACCTTTCAATCGGGCCTACGACAGTGGGGACGCCTCACCGTAGGGCTCGCCGCGATCTGGATGACGATGCCCCGCGGCGCTAGCAAAAAGAGAAGTTGGTTGGCTGTCGTTTGCAAAGCTGTGGCGAATGGGAAGCGAACCACGAAAATCGGGGTTTGGGAAACTCCGCGTAGCGGGTCCGTGAACGGGCGAAACACCGTTCTCAGTTGTCGATGGTTCGGGCCGCCGGTTGACCTAAGTCCCGGGAAAGTCCCAAGAAACCAGCACCGCCGATTTTATCAGAAAAATCAGCAGACTAGGTGGCCGACCGTAGTTGATTCGAACTCGCCGTACGGTGATTGTCCGTGACGTGTACCCCAAAGGCCTGCACGCCCGCCTTCGTGGTACGTCAGACGGCATCGAGGAACTCATCCCGACGCGCGAGTTCGGCCAGATCGTCGATCCGGACGACAACGCAGCGATCGACGCGGCTGCAGTTGAAACGCCGCAAGAAACTGAAGCCGATGCTGAAGCCCGGCGCGCCCGCAGCCGCGCCTTCGCCGAAACTACGCTGTCGACCGAAGCGGGCATGCGCCGTCATGTTGAGGTATGGCAGCAGGCGCTCCGCGGCCCCGCTCAGTAAGTCGCGCGGCCGCCCGAAAGATCGAACACCGCACCGGTGGTGAAAGAGTTCTCGGCCGTGGCGAGCCAGCAGATCATCGACGCCGCCTCATTGAGCTCCAACATGCGGCCGCGCGGGATCTTGCCGAGGATCATCTTGATGAATTCGGGGTCCTGGCTCATGGCCATGGCGGTCTTTGCAACGGCCGGGGTGACGGCATTGACCGCGATGTCGTATTTCGCCAACTCCTTGCCGAGCGATTTGGTGAGCGCAATCACGCCCGCCTTGGTCGCGGAATAGGCTGGTGCGCCCGGATTGCCTTCCTTGCCCGCGATCGAGGCGAGGTTCACGATGCGCCCGTAATTGTTTGCGATCATGTGGGGGACAATTGTCCGGCAGCAGAAGAACGTACCGACAAGCCCGACATGGACAACGTCGATGAACGCCTGCGGCGGATACTCCCAGGTATTGGCGTTCGGCCCGACGATCGCCGCGTTGTTGACCAGAACGTCGATCTTTCCGAACCGGTCGAGTGCCGCCTTGGCCGCCGCCTCCACCGACTCGAGCTTGCCGATATCGACGTGAAGGGCCTGCACCTTGCCGGCGGAGCCGTATTTCGAGGTCAATCCGTCGAGCAGTTTCTGATCGCGGTCCCAGATCGAAACCAACGCGCCGCTGTCGAGCATCCGCTCGGCCACGGTGAGCCCGATGCCCCGCCCTCCTCCAGTGACGATGGCGACGCGGTTGCCGAGGTCGTAGCTGTTCATTGCGGGCAGTCCGATTGCACGAAACGAGGGGACGCCGGTTGGGATCGGCGCCCCCTCATTGCTGAGGTGACTTCGCCTAGAAGGTGAAGTCGTCGATATTCGACGCGTCGAACGTGGTCAGTTCCGACTGCGTATTGATCGAGTTGTTCGGGTTGATTGTTCTCGTCCCGAGGTTCGGAACGTCGAAGGTCGCTCCGACTTCGTTCGTGATCGTGCCGTTCTTGACGCCAACGGCGAAGTGAGCCGCCAACCAGCCCTCGTTATACGGGCTCCAGAGCTGGAACGCCGTGACCGTGCCGTCCTTGATGAAGTCGCGCATTTCGCTCGGCAGGCCGAGGCCGGTGACCTTGACCGTATCGGCAATGCCGCGGCTCTGCACAACCTGTGCAGCGGCTGCGATACCGACGGTGGTCGGGGCAATTACGCCCTTGAGGTTCGGGAAGTTGGAAAGGAGCGCTTCCATCTCGGTAGTCGACTTTTCGGGCTGGTCATCGCCATAAACCGTCGCGACGAGCGTCATGTTGGCGTACTTCGAATCGTTCGCCAGCGTTTCGTTCATGCCGACGATCCACTTGTTCTGGTCGGGGGCTTCGGTGGTCGCCGACAGGATGGCGATTTCACCTTCATAGCCGATGAGGGAGCCAACCATCTCGACCTGGTCGTGACCGACAGCGTCGAAATTAGTGGGCAGGATGGTCGCGTCACGATGGCTTTCGTTGCCGGTGAGGTCGCCATTGACCGTCAGCACGAGAATGCCCTTTGCGCGGGCCTCATCGAGCACCTGGTTGAGGGCATCCGGGCTGTTGGGCGAGGTAGCGATCACGTCAACGCCGCGCTGGATCTGGGCGGAGATGAACGGGATCTGCGAGGTCGCTTCGGCGGTCGCGGGGGCCACGAACTCAAATTCGCAGCCGATGCTGGCGCAAGCATCGACGAACCCCTGCACCAGGCCGTCGAAGTACGGGTTGCCGGTGTTCTTTCCGACGAAGACGATCTGGATCGGGTCCTGCGCCATGGCCACCGTGGTCATGCCGAGGCCCAGCGCCAGGGCGAGTAGGGATTTCTTGAGCACTTTGTTCCTCCTTGTTGACAGTCGTTATTGCCGGATTTCATCCGGGTGGTCGCCCGCTACCTTTGGGTGCGGGAATAGATCGCGTTGGTCGCGATGATGGAAACGATGAGCAGAATGCCCAGAACAGTCAGTTGCGTGGCGGGAAGCAGATTGGCGACGGTCATGCCGGTGGCGATGATCACCAGCAGCCAGGCCGCCAGAAAGGTTCCCAGAATGGTTCCACGACCACCGAAGATGTAGGTGCCGCCGAGCATGGCCATCAGCACCATCTGCAACTCGCCGCCCAGGCCCAAATCGTAACGGACCGAGCCCAGCCGCGACGTGAAGATCAGGCCGGCGATCGAGCTGGCCAGTCCCATCATCACGAACAGCGTCATCTTGATGGCCTTCGTGCGGATGCCGGCATGGCGCGCCGCCACCGCATTGGTGCCGATTTGATAGATCTGCCGGCCATAGATCGTCGTGCCCAGCACGAGGCCAAGGACGAGCGAGGCGACGAGGAAGAGTATGACCGGCGCGGGCAGCCCCGCGATCAAAACTTTGTCGATGCCGACATACCATTCCGGCAACCGGATCGACTTGTCGCCTGCGATCACCTGCGCAATGCCGCGATAAAGGGTCAGTGTACCGATGGTGACGATGATGGAGGGCAGTTGCAGGCCTATCACCAGCAGCCCGTTCAAAATCCCCATCACCAGTCCGGAACCAATCCCGATGCCAATCGACAGCCACATCGGAACGCCGCTCTGGTAGGCAAGAGCAAAGAGGCAAGCCGAAAGCGCCATCGCCGAAGCCGGCGACAGATCGATCTCCCCGGAGATGATCACCATGGTCAAAACCAGTGCGATAATCGCAAACTCGGCGCTTAGCGTGAAGCTTTGGAGGATATAGGTGACGTCGAGGAAATACGGCGACAGCAGGCTCGCTGCAATGAGGGCGATGATCAACAGGGCAAGTGTCATCGTCTCCGGCCGGATCAGGATCACTTGCCAGGTCGGGCGCGGCCTTGCCGCATCGAGGGCACTGACGGCAGTCGGATTTTGTCCGGTGGTGGTCATGCGCGGGCTTTCTGGGCGGCGAGGGCAGCGATTCCGCGTTGCCGCACCGATCGGTCGATCAGCAGGGCGATGATGATCACCGCGCCGTAGATGGCATTCTGCGTGGTCCCCGGAACGCCGAGCAGCGGCAAGGCGGCGCTGACGCAGCCGAGCAGCAAAACGCCGAGGACAGTGCCCAGCACCGTTCCGACGCCGCCATTGATCGACACGCCGCCAATCACCACGGCGGCGATCACCTGAAACTCAAATCCGGTGCCGGTGTTGGAGGGATTCACAAAACCCCAGCGGCTTGCATACAGGATGCCCGCAAGGCCCGACAATGCCCCCGAGATCGTGAACACCATGAGGGTGACCGAGTTGACGCGGATACCGCGCAGGGGCGCCGCGACGGGATTGGAGCCAAGCGCATAGATCTGCCTGCCCACGCGAGTGTGCATGGTGAACAGATAGGTGGCGAGCGCCACACCGAACGCCAGAAAGATGATCCAGGGAATACCGAAGATCGGCGAAGTCTGCGACAGCGCCTTCAGCTCCGAAGGAATGTACTGCCGGTCGATCTGGCGCGCATTCGAGACGATGAACGTCAGGCCGCGATAGAGGCTTAGCGTACCCAGCGTCACGATGATCGCGGGTAGCCGGAAGACCGTTATCAGCAGCCCGTTGATCAGTCCGAGTCCGGAACCGATCCCGACGGAAACGAAGAAGCCCGTCCACCATGGCACCTCTGGATAGTAGCGGTACATCATGCCGCTCACGATCGCCGAAAAGCCCAGCATCGACCCGATGCTCAGATCGACGTGACGGGCAACGATAACCAGCATCTGGGCCATTGCCCCGATCATGATCAGCGGAACAAGCAGCAAGATGATGCGCAGCTCGTCAAGCGTCAGAAAGCGCGGCCGCATCAGGCCGACGACCGCGCAGAACAACACGATCATCACGAAGATGCCCGCCTCGCGGCGCTGCAACAGGAAATCGTAGACCCGCCTCATGCCGCCACCGCCTTCTCGCCGCTTTGCGGCACGGCCGCGTGCATAATGCTTTCCTGCGACGCTTCGGCGCGACTGAGGTTGGCCGTCAGCCGGCCTTCCGACATCACCAGCACCCGGTCGCAGAGCGCCAGCAGCTCCGGCAGTTCCGATGAGATCAGCAGGATCGCCCGCCCGGCAGCCGCCAGTTCGCCGATCATTTCGTAGAATTCCGCCTTCACCCCGATATCGATGCCGCGCGTTGGCTCATCCAGAATGAGTACGCTCGGATTGGTCAGCATCCAGCGCGCAAGAATGGTCTTCTGCTGGTTGCCGCCGGACAGTTCGCCGATCGGCTGGCGCAGCGAAGCGAGCCGGATGCGGAGCTTTTTCACCGAGTCCGTAGCAAGTGCCGTTTCGAGTGCCCGGCGGATGACGCCGCCGGGCGCGATCTGTCTGGGGATCGCGGCGGTGATATTCTGTTCCACCGCCAGCGAGCGGAAGATGCCCGCCGTCGCCCGGTCTTCCGGAACGAACGAGAGGCCGAGCGCGATCGCCTGCGACGGCTCGTTGATGACCACCGCCTTGCCATTGACCACCACGCTGCCGCTCACCGCCGGAGCCACGCCGAACAGGGCTCGCGCCACATCGCTGCGTCCGGCGCCCACCAAGCCCCCAAGCCCGACGATCTCACCCTTGCGCACCTCAAAACTGACATCGGCGAAGTAGCCGGGAAGCGTGAGATGTTCGACCCTGAGGGCGATCTCGCCAATGGCGGCACCCATCTTGTGCATGTATTCCTTCAGCGGCCGGCCGATCATCAGCCGGATGATGTCGACATCGCTGAGGTCGGCGATGTTCTCGGTCGCGATCTTGTTGCCGTCGCGGAAGATGGTGACCCGGTCGCACAGCACCCGCACTTCCTCGAGCCGGTGAGTGATGAAGACAATGGTGCGGCCCTCGTCGCGCAGGCGCTTGGCGATGGCGAAAAGCGTCGCCACTTCCTTGGGGGTCAACGGCGCCGTGGGCTCGTCCATGATGATGAGGCGGCTGTCAGACGCCAGCGCTCGCGCGATCTCGACCATCTGCTGGTCAGCTATCGACAGCCCCCGCATCGGCCTGGTGACGTCGATCTTGACGCCCAGCAGGTCCATCAGCCGGTTGGCGTCGCGGGTCATCTGCGCCCACGGCACAAGGTCGAGTGGCCCGCCGCCGGTGCGGCCCAGAACGAGATTCTCGGCCACCGATAGATCCGGGAACGAAATCGGCTCCTGGTGAATCAGCGTAATGCCTCGCCGCTGCGCCACAATCGGGTCCGGGATTTCGACGGGTACACCGTTAAGCACCAGCGTGCCACGCGACGGCCGGTGCACGCCGGCCAATATTTTGGCAAACGTCGATTTGCCGGCGCCGTTTTCTCCCACCAGCGCATGAATTTCACCCGGCATGAGATCGAGATCGACATCGCGCAGCACCTCGATGGTGGCGAAATTCTTCGAGATTCCACGCGCCGAGATCAGAGGCTGGGTAACGTCGGTGATCGGAACGTCGGGCATCGGCAATCCGCCCTAATGTCCCGCCGGCACGGGGGCGTCGCGGTCGATCAGGCCTGCGCCTTTGAGATCGGACCAGAACGAGGCCGGAATGGCTGACTGCAGCGAAGCGAGGTTCTGCGTCATCTCGCTTGGCCGGGCCGCGCCGGGAATGACCGACACCACCGCCGGATGCGCCAACGGGAATTGCAGCGCCGCGGCCGCCAGGCTGACCTTGTGCGCCGTGCATACGGCTTCCATGCCGCGCACTTTCGCCTGCACTTCGGCAGGAGCATTTGCATAGCCGTATTTGGCGTTGCCGCCCGAGCCGGTAGCCAGGATGCCGGAGGCGAAGGGCGCGCCGATGACGACCCCCACCCCGCGCTTCACGCATTCGGCCATGCCGGTGCGGAGGCTCGATTGATCGAGCAGCGTGTAGGGCATGGCGACGAGCACAAAATCCAGCGTCACCTGGCTCGCCACCTGATTCAGCGCATCGTGGGTGTTGATACCCATGCCGATGGCTTTGATGTCGCCCGCGGCCTTCAGCTCCTCAAGCGCCTTCATGCCACTCGCCATCAGATCCTTTTGGCGCTCTTCCAAATGCTCGCCGTGATACGTCGCGTCGAGATCGTGGATCACCAGCGCATCGACGGTGTCGAGCGCCAGCCGCTGCAGCGCCTGCGCGTACGAGCGCAGAATACCATCATAGGAATAGTCGAATTTGACCTCGAAATTCAACCCGCCAGTCCACGGCGAACGATCGAAAGTCGCCGGATTCTTTGGGCGGTGCAGCGTGCGGCCGACCTTGGTGGTCAGCAGATAGTCGCCGCGCTTCTTGTTGCGCAGATAGCCACCCAGCCGGTGCTCGGAGAGGCCGCGGCCATACCACGGTGCCGTATCGTAAAATCGTACGCCATTGTCCCATGCGGCATCGAGCGTGGCGCGGACGTCCGCCTCATCGACCCTTGTGTAGAGCTCGCCCAGATGGGCGCTGCCGAAACCGAAGGCCGGCAGGCTGAGCGTCGTGCTGCCCACCCGGCGGCGGGCCGAAAGCGTGAACGTCACAGGGGCGCCCTCCCGAATTCGATGGCGGCTTTCGCGCCGCTCTCCACCTTCCCAGTCAACTTGTCAGACAAAAATTAGTTTGACAAGCTGTCCCGTCTCGCCAAATCTGACCGACGCGCGGAACCGTCGCAAAAGATGGCGGCACGCGAGGGAGCAGACTTTCCGATGGCAATACGCGGCACTTATCCGATGCCCTATCCCTTCTTCGACGCCGGGCGCCGGCTACGGCGCGACGCCTTGCCGCGCCAGATCGCTGCTTCCATCGCCCTCATCATGCAGGGTCTTGGCCAGTTCCTGCTCTACGGCAAGCTGATCGCCGCGCTCCGGCTCGGCCCCGCGCCAAGCAGCAACCGCCTGCCCCCCGACACCACCACTGCCTGGGCGCACCGTCTTGCGGCCGAGCTCGGCCGGCTTCCCGCCTGACTGGAGACCAACCGTGCCCAGAATCACCGATGTCCGTACGACGATCTGGGAATGGATCGGCCCGGTCGCACCCATGCCGCCACATTTCTGCACTACGGCCAGCGACCTCGTCTCCGACATCACCGGCTCGATCTCGGGTTTCCGCTTCCTCGGCTGGCTGATCGTCGAGATTGAGCTCGACGATGGCACCATCGGCATCGGCAATGGCGCGCTCGCCCCGCACGCCACCAAGGCGACGGTCGATACTTATTTGAAGCCGCTGCTGATCGGCCAGGACCCGATGGACAGCGAATATCTCTGGCAATCCATGTATCGCCGCACCCTGCCCTTCGGCCGAAAGGGCATCGGCATGACCGCGATCAGCGCCGTCGATCTGGCCATCTGGGACGCAAAGGGTAAATTGCTGAAGCAGCCGGTATTCCGTCTGCTCGGCGGTCGCACCAAAAAGCAGATTCCCGTGTACGCCAGCCGCCTCTACAGCCAGCCCGAGGATAGTCTCGCCGCCGAGGCCAGGTCCTATGTCGATCAGGGCTTCAAGTCGATCAAGCTGCGCTTCGGCTGGGGTCCCAAGGACGGCATCGAGGGCATCCACAAGAATGTCGGTCTGGTGCGCGCCGCACGCCAAGCCGTGGGCGACAATATTGACATCATGGGCGATGCCTATATGGGCTGGAACACCGAATACGCGAAGCGCATGCTGCGCCTGCTCGCGCCGTTCAACATGCGCTGGGTCGAGGAGCCGGTGATCTCCGACGATCTCGCCGGCTACGCCGAGCTCAAGGCAATGAACCTCGTCGCCATCGCCGGCGGTGAGCATGAATACACGCTCCACGGCTTCCGCCAGGCGCTCGACACGAAAAGCTTCGACATCGCGCAGTTCGACATCAGCCGCGTCGGCGGCATCACTGCCGCCAAAAAGATCGCCGATCTCTGCGAGGCCTATGACATCACTGTCATTCCGCACGCCGGACAAATGCACAACTATCACCTGTCGATGTCGAGCTACGCCGCGCCGATCTCGGAATATTTTCCCAAGGTGCCCGTCGAGGTCGGCAACGAGCTGTTCTGGTACATTTTCGACGGCGAGCCGGTAGCCATGGAGGGATTCATCAATCTGAGTGAGGACAAGCCGGGCTTTGGCTTGACGCTGAAAGCGCCCGACCCAAAAGAGTTCAAGCTGACCCGCTAGCGCCGGCAGAGAAGGGAGCGCGAGCCGTGCCCGATTTCCCGATCATCGACACGCACCTGCACCTGTGGGACCCCAAGCGCCTGCGCTACACCTGGCTCGACGGCAATCCACTCCTCAACAAGCCCTATCTGGTCGAGGACTACAAACGCGATAGCGGCAAGGTCGATGTCGAAGCGATGGTGTTCCTCGAATGCTTTTGCGACTTCACGCCTACCGGCGGGCAGTACATCGCCGAGATCAAATTCGTCGAGGACGAGGCGAAGCGCGATCCGCGGCTCAAGGGCATTGTTCCCATGGCGCCGCTCGAATGGGGGAAACGCGTCATCCCGATGCTTGAGACCATGGCGAGGAAGCACCCGACGGTCAAAGGCATCCGCCGCATCGTCGAGTTCGCGCCCGATCCGGTGGCGCTGACGCTCAGTCCGGAATTCATCGAAGGCGTCAACGCGCTCGAAGCCTTCGGCTACCATTTCGAAATCAACGTCAATTACACCCAGATGGATATGGTGCTCGAGTTCGTCCGGCGCATTCCGAACGTGCCGATGATCCTCGATCATTGCGGCAAGCCCGGCGTCAAAGGCGGCCATATCGAGCGGTACCGGCGGCAGACCAAGGAACTGGCGAAGCACTCCAACGTCATGTGCAAGCTTTCCGATCTGCCGGTCGAGGCCGATTGGCAGAACTGGACAGAGGTCCAGCTTCGTCCCTTCATCGACGCCACGCTCGAAGCCTTCGGACCCGACCGCATCATCTATGCCGGCGACTGGCCGGTCTGCATCCAGGCGACGACGCTGGAACGCTGGGTCGGGACGCTCGACCACGCTTTCGACGACATGGGACTTCCGGCCGCCGACCAGCGCAAGATCTACCGGGACAACGCCAACCGCTTCTATCGCCTCGGACTTTGAACAGGAACGGCAAATGACGAAACTGGCAACAGATCAGCAGTTGGTGGGCAAGGCGGGCGCGGCGCCCGACGGCCTTGCCGATATGGTTGCCACCGTCAACGCTCCAGCGACGAAATCAGACTTCGGCGGCGGCGCGTTGGAGCGGCGTTCCATCGCCGAACAGGTCGCCAACCGCATCATGGGGATGATCAAGTCCGGCAACCTCAAATCCGGCGACCGGTTGCCAACCGAACAGCAGATGGGCATCGCCTTCGGCATCTCCCGGCCGCCGCTGCGCGAGGCGCTGAAGGCGCTGACGCTGATGGGTGTGCTCGAAAGCCGCCAGGGTGGGCGCTACACCGTCACCGATCTCTCGCCGAGCCGGCTGGTGGCGCCATTCAGTGTTATGCTGTCGATCAAGGATTATGACGTCAACGAGCATTTCGAGGCGCGCGCCGTCGTCGATCTCGAACTGGTTCGGCTCTGCACCGAACGCGCCTCACCGGAGCACCGGCAGCGCGTCCTGAAGCTTGCCAAGGACGGGCGGGCCTTCCATCACGACCCCGTCGGCTTTCGCCTGATCGACATCGAGTTCCATCAGGCGCTCAATTTCGGCGCGCATAACGGCCACTTGACCGCGCTGTCGCAGGGACTCTACGACGTGGGCCTCGATGTGCGCCGTGCTGCCAGCGGCATGCCAGGGGTCATCGAAAAAAGCGTCGCCCAGCACGTGGAAGTCGCCGAGGCGGTGGTTGCGGGCGATCCGGTGCGGGCCGTCGCCGCCTATCGCGGCCATCTCGAACATGTGCGCGACACGACCATCCAGTCCATGGCCATTGCCCAACGGAGGTAGCCCCATGTCGGTCGTGAGATTTTGCGGGCCAGACACAGACGCCTTCGTTAGTTCCGTGCGGCGCCACGCGGACGAGTTCACCGCGCGGACCGGCCTTGACCTGAAGGTCCGCATCGTCCCCAGTGACGACTATTTTTCGAACGACATTCGTCATTTCATGGATGCGGACGAGGCGGCTGATGTCTACATGTCAGGACCGGTCCTGCTCTGGGAGCATCTCGCCGCCGGTTATGTCGAGCCGCTGGATGCGTTTGTCGCCGGGGCCAGCGCGGCATTTGACCTGAATGACTTCTTTGCTCCATTAATCTCGAGCAATCGTTGGAGCGGAAAATTCGGCGATTCCCTCGGCTCCGGACATTTGTGGGAAATTCCCGTCAACTACGAAGCCTACAACCTCGCCTATGTTCCGGCGACGCTCGAACGCCTCGGGTGCGAAATTCCCGGGACCTGGGCGGAGTATTTCGCAGCCGCCGATCTGGTGCAGCGGAAATCGAACGGCGCCCTCCACGGTTTCGGCCAGCGCGGCGTGCAGATCTGGCACACGATGTACACCGGCTACGCCACGCAATTCTGGGCCTACGGGGCCAGCGATTTTGACAAACAGGGCAAGTGCGCGATCGCCTCACCGCAGGGAATCGCGGCGACCACCGCGTTTATCGAGGGCCTACGCAAATCGGGTCCGGCGGCGTGGCTCGATCAGCGCTGGTTCGAACTGGCGATGGATTTCGCCGCCGACAAATACGGCTTCATTGTCGATTCCGACCATTACACTGCTTTTTACGAAGACGGCAGCAAGTCGTCGATCAATGGTCGGGTCGGCTATGCCTTGCCTCCGGTTGGCCCTGCCGGCCAACATACGTCGAATATGTGGACCTGGTCGCTCGTGCTCAATGCCCGGTCGAGGCACAAATCGGACGCTTGGCGGTTTGTCGAATGGGCCAGCGGCAAACCGTTCCTGCTGCGCGCGGCGTTTGAAGGCAATATGAATCCGGTGCGAAAGAGTTCCTGGGAGGACGAGCGATTCCGCGACGCTTCCAAAGGCTGGGGCGACTTCTACGCGGTCGCGCGGCAATTGGTCGAACACGATGCGAGGGTGTTGATTACCCCGACACCCCACTATCTTCGCCTCGCCGACCGCTGGGTGGCCGGCCTGCGTTCTGCCTTTGCCGGGCATGAAGGCGTGGCCGAGGCGCTGGAACGGGCGGCTCAAGACATTAACGCCATCGTCGGCGCGAGCTAGGTATACCGAGATACCCATGTCCGAACGCATTGCTTTTCGTATGAATCTCAATCCCGGCCAGGCAGCCGAATACGAGAAGCGCCACGACGAGATTTTTCCCGAACTCAGCAAGGCCCTCAAGGACGCCGGCGTTTCCGACTATTCGATCTGGCTCGACCCGGAGTCGAACCATTTGTTCGGCATTTTGACCCGTGCCGACAACCATACCATGGACGCCCTGCCCAAGACCGCGATCATGCAGCGCTGGTGGACGCACATGGCCGATATCATGCAAACGCACCCGGACAATGTGCCCGTGCAGGTGTCACTCAGAAGAGTGTTCTACCTGCCGTGACCAATGCGTTCCGCATCAAGGATCTGAGGGTTTCCGTCGTCTCCGACGCGCAGAAGGGCGGCGACTATTTCCAACAGGGCGGCGCGGCGCACTGGCTGGTCGACGGTCTCATCGCCAACCCGATGTCGGGCTATGAGAAATACCGTGAGAAGCGCTCGAGCTGGGGCATCAACGTGCTCGGCTCGATCGTCGTCGAACTAGTGACCGAGGATCGCACGACGGGCATCGCCACCGGCAGCGGCGGTGCCCCCGCGGCCTGGCTGATCAAGAACCATCTTTCCCGCTTCATCGTCGGCGAAGACGCGCGGAACATCAACCGCATCTGGGACCAACTGTACCGCGCCTGCCTGCCTTATGGCCGCAAGGGCCTGCCGATGATGGCGATCAGCGCCGTCGATCTGGCGCTCTGGGACCTTATGGGCAAGGTTCGCATGGAGCCGGTTTACAATCTCATCGGCGGGCTGAGCCGCGACGAAATAGGTTTCTACTGTACCGGCCCCGACGCCGGAGCCATCAAGTCGCTCGGCTTCTGGGGCGCCAAAGTGCCGCTCCCGCACAGCCATTTCGATGGCGAAGCGGGCCTGGAGAAGAACGTCGCCTTCCTGCGCCATCAGCGCGAGCTGGTTGGCCCCGGCTTTCCGCTGATGGTCGATTGCTACATGTCGCTGACCGTCCCCTACGCCATTCGCCTCGCCGCAACCTGCCGTCCGCTCGACATCTATTGGTGGGAAGAAGTGCTGCAGCCCGACGACATCGAGGGTTTCCGGCTGCTGAAGCAAGCCCACCCCGATCTTAAATGGACCGCCGGCGAACACGAATATTCGCGCTTCGGCTTCCGCCGCCTGATCGAGGAGCGCACCCTCGACATCGTGCAACCCGACGTCATGTGGGTCGGCGGCCTGACCGAGTTGCTGCGCATCGCCGCCCACGCCTCGGCTTACGACATTCCGGTGATCCCGCACGGCAGCGGACCCTATTCCTACCATTTCATCGCCAGCCAGACCGGCACGGCATTTTGCGAATATGTCGCCGCCAGTGCCGATGGCCGTTCGATCCTTCCCATGTTCGGCGGCTTGCTCGCTGGCGAGGATTTGCCGGTCAACGGCAAGCTCAAGGTGTCCAGCGCCCCGGGCTTCGGCATGACACTCGCCGATCGCAGCCGGCTCGAGCAGGCTTAGCCGCAGCCGGATTCGAACTCGCGGGACGGTTCCTTCGAAAACCGTTCACAGCATCATGACCCATTCGCTTGCGCGCGAGTGGGCGCGCCATAAGGCTCCAGCCTCACCGACGCTCGAGCAAACGAAAGCCGCACCGAACTTTCGTCGTCGAGGTGAAGGAACACGGCCGGCCCATCCCGTTCGTTGGAGAACCACACCGATCGCGAAAAGCATTCGAAAACAAAGCCAGCCTCGTGGCACCGGTGATACCAACGCATCCCAAGGCCTAAAACGTCGCGGGTAGCATGATGGGTCTGAAAACAGGAGTAGTACAACTATTTGTTAATACACAGTAATTGGGATAAACTGGCGGTGGTTGTAGTCCGCCGCGAACCCGTCTCCAAAGCCGCAGGGGTGGCCGATAGCTTCCTTCCAATTGTCGTGCCAATCGACCTCAATTGCGCGGGTCGAGCTGCAGCAATCGGCACGCCGCCGCAAACCAAGCCGCATTTCCAGAGCCATTCCGAGACAGAAGCGCTCCTGATAGCAGCGCTAGGGGTAAGAGGGCAGGTCCTGCGCCCGGTTCCGGTGACAAGCCCGAGGCCGAGTGCGGATCTGCCCCCGACGCTTGCCAGACGAAGAAGGTTCGCTCGGCTAGTCATCGCCTGTTGGCGCTAAGTCAATATCGTCGAAGTGTTAGTTTCCGAAGAAACCGCCCTCACAATCGCGCTTGCCACTAAGTCGATCGGCGCTCCAATAGGAAGCGTTCAGACGGTTTGCCTGTCAGAGCGCGGAAGGTCCTCAGCGAGCAATCTGATCAGCGCCAACACGGTGTCAATCGTCGGCGTCGGGAGGCCGGTAAGCCGGCCCAGTTCCTGCACGGCTGTGATGAGCGCGTCGATCTCCATCGGCCGGCCGGCCTCCAGGTCCTGCAGCATCGAGGTCTTGTGCGCCCCGACGGCCCCCGCTCCGGCTATCCGGCGGTCAACGTCGATGGGGAATTTTACGCCGAGTATCTCGGCGATCGCCTGCGCCTCGAGCATCATCGCCCGCGCGACGGCACGGGTGCCTGCGTCTTCGACGATCTCGGCCAGCGTGGCACGGGTGAGCGCCGAGATCGGATTGAAGGACAGGTTCCCCCAGAGCTTCACCCACAATTCTCCCCTAATATCTGCGCGTATTGGCGCCTGCAGGCCAGCGCGGATGAGTACTTCGGCGAGACTCGCGGCCCGGTCGGTCTTCAGTCCTGAAGGCTCGCCGAGGGTGAAGCGGATGCCATCGATATGCCGGATCACACCCGGCGCTTCCACCTCGGCCGCCGGATAGACGGCACAGCCGATGGCGCGTTCTGGCCCGATTGTCGACCAGATGCGCCCGCCCGGATCAACCGCCTCGATACGCGTGTTCGCAAGCGGGCCTGCAAGGCCGAAAAAATACCACCAGGGCACGCCGTTCTGCATCGTGACGACGGCCGTCCGGGGACCCAGAAGCGGTTTGAGAGCGCCGAGCGCCGCGGGAACGGAATGTGCCTTCAGCGTCAACAAGACAAAATCTTGTTCGCCCAGTTCGCCAGCATCGGATACCGCCCGCACCCGATGGACTTTGTCCACCTTTTCGTCGATCAGGCGAAGGCCATGTTGTTGAACGGCCGCGAGATGTGGTCCGCGTGCCACGAGCGATAGATCGACCGCCTCAACCTCCGCCAACTTGCCAGCAAGATAGCCGCCAATCGCGCCGGCGCCGAAAACACAGACCCGCATCACGCGAGTCCGAGCTTTTGGGCGAGCCCGATCCTTTGCAGCTTGCCGGTCGCGCCCTTCGGAATTTCCTCGAGGATTAGCACCCGCCGCGGCACTTTGAAATCGGCCAGCCGCTCACCCGCGAAAGCCCTGATGCCGCGCTCGTCGGCCTTGGCGCCTTCGCGCAACACGACCGCGGCGGCCACTTCTTCACCGAGCTTGGCGTGCGGCATGGCGAAGGTCACTACTTGGGCAACCGCCGGATGATCCATCAGCACCTCGTCGACCTCGCGCGGCGAAATCTTCTCGCCGCCCCGGTTGATGATCTCCTTGCGGCGTCCAGTCACCCTGACATATCCCTGCTCGTCCATGACGCCCTGATCGCCGGTGTGGAACCAGCCATGCGCGAATGCGGTTTCGTTGGCCGCCGGATTATTCTCATAGCCTAGCGTTACGTTGGGCCCGCGAATCACGATCTCACCCTCGTCGCCAGCGCAGAGGAGGCGCCCGTCCTCCGCCATGATAGTGACCTCGGGCCCCGCAGCGATACCCACCGTGCCCGGCTTGCGCATTGCCGGCGGCAGCGGGTTCGACGACATTTGATGGGCGGCCTCGGTCATGCCGTAGGATTCGATGACCGGACAGCCGAACGTCGCCTCAAGCTCTCCCATGACCTGCGGGGGCAGCGACGCCGAAGACGAACGGATGAACCGCAGCGCCGCCGTCTTTAGGACGTCCTCATTGCGCGGCGCCCGGGCGAGGATCGCCTGATGCATGGTTGGCACGGCACTGTACCAGCTCGGCCTCATCTCCTTCAGCCAGCCAAAAAAGCTCAACGCATTGAAGCCCGGCGTACAGTAAACGCTGCCGCCCGCCTTGAGCGAGGACAACACCGCGGCCACCAGCCCGTGAATATGAAACAACGGCATGATGTTGAGGCACCGGTCGTCCGCCGTCAGCGCCAGCGCCGCGCCGATATGGCCCGCCGACGCGATCAAATTGGCATGGCTAAGCGGCACGAGTTTCGGGCGCGACGTGGTGCCCGACGTGTGCAGCAAGAGCGCGGTGTGCGCCGGCGTGGGGGAGGTACGTTCGACCGGCGCACCGAGGGCCGCGCCCGCGATCGAAAATCCGCCGGCCGGCCCTGATGCGTCGGCGACGAGCCGCAGCACCGCGATCCCCAGCCGCGCCGCAATTTGAACCGCCGGGCCATCGTCATCCGGCGCGACGAGTAGCGCCTGCGCCCCAATGTCGCTGAGGTAGAACTCAAGCTCCTCGGCCCTGTAGCCCGGATTAAGCGGCGCTGTTGCAGCGGCAGCGCCAACTGCAACGAAGGCGGCTGCCATTTCCGGGCCGTTAGGCAAAACCATGGCGACGCGGTCGTCCGTCCCGATACCGAGTTCGCCCAGCCGTCCGACGGTCGCCTTCACCAGCGCTCGCAATTCCGCATGGGTCAGCGGCACTCGGCCTGGGGCGCCGATTGCCGGTGCATCGTCGGCGCCGGCGGCGATCCCCGCCAGCGTCAATATCGCGGGCGCGCCGTCAGACAACGACCACCTCGAGATCGCCGACGCCGTCGATATGCCCATGCAGCCGGTCGCCCTTGTTCACCGGTCCAACCCCCGAGGGCGTGCCCGACATAATCAAGTCGCCCGGCGCCAGCGTGAACAGCCCGGAAAGGTGGCTGATGATCTCCGGTGCTTTCCAGATCATCTGGTTGAGATTGCCGGCCTGCCTGCGGTCGCCGTTGACCTCCAGCCAAATCTCGCCCGAGGCAGGGTGACCGATCCGGCTCGCCGGCACGAGCGCGCCGCAGGGGGCGGAGTGTTCGAACGCTTTGCCCACTTCCCAGGGCCGGCCCATGTCTTTGGCCTTGCCCTGCAGATCGCGGCGGGTCATGTCGAGCCCCACAGCATAGCCGAAGACGCAGTCGAGCGCGCGGGTCACGGCGATATCGGCACCCCCGCTCTTCAGTGCCACCACCATTTCGATTTCGTGATGGACGTCGGACGTGGCCGACGGGTAGGGGAACTCGCCCGAAAACGACAAATTGTCCGGATTCTTCTGAAAGAAGAACGGCGGCTCCTTGTCGGGGTCATGACCCATCTCGACCGCGTGCGCCGCGTAGTTGCGCCCCACGCAATAGATGCGGTGCACCGGGAAGAGCTCGCCGGTGTTCCCCACCGACACGGCGACGACGGGCGGGGGGTCGATGACAAAGCGGGGGGTCTGGACTGATCGGTTCATTATCTTGCTCCAGCGTAGTACTGCACCCGGCGCTCGGCCCGCTCAATCAGCTCCGACACCAACATGGCGAAAGCGAACAGCATGATAGCGAGCGCCCAAAACTGGGTCATTCGGAAGTTGCGCGAGAAGGTCTCGAACAGGGCGCCGTAGCCGACGATCGACACCAATAACTGGCCGATGACGACGCCCTTGACGCCACGAATCAACCCGAGCCGGACGCCCGCCAGGATCTCCGGCAGGGCCGCCCAAACGATCACCTTTGAATAGAGCGCGAGACGGGTGGCACCGTAGGATCGCGCCATTTCCAATAGCGATGGCGAGATGTGGCGCACGCCGGCGCGGGTGTCGAGAACGACGATCCAGACCGAAAACAGGAACACCGAAGCGACGATCGTTAACTCCCCGAAACCGAAAAGGATCATCAGCACCGGCACCAGCGCCGAAAGCGGCGCGCTGGCGAAAATATTCACCCACATGCCCAGGAGATCGTCGGCGACGCGCATGCGCCCCATCAGAATACCCAGCGCAATGCCGGCGACGATCGAGATACCCATGCCGATAAAAAAAGCGCGCAATGTCGTTGCCGTCGCCGTCTGCCAGGATTGCGAACCGGTCAATTCCACCGCCGCCGCCAAAACGGCGCTGAACGGGGGCAGCAGGAACACAAGGTCCAACTGGCCAACCACCTCCCAGATGAGCGCCCAGACGATCAGGGACGCCATCATCGGCACACGAATTCCGAAGACCTTCACAATCGCTCACTCGACATATTGCTTTAGCCCCTGCCAAATCTCCTCGACCGTATCGAGGTAGTGCCGGTCGCGGCGGATATCTTCGGGATTGCCAGTGCGGTCGATACTCGGCTCGATGATTTGCGACACCCGACCCGGCCGCGGCGACAGGAGCACGATGCGGTCGGAGATGTAGACCGCTTCCTCGATCGAGTGGGTGACGAAGATAAAGGTCTTGTTCTGCCGCTGACGCAACTCGATCAGGTCTTCCTGGAATTGCCGGCGGTTCTGCTCGTCGACCGCCGAGAAAGGCTCGTCGAGCAGCAGTACCTCGGCATCGACCGCCAGCGCCCGCGCCAGACCGACCCGCTGGCGCATTCCGCCCGAAAGCTCGTGGGGATATTTGTCCTCGAACCCGGTCAGCCCGACATCCCCGACATAGCGGCGGGCGATTTCCTCGCGTTCCGCTTTCGGCCGGCCGCGCAATTCAAGCCCGAACGCGACGTTGCGGATCACCGTTGCCCAGGGCAACAGCGCGAAGTCCTGAAAGACGAAGGCCCGTTCGGGCCCCGGCCCGGTCACCTGCCTTCCGCCGACCTCGACGGTGCCGGCGGTCGGGGTGAGCAGGCCCGCGATGATCTTCAGAAGCGTGGTCTTGCCGCAGCCGCTGGGACCCAAAAGGCTCGTCAACTTGCCGCGCGGGAAATCGAGATCGAGGTCCCGCAGCGCCTCGATGTCGGCCTCATAGACCATGCCGATGCCGCGCGTCGAGACGATCGCGTCTTCGGTCTTCGGGCCTTTCGTCGAGGCATTCATCGCGGCGGCGCGTTCGCCTGTTGCCATTTCAGGCTCCTCGCTTTTCGGGTCGGAATACGCCGACCTCGAACCACTGGACGGCGAGCAGCGTGAAGGTCGATAGCGCGATGATCGAAACAATTGTCGCGTACATTTCCGCATAATGCGCGCGCGAGCGATAAAAGGTGATGAGATCGCCGATGCCTGTTGGCGTGATGAGTAATTCGGCCAGCACCACACCGACGAAGCCGGCGGCGATGCCGAGCCGGAGCCCCGCGAAGATCACCGGGCTCGCGTCGGGCAGCACGATCTTGAAGATCGCCTGTCGCCTGTTGCCGAGGAACGAGCGGCACATCGCCAGCAACGTCGCGTTGACGTTTTCGACGGCGCGGTAGGAATTAAGCACGATCACCGGCAGTGCCAGGATGATCACCGCCAGCGTCTTCGCCGTCAGCCCGATGCCGTAGACGAAGGTCACGAGCGGAATGAGCGCCGCGACCGGGGCCGCCTGCAAGACAACGAAGACCGGGATCAGCATCCATTCGGCGGGCTTCCACAGCCCGCAAAAGACACCGACGCTCACCCCGATCAGCGTCGAGAGCACGACGCCGAGCACCAATGGCTGCAGCGTCTGCACATAAGCTTGCGGTAGCTCTCCGCTCAGCAGCATCGAGGCCAGCGCAGTGACGGTTTCGGAGAAAGTGGGGAACGCAAAACTGATCGGAACCCGGCCGGCGATTTCCCAGATCGCCGCGAAGATCACGAACGAGGCGACCCTGAGCGCTATTGGCCGGCCGCGCCGGCCGGCCGACTGATGTCGCGCCGGGGTGGGGGGCGCGAGGATATCGGTCTCGCGCCCGGCTTGTTCGGAAGTCATACTTCGGTCGGCCTACATCGCGCCGATGTTGGCGAGCACCCGGTCGACTGAGCTGAAGTCCCAGAAGTCGGCAACGTTCAGCGTTGCCGGGTCGCCCTGCAACTGGCCGGAAGCGGCGAAGAAGTCGAAGTCGTCCTGCACGGCGTCGGCCCCGCCGCCGTTCACCGCCAGCGCGCCGGCTTCGGCGGTTTCGGTGTAGTAGGCGAGGATTTCCGCGTCCGCCTCCGCGCCGAGGTCCGGCAACAGATTGTAGGTGTTGCGGTACTCGACGGCGAGCGCGGGATTCTCGGTGATCGCCCGCGCCGTCGTCAAAAGCGCCTCGACAAGAGCGTCGACCGCCGCCGCGTTGGATGCAAGATACTCGGCCGTGGCGAAAAGCGCCTCGTCGGTTGCTTCGACATCCTCGATCGGCAGCACCATGAACCGGTCGTGCGCTTCCTCAAGCAGGATCTGACGGTTGGCCGCGTCGACGATCGAGGCATTGATGGTGCCCTGCAGCAAGGCACCTCGCCGGACTTCGGAGCCCGGAACATAGCTGATCTCCGAGTAAGTAATGCCGTGACGCTTGGCCATCAGCATCATGATCGCCTCGGTGCCTGAGCCGCGGGCCTGCACGGCGATTGCCTGTCCGTCGAGATCCTCCCACGAGGAATACATTGCCTTGTTGACGACCGGGAAGAATCGGGCGTTGGAGATCTTGACGAACATGCGCACCGGCACGCCGGCTTCCTGAATCAGCGTATAGGGAGCGCCGATGCCGATGTCGGCCTGGCCACCGACGATCGCCTGGGCGGCGAGGTCTTCGTCATTGAGAATGATGAGTTCGATATCGGTGCCCGCCGCCTTGGCATGTTCGATGGCGGCGAGGGTGTGGATCGACTCGATGCCCGGCAGATCGCCAAGGGCGACCCTGACGGTTTGTGCTTGGACGGACGCGGCGCACAGCACGCTTGCGGTAACCGAAAGCGCGCCGGCGACCAGAATTTTTGTTGATAGTTTGGTCATTAGTTCCTCCCTTGGTTTTCACCAATGACTTGATTGGTTAGGCTGCCTGGGCTACTTGGTCAAGCGAATCCGGCTTCGATGCGCCGGGAGTTGGCCGCAGCAGCAGGGATCGGCTATAGAAGACCGCGCATGACCAACGAAACCAATTCCGGCCACGCCGCCTTGGTGCAGTTGCGGGCCTATCTCGCGCAGCACGATCCGCCCAGCAACGCCAAGCTCCCCCCCGAGCGCGAACTCTGCGAAATCCTTGGCGTCTCCCGCGGCGACCTGCGCAAGGCTTTGGCGATTTTGCAAAGTGACGGGCAGATCTGGCGGCATGTGGGCAGAGGCACATTCGTCGGCAGCGGACCAATCGAGGAAATGGTGTCGCTTGCCGACATCGCCGGACGCACCAGCCCGACTGACCTGATGCGCGCCCGGCTGATCCTCGAGACCGAGATCGCGCGAGAAGCGGCATTGCAGGCGACACCCGACGACGTTCAGGCAATGCGCAGGACACTCGTACAGATGCGCGCCGCGGCAACTTGGCGGCAATACGAGAACGCTGACAACCTCTTGCATCGGCAGATTGCTCATGCCAGCCGCAACACGGTGTTACTCGGCCTCTTCGACTCGCTCAATGCCATCCGGCGCGCCGTCGTCTGGGGCCGCTTGCGTAGCGAACCCGCCCGCCCGCCCGCCGATCATCACAGCTTCGCCGAACACGAGCACATAGTCGACGCCATCGAGCACCGCGATCTCGGCGCCGCCGCGGCGGCCATGCGCGAGCATCTGCGGTCGGTTGCCAGCCGGCTGCTCCCCATCCGCGTCGCCGCGGAGTAGATGCGGCGTGTTTGTGGCCGTCCAAGGGCTCAAGGTCTAGGAACCTCCACAGGACATTTGCTGTGCTTGGCGGCTCGTTTGGACCCCGTCACAGCAACCTATTGATCAGCTGGATCACTCGAATGCCTTTCCAACTTTCCAGAGGCGCGATGCCGTTCGGTCGGCGCCGGCGACAACCACGTTGCTGCTGGACGACCTAGCGACGGAGCAAGTCAATGGATACGGCCGGCCTGATCCCCCGGTCTGCCGGCGCGTGCCGTTCACGTCCAGACAGATCTCGCTTTTCGTCGGATGGCCGACTTCCAGCGGCCGAAGCAACGACGTACAAGTTGCGGAGAACTCGAAGATCTTGCCCACTTCCCGGCGACGACCCTGGTGTTTGGCGGCGCTTCGCAGATCGCGGCGGGTCATGTCGAGATCGCAGGCATGGGCGAATACGCATTCGAGTGCGTCAGATTCGGGGGTAACGCGCCAGCCGCGGCCCGGCGCAAGGCGGTGATTGGGCTGGCCCGAGAATATCAAGCCCAGGCCATCCTGATCGAGGCCAGCGCCAATGGGAGCCCTCTCGTCGCCGATCTGCGTCATATCAACGCCCCTCCTACCCACACCAATTGCCGTGAAACCGCGCGGCTCAAAGGTCGAAAGGCTTTCGATTCAATCGCATCGGATTGAGGCCGGCGACCTCAAACTTCCCGAGCAGGCCCCGTGGCGCGATGCATTTCTCGCCGAGATGCTCGCCTTCCCGAATGGTCATCACGATGATCGGGCCGATGCGCTGTCACAACTTCTAGGCTGGCTTGATTCGCGCTCTATCAGTCCCCCGCTGATTGGCTCTGCGCCCATCATAATTCTCGGATCGTGATTGGGTCATGCAACTGATGGACTTCTGCGTCAGAGTATAGAGGCGGTATCAGATCGCCGCGCCGGCAAAGGAGTCTGACTGAAAGCGCTCCATGTCGGCGCCGTCCCCGCCAAATTCGGAGCCGACGTGGATATCAGTTTCTCCTTTACTTCGCGGCAGGGCCATTTCGCCTGGTTCCGCGTCATGTCCAAGCAGATGCGCCCGAAAGCCAAAAAGTGCCAACCAATTTGCGCAGAGCTTGGCGCAATGATCACGCCAGGAATTGCCATCTCCCGATTGGACTTTTCCTGCAAAGCAAGTCTCACTTACATCGAGCCCGGATCGCGACCGGGCCTGTCCCGCTGCAAGCGCCAATCCCGGCCCTGATTTCGCAACCGGAGGCAACGGAATGACAAAGTCCCCACCCCGAGGCAAATTGGCTGACCTTACGCAGCGCATGGGCGGCCGGGCCGGCGCAAACCTTGAAGTCCTCCGCAACGCGACGAGATGGCAGGCCCGTACGGTTAAGGCTGCGATCAGCGGGCTGCGAAAAAGGGATACCGGGTCGAGCGCCGTGCGTCGCAAATGCTCGGCCGCGATCTGATTCGATCTCGCGGGACGGTTCCTTCGAAAACCGTTCACAGCATCATGACCCATTCGCTTGCGCGCGAGTGGGCGCGCCATAAGGCTCCAGCCTCACCGACGCTCGAGCAAACGAAAGCCGCACCGAACTTTCGTCGTCGAGGTGAAGGAACACGGCCGGCCCATCCCGTTCGTTGGAGAACCACACCGATCGCGAAAAGCATTCGAAAACAAAGCCAGCCTCGTGGCACCGGTGATACCAACGCATCCCAAGGCCTAAAACGTCGCGGGTAGCACGATGGGTCTGAAAACAGGAGTAGTGCAACTATTTGTTAATACACAGTAATTGGGATAAACTGGCGGTGGTTGTAGTCTGCCGCGAACCCGTCTCAACAATGCAATCGCGCGGTCTCCGGAGTTTACCGGAAAGTCGGCCAATTTCGGCACCGCGGGCCGAAATTGGCTCCGTAACCAAGCCGTTCATGTTCCGCTGCCGTTCGCGCTAGCCGGCGATTTCCCAACGCGTGCAGTCATCGAGCGTCTCGTCAATCGGCAGGCAGTCCCAGAGTGTTGCGGCAACCCCGTGATGGGAGAGCGTCTGTCGCACGAACAGGGACGACGACAGGCAGTAGGCCTGATCGCTGCGGCACACGAGGACAATGCCCGGCCTGAGCTCTGTTTCAGCGCTGTAGGCGAGCGCCTGACCGATGGCTTCCTTCCACTTGTCGTGCCAGTCGACCTCAATGGCGTGGGTCGGACTGATACAGTCGGCGCGCCGCTGCAGACCGAGGCGGATTTTCAGATCCAATCCGGCGCAGAACCGCTCGTGGTAGAAGCGCTCGGGGCGGGACGGCACGTCCTGAGCGCACGCGGCGCTGATGACTGATGTGGCAACAATGAGCACAAGACCGATGACGGTTAAGTGCCGGGAGGGCCGCCAGGTCATCGCCAATTCCTCCGAAGTTAGTTTCAATCGAGTGCGCAGAGAGCTTGGGTCGCACGCACCTGGGTGCATTGACCCCGTGCCTATGGTGATCGAGAGGGCTAGACCGTGCGTTCGAGCGAGACCGTCGCAAAGGACTTAGTCGCTACGTCGATCTCATGTATCCTCGATTCAGCTGCCGAATGGAAGAAGGAGTGAGACTTGCCGGACTATCCGGACGTTCGGCGCGCGCCGGCCGGACGGGATGTCGCCAGGCTTGCCGGGGTTTCGCAATCGGCGGTGTCACGGGCGTTCACGCCGGGCGCGAGCGTGGCCGAGGACACAAAGAACAAGTTCGTCATCGCCGCCCAGAGCCTCGGCTACATGCCAAACCTAGTGGCGCGGTTACTTGCGACCAGGCGGACCAATATCGTTGCGCTGGCGATCAGCAATTTCGAGAACCCGTTCTATGTACAGGTGGTGAAGGCGCTCTCCGACCGGCTGCACGGTGCGATTCCTGAAAAGTTCGTTTGGGGAAACAGCCGCCGGTTTTGTCGAGAGAGGCAGCCTCGAAGACTTGGCGGTCGAGCCGCTTAGGGAATGGATTTTGAAAAAGTGGCCGGCGGCGAAGTCTAGCTCCAGTAAGGTCAGGAACCGGCAAGCGGCCCCTCGTGGTTCGAATCCCCTTGTCCGCTCTATTTTCACCGAACAATCGCGGCGACGAAAGAATTAGGGCCCTTAGGGCCAATTCACAGTTGGCGCTGACGAAGGCAGGCCTGCCTACAACGCCTCGATATCGGTCTCGCCGGTTCGGATGCGGGTCGCCGAGGCGAGGTCGAGCACGAAAATCTTGCCGTCGCCGATTTTGCCGGAGCGGGCGGCGGAGGTGATCGCGTTGACCGCCTTGTCGACCAGGCCATCGTCGAGCGCGACCTCGATTTTCGCCTTCGGCAGATAACTGACTTTGTATTCGGAGCCGCGATAGACCTCGGTGTGGCCCTTCTGGCGGCCATAGCCCCTGACTTCGGTCACCGTCATGCCGTGAATTCCGACGTCATTTAGCGCATCGCGAACCGCATCGAGTTTGTGTGGCTGGACGATAGCGACGATGAATTTCATTCCGCGCTCCCAATCTTAAGGATTGTAGCCGGATTCGCCGTGCGAGGACTGGTCGAGCCCGGCGAGTTCGGCTTCCTCGGAGACCCTGAGCCCCACCAGGGCTTGCGTGATCTTGACGAGAATGACGGTGGCAACAATCGCCCAAACGGCGGCGCTGACAACGCTGACGATCTGCACCCAGAATTGTTCCGGAACGCTTCTGGAGAGCCCGACGCCCGTCATGAAGTCGGCGGCAAGCAGGGCGGTGAGAATTGTCCCGAGCGCGCCGCCGAAGCCGTGCACCGCCAAAACGTCGAGCGCGTCGTCGATCTTGACGACGCGCTTGATGAAGACAACGCCCCAATAACAGACGAAGCCCGAGGCGAGGCCGAGGATGACGCCGCCGATCGGCCCGATATAGCCAGAGGCGGGAGTGACGGTGGCGAGACCGGCGATCGTGCCGGTGACAAGGCCAACCAGACTTGGCCGGCCGAACCGCAGCCACTCGATCGCCGTCCAAGTCAGCGAGGCGGTGGCGGCGGAAAGGTGGGTGACGAGCATGGCCATGCCGGCATCGGCGCCCGAGGCCAGCGCGCTGCCGGCGTTGAATCCGAACCAGCCGACCCATAGCATCGAGGCGCCGACCATCACCATCCAGGGCGCATGCGGCGGCTTTACCTCGGCAGGAAATCCTCGCCGGCTGCCGAGCATCCAGGCGATGGTGATCGCCGAAACCCCGGCGGTGACGTGCACGACGATGCCGCCGGCAAAGTCGAGGACCCCCATTTGCGCGAGCCAGCCGCCGCCCCAGACCCAGTGGGCGACCGGCGAGTAAACGATCAGTAGCCAGAGTCCGGAGAAAAGCAGCACCGCGCCGAACTTGATACGCTCGACATAGGCGCCCACGATCAGCGCCGGCGTGATGATCGCAAACGTCATTTGGAACATGAAGAAGACCGACTCGGGGATGTGCGTTGTGCCATAGACAGCGCCGCGAGCGACCCCGCCAAGCAGCGCCTTCCCCAAACCACCGAAAAATCCCGTGCCCTCAGCGAAAGCAATGCTGTAGGCCGCGACGAACCAGAGAACCGACATCGCGCACGCGATCGAAATGCACTGCATCAGCGCCGACAGGACATTTTTGGTCTGGACAAGCCCGGCATAAAACAAGCCCAGACCTGGCAAAGTCATAAACAGCACAAGCGTGGTCGCGGTCAGCACCCACGCGGTATCACCCGTGTCGATCATGTTTGGCCCCCCGTGGCTGGGGAGAATACACAACCCGAACGATTTGAAAATACGGGAGTTGGAGGTCCGGATGCGGGAGCGCGTTTGACATAATGGCGCAAAAGACTATGATTCCGAAACGTTTGCAAAGAAATTAAACTTCTTTGCGAACGTTAAGAATGAAATCGTTTTGGGAGGAACGATGCCGCCACCGGCCAGGACGCTCAAGGCACTCGCCAAAGAGTTGAATGTGTCGATCACCACCGTGTCGAGGGCGCTGGCTGGGCACGAGGAAGTTGCGCTGAAAACCCGCCAGCGCGTCACCGAGGCGGCGCGGACGCACGGCTACGTTCCGAACACCGCCGCACGAACCATGGTTTCCGGTCGCAGCGGCTTCGTCGGCTTCGTCTTGCCAGTTCGCGGCCCCAATCTCGTCGACAGTTTCCTCGGGGAATTCATCACCGGGTTAGGCGAAGGGCTGGTCCCGCGCGGCAACGACCTGATCTTGGCCACCGCCGCCACGCCGGAATCAGAACTGGCCGTGCTTCGCCACGTCGTCGAATCAGGGCGCGCCGATGGCGTCGTCATCAGTCGCATCGCCGAATCTGACGAGCGCGTCCACTACCTGCTGCGGCGGGGCTTTCCGTTCGTCGCTCACGGACGGTTGCTCGACGACACGCCGGGCTACCACTGGCTGGACACCGATGGCGGCCAAGCTTTCGGCGAAGCCTTCGAAATGCTTTATACGCTTGGGCATCGGCACTTCGGCCTGGTTACCATTTCCGAGCCGATGAGTTTCCGGCATTTTCGGCAGAACGGCCTCGCCGATGCCATTGCGCGCCGCGGCGACCCCCGGGTCGTCCTCGACGTCGCCACCGCGCCGCGCTTCGACCTTGGCGCCCGCGTCGAGGCAGTTAGCCGCCTGTTGCGGGGGCCGCAACGTCCAACCGCCATCATCGCCTTGTTCGATGAACTGGCGCTCACAGTGATGGAGGAGGCGGCGCGGGCCGGGCTCGCCGTCCCCCACGATCTTTCGGTGATCGGCTTCGACAATGTATTGGCGTCCGGTTACGCGCCGCCCGGCCTGACGACATTCGACGCGTCGATCCGCCAGGCATCGCGCGAAATCGCCCAAATGCTTGTCAGCGTCATCGAGAAAAGGCCCGAGGAACCGCAAACGCGGCTCATCCGGCCGACATTGGTTGCCCGAGCCAGTCACGGCCCGGCACCGCGTAAGTCCCGCTAACGACAGAGGTTTCCAAAGGGAGGACATCGACCATGAAACCGACACTCAAACTATTGGCAGGCACAATCCTCGCCCTGTCATTTTCCGGTACCGCAAATGCGCAGGTACTTTTCTGGTCCACGCAAGCCAAGCCGGTCGAAGAAACGCAGAAAATGCGTGATCAGGTGTTGGCGGGCTTTGCGCCGGGCGCCGACTACCAACCGCAGGACGATGGCCCTTGGCTGACGCGCCTGCAGGCGGAACTCCAGACCAATTCCGGCACCATCGAGGTGCTGGGGGCCCTGCATGGCAGTTTCGTCAGTCTCTCCGCAGATCTCGTCGATCTGTCGGGAGTCGACCTGTCCGGGGTTGAGGTGAATTCGGCCTACAAGACGCTCGGCATGCTCGGCACCGGCGAACAGAAATACCTGCCTTGGATGCAAGCGACCTACATCATGGCCGCCAACAAAGAGGCGTTGCCCTTCCTGCCCGCCGGCGCCGACATCAATGCGCTGAGTTACGATGAACTGCTTGGGTGGTGCAAGAACATCGCCGAGCAGACCGGATCGCCCAAATGCGGCTTCCCGGCGGGACCCGACGGCCTGAAGCATCGCTTCTTCCAGGGCTTCCTGCTGCCGTCCTACGCCCATTCGACGGTCACCAGGTTCCGCTCCGCGGAAGCAGAGGCGGCCTGGACCATGTTCAGGGACCTCTGGCAATACGTGAATCCCAACTCGACCTCCTACGGCTTCATGCAGCAGCCGCTGCTGACCGGCGAAGTCTGGGTCGCCTTCGATCACGTGGCCCGGCTCGCTGACGCCTTCAATCAGCAGCCGGACAACTTCGTGGCGTTCCCGGCGCCGGCCGGACCCGCCGGCCGAGGTTTCATGCCGGTCGTCGTCGGCATGGCCATCCCGCGGACCGCCCCTGACATGGCGGCAGCGGAAGCGCTGGTTGCCTACATGATGCAGCCGTCGACCCAGGTCGCAACGCTGCGCGCCACCAATTTCTTCCCGGTGGTGGCGGTTGATTTGCCCAACGACATGCCTAATTCGGTCAAGGTCTCGGGCGAGGCTGTCGCCGCCATGACGGGTGCTCCGGACGCCCTGCCGGCGCTGTTGCCGATCGGTCTCGGCGATCTCGGCGGCAAGTTCAACCAAGTCTACACCGACACCTTCGAGCGTGTCGTTCTGGGCGGCCAGGACATCCGCTCGGCGCTCGATGATCAGGCCAACACCCTGCGGGCGCTGATGATCGAGGCAAATGCGCCGTGCTGGGGTCCGGATGCGGCATCGGCGGGCGCTTGCCCCGTCGACTAGGCCGACCGCTGTCTGCCCGGGGCCGTCTGGGTCCCGGGCAGCATCCGTTCGGCACCGAGCGAGGCCGGCATGAATCAAAAGGCGCTGCCCTATCTGCTGCTCGCACCGGCAACGCTGTTCCTGTGCGTCTTCTTCCTCTACCCGTTTGTGCTGGTGGCGTGGGAGGCATTTTCCCGCAACGGCGATTTTACGCTTGGCAATTTTTCCGAAATGCTCGGCCACTGGAAATTCGGGACCACCTTTTCGAACACGCTGCTGTTGGCGGCGATCGTGGTGCCCATCCAGCTGGTGCTTGCCCTCTCCATGGCATCGGCGGTCACCCGGATGACCACGGGCCGCAGCGCCGTCCTCTATATTCTCGCCATTCCTCTGGGCATTTCCGATCTTGCCGCCGGCATCATCTGGCTCGCCATCTTCGAACAGTCCGGCTTCCTCAATTCCTGGCTGGTCCCGATGGGCGTTGCCGACCAGCCCGTCCAGTTCCTCGGCTACCAGAGCAAGTTCACCATTTTCGTCGCGGTGGTGCTGGCCGAGGTGTGGCGAGCGACCGCCATCATGATGGTGATTCTGGTCGCCGGCATGGGCCTGATCCCGAAGGAGTACTATGAGGCCGCGGAAGTCTTCGGCGCCACCCGGTGGCAGCGTTTCCGGCAGGTGACCCTTCCATTGCTGCGTCCGAGCCTGCAAACGGCCATCATCCTGCGCGTCATCCTCGCCTTCGAGGTCTTCGCCGTGGTGGCAACGCTCGGCGGCACCAACCTGCCGGTTCTGATGGGAGAAACCTATCACTGGCAGTTCGCCTTGCAGGATCGCAACGTTGCGGCGGCCTTTGCCATGCTGATCCTGGCGATCTCGATCGGCTTCACGCTGTTCTTCCTGCGCGTCCTGCGGGTGCCGAAGGAAGCAAGGATATGACCGACACCGCCGCCACCGGGGTTGCCACCGCGCCCCTGGCCCGCGAAAAACCGGCGCCCGATCCCCGGCGCGCCGGCCGCTGGTTGTTCGGTGCCACTGTAGCTCTGCTCTGCGCCTGGGTGCTGCTGCCGATCTACCTGCTGGCGGTCAACGCCCTGTCCTCACCGGCCGAAGTGTCCGCCTTCCCCAAGGACCTGGTGCCGGGCTTCGACCTCACCAGCCTGCAGTTCTTCCTGCAATTCCAGGGGGTGGCCAAAGCGCTGTGGAATTCGGTGCTCGTGGCGACGATCACCATGGCGCTCTCGATCAGCGTGGGGGCCCCCGCCGGCTATGCACTGGCGAGATTCGACTTCCCGGGCAAGGAAGTCTTCCGTCTGCTGGTGCTGATGACCCGCGCCTTCCCACTGCCGTTGCTGGCGCTGCCTCTGGCGGTGATGTTCATCCGCACCGGGCTCGACGATACCGCCTTCGGGCTGGCGCTCGTCCACACAACGCTGGCACTGCCGTTCGCGGTCCTGATCACCTTTTCGCTGTTCTCGGGCATTCCCTATGAACTCGAAGAGGCAGCGCTGACGCTGGGCTGCAACCGGCTGCAGGCGTTCTTCAAGGTTATTTGGCCGCTGGCCCTGCCCGGCATCGCCGCGTCGGCGGTGTTTGCCTTCACCATTTCTTGGAACGAAGTGTTCGCCGCGGCGGTGCTGACGATCGACAATCGCACCCTGACGGCGTTCCTGCTGCAAAGCCTGAACGTGTCGCCGATGCACCTCAAGTTCGCCGGCGGCGCGGCACTGGTGCTGCCGGCGCTGATCTTCATCTTCGCCGTCCGCAAATATCTTTTCGCGATGTGGGGCATCGCCAACCGCTAGGGACAAGTCATGGCCGAGATCGTCATCAAGGGTGTCACCAAGCAGTTCGGAACTTTCACCGCCCTGCACGGAATCGACCTGACCATCGCCGACCTGGAGTTCATGGTCCTGCTCGGCGCCTCCGGCTGCGGCAAGACCACGCTCTTGCGGATCGTTGCGGGGCTGGAGTCGCCAACCGACGGCGAAGTCTGGATTGGCGGCCGCCGCGTCGACCAACTGCCGCCCCGCGACCGTGGCATCGCCATGGTGTTTCAGAATTACGCCGTCTTTCCGCACCTGACGGTGTTCGAGAATATCGCGTTCGGGCTGCGGATGAGGAGGCTGGCGGGCGACGTCATCACCCGGCGCGTCGAGAAGACCGCTGAACTGATGCATATCGAGTTGCTGCTCAAGCGCTATTCCGGCCAGCTCTCGGGCGGGCAGCGGCAGCGGGTGGCCGTGGCTCGGGCCCTGGCCGTGGAGCCCGACGTCATCCTGATGGACGAGCCGCTGTCAAACCTCGACGCGCTGCTCAGGCTCGAAATGCGCGCCGAACTCAAGGGCGTGCTGGCCGCCAGCAGGACCACCACCCTCTACGTCACTCATGATCAGGTCGAGGCAATGAGCCTGGCCGACCGCATCGCGGTCATGCATGGCGGCCGCATCGTCCAAGCGGCCTCGCCCATTGAGGTCTATCGCAACCCCGCCGCCCGGTTCGTGGGCAGCTTCATCGGCAACCCACCGATGAACTTCATCGCGGCCAGACGAGCCGGCGCCGGCAAGTGGGCGGTGGCCGGGCTGACGCTGCCGGGACCCGCCGCCGGTTCGGCCGAAGTCGAATTCGCCATTCGACCGGAGGATTTGGACATTGGCCCCGGCGGCATTCAGGCGCAGGTGCGGGTCGTCGAACCGCTCGGCGCCCACACGCTTGTGACCGCCGACGTCGACGGCAGCCTGTTTCGCGCGATCGTTGGCTCGGACACGACCGTGAAGGCCGGCGAGACGCTCAGCTTCATTCCCAAGCCGGACCGGGTGCGGTGGTTCGACCGCGACACCACCAACGCCCTCTAATTAAAGACCAGGACCATGAACACCAGAGACGCCCATGCCCGCGCCGTCGACGTGCTCAAGGAAAACGACCGCGGCACCTACACCGTCCCCACCAAGGGACTTTACCCATTCCAGTGGAACTGGGATTCGTGCCTGACCGCGCTTGGTCAAAGGCACTACGACGAAGCGCGCGCCTGGATCGAGATCGAAACGCTGTTCGCACACCAGTGGGAAGACGGCATGGTGCCTCACATCATCTTCCATGCCCACAGCGACGGATACTTTCCAGGGCCCGACATCTGGCAGACGGGGCGTGCGGTGGCGACTTCTGGAATCACCCAGCCACCCGTCGCCGGCTTTGCGGTCAAGCGGCTCTTCGACGGTGCATCTGATCGTTCGGCGGTCGCCGAGCGCGCGCGTCGTCTCATCCCCAAGATCGACGCCTGGCATCGCTGGTTCCATGCCACCCGCGATCCGCACGGAGAGGGACTGGTGGCCATACTTCACCCATGGGAGTCGGGCCGCGACAACTCGGTGGATTGGGACGAGGCTTTCGGCAGGGTGCCAACCGCAGGGGTCGGCGAGTACACGCGCCGCGACACCCAGCACGCCGACCCGGCGCATCGGCCGACCAAGGACCAATACGACCGCTATCTGTGGCTGGTGCAACATTTCCGCGCTCACGGGTGGGACAATGCCAAGCTGCACGACGCTTCGCCCTTTCAGGTGATCGATCCCGGTTTCAACGCCATTCTCATCCGCTCCTGCGCCGATCTGGCCGACCTCGCCGAGGCGCTCGGCGAGACCGAGGTCGCGGCAGCCAACAGGGCCCGTGCCGCTGCCGGTCTGGCCGCCATCGAGAGCCTGTGGAGCGAGGCGCATGGCCAGTATCTGTGCAGGGACCGCACCGTCGGCGCTCTCATCGACAGCGCCTCGATCGGCGGCCTGCTGCCCGCCTTCGCCGCCATCCCGGCGCGGCGCGTCAAAGCGCTGGCGCGCACGATCGAACGCCAGAGTCGAACAGTGCGATTCCTGCTGCCCTCGCAGAATCCGGCGGATCCCCGCTTTGAATCCAAGCGCTACTGGCGCGGACCTGCTTGGCTGGTGACCAACTACATGATCGCCAATGGCTTTGCCGCTTCGGGCGAAACCGCGATGGCCGACCAGATCGTCGCCTCCAGTCTCGACCTCATCGCCCGATCCGGTTTTGCCGAATACTATGACCCGATCTCGGGGGAACCCTGCGGCGGCGGGCGCTTTACCTGGACCGCGGCGATCGTGATCGAATTCCTACAGCAGGGACGCCGATGAGGATACTGGCACTTGGGGCGCATCCGGACGACATCGAGATCTATATGTTCGGCACCCTTGCCGCGCATGCGGCGCGCGGTGGTGCGCTGAGCCTTGCGGTCGCCACCGACGGTGCGCGTGGCGGTACTGCCACGCCAGTCGATCTCAGGCGCATCCGACAATCGGAGGCGACCAAGGCAGCCAAACTGCTCGGTTCGGTCCCCCGCTTCCTGGACTTTCCCGACGGCGAATTGATCGCCGACGCAACGCTCATCGGCGCCCTAAGGGAGTTGATCGCCGAGGCGCGACCCGACCTGATCATTACCCATTCGCCCACGGACTATCATGGCGACCACCGGGCGCTGAACCAGGCAACTCGCATTGCCGCGTCATTTGCATCGCCGCTGCTCGAGGCGGACACCTATTTCGGGGTGGGTTTCGCACCCACCCATTACGTCGACATCAGCGACTATTTCGACATCAAGTCGGCGGCGATCTGGACCCACGCCTCCCAGGATCCCGAACGCCTCGTTGAGGCCGCGCGCAGACTCAACGGTTTTCGCGCCAGCCAAGCCAATGCCGACCGCGGCGGCTTTGCCGAGGCCTTCCGCTTCGACCCGGTCTACCCTTTCGTCGACATCCGCGAGTTGCTGCCGCCCGCCCCCAAGGTATCCCCGATCGCGCATCGCAACCAGCAGCGCTGAAGACGCTCCGCGGTGCTGTCAGACTAAAGCGAACCAGTCTCTGCTGGGCGCAATTGTCGCCTAAGTTAGGCGGCCGCGAGCCCACGCCACTCCGCAAGGGCGGCGGTGCGGGCTTGCTTGAAGGTGTCTCTAGGGCTGAGGTGGCGGTCCTGGTTGAAGTGATTGTGGATCGAAGAGTGGACGGCGGCGAACTTCTGCAGACTTCGCATCTGCCGGAACCTCTGCATGGCCCGCTCCCGTCGCCGGAGCGGCAGGTGTGAGTTTTCGGCCCGGTTGTTGAGCCACCGACCGGTCCGCTGTTTGCCTGCAATTTCGAGTTGGTTTAGTGCTGCGCCGTAGGGCCTCAGTCTGTCGGTGACGATGACATTGGGAGAGCCGTATCGCTTCATCGCCCCGCGCAGAAACCGCATCGCTGCCGTGCGATCACGTTGCTTGGAGACGAAGGCTTCCAGCACTTCGCCCTCATGGTCCACCGCACGCCATAAGTAGTGCGTGACACCGTTGATCTTCACGAACATCTCGTCCAGGTGCCATCGCCACTGAGGGAAAGCGCGCAGCTGCTGCGCTCGCCGCCGTCGAATGTCGGCTGCGAACATCGGCCCGAACCTGTTCCACCAATAGCGGACCGTCTCGTGGCTGATCTCAATGCCCCGCTCGTGCAGGAGATCCTCGACGTTCCGCAACGAGAGCGGGAATCGCACATACATCATCACCGCCAGGCGGATGATCTCGGGAGACGTCTTGAAGTAGCGAAACGGACGGGAGTGGCTCATCGTCGGACGCTAAGCGACCAACCTCGCCGGCTCAAGCCGGTTTCCTCTGACAATGCCCGCCCGCTCAATCGATGCATTGACCTCCCCCCGCCTACCAGAGCGTTGTCCATCTCCGGTCCGGAAATCCGATGTTAGACGGGTCCATCACTGTCGCCGGGTACCAACTGCATTGGCCAACGTGTGGCGGTATGCCGACCGAGCTCAACAGTATGGGCGGGGATGGATCTTAGCAGGGCGGCGCCCAGGGCGTGACCTAGTTTCGGAAGATCAATCCGAAAACAGGTGAGTCGCGGAAACAGTGACATCGACTGCGGCGACTCCCGCAATCCGATGATCGAGAGATCGCGTCCGGGCACAATTCCGAGCGCTTCAAGCCGATGGTAGAGGCCGAGAGCCATCAGTTCGTAGCCCAAGATAATCGCCGTAGGCCGGGGTGCGAGGGCGAGAAGACGGTCACCAAGAGTGCCATCCGCACGATCGACTGAATCGGTTCGCAGAAGATAGTCGGTGGGAAAGCTCAATCCACGCCGCTTCATTTCGCGCCGGTAGGACCGCTCAAGCACATATCTGAGGTTGATCTCGGACTCTGGAACAGCGATCGCAATACGCTGGTGACCGAACGCCGCAAGTCGATCAACCGACTGCCGCACGAAGCCTTCGAAATCCAGATCAATCCACGAAAACTGATTTGAAATGCCGGTCCGACCAAGCGCGACAAACGGCATTTGCGCACGACGCAAAAACTCAATGCGGTCGTCATTGCGCAGCGTCGCTGAGAGGATCACCCCTTCGACAATGCCGCGGGCCACCATACGACGCAGAAAGGCGGAGGGACGCTCATCCGTCGAACAGGGAAGGATCACCAGATCCATGTCGACGGGCGAAAGAGCGCGCTTGACGCCATCGAATACCCCCATAAAGAAATTGTCGGAATTGACCGCGGTTTGCGGATCCAACTCGATCATGAATCCCGCGGTGTTGGTCGTACCCTTCCGCAAGCTACGTCCGGAATGGTTGGCGAAATAGCCCAACTCCTGCGCTGCCGCGAGGACGCGCTTGCGCGTCTCCTCCCGCACGTCCGGCTTGTCGTTAAGAGCGCGCGAAACCGTGCCGATGGAAATGTTGAGATGGTCTGCGAGCTGCCTGATGCCAGTCACAATCGGGTCTGTTCGCTAGGTTTCGTAATCGTTTACGGAATTTCATTGACACGCGCGACGCGCGATGTCTAACTTCGTAAACGTTTACGGGAACGCTGCCAACAGACAAGAAAGCGCAGCGCCGGGGGAGGATCGGCATTGCCATTTCGCGCTGCCGTTGTGGGATGTGGCGCAATGTCAGATGGATGGATCAATGCCATCCAAGGCGACGCATCGTTGCGCGAGCGCGTTTCCTTTGTTGGCGCCGTTGATCTTGATCAGGCTCGGGCGCAGGCCGCTGCCAACAGATTGGGTGGCGACGTCGCCTACGGCGCCGACATGAACGATGTGATTGGCCAAAGCGAACCCGATCTCGTTTTCGATCTGGTTTCTCCCGATGCGAGGCTAAAGGTCGTCACTCAGGCCTTGATGGCGGGTTGCCATGTGTTGTCCGAGAAGCCGATGGCGCTGTCACTGGACGACGGACGGCACCTGGTGGGGCTGGCTCGCCTGACCGACCGCAAACACGCAATCGTCCAGAACCGCCGCTTCAACGACGGCGTCCGTCGAATGAAGGCGCTAGTGGAGGCAGGTGCCGTAGGCAGGTTGAACGCGATCCACACTGACTTCTTTGTCGGGGCCCATTTCGGTGGCTTCCGTGACGTCATGGACAACGTGCTGCTGGTGGACATGGCAATCCACACTTTCGACGCAGCGAGGTTTGTCTCGGGGAAAGAGCCGTTGGCAGTGTACTGCCACGAGCACAACCCCGAAAGCTCCTGGTTTCGGCATGGTTCAGTCGCAAATGCAATCTTCGAACTCTCCGATGAAGTGGTCCTGACCTATCGCGGTTCCTGGAGCGCGGAAGGCGCAAATACGAGCTGGAATGCTCATTGGCGTGTCGTCGGTTCCAAAGGCACGATTCTATGGGACGGCGAGAACTCGCTTGAGGCCTTCTTGGTTCAGGATGGCGATGGGCTGCTCCGCGAGGCGCGGCGAATCGAGATTCCGCCTGCGCCTGACGCCACTCAGACCAATGGACACGCGAGCGTCATCAGATCTTTCCTCGATGCGGTCGACAATGGACACCAGCCCGAGACCAGCGGGGCCGACAATCTGAAAAGCCTGGCAATGGTGTTCGCGGCGATTGAAAGCGCGAAGAAGGCAACGCGCGTGGAAATCCGAGTGTGAGCAGCTTAGCCGGCTTTCCCAAGAACAAGTTCATCCGCATCGGAACGATGATCGGCGCGTCCAACGGCGATGCGCCTGAACGTATTTCTCAAATCGCCAACTTGGGATTTGAGAGCTTTGAGCCCTTCTTCTGGCAGACAACCAAGGGACAGGATCTTGCCGAATTGGGCAAACGCTGCCGCGACGCCATTGGGGACCGCAACATCACCATTTCTACCCTCGGCATGTTCGGTAATCCTCTTGAAGGGGACGAAGCGGACCTGGAAACCCTCGAGGGTTGGAAGCAATGCATCGACAACGCCCACCAATTCGGCGCGACCTGTGTTGCGGGATTTACCGGCCGAATTCGCGGAAGGCCGATTGAGGAGAGCCTGCCGCGCTACCGTGAAATCTGGTCCGACCTGAGCAAACGCGCGGCTGACCGGGGCATCCGTATCGCATTTGAAAACTGCGCAATGGACGGTAATTGGCAAAGTGGAGACTGGAACATCGCTCACAATCCGGATGCTTGGGAGCTGATCTTCAACGAAACACCTTACGACAATCTGGGGCTCGAGTGGGAACCATGCCACCAGCTCGTCTACCTGATCGATCCGCTGCCCCAGATTCGCAAATGGGTGCACAAGATCTTTCACGTGCATGGCAAGGACGCAACCGTCCGCTGGGATGTGATCCGCGAGCACGGCGTGTTCGGCAAAGAGCCATTTGTCTTCATGCGGACCCCCGGATTCGGTGACAGCAACTGGACCGACATAGTTTCGGAACTCCGGCTCACCGGCTGGTCGGGCTCAATAGATATCGAAGGCTGGCACGATCCGGTCTACCGCGATGCCCTGGAAATGACGGGGCAAATCCACGCGCTCAACTACCTCAAACGCTGCCGGGGCGGAGCGTTCATTGACGAGATGGCCGCGTATGGCGGCGGAGACCCCTCAGTGGAAAGGCCGGCCAGGGCTCCGGCGGACGAAATTCCCGCCTGAAGCGGGATAGGTGTGGATCGGGCATTTTGCCCGGCCAGCAACAACCGTCGGCCGAATGGCTGACAATGGGAGGAGGACATGAAGTTCACCCAACAAGCGTTCATGACCGGCGCTGTCTTGAGCGTGCTCGTCTGGAACACTCCAGCACTTGCGCAAACTACGGTGTCGCTTTGGTCGATCGATAACCCTGAGGGCAATTCGGCTGCGATTGCTCTGACGAACGAGTTCAACGCGCAGAATACCGATATTCAGATTGAATACCGGCAGTTGCCGTTCGACGACCTTACCAGCGAGGCGCTTCGCGCCTTTGCAACGGGTCAGGCGCCTGACATCATCGCGCTCGACAACCCCGACTTCGCCTTGTTTTCTTCACGTGGTGCGTTTCTAGACATCACCGAACGAGTTGAAGCATCAGACGTTGTTGCCTGGGATGACTACTACCCAGGCCCGGCAGCCTCAACGATGTGGGACGGGCGAATCTATGGCGTGCCCAAGGCAACCAACACCATCGCCTTGTTCTACAACAAAGATATGTTCCGGGCAGCCGGCCTTGATCCGGAGAACCCGCCGGCAACGTGGGACGAACTTCTCAATGCGGCGCGCGCCCTCAACGATCCAGCGAACAATGTCTACGGCATAACCATCTCGGCAAGGGCGGGCGAAGAAGGAACCTTCCAGTTCCTGCCCTGGATTCAGATGGCCGGAGGCAGCTTCTCAAACGTAAACGTCCCGGGAGCAGTTCGCGCCTTGGACATTTGGAAGACCTTCCTCGAAGAGGGCCTTGCAAGTCAGGATATCCTCAGCCAGGGGCAGTGGGACTCCACGGGAACCTTCAATTCCGGCAATGCCGCTATGGCGATTTCGGGTCCGTGGGAACTCGACCGCATGGCCTCCGACGCCCAGTTCGATTGGGGCGTGACGCTACTTCCAGTGCCCGAAGCGGGAGCTCCTCGCTCTTCGGCGATGGGAGACTTTAACTGGGCGATCTTTGCTACAAGCCAGCACCCCGACGAGGCTTTCAAGGTAATTGAGTACTTCGTATCCCAGGATGGCCGTCTGTTCACCGATTTCGCGAACATCCCGGCCAGAAGCGGATTCGAGCTTGTTGCCGAGGACCCGAAGAAGACCGAAGCCCTCCAAGTGTTCCTGGATCAGCTGCAGTATGCTCAGCCCCGCGGACCACATCCGGAGTGGGCCCAGATCTCCAAAGCCATCTACGACGCAATGCAAGCGGCTCTAACTGGCCAATTGTCGTCACAGGAAGCGCTTGATCAAGCGCAGGCGACGATCGACAGAATCTTAGGCTAGGGATCCTCCCCCCAGCGAGGCCCCCCCCCCCCCCCACCCCCGCTCGACGACCGCGCCGGGCGGCCAAACTGCCAGTACGGAGGTGTGCAAGTGGTCAATAGCAAACCATTCGCCAAGAACAGTCGCGAAAGTGGCGCGCATAGTTCGCAATCGAGTCCCGCGCAAGACCGTTTGCAACGAACGCACGGTTTGCAGCGCGGCCTCAGTTTCGACTTAGCGCTGGTGGGGGCGGCTCTGCTGTTTCTGACGCTCTTCTCAGGAGTGCCGCTCGTCTACAATGTGGTAATGAGTTTTCAGCAGGTTGACGTCTTCAACATGGCGACATTCTCACGCCCGTTTGTCGGGCTCTCAAACTACGCTTCGGTCTTCGCCGAGCCTCAGTTCGGCCTGGTCCTGCGCAACACGGCCCTCTTTGTCATTGGCTCCATCGGCGGCCAGTTCGTTCTTGGATTCCTTCTCGCGCTCTTCTTCATGCAGAGATTTCCTGGACATTCAATCATTCGCGGCTTTTTTCTGGTTTCCTTCGTGATGCCGGGCCTGGCGGTCGGCGCCATATGGAGCTGGATCTTGGCCGGCGATTTCGGTGTGCTGAACGCAGTGCTGAAGGCCGTCGGCCTGATCGATGCAACCATTTTCTGGAAATCTGACCCAGCGTTTTCCCTATCCGCTGTCATCATCGCCAACATCTGGCTTGGGCTAGCCTTCAACATGCTGCTGCTGTCAGTGGGACTCGCCAGTATTCCGCGCGACCTCTACGAGGCTGCAGAAATCGACGGCGCCAATGTGTGGCAGCGCTTTTGGTTCATTACGATGCCGATGATGCGTTCCACCATCGGCGCGGTGTTGGCCCTTGGACTGATCCTGACTCTGCAGCAGTTCGACCTATTTCCCGCCCTGACAGAAGGCGGGCCGGCCAATTCGTCCAATGTGGCGCAATACTGGGCCTGGCAGATGTCGTTCAGGCTCTTCGACTTTGCTCGAGGCGCAACGATTTCGGTGATGCTAGTGGTCCTCGTGGTTGTGGCCTCGATTGTCTATGTCCGCTCGACGCGTCAGGAGGTGCGGATTTGAGCCGGGGGTGGACGCAATGGGCGTTGCTTGGCCTAGCACTCAGCCTCGCCGCTGTTTACTTGTTTCCGCTCTACTGGATGTACTCGACAAGCCTGAAGGCGGGTTCGGAGATCTTCGCCACCCCACCGACTTTCTGGCCGCGAGATCCTAATTTCCAGGTGTTTTCCGACGTTTGGGACCGTCGGCAAATGCCAACCTATCTTTGGAACTCATTTGTCATCGCATCAGGCGTAACGGCGGTTTCCGTCCTTTTGGGCACCGGCTTCGCCTACGTGCTCGCGCGCTATCGGAACTTTTGGATCGACGCATCGCTGTTTGCGGTACTGATGCTGCAGGTGTTGCCCGCTTCAGTGATGGTCACACCTCTCTACGTTCTTTTCAATCAGGTCGGCCTGCTTGATCTTCCCCGATTTGCGGTTGTCCTGGCGGTGTCCGCGAAAGCGATGCCCTTCTATGTGGTTTTGGTTCGCGCGAGCTTTTTGACGGTGCCCAAGGAAATCGAGGAGGCGGCATTCGTTGACGGCGCCTCACGTCTCAGGGCGTTTTGGTCGGTCGTGCTTCCGCTCGCGCGTAACGGTGTCATCGTCGTCGCGATCTTGACGTTCATGACCTCGTTCGGGGAGTACATCTACTCCAAATCGATCATTCAGAGTCAGTCGCTGCAGCCGGCAAGTGTCGGCCTGCAATCATTCATCGGGCCGCAAGCCCGCGACTGGAACTCGATCATGGCCTTCTCCGCGATCTACGTGACGCCGATCCTTGTCGTGTTTGTCTTCCTGCAACGGCGCATCGTCGCTGGTCTGACCGCAGGTGCAATCAAGTAACGGGACAGCAGGGAGGATCTCGGCCACACCAAATTTGAGTCAATGCTCACCGGTCAACTACGAAGCAATGGTGCCCGTCGGCGACGCCCAGGGTTCTGGCATGGGCCGGCACTGCGGCAAATGGGCTATGGATACGTTCACCGAGACGCGCTTGATCAAGCTGGAATTTGGCCACCGGCATTTTCCACCGATCGGATGGATGGCCAGGGCGGAGAGGGTG
>JBBECE010000034.1:0-76187 GCA_040881985.1 Cucumibacter sp.
GTTGTACCTGGATCAACACGCATTTCATGCTGGCCAACGAAATGCCGCATGGCGGAATGAAGCAATCGGGCTACGGCAAGGACATGTCGATGTACGGGCTCGAGGACTATACCGTCGTCCGCCACGTGATGATCAGCCACCGCTGAGGCGGCGCATCGGAGTTTGAATCGGTCTTTCGCGGGGGCGCCGGGCTTGGTATGGTCGTCGAAGAGAAGGCCCGACTCAGATGGATTGTGGCCGCCTCGCCGGCATGATCGGCCGGCAGGCGAAATCGATGCGGAGCCCAAACATGATCTCCTCAGATCCCAGCAAGAAAGACATCGTGGCCCGGCGCGCCTACGAGATTTGGCAGAGCCGGGGACACCCGCACGGCCAGGACCAGGATCACTGGCTGATGGCCGAGCGCGAACTCACCGGCATGGGCATGGCGGAAGCCAGCAGGCCGAAACGCAAAGCGCGAAATGCCGCCAACGGCCCGAGCGCGGCGCGCAAGACGCTGAGCGGTAGGCCAAAAAAAGCCAGGTCCTAGGCGCGCTTGGGTTCCCTTGGGGGCGGGTCGGCGGTCAATGGACCGCCGGGCGGCTCGCATATTCCAGAAGGCTTGCGACCGAGACGAACGGAATGCCGGCGTGCACGGCAAGCCCCGACGCGCAGGTCGCAACCGTCGAGACGCCGAGCGTGCAGCCTTTTGGAATATCGTCTTTGACGTGCCTTAGCGCGTGGGCGTTGAGCTCGGGGGTGAAGAGGCCCTTGTCGCCGGCAAAGCCGCAACAGGCGACCGAATTGAGCGGCGCGATTTTTCCCGCGCAGGCGGCGGCGAGCGACTCCATCGCCGCCTGTTCCTTGAGGCGCTGCGCCGAGCAATTGTGATGCACCGCGACGACAGACAGTTTTCGCGCGATCTTGAGATGCGGCAACAGGTCGAGCAGAAATGCGACGCTATCCTGCGGGGCCGGGCCAAGACCTGAGTGCCTCATATGCAGCGCGCAGGTCGAGGCGTCGGTGACGATGGCGCCTGCGCGGCTGCTCTTTGCCTTAAGGGCGTCGCCGAGCTTGCGGCCGATTTTTTCGGCTTCCTCCGGAAAGCCTTTCGAGGCAAAGGGCTGGCCGCAGCACTGGCCGACGATATTATCCGGCACCAGCGGGGTGAAGCCGGCGCGCGCGATCAAGGTGACCATCGCCTCGGTCACCGGAACGAGACCAAGGCGGGTCCGGGCGGCGCCGAACATGCGGGCGGCGCAGGAGGGAAAATAAACCACGGTGCCACGCGAGGGTGGCGTCGGACGCGCGGTGAATTTCGGCGCGCCGGGGCTGCGGCGGAGCGCGGTGCCGTTCGGGACGAGCCCGAAACTCGCCGTCGTGACGGCGCCAAAAAACGTCTTGGCAATGGTGTCGCCGAGGACGATGTGGGCGAGCGAGCCGGCGCCGGCCGCCAGACTTACCACCGTCTCGATGATGTCCGAGTTGGTGGCGGCGAGGGAGGCGACGGAATGCTCGCCTTGGCGCCGTGCCCCTCGCTCGCCGATCACCAGCGCGCCCGTCTCGATGCCGACCGGGCAGACGGTCGAGCAGAGATTGCAGGCGGCGCAGGTATCGAGCGCGGCGACCACATATTCGCGGTCCATGCCGAGGAGCGCTGAATCGTCCTCGCCCGAAAGGCGCAGCCGCGCCCGCTCGCGGGCGACCGCAATGCGCTGGCGCGGCGTAAACGTCAAGCCGGTCGAGGGGCAGACTTTCTCGCAGAACCCGCATTCGATGCACATGTCGACCAGCGCATCGACGGGGGTCATGGATTTGAGGTTCTTCAGATGCACCGTGCGGTCGTCGTTGAGGATGACGCCGGGATTGAGCAGGTTTTCCGGCTCGATCAGCGCCTTGACCTGCCGCATGATTTGATAGGCCCTGACGCCCCATTCGGCTTCGACGTAGGGGGCGATGGCGCGGCCGGTGCCATGCTCGGCCTTCAGCGAGCCCTCGTAACGCAGCGACACGAGATCGGCCAAGGCGTCGTTGAACTTGCCGAAGCGCTCGGTCGCGCCAGGCTCGGCAAAATTCTCGGCCATCTGAAAATGCAGATTGCCGGCGAGCGCATGGCCGAAAATGATCGCGTCGGAGTAGCCGTGCGCGTCGAGCAGCGCGCGCAGGTCGTCGACGGCGTCGGCGAGCCGGTGAATCGGCACGGCGACGTCCTCGGTCAACATGGCACTGCCCTTCTTCCGGTGCGCCCCGGCCGAGGTGAAAAGGCCCTTGCGCACGTCCCACAGGGCGGATTGCTGAGCCGGGTCCTTGGTGAAGAGGATTTCGGACAACGGACCGATGGCCTGCATGGCGCGGGTCGCCCTATCGATTTCAACATCGAGCGCGGCGGCGGAATCCGCCATGATCTCGACGAGTAAGGCCGGGGACGTCGGGCTCAGGAACGGCAGATAGGGGGCAAGGGCAGGCTTGTCCTCGACGGTCGCCAGCGCCCGGCGCTCGATGAATTCGGCGGCGGAGACCCAGACATGGTGCAGCGCTTCGACGCCCCTGGCGGCGGCCTTGCTCGAGGCGAACGGGACGAGGGCGGTCGCCTTGTGAGGATGGTCGGGGACAGTGTTGTACGTCACCTCGGAGACAAAGCCGAGCGTGCCCTCCGAGCCAACCATCAGGTGCGTCAAAATGTCGATGGGATCCTCGAAATCGATCAACGCGTTGATCGAATAGCCGACGGTGTTCTTGATCGCGTACTTGCGGCGGATGAGATCGACCAGCTCGTTGTCGATACGGACCTTTCGGGCGAGTTCGGAAATAGTGTGGAGGAGATCGGGCCGGGCCAGCGCAAACGCCTCGCGCGAGGCGGGATCGCCGCTGTCCAGGAGGGTGCCGTCGGCCAAAATGATCCGCAGGCGCGCCATAGTGTAATAGGTGTTCTGCGCGACCCCGCAGCACATGCCGGATGAATTGTTGGCGACGACCCCGCCGATCTTGCAGCTCGCTTGCGAGGCGGGATCGGGGCCGATGCGGCGGTGAAAGGGCCTGAGCGCCCGGTTGGCCCCGGCGAGGATCACCGAAGGGCCAAGGGTGACGCGGCGGCCTTCATCCTCGATGGTAATTTTGCTCCAGCCCTCGCCGAGTACGGCCAGCACGCCGTCGGTTACCGCCTGGCCGGAGAGCGAGGTGCCGGCGGCGCGGAAAGTGACCGGCAACCCTACGGCACGGGCGGCGGTCAGCACGGCGCGGACCTCGGCTTCGGTGTCGACGATGACGACGGCGGCGGGGACGAGGCGGTAGAAGCTGGCGTCGCCCGAATAGGCGAAGGTGTAGAGCGGGTCGGTCATCACTCTCAGATTCGGGAACGCACGATTGAGGCGGCGCGCCAGGCGCTCGGCCCTTTGCGGCGATGAAGCGATCTCAATCATGCACGATCCTCGAGTGGACGCCGAGACTTTCTGCCGCGAACGCCCTTGTACAAACAGGCCAGCAAAGGGCGCGGGCGCCTGTCACGCACAGCCCGACCATGGCAGATCGCCTTCAAGGATGAACCAGACAAGATACCGAGGCAGGCGGCAAGGTCTCACCCGACAAAGAACCGCTGCGACCTTGCGGGGCCGTTCCTTGCTCGGCATGGGGCGTCGGCCCGGTTCAGCGGATGGGTGGCGGCTTGTCAATGCGGGAGATTCATGCAAAAACGCAAACAGGAAAAGCTTTTCCTAAATTGCCAGGCCGGCGCTTCAACCGCCGTGCCGCCGAGGATGGAAAAGGTTTTCCGCGATGCCGGAAGGCCGGCGTTCGCCTTGGCCAAACCGGGTGTCGCAACAAGGGAGGATAAAATGAAATCACTAACCTTGGCGGCCTTTGCCGCCTCGATATCGCTTACCGCAGCGATGTCGGTCCCTGCCCTGGCGCAGAGCGAGCCTGATCCGCTGATCTTCTGGGAGCGGTCGGGCGGCAACGCTGGCATGACCGATCGTCTGATCGCCCTGTGGAACGCGTCGCATCCCGATCGGCCGATCGAGATGACATATATTCCGCACGCCGAAATGGTGCCGAAAATCGCCCAGGCCATCGCGGCGGGCGACCCGCCCGACCTGATGGGCCTCGATCTTATTTACGGCCCGCAGTTCGAGGCGGCTGGGCAGCTCGTCGACATCACCGACTATTTCGAGGGCGATCCGCACATCGCGACCGCCAGTCCCGGCCATTTGCAGGTCGGCACCTATGAGGGGCGCCTGTATGGCGTGCCGCTTTATGCCGACGTGTCGGCGCTGTTTTACAACAAGGACCTGTTCCGCCAGGCGGGCCTCGATCCGGAAAGCCCGCCGACAAGCCTGGCACAAGTCGCCGAATACGCAGCCAAGATCACGGCACTGGGTGACGACATCTATGGCTACTATCTGGCGGGCTCCTGCGCGGGCTGCAACATCTTTACCGTCGCCCCGCTGATGTGGGCGTCGGGGGCGAAGGTCGAATCGGCCGCCGCCGGCGATGAGCCGCTGACGGGCGACGGGGTTGCCGCCGTGCTGGAATGGGCCCGTCAAATGCACAAGGACGGCAATATCAATCCGGCCAACCGCGGCGAGACAGGTGAGACATTCCACCTCCAGTTCGGCTCCGGCAAATACGGGATGATGGGCACGGGCAACTTCAATATCACCCTGGCGCGTGACCAGAATCCCGGCATGGATTTCGGCATCGCGCTGCTGCCCGGCGTCGAGCCGGGTTCGGCCGCTTCCTTCATCGGCGGCGACCTGGTGGTGATCCCGAAAGGCTCGCAGCGGGTTGACGACGCGGTCGACTTCATGCGCTGGCTGCTCTCCGACGAAGTGCAGGTTTACGGCTACGCGGGCATTCTCAATATGACCACCCGCACCGACATGAGCGACAATCCCTATTTCCGGGAAGAACCGCTCGTTGGCGATGTCTCCAAGGCCATCGCCGTCGGTCAGACGCCCTACACACTGACCTTCTTCGAGCAGATCAACTCGCCGCAGGGTCCGTGGTTGCAGATGCTGCAGCGGGCGTACTACACCGACGATCCGATCGACCAGATCATCGCCGACGCCAAGGAGCAGATGCTGGCGATCTCGAACCAGTAGCCTGTCGGCTCTACGCCAATAGACCGGCCGCGGCGCTCCCCAACGGGCGCCGCGGCCAGTTCGAGAGCAAACCGCCCTTGACGTCGGGCGCAGTTCCGATGCTCTTGCGGGCGAGTTCGGGGGATTGAAAAAATCAATGTACGCGACCAGGGAAGCAAAACTGCTTGGAGCGCTTTATCTCGCGCCGGCGCTGTTGTTCGTGCTGGTCTTCACCGTCTATCCGGTGGGCCAACTTCTGGTGATGTCGCTCAACAAATGGTCGATCATCACGCCGCCGGAATTCGCCGGATTTGATAATTTCGTCCGGGCCTTCAGCGACCGGCAATTCTGGACGTCGCTGGGCTTCACGCTCAAATACACGCTGTGGATCACGCCGATCCTGATGGTTGGCGGCTATCTCATTGCGCTAATGGTTTCCGCCAACACCCCGCTCCGGCGTTTCACTCGGGCGGTAGTTTTCATTCCCGTGGTTATCGGGCTCGGGGTGTCGTCCCTGATGTGGTACTGGCTGTTCAACTACGATTTCGGGCTAATCAACAGGCTGCTGCTCGACCTCGGGGTAACCTCTGAAAAGATCTTGTGGTTTGGCGCCGATGTGGACGCCGGGCTTTGGGCGGTAATCATATCGGTCGTCTGGAAGGTGATCGGTTTCGGCATGTTGCTGTTCGTGGCGGCGATCCAGGGGATTTCGCACGAAGTTGTCGAAGCCACAATGATGGACGGCGCCAATTACTGGCAACGGGTCTGGCGGATCGTGCTGCCCTTGACGCTGAAGACGGTGTTGCTGGTCACGCTGGTGAGCGTCATCGGCTCGCTGTTGGCGTTCGACCAGTTCTACATCATGACGGCGGGTCAGCCGTTCAACCAGACGGCGACGTCGGTGTTCTGGATCTATCTCAATTCATTTCCCTACCTGAAACTCGGCTACGGGGCGGCGCTGTCGGTCATTCTGGCGGCGATCGTTCTGACCTTCACGATCGCGCAAATGTACGTGTCGCGCAGGAGCTACAGTTGAGCGGGACCGGCGGGCGCAAGGGGAGGCAAGGGTGAACGCCGAAGCTGCCCTGCGCGACATCGGCGGAGCGCCGACCCTAGGCGGCGGCACGCACCGGATCGGCCGCAGCCGCACGCGTTACTTGATCGGTGCCGTCTGCGTGGGGCTGAGCGCGCTGATGGTGGCGCCTCTCGTCTTTTCCATCATGGCTTCGGTGAAGACCAAGGAAGAAGCCAATCTGGTGCCGCCGCACTATTTCGCCCAAACGTTTAGCCTGGAATCCTACGAGCGGCTGTGGAGCTATCAGGCCGGCCTCTTGACCTATCTGGGCAACAGCACCGGGGCGGCGCTGCTGACCATCGCCCTGTGCCTGGGACTGACCATTCCGGCGGGTTATGCGCTGGCGCGTTATCCGATCCCGGGCAAGGAGTTCTTCTTCGTCGTACTGCTGATGGCGCTGATTGTTCCCTACCAAGCGCTGCTGACGCCGATCTTCTTCATGTTCGTGCAACTGAAACTGCACAATTCGATCCTCGGGCTGGCGATCATCCATACGACCATCCAGATGCCTTTCAGCGTTTACATCATGCGCAACAGCTTCGAGGCGGTGCCGAAGGAGATCGCGGAAGCGGCGGTAATGGACGGTGCGAGTTCCTGGCAAACGTTGCTGCGCATCTATCTGCCGGCTATCCGGCCGGCGATCGTCACCGTGTCGCTCTTTGCCTTCATCACCTCGTGGAACGAATTACTCGGGGCGCTCGTCATCATGAGCAAAGGCAACGCGTTCACGCTGCCGGTAATTCTGACCGCAGCGCGTCAGGAGACGATTCTCGGCGGCACCGATTGGGGCATGCTGCAGGCCGGCATCCTCATTTCGATTGTGCCCTGCGTGTTGTTCTACCTCTTGCTGCAGCGCTACTACGTCTCGGGACTGCTGTCCGGCGCCGTAAAATGAGCATGAGCCATTGATGACGCCGCACCGCCAGAACTACAAGCGAGGCGCCCGAGCAAGTGGGCGTCCCACCATCAGGGACGTGGCGCGGTTGGCCAAGGTTTCCATCGGCACCGTCTCGAAGGCGCTGAACAACAACGGGTCACTGCGACAGGACACTCGGGACCGCGTCGCCAAGGTTGCCAAGCAGATCGGCTTTCTGCCGAACGATCTGGCTCAGAGTCTACATCGCGGACAAAGCTTTACGGTCGGGCTGATCTCCAACGACAGTTTCGGGCGGTTCACCATGCCGATCCTGGAGGGGCTGGAGGCGTGCCTCGCCGACCGGCGGATCGCGGTGTTCATGTGTAACGCCACCGACGACAGCGAGCGCGAGCGCCAGCACCTTGATCAGCTGATGGGCAAGCGTGTCGACGGTCTGGTTGTGACGGCGCGCCGCGCCGACCGGCGGCCGCGCATCGAGGTCGGGCGGAACGCACCGCCGATCATTTACGTGTTTTCGCAGCCTGACGATCCGGCAGCGCTCAGCCTATTGCCCGACGATGAGGGCGGGCTCAGGTTGGCGACCGAGCATTTGATCGGGGTCGGTCGCAAGCGGATCGCGCACGTAACCGGGCCGGAACGGTTCGAAGCGGTGCTGTTGCGCCGCAACGGCTACCGAAAGGCGTTGGCCGATGCCGGGCTTAAGGAACCCAAGCACGGATACCTGTCGGGCGAATGGTCGGAAGCCTGGGGCCGCGAAGCCGTTGGCAGCCTGTTCGGCGATCGCAGCAGAGCCCCCGACGGAATCGTCTGCGGCAACGACCAGATCGCCCGGGGCGTGCTCGATACCTTGCGGGAAATCGGCGTGGCGGTGCCGCGCGAGGTGTCCGTCGTCGGATTCGACAACTGGGAAGTGATGGCGACATCTGCGCGACCGCCGCTGACCAGTATCGACATGAATCTGAGGAATCTCGGACGGGAAGCGGGGCTGCGGCTTATTGATATGATCCGCGGAGAACGCCTGAGCGGCGTACGCCGGCTGCCTTGCAGCCTGGTCGTCCGCGACTCCTGCGGGGCAAACCTGCCCGATGCGACCGGAGCAAGCCGAGCGCAAAGCCGGGGCGGACCGAATGCGTGAGTTTGCTGCGGTACCCTTCACCGAAGTTGCGCTCGAGGGCGAATTCTGGCGCGAGCGTCTGGAGACCGTCCTCGCCCGCACGATTCCGAGTCAATATGAGCAACTTGTCAAAAACCACATGATCGAGTCGCTGGAAGTCAAACAGCCTCCTCCCCCGCTGACGATTCCGCGCGGCAAGCACAATTTCACCACGCAAATTTTCTGGGATTCCGACATCGGCAAATGGATCGAGGCGGCGAGTTATGCGCTGGCGCACCGCCGCGATGAAAAAATCGAGGCCCAGATCGACGAGATCGTCAACTTGCTGGCCCGGGCGCAACTGCCTGACGGGTATCTCAACTGCTGGTATATCGGCCGCGAGCCGCAGAATCGATGGAGCAATCTCCGGGACAATCACGAACTCTATAACTCCGGGCACTTGCTGGAAGGCGCTATCGCCTACTTCCGGGCCACCGGTCGGCGCAAGATGCTCGACGTGATGGAGCGATACCTGGACCTCATCGCCAGTGTGTTTGGCACGGGCAAAGGCAAGAAGCACGGCTATCCCGGTCATCAGGAACTCGAGTTGGCGCTCGTCAAGCTCTTCCATCTGACCGGCGACCGGCGCCGGCTCGATCTTGCCGCCTATTTCATTAATGAACGCGGCCGCCAGTCGCCGCACTATTACGACGTGGAGGCGCGGGCGCGGGGCGACGATCCGGCCCGCTATTGGGCGGGTACCTATGAATACAACCAGTCGCACAAGCCGGTGCGCGAGCAGACCAAGGTCGTCGGCCACGCGGTGCGCGCCATGTACATGTACACGGCGATGGCCGATCTGGCTCTCGATCTCGACGATGCGGGATTGAAACGCGCCTGCGAGACATTGTGGGCGGATGCCACGGGTACCCGCATGTATGTGACCGCGGGCTTTGGACCGTCGGCGCGGAATGAGGGCTTCACCGCCGATTACGACCTGCCCAACGACACCGCCTATGCCGAAACCTGCGCGTCCGTGGCGATGATTTTCTGGGCGCAGCGCATGTTGCATCTCGACCTTGACGGCAAGTATGCCGACATTCTCGAGCGGGCCCTCTACAACGGCGCGCTCAGCGGACTGAGCCAGGACGGAACACGCTACTTCTACGAGAACAAGCTCGAGAGCGACGGCAGCCACCGGCGCTGGGAATGGCATCCTTGTCCGTGCTGCACGATGAACGCCTCGCGTCTGATCGCGTCGGTCGCGGGATATTTCTACTCAACGAGCGGGGACGCGCTGGCAGTGCATCTTTACGGCGGGGCATCGGCCAAAGTCAAAATCGGGCGCACGGCCGTCGCGATCACCGAGAAGAGCGACTATCCGTGGTCCGGACAAATTGCGATTGCGATTAACCCCGAGGAGGCGGCGGAATTTGACGCGCTATTCAGGATTCCGGACTGGGCCAAGGACGCGCGCGCTAAGGTCAACGGTGAGCCAATCAATGTCGTGACGAACACCCAACACGGTTATCTCAAAGTCCGGCGCCGCTGGACGAAGGGCGATTTGGTCGATCTCTACCTGCCGATGCCGGCGGAGAGGCTCTTCGCGCACCCGGCGATCAAGGCGGATGTGGGACGCGTGGCGCTGAGGCGCGGGCCGCTGATCTATTGTTTCGAGCAGGCCGACAATCCGGGCATTGATCTGACGCTCGCGCGTTTGCCGCGGGAAGAAGCGATAGCCGTCGGAGCGCGTGAGGATCTGTTCGGCGGTGCGGTAGCCCTCGCGACCAATGGCAAGTTACTTGATGCGGGCAGCTGGGGTGGCGGGCTCTATCGCGACGGCCCACCCCCGTCGCTGGATACAACCCTTACCGCGGTGCCGTATTTCCTGTGGGCCAATCGGGAGCCCGGGGCCATGCGCGTATGGGTTCCCGAGACCTGACGGGCGCAAGTCGTCGGGGGGAGAATCAATCGATTGAGCGATGAGGCTGAACCGATGAAACATGTCGAACTAAAAAACGTCACCAAGCGTTTTGGCGCCGTGGAGGCGATCGCTAATCTTGATCTGGTGGTGGAAAGGGGGGAGTTCTGCGCCCTGCTCGGACCTTCGGGATGCGGCAAGTCAACGCTGCTGCGGGTGATCGCGGGTCTCGAAGCGGCCACCCAAGGTCAGGTACTCATCGACGGTACCGACGTCACCAATGTGCCGCCGGCAAAACGCAAGATCGCCATGGTGTTCCAGTCCTACGCGCTCTATCCCCACATGAGCGTGCGGCAGAATATAAGCTTCAGTCTCGACATCGCCCATGCGCCGAGGGAAAAAATCCTGCAGAAAGTGTCCGAGGTCGCCCGGATGTTGCAGCTCGAGGAACTGCTCGACCGACGCCCGGCGCAGTTGTCCGGTGGCCAGCGTCAGCGGGTAGCAATCGGGCGGGCACTGGTGCGCGAGCCGGAAGTCTTTCTGTTCGACGAGCCGCTGAGCAATCTCGACGCAAAACTGAGGGTGCAGATGCGGATCGAGCTCGCTAACCTTCATCAGGAACTTAAGTCGACGATGATTTATGTGACACACGATCAGATCGAAGCCATGACGCTCGCCGACAAGATCGTGGTCCTCGACAATGCCCGGATTTCGCAGATCGGAACGCCGCTCGAGCTCTACAGCCACCCGGCGAACCGGTTTGTGGCTTCCTTCATCGGAACGCCGGCGATGAATTTCCTCGCCGCGGACCTACAAGAGGCGTCGGGCCTGGAAGCGAGGCTCGCTCTGGGCGGGGCGGGAACGATTTCGGTCCACACTAAAAGCAGCCTCAGTCCGCAGGGCAGGGAGCTGGAGGTCGGCATCCGTCCCGAGCATATCGAATTCAGCTCGCCGGATGACCCGCGCAACAACCTTACCGGCAGGGTGCGCATCGTCGAACGGCTGGGCAACGCGACCATCGTTTACGTCGATACGGGCGCTGGAACAATCGTGGTCGAGGACGAAGGCGCGGCCGTGGTGATGCCGGGCGACAATGTCGGGATGATTTTCGACCCGGCGCGAGCGCACGTGTTCTCGTCGGATGCGCGCGCGCTCTAGCGTTTGAGTGCCTAGCCTAGAGACCGGCGAGCGCCGCGTCGGGCGAGCGCAGGGATGCGGCGATCACCGGTCTTGCCACTCTCGAGCTGCGCAATCGCCTCGCTTCCGGGGCGTTGCGCGCCGCGGAGGTGGCTGATGCCTTCATCTCAAGGGTGGAGGCGCGCGGAGAAATCATGCGCCTGTTCGGTGCGCTCAACCATGTCGCTCATGCGCGGACCGCTTCGAGCGGGAGCGAGCTACCGGCCGGAGTTGCGGTTGCGGAACGCGGCGCGCCAGAAATCGTAGGCGCAGGCGGCGACCGCGATCGATACCACGACGATCAAGGCCGGATCCGGCACGCGCCAGACGATGATGCCGAGAAAACCGACAAGCACGAGTAAGGCCAACGGCGCGAGAATCTTGTCGAGCATGGTGTCTCAGTCTCCCTGCGGGCCTGTCAGGCGCCCAGCCAGCCAGCGCGCGGTGCGCAGCAGTTTGCCGTCGCCAAGTCTCGGGCCAACGATCTGGACGCCCATCGGCAGACCATTGCCGGCTAGCAGCAATGGTAGCGTGATTGCGGGCAGGCCGCAAAAGCTCCACAGCGAATTGAAGATCGGGCTCCCGGTCGAGGCGAGGCCCTCGGGCGCGGGGCCCGGCGCGGCTGGGGTCAGGATCGCGTCGAAGCGGAAAAAGATTTCTTCCAGAGCCGGGGCCAGGATCCTCGGCCAGTCGAGCGCCGATAGGTAGTCGCGCGCGGGGATCGCGTTGCCTGCGTCGATCGCCTTGAGCGTCTGTGCGCCGAGCCGGTCGCGGCCACGTTCGGCGTAGTGGAAATAGTTGCGGGCCAGTTCGGCGAGGTGCACGCGGTCCTTGGCCGCCAGCGCTTCGGCGAAGGCGCCGGGCAGGGCCACTTCCTCGCATTGGGCGTCGAGCTCGACGACGATCTCGTCGAAAGCGAGTTGGGTTTCCGCGTCCGCCTTGTCCCAGCCCGGCTGCCGCACAAAGGCAAAGGCGGGGATGACCGGCGGCTCGGACAGCGCGATCTCGAGAAGGCGCGGCGGGGGATCGAGGGAAGTGGCGGGGTCGGCGTTGTCGAAACCGCAAAGCGCCTCCGCGATCAGCGCCGCGCCCTCGACTTCATTGGCGAAGACGCCGACCGTGTCGAGGCTCGGCGACTGCCGCAATATGCCGGTGCGCGGGATCATGCCGAAGCTCGGCTTGAAGCCGACAATGCCGCAATAGGCGGCGGGGCGAATGACCGAGCCCGCGGCCTGCGTGCCGATGGCGAGCGGCACCATGCCGGCGGCGACGGCGGCGGCCGATCCCGCGGACGAGCCGCCCGGGCTATGCGCCGGATTGACGGGATTGCGGGTTTTGGCGGGGTGCAGAAAGGCGAGTTCGGTCGTCGCCGTCTTGCCCATGACGATGGCGCCCGCCCGTTTGAGGCGCGTGACGATCCAGGCGTCCTTGCCAGGCACACGTCCCGCGTCGAGCGCGGCTCCGTTTTCGGTCGGGATCTTCGCCGTGTCGATGATGTCCTTGAGCCCGACCGGCAGGCCGTGCAGCGCCCCGAGGCTGCGGCCGGAGGCTCGGTAGCGGTCCAGTTCGGCGGCCTGCTGGCGGACGAAACCGGCGTCGAACCAGGCCCAGGCGCCAATCTCCTTCTCGCGCGCCTCCACCCGCGAGATGAAGGCATCAGCCACCTCCGCGGCGCGCAACGCCCCGGAAGCGAGGCGATTGCGCAGCTCGAGCGTGGCAAGGCCGGTGATCGCCGCATCCCTGCCGGCCGGCCGGGCGGCTTTAGCCATAGAGCGACCGCGGCAGCCAGTAGACGATATCCGGAAACAGATAGACGAGGATCATCGCGAGAATGACGAGGAACACATAAGGAGTCAGCCCCCTGAAGATCGACACCAGCGAAAGGCTCGGGGCAATCCCCTTCAGATAATAGGCCGACATCGCCATCGGCGGCGTCAGGAACGCCGTTTGCAGATTGAGCGCGACCAGAATTCCGAAGAATAGCGGATCGACGCCGAAATGCGGCAAGAGCGGCAGGAAAATCGGGATGAAGATTATGATGATCTCGGTCCATTCCAGCGGCCAGCCCAGAATGAAGATGATCAGCTGCGCGACGATCAGGAAGGTCAGCGGGCTCATGTCGAGGCTGGTGACAAATTCCGAGATGAGCTGCTGCCCGCCCATATAGGCGAAGACGGAAGCGAAGGTCGCCGAGCCGACGAAGAGGAAGCACACCATCGCCGTGGTACGCGCGGTGAGATAGACCGATTCCCTGAGTCGTTGCCAGGTCAGCCCGCGATAGACCAAAGCCAGCACCAATCCGCCGAGCGCGCCGATCGCCGCCGCCTCGGTCGGCGTCGCGAACCCGAAAAGGATCGCGCCAAGCACGGACAGGATCAGCAGCGCCAGCGGCACGAAGGAGGTCAGCAGCATCCAGGCGAGCTTGAGGATCGGCACGTCGGGCACGTCTTCGGGCCGGGGGCGGGGCGCGACGCTTGGCTGCAGGATCGCGCGTCCGACGATGTAGAGCGTGTAGAGCCCGGCCAGCATCAAACCCGGCAGCATCGCGCCGGCGTAGAGGCGCACGCTGGAGATGCCGGACGAGGCGGCGTAAACGATGAGCAGAATCGAGGGCGGTATGAGAATGCCGAGCGTACCGCCGGCGCAAATGATGCCGGAAGCGAATCCCGGATGGTAGCGGGCGCGGAGCATCGCCGGCAACGCCAGCAGTCCCATCAGCGTCACCACCGCGCCGACAATTCCCGAAGCGGTGGCGAACAGCGTGCAGGTCAGCATCGCGGCAAGCCCAAGCGAGCCGGGGATTCGCTTGGTCGCGAGCGAGAGCGTCGTGAACAGCCGGCTCACCACATTGGCGCGCTCGACGACATAGCCCATGAAAAGGAACAGCGGGATCGCCGTCAAAACGTCATTGGAGATGACGGTGTAGGTCTGGTTGACGAAGAGATCGAAGACGCGGTTGTTCAACAGCCCTTCGATCCAGTACTGCGCCAGCGTCAGCGCGTCGGCGCCGTCCTCGGCCGCCCGATTGTAGACGCGCCACATCCGGTCGGGTTCCCAATAGGCGTAGTATCCGAAGGCGATGCCCATCGCCATGAGCGTGAAGGCGATGGGGAAGCCGAGGAAGATCGCGCCGAGGAACATGAAAAGCATGGTGAGCGCGACATAGGCCTGCATCAGGGGCGCTCCTCGGGCTTCGGATCCTGCCCGGGGGCGACGACGGGGATATGTCCGGATTGCACTTCGCGGATCAGCGCGACGTCGAGTTCCTCGACATCGGCGTCGCGTGCCGGCCAGGCCCCGGTGCGAATGCAGATGATGCAGCGCATGACTTCGGCGATGCCCTGGATGAACAGCAGCAGGCTGGCGGCGGCGATCACCATCTTGAAACCGTAGACCGGAACTCCCGCCGGGCTGTTGATCGAGACTTCACCCTGGGCCCAGGAGCGGGAGGCGTATTTCCAGCCGATGAAGATGAGGGCGAGAATGCCCGGAAAGAAAAACAGGAAATACAGCACCAGCTCGACGCGGGCCTGCGTGCGCGGCGACCAGAGCCGATAAATAAAGTCGCCCCTGACATGGCCGTTGCGGGCGAGCGCATAGGCGCCCCCCATCATGAACAGCGTGCCATAGGTGATGTAGGAGACATCGAACGACCAGCTGGTCGGGTCTCTGAGGAAATATCTCACAAAGACCTCGAAACTCGTGCCGAAGGTCATAACGAGGATGAGCCAAGCGAAGGCCCTGCCGAACCATTCGGACGTGCGGTCAGCGAATAGGATGTAACGCTGCATGGGGCGAGGCTATCCGCTTGCGAGCGGCCCGGCGAGCCCCTCGGGGCCCGCTGGTTCGGTGGTACACGGAATTTGGATGAATCAGGACTGTAGCGCCAGCCTGCCGGGGAAGTAGTGTTCATAGGCGAGCGTATAGTCGGGTGAGTTCATCAGCTCGTAATAGGTCACCCGCTCGACCCAGGCGCGCTGGCTGTCGAGAACCCGCTTGATGTACTCGTCTTGCTCGAGTTCGAGAATCAATTGGTCCCAAGCGTCGATTTCAGCCGAGAGAATCTCCTGGGACGTGCGGTGAACCGTCACGCCCAGATCGTTCTTCAGAGTTTGCAGGTCGCGCGAATAGTCGTCGAGCGAGGAATAGGTCACCGTGGTCCCCGCCGCGTCGACCGAGCGGGTGAGGATCGCCTTGATGTCGTCGTCCAGCGCGTCGAAGAAATCCCGGTTGAACAGGAATTCGAAGCATTCGCTCGCCTGGTGGTAGGACGACAAATAGTAGTGCTTGGCAACGTCGGCCGAACCGAAACGCATATCGGACGATGGGTTGTTGAACTCGTAAGCGTCGATGACGCCGCGTTCCATCGCGGGGACGATTTCGCCACCCGGCAGCTGTGCCACGCTCATCCCCAACTTCTGGAAGAGATCAGCGGCCAGGCCGACGGTGCGGTACCGGAAGCCCTGCAGCTCGGCGACGGTCGAGACCGGATTTTTGAACCAGCCGAACGGCTGGGCGGGCATCGAGAACGAGTAGCGGCCATAGACGTTGAGCCCGAGAATTTCCTGGGTCAACTCGTTCCAGAGTTCCTGGCCGCCGCCACGATAGAACCAGCCGAGCATGGTGGTGCCGCTGCCGCCGAACACCGGGCCGGTGCCGAACAGCGAGGCGCCCTTATGCTTGCCGTACCAGTAGGCGGCAACCGTGTGGGCCATGTCGATGACGCCGTCGCTGACGCCATCCATGACCTGGAAGGCGCCAACGACCGCGCCGGCCGGCAGGAGATCGATGCTGATGCGCCCGCCCGACATGGACTCGACGTGGGCGATGTAATCGCGAGCGTAGTCCATCCAGATGTCGGACGCGGGCCACGAAGACTGCATGCGCACGACGATCGGGCTCTGGGCGAGAATGGCGGGTGCGGCGAGCGTGCCGGCAGCGGCCGCGCCGGCAACGGCGGCTCCCCCGGTCAGGAATATGCGCCGCGAAAGCGGTTTCTTGTCAACGGTATGGGTCATGGCTTGTCCTCCCTCGTCGCTTCTCCAATACTCACGTTGAATCCGTGTGAGGTTGCGACAGGCAAGTGTAGACATCTTGCATCGGGCACGCAATCGCGCGGCGAAAAATAGGGAATGCTTCAGATTGTGAAATCCGGGGCGATTTCACTTCAAACCGTGCGGCGCACCGCATCGGGCTTCGGCCGCCGCCGTCTCCAGAGGCAACACCTTCTTGTGCGCCGGCGCGGCGGCTAGAGACCGGCGAGCGCCGCGTCGAGCGGGCGCAGGGCGCGCTCGAAACCGAATTCGGCGGCCTTCTGGCGCTGGTCATGCAATTCGGCGATCAGCGCCGGGTCACGCTCGCCGCGTCCGTGGCGCGCCAGGGCGCGGCCGCAGGCGACGATCAAATCGGTCAGGGGTGTGGGCTCGCGGCGCATGAAGACCTCCAGCAGGTCGCAGAAGCGCGCCGCCTCGCTCCATTGCTTGTCCTCAAGGCTGGCCTCAATGGCGGGCTGGTAAAAGAAAATATAGTTGTGGGCGAGGCAGCGCTCGGCGCCGAGTACACGCTCGCCTTCCGCCAATGCCCAGGCGCGCCGCTCGGGCTTGCGGGTGAGGACGGCAAAGGAGCCGAGAATCCACGGTCCGGCAAAACCGACCCCGGTTTCGACGCAGATCCGATAGGCCTGCTCCATCAGCGGGTCGATGGCATCGAAGTTGCCTTCATGCAGCGCCAGCATCGCCTCTCCGACATGCAGCATCGGGGTGGCGCGCCTAAGACCGAGCTGGTCGACCAGCTGGTGCATGCGATCGACGGTCTTGCGGACGACTTCGGGATCGAAGGAGAGCGAGAAGAAGGCCATATCGACATCGACCCAGGTGGCAAAAACCTCGGCCCGCCGGTTGCCGACCCGGCCAGCCATGTCGCGGGTCCGGCGCGCGTCTTCCCAGGCGCGCTGGACCTGGCCCATGAACAAGAAAGTGTCGCCGCGCATGAAAAGATAGGCGACCTCGATCGAGCCGAAGCCGTGCTTCTGCGCCATGTCGATGCATTGCTGCAGGTAGGAATGGGCGGTAAGCATGTGGCCGCTGGCGTAATAGGCGTCGCCCAATCCGCCGAGCGCCCGGGCGGTATACTCGGCCGACTCGGCGCGCTCGGCGAAGGCCAGCGCCTTTTCGTGCTCGATGCGGCAGGCGTCGAAATCGCCGGACGGGAACAAGAGATTCCCCCGCAGATGGTGGATGTGGGCGAGGTCGAGATCGCGTCCGGCTTCGGTCGCGGCGGCTTCGGCCTCGGCCAGCGCTTCGAGGCCGTCGGAAGTCTTGTCGATGAGCCGCATGCCCTCGGCAAAACCGATCCAGCCGGGGATGCGCTGGGCGTCGGTTTCGGCGGCGTCGAGGAGCGCGCGGAAGGTTTCGATCGAGCCGGAAATGTCGCCGAGCGCGTAGAGCATCTCGCCGCGAAAGCCCATCAGCTCGCAGCGCTGGCCGATGTCGGTGACGATCGCCAGACCCCGCTCGACCAGCATGCGGGCGCTGTCGAAATGATATTGCCGGGCCTGGGCGCGAGCGGCGCCGAGGAAGGCGGCGGGGGCCCGTTCGTCGCCGGCGCGTTCCAGATGCTGGGCCTCAAGCACCGGGTCCTGCCCGGCGAACCATTCGGCGGCCAAGAGGTGCAGCTGGCGCTTGGTGGCGTTGAGAAGCGAGGAATAGACCCCTTCCTGAATCAGCGCATGGGCGAAGAGGTAGAGGTCACCTTCCGGGCGCACCAGATGATGCTCGAGCAGGGCCCGGCAGGTATAGGCGTCGTCCCCGATCAGGTGCCGCACCGCGTCCGGGGAGAAGCGCTGGCCGATCACCGAAGCGGCCTGCAGGGCGCGCTTGTCCCCGGGAGCGAGGCGATCCATGCGCGAGAGGACGAGGGACTGGATCGAGGCCGGGATTTCGTCGCTGCCGCGTTCCTCGGCATTGCGCAGCAGCTGTTCGAGGAACAGCGGATTGCCCTCGGCGCGCTCGATCGAGGCGAGTGCGAAACGGTCGGAGGCCTTCAGGAACCCCTTGGCCATCTCGACCGCCTCCTCCTTGCGCAGCGGCGCCAGATCGATGGTCAGGAGCGGACTGCCGCGGGTCAATGAGCGCCAGTCGAGATTCAAGGGGTCGCCTTCGACGCGGGTAGTCATCACCAGAACCGCCGGACAGTCGGCGACGGCGACGGCGAGCGCGGCGAGGTAGTTGAGGATCATCCGGTCGGCCCAATGCACGTCCTCGACGATCAGCATCAGCGGAGTATTGGCGCTGGCGCGGCGGACAAGGTTGGTGATCAGGGCCTGCTTGCCGGCGTTGCGGGTCGCATTGTCCATGGCCTCGTAGTCGGCGCGATCCTCAAGGGATTGCTCGAGGCCAAGCAGGTCGTGAAGAAAGAGCCGCGCCCCGGCATCGACGAGACCCGCGGCGATGGCCGCTTCGCCGGCGCCGCGGCGCTCGGGCTCGGCGGCGCCCGGGGCGATGCCGACCAGACCCCTCAGCAAGGCGCGGATGGCGTCCTGGTCCTTGCCGACGCCAAAATCGAGGACGAGGACGCGGTGCACCGAAAAGCCGCGGGCCAGCGCGATCGAGGCGAATTCTTCGCTGAGCCGGGTCTTGCCCATGCCGGCCTCGCCGCGCAGCACGACGGTCTGCCCGGCCCCGGCCTCGCGGCAGCCTTCGACGGCGCCGGTGAACTGGCGCAATTCGCTGCGCCGGCCGACGAACCGGCCGAGCCCGGCGCGCGAGCGGACGCGCAGCGCTTTGAGCCTGAAGGCCGAGACGGGGACGGGAAGGCCCTTGACTTCGACTTCCCCCAGCGGTTCGGAGTCGACCATGTCGGCCACGGCGGTCAGTACCGTCGCCGACATCAGGGTCTCGCCGGGCTTGGCGAGCGAAATCAGCCGGGCCGCGAGGTTTACCGCATCGCCAAGGACGGTATATTCCGCGCGCTTCTCGTCGCCTACCCCGCCGGCGACGACCGCGCCGCTGGCGATCCCGATATGCATGGCGAGCGGGCGGCCGAGCTCTTCGCTCAAGATGCGAATGGCGTCGTGAATATCGGTCGCGGCGCGGACGGCGCGTTGCGGGTCGTCGCTGTGGGCGATGGGGGCGCCGAACAGCGCCATCACCTCGTCGCCCATGTGCTTGTCGATGGCGCCGCCATAGGAGACGATGATGCCGTCGATGACGGCGAAGACGCGATCCATCACGGAACGCAAATCCTCGGCGTCGAGCGTCGTCGACAGGCGCGTATAGCCGGAGAGATCGGCGAAAAGGATGGTGACCTGGCGGCGCTCGCCGGTCAGATGGTCGCTTCCTTCGGGCCCGGGGGGTGCCTTGGGCGCGACCGCGGTGGCGGGGCCTCCGTTCAGCGCCTTGATCGCGGCGAGTAGCTTGCGGCGATGGCCGAGGGACGCCACGCCGATTTCCTTAAGATCGGAATCGCTGAGCGCGCCGATGCTGGCGGCGTCGATGTCATTGCCGGCGAAAGCGGCGGCGTACTGCCCCAGATCGAGGCTGTCGAGCCACGCCTTGACGTCCATGGCGGCCCTTGGCGGATTGCCCATTTGGTTTTTCGGAAACTAGCACATAGCACGGGCGGGGCGGCGCGGGAATGAAGGCGGGGGCGGCGAAGCGGGCGACGGCATGTTCTACCCCACCGCAGCGGCCAGTGCGGACGCTTCCGGGTCGATGGCGGCAAGCCTCATCGCCTCGGCGGCGTTCAACGAGCGCATCGAAGCGGTCATCCGCTTGATCGAAACCAGCGATTGGGAGCAAGGCAGCTTCGATGGCACGACCTCGGTTGACGGCAGCGCAGCGTTCGACGTGGACGGCTGGCTGACCAGCGACACCGCAGCCGATTTCGATGCCGCGCCGCAAGCCAATTGGGATGAGGTTCAGGAGTTGCACGCGGCCATCGACGCCAATGGCGCCTTCAGCGCCTGGCTCGAGGGTGGCGGCATCGAGACCGGGAACGTGGTGGCAGTTGGCGAGACGGCCGATGGGTCCCTCGCCGTCTTCACCTCCGGCAGCTAGACCTACCGCACATCACGGCCCGGCGAAGGGCGCAGCTTGGGGCTGCGCCCTTTTGCTTTGCGGTCGGCTAGCGGATCTCGGCAAAGCAGCTCTTCGGCACCGCTTCGAGCAGCGCCATGGCGCGGGTGAGGTGCTGGCGCACGGCGCCGGTGGCCTTCTCTTCGTTGCCGCTCAAAATGGCCTCGGCGATGCCGCGATGTTCGGCGACCGAGGCGGCCATCGCCTCGAGCGAGATGGCGGCGCGAACCTGCGAGAGGATCAGCGGCAGCTGAAAGCGCCGCGATATGCCGATCAGCTGGGCGTTGCCGCTCCCAGCGAGAATGGCGTCGTGGAAGGCGCGGTTTTCCTCGATATAGGCATCGGCGGAAAGACGAGGCACCTGACGCCGGATCGGCTCGATGGCGGCGAGGAAGGCAGCGCGGGCCAGATGGTCGGCCATGACGGAAGCGGCGAGCCGGGCGGCGAGCGCTTCAAGCTCGATGCGCACCTGAAAGAGTTCGATTGCCTCGGTGAAGGTCAGCCGCCGTACCATTGCCCCCTTGTGCGGGGTGATCTCGATCAGCCCGTCGGAGGCCAGCCGGCGGAACGCCTCGCGCAGCGAGCCGCGGCTCACTCCGAGCTCGCGGGTCAACTCGGCCTCGACCAGGCGCTGGCCGGGCATGAAGCGGCTGTCACGGACGCCCTCGCTCAGCCGGCGCGCCAGCTCGTCGACGACGGAGCGGCGGGAAGTCTGGGGCATGCTCATGAAGGCCGGAGGGCTTCCCGCGGGTTGACTTGGATGCTTTTGTCGGACAATATTGTAGAACAAGATTGCGACCCGGCGCAACCGGCATCGCGGCACGAGGGAGACGCCATGCAGATCGGCGAGCCGGGCAGGGCGACGAGCGCCATTTCCACGGCCTCGGCCGAGGCCATCGAGGTGCGCGGGCGCGATCTTTGCGCCGACCTGATGGGGAAGTTCGGCTTCACTGACTATTTTCATCTGCTGCTCACCGGGCAGACTCCGACCGACAATCAGCGGTTCTTTCTCGATCTGATGCTGGTCGCTATTGCCGAGCACGGGCTCGTCCCCTCGGTACAGGCGGCGCGGATGACGCTCGCCGCCGGTCCCGAAGCGCTGCAAGGGGCGGTGGCAGCGGGCATTCTCGGGGCGGGGTCGGTAATCCTGGGGGCGTCCGAGGCTTGCGCTGCAGTGCTGACCGATGGCCTGAAACGGATCGCGGGCGGCGCTAAGCCAGAGACGGCGGCGCTGGCGATCGCCGAGGAAATTAAGGCAAGGGGGGAACGGGCGCCGGGCTTCGGCCATCCGATGCACAGGCCTGTCGATCCGCGCGCCGAACGCATTCTGGGTCTCGCCGACGACAAAAAAGTCTCCGGCCGCGCGGTCGACTTTGCCCGTGAGCTGCACAAGGCGATAAAAAGGGTCTGGAAGCGTGACCTGCCGATGAACGTGTCGATGCCGATCGCGGCGGTAATGCTTGATCTCGATTTTCCCGCCGGGATGATCAAGGCGATCCCGATCCTGGCGCGTACCGCGGGGCTTCTCGCCCATCTCGCCGAAGAACAGGCGAACCCGATCGGCTTTCGGCTTGCGGCGGCGGCCGAGGTGGCCATAGCCTACGAGCCCACGGGCAATCCATGACGGTGATTTTCGAGCCCTCGATCGAGACGACACCCTGGGACGGACAAAAGAGCGCGGACGACGCGCTTTACCGGGCGCAGATTGGCTATCTGCTCGCGCGATCGGACTTCTATCGCGACAAGCTCGGGGCGGCGGGGGTCCGGACCCCGGACGACGCCGGCGGGCTTGCCGAGATTGCGCGGTTGCCGCTGACAGCCAAGGGCGATTTGCGCGCGGCGCGGCGGACGGGCGACGCGTTGGGGCCGCATCTCGCCGCCGAGCGGCACCAGATCGCCCGCATCTATTCGACCAGCGGGACGACCGGGGAGCCCTCCTATGTGCCGCTCACCCAAAATGACCTCAAGGACTGGATCCGCATTTCGATGCGCTCCTATGCCGCCTCGGGGATCGAGGCCGGGCAGTCGATCATCACCACGTATGGGGCCGGCCCGTTCGTCGCGGGCGTGACGCTCGATGCGTTCCAGTCGCTCGGGCTCATTCATATTCCACTCGGGGCGGGCAATACTGACCGCTTGATCGCGGCGCTGAAGCAATTGCATCCCGACGCCATCGCCATGACCCCGTCCTATGCGCTGCATCTTGCTGAATGGGCAGAAGAACGCGGCATCGATCTCGCCTCCTCCTCGGTCACACGCCTTCTCGTTGCCGGCGAGCCGGGCGGCGGGGAGACGGCGATGCGGGCGCGGCTCGAAGCGGCGTGGGGCGCGCGGGTCACCGAGGCCATGGGGATCGGGGATATCGCGGTGTCGCTCTTTGGGGAGTGCGAGGTGCAGCAAGGAATGCATTTTTCCGGCCGCGGGCTGGTGCACATGGAACTCATCGATCCCGAAACCGGCGATCCGGTGGCGCTTGAGGACGGGGCTTGGGGCGAACTGGTGCTGACGCACCTCAAGCGCGAGGCCGCCCCGATGCTGCGCTTTCGCACCCGCGACCATGTGCATGTGCGCGTCGGAACCTGCGGCTGCGGGCGCACCGCGCCGCGGATTCGCTGCGTCGGGCGCACCGACGACATGCTGATCGTGCGGGGGGTGAATGTTTTCCCCTCGGCGGTCAGGGAAGTCGTCGCCGAATTCGCCCCGCTTGTGACCGGGGTGATGATGATCGAGGCGCACGCGGCGGGGGTGAAACAACCCGCCCCGCTGCAAGTCGTGGTCGAACTCGCCCCCGGCGCCATGGCCGAGGCGAGTCTTGCCGCCGCGATCAGGAAGCGGATCCGCGACCGGCTGACGGTGACAGCCGAAATTCGACTGGCGCCGGCGCTGTCGCTGCCGCGCAGCGCTTACAAGTCGAAACTCGTCGACTATTCCCGGGCCAAGTGAGGTTATGACCATGCGCAAGATGCAGACCCAGGGCGTCCACCACATCACCCTCGTCGGCGCCAACCGGGAGGCCTCGATCGGCTTCTGGGAAGGGGTTCTGGGCATGCCGTTCGTCTTCGAGCAGCCCAATCTCGACGTACCGTCGGAAAGCCACCTTTACTTCGATCCGGGCGACGGACGGCTGATCACCGTTTTCACCGATGAAACGCGGGTGCCCGATCCCGAGCGGACCTCGACCGAACAGGGCTCGGTGCATCACATTGCCTTCGCGGTCTCGCAAGCGACGTTCCGGCAGACGGTCGAGCGGCTCGACGAACGAGGCATCAAGCATTCGGGGCCGAAGGATCGCGGCTTCATGGATTCGATCTATTTCCAGGACCCGCTGGGGCTGCTGGTCGAGCTCGCCTCGTTCCGCTTCGAGCCGCCTGCAGGGTTCACCCATGCGGATGTGCTCCACGAGGCGCATCTCGTCCGCAGCGAGCGCAACGACTATAATATCGCCGAAGTCCATCTCGCCGACGCCATCGAGCGGCTGACGGCGCGGCGGACGCGGACGCTGTCGAAGGGCCGCGAACCGAAGAATCCCTATTGAGACAAAGCCGTCGCGGGCGAACGCCCGGGCCAGAGGAGGAGAGGACCATGAAACTTTACATCCTGGATGTGTCGAATACGAGCCGGCCGGTCCGCGTGCTGATCGCCGAGAATAATTTGCCGGTCGAAATCGTCTCGCTCGACTTCTACAAGGGCGAGCATGCCAAGCCGCCCTATACCGACATCAACCCAAACGCCCTGGTGCCAACGCTTGACGATGACGGGTTCATGCTGACCGAGAGCTCGGCGATCATGAAATACCTGGCCGACAAATTCGACCTGCCGCTCTATCCGAAAGGGCTCAGGGAGCGGGCGCAAGTCAACGAGATGATGGATTGGTTCAACACCCAGTTCTATCGCGACTACGCCTACAATGTCGTCTATCCGCAGATCTATGCGCATCACAAGCGCCCGGACGACACCACCCACGCCGGCACCATTGAATGGGGCAAGGGCCTGACGCAACGGTGGCTGAAGGTGCTCGACACCCACTGGCTCGGTAAAGGCAACAAGTTCCTCGTCGGCAAAACGATGACGATCGCCGATATATTCGGTTATGCCCTGTTGACCTGCGGCATGGTCACTCGCGATGAGTTCAAGGCCTACCCGAACGTCGACCGGTGGGTAAAGGAGATCGGAAAGCTGCCGAGCTGGAAAGACGTCAACGCCGCGCTCGCCGGCTTTGCCGACTACGTCAAGGATCAGAAGTTCGTCAACGTCTGAGGCTCGGCCACGCATCCTCCTGCCGTCCCCTCCCGCCGAAAAGCGCGGGCGGGGGCGGCCGGTTCGATTCGCCCGAAACCCTTGCCGCTGAACGGATTCCCTCATAGTTTGATCGTCATGCAGCTGCTCACGCCATGCAATGACCCGAGGCGGGGCATAGTGCGAACCAGGGCCCGGCGCGCCGTAAGGCGAGGGAGTCGGCCAAGCCATGCAAGGGAGCCTTTTCACTATGGACAAAGTTTTGCTGATCGCGGCGGGCGCGGCCCTGATGGCCGGCGCGGCGTACGCGCAGGAAGAGCCAGTCGTCAACGTCTATAACTGGTCGGACTATATCGCCGAGGACACCATCGCCAAGTTCGAGGCGGCGACCGGAATCCACGTCAATTACGACGTCTTCGATTCCAACGAGATTCTCGAGGCGAAGCTTTTGACCGGCAATTCCGGCTACGACATCGTGGTGCCCTCGGCCTCGTTCGTCGAGCGCCAGGTGCAGGCGGGTCTCTTTCTGCCGCTCGACAAGAGCCAGCTGGCCAACCTCGTCAATATGGATGCGACGATCATGGCGGCGGTCGAGTCCGCCGACCCGGGCAACCAGTACGGGGTCGTCTATATGTGGGGGACGACCGGCTTCGGCTACAATATCGGCAAGATCGCCGAGCGGATGCCCGACGCCCCGGTCGGCAGCTGGGCGATGATTTTCGATCCCGAGATCGCCGCCAAGTTCGCCGATTGCGGCATCGCCCTGCTCGACGCACCCTCCGAGGTCATCCCGGCGGCGCTGGCTTATCTGGGGCGCAATCCGAACAGCGAGGAAGCCGACGATCTGGCGGCGGCCGAGGAACTGATCAATTCAATCCGGCCCTTTATCCGGTACTTCCATTCCTCCCAGTATATTTCCGATCTCGCCAATGGCGATATCTGCCTCGCCCACGGCTATTCGGGCGACATTCTGCAGTCGCGCGACCGGGCTGCCGAAGCGGGCCAGGGCGTCGAAATTGCCTACACCATCCCGTCGGAAGGGGCAGTCGTCTGGTTCGACATGATGACGATCCCGGCGGACGCGCCGCATCCGGGCAATGCGCTGAAATGGATCGACTTCATGATGCAGCCTCAGATCGCCGCGGATATCTCCAACTATGTCTTCTACGCCAACGGCAACGCCGCCTCGTTCGACCTTGTCGATCCGGAGGTGACCGGCGATCCGGGCATTTATCCGAGCGATGAAGTGAAGGCGAAGCTCTTCGGGCTCAGGTCCTATTCGCTGCAGTTCGACCGGCTGCTGACGCGGGCCTGGACGAGGATCATGACCGGGCAGTGATTTTTTCGGGGCGGGGCAGGCGGCCCCGCCCTTTTTGTATCGTCGGGGGTAGGCGATGGCCGAACGCCACATGGATCACAGCCGCATCGCGGCCAACACCAAACCGTGGCGCGATCCGGCTGCGACGCCATTCGTGCGGCTGCGGGGCGTCACCAAGAAGTTCGGCAACGTCATCGCGGTCAACAATGTCACCCTCGACATTTTTCGCGGCGAACTGTTTTGCTTGCTTGGCGGATCGGGGTCGGGCAAGTCGACGCTCTTGCGGATGATGGCGGGGTTCGAGGAACTGAGTTCGGGCTCGATCGAGATCGACGGGCAGGACATGGCCGGAGTGCCGCCGTACGCGCGGCCGGTCAACATGATGTTCCAGTCCTATGCACTGTTCCCGCATATGAGCGTTGAATCGAACATCGCTTACGGGCTGAAGCGGGCGGGGATGGAGGCGCAGGAGATCGCCGGCCGGGTCGCCGACCTCCTCAAGCTCGTCAAACTGGACAATTACGGCAAGCGCCGGCCGCATCAGCTTTCGGGCGGCCAGCGACAGCGGATAGCGCTGGCCCGCGCGCTGGCCCGACAACCCAAGCTCTTGCTGCTCGACGAGCCACTCGGGGCGCTCGACAAGAAGCTCAGGGAAGAAACCCAGTTCGAGCTGGTGAAAATCCAGGAGTCGCTCGGGGTCACCTTCATCGTCGTCACCCACGATCAGGAAGAAGCGATGAGCCTTGCGACCCGCATCGGGGTGATGGACGACGGCTATATCGTCCAGGTCGGGGAGGCCCATGAAATCTACGAATTCCCGAATTCGCGGTTTGTCGCCAACTTCATCGGCTCGGTGAACATATTCGAGGGCCAGGTGGTCGAGGACGAGGACAATCATGTCCGCATTCGCTCGGCGGAGGCAGGCTGCGACATCCATGTAGGGCACGGGGTCGCCTGCGCGCCGAACCAGACGCTGTGGTTCGCGCTCAGGCCCGAGAAGATCAATCTCAGCCGCGAGAAGCCGGCGGGCGACGCCAACTCGACCGAAGGCATCGTCGAGGACGTGGTTTATCTCGGCGACGTGTCGATCTACCGGGTGCTGCTCGCGTCCGGCAAGCCCGTCGTCGTCACCAAACCGAATATCCGCCGCAACGAGCCCGGCGCGATTACCTGGGACGAGAAGGTCTTTGTCACCTGGGGCGACCTTTCGGGGTCGGTCCTGACCTCGTGAGTCTCGCGACCGCCAGCCTAGAAGCCGGCCCGCGCCAGCGGCCCTGGAGCTGGATCGCGCGGCTTTTGCAGCGCTTCGGGCTCGGCGGGCGCAGCGCGGTAATCCTGGCGCCGACGGTCTGGCTCCTGATCTTCTTTCTCATCCCCTTCGCCGTTGTCTGCAAGATCGCGCTAAGCCAGATCGCCTACGGTCAGCCGCCCTACACCCCGATGGTCGAATGGACCGATGACGGCCAGCTGGTGCTGCGGCTGTATTTCGGGAATTTCCAGTTCCTGCTGGAGGACGCGCTCTACCGCAACGCCTATCTCAACTCGATCAAGATCGCCTTCTTCTCGGCGGTGCTATCGCTGCTCGTCGGCTTCCCGATGGCCTATTTCATCGCCCGGGCGAACGAGCAGACGCGGAATTTTCTCCTGATGCTGGTGATCCTGCCGTTCTGGACTTCGTTTTTGCTCAGGGTCTATGCCTGGATCGGTTTCATGAATGCCAACGGGGTGATCAACAATACGCTGACGTCGCTGGGGATCATTTCCGACCCGATCACCATGCTGCAGACTGATTTCGCGGTCTATGTCGGCATTGTCTATACCTATCTGCCGTTCATGATCCTGCCGCTCTACGCCAACCTGGTGAAGCTCGACGACGCGCTGCTCGAGGCCTCGGCCGATCTGGGAGCGCGGCCGTTCACGACCTTTTTCACCATCACCCTGCCGCTGTCGCTGCCCGGGATCATCGCCGGCTTCATGCTGGTGTTCATTCCGGCGATCGGCGAATTCGTCATCCCGTCGCTCCTCGGGGGTCCCGATACGCTGATGATCGGGCGGACGTTGTGGAACGAGTTCTTCCTCAACCGCGACTGGCCGGTCGCCTCCGCCGTCGCCATCGCCATGCTGATTTTCCTCGTCATTCCGATCATGATCCTGAGGTACGTGCAGGCCAGTAGCGGAGAAGGGCGGTGAGGCGGCGCGGCCTATTGCTGCCGGTCGCGGCGGTGCTGGGGCTCGTGTTTCTCTACGCTCCGATTATCTCGCTGATGGTCTATTCGTTCAACGAATCGAAGCTCGTGACCGTTTGGACCGGGTTCTCGACCAAATGGTATGTCGAGCTTTTCCAGAATCCGCAAATTCTCGGGGCCGCGTGGATTTCACTGCAGATCGCGGTGATCAGTGCGACCGTGGCTCTGGCCTTCGGCACCATGGTGGCGGTGGCGCTGACCCGGCTCGGGCGCTTCCGCGGACGCACGCTGCTGACCGGGATGATCACCGCGCCGTTGGTGATGCCGGACGTGATCACCGGCCTGTCGCTGCTGTTGCTGTTTGTGGCGATGGAAGGGACCTTCGGCTGGCCCGCCGGGCGCGGCATGTTTACGATCATCCTCGCGCACGCGACCTTCTGCATGGCCTATGTCGCGGTCGTGGTGCAGTCGCGGCTGGCCGATCTCGACGAAGCGCTCGAGGAAGCGGCGATGGATCTCGGGGCGACGCCGGGCCGGGTGTTCTTCGACATCACCTTGCCGATCATTGCGCCGGCGCTGATCTCGGGCTGGTTGCTGGCGTTCACGCTCAGCCTCGACGATCTGGTCATTGCCAGCTTCGTGTCGGGGCCGGGCTCCTCGACCTTGCCGATGGTGATTTTCTCGAAAATCCGGCTGGGGGTGAGCCCCGACATCAATGCGCTGGCGACGATCTTCATCGGCATCATCGCGCTCGGGGTGGGGCTCGCGACCTGGCAGCTGGCGCGCCGCTCGCGCCAGCAGCGGCGCTTGCGGGAAGGCTGACGGCTCAGAGCCGGTCGCGGAGCGCGAACCAGAGCATCGCCAAAACCAGCAGGGGCCTTCGCAACGCCACCCCGCCCGGAAATCGGGCGATCGGCACGGTTGCCATCACGTCGAAGCGTCCGGCGACCCCGGCAATGGCTTCCGCGCAGAGCTGACCGGCGATCGTCGCCATGCCGAGCCCGTGGCCGGAATAGCCCGAGGCGCTGAGGACGTTCGGGGCGAGCCGCGCCAGATGCGGCATCCGGTTCATGGTGATGCCCAGCGCCCCGCCCCAGGCATAGTCGATGCGGGCGTCTTCGAGTTGCGGGTAGATCGCCAGCATCCGCCGGCGCACCGCCGAAGCGATATCGGCGGGATAGCGGTAGCCGTAACTCTCGCGGCCGCCGAAGAGCAGCCGATGGTCGGTCGAGAAGCGAAAATAGTTGACGACGAAGCGGCTATCGGCGACCGCGACATCGTCGCGGATCAACGCCCGGGCCTGCGCCTCGCCAAGCGGCTCGGTCGCAACAATATAGGAATTGATCGGCATGACCCGCGCCGCGACCTCGCGTTCGAGGTCTCCCAGATAGCCGTTGCAGGCGAGGACGACGAACCGGGCGATGACGGTTCCCTCCCCGGTTGTCACCGTCGCCGGGTCGGTCTTGCCGACCTTGGTGACGCGGCTGCGCTCGAAGATCTTCACGCCCTTATCGAGCGCCGCGCGGGCGAGGCCGAGGGCAAATTTCAGCGGGTGCAGATGCGCCGCACTCACATCGAGCGTGCCGCCAAAATAGGCCGAAGTGCCGAGCATCTGGCCGAGCTCGGCAAGGGTGACGAAGCGGATGGATTGGTAGTCATAGGCTCGCCGCAAATGCCCCACATAGGCTTCGGTCCCGGCGACGAAGGTGGCTTTGTGGTCGACATGAAGGACGCCGGGCTTCAGCTCGGCGTCGATCTTGTGTTCGCCGATCAACGATTTGACCAGCGCGACGGCCTCGACGGCGATCGTCCAGAGGCGCTTGGCATGGTCGGGCCCGAGCATTTTTTCGAGCCGCATCTGGTCGACGCGCTGGCCTGAACCGAGTTGCCCGCCATTGCGGCCCGAAGCGCCCCAGCCGACCCGCTGGGCGTCGAGCAAGATCACCGAATAGCCGCGCCCGGCGAGGTGGAGCGCCGCCGAAAGTCCCGTATAGCCGCCCCCGACGACGCAGACATCGGCTCGATGGGTGCCTGCAAGGTCGGGGAACCCGGGCAGGAGCGGGGCGGTCGCCGCATACCAGGAAGCGGGGTAGGCGCCTTTCGGTTCGTTGAGACCGATGAGATCCATCGGCTCAGGCGGCGGCCCGGTAGAGGTCCTCGGCGCGGACCTTCTTCAGCGTCATGTCGAGGCTCTTGTGCGCGAGGGCGATCAATTCGTCGATCTCGTCCCTGGTGATGACCAGCGGCGGGGAAATGATCATCCGGTCGCCGACATGGCGCATGACGAGGCCGTTGGCAAAGCAGATTTCACGGCAGATGAAGCCGACGGTGCCGGCCCCCGCGGCGAATTTCGCCCGGCTTGGCTTGTCGGGGGTCAACTCGATCGCTCCCATCAAGCCGGCGATGCGAGCTTCCCCGACGAGCGGATGGTTGGCGAGTTCGAGCCAGCGGGCCTTGAGATAGGGCGCGGTGTCGTGCTCGACCCGCTCGATGATCTTCTCGTCGGCGAGGATGCGGAGATTTTCGAGCGCCACGGCGGCGGCGACCGGATGGCCGGAAAAAGTGTAGCCATGGGCGAATTCGCCGGCGCCTTCGACGATTTTGGCGACGCTTTCCGAGACGATCGAGCCGCCCATCGGCAAATAGCCAGAGGTCAGGCCCTTGGCGATGGTCATGATATCGGGGCGGATGCCGAAATAGTCGGCGCCGAACCACTTGCCGAGCCGGCCGAAGCCGGTGATCACCTCATCGGCGATCAGCAGAATTTCGTGGGCGTCGCAAATCCGCTGAATCTCGGGCCAATAGGTCTCGGGCGGGATGATGACGCCGCCCGCCCCCTGCACCGGCTCGGCGATGAAGGCGGCGACCCTGGCCTCGCCGATCCGTTCGATTTCGGCTTCGAGTTCACGGGCGCGCATGAGGCCGAATTCGGCGGGGCCCGTCTCGCCGCCCTCGCCCCACCAATGGGGCTGGCCGATATGGACGATATCCGGTATGGGCAGGCCGCCCTGGGCATGGATGAAGGCCATGCCGCTGAGGCTCGCCCCGCCCATGGTCGAGCCGTGATAGGCGTTCTTGCGGGAGACGATGACGGTCTTTTCCGGCTTGCCGAGGCTGGCCCAGTAGTGGCGGACGAGCCTGATATTCGTGTCGTTGGCCTCCGATCCCGAATTGGCGAAGAATACCCGGTTGAGATCGCCGGGGGCGAGTTCGGCGAGCCTGGCCGCGAGTTCGATGACCGGCGGGTGGGCAGTCTGGAAGAAGGTATTGTAGAAGCTGAGCTGCTGCATCTGGCGCCTGGCCGCCTCGGCGAGCTCATTGCGGCCGTAGCCGATATTGACGCACCAGAGACCCGCCATGGCGTCGAGCAGACGGGCGCCTTGCGAGTCGTAAATATGCACGCCTTCACCCCGGGTGATGATGCGCACGCCCTTGGCGTTGAGCGCGGCAGTGTCGGTGAAGGGATGCAAATGATGGGCGGCGTCTAGGCCCTGCAATTCGGCGGTGGGGCGGTGATTGTCGATCGGGGTCATCGGGAACGCTCGGCTCGGCGGGGCGCGCGGGTCAGACGTTGAGCATCAGGTGCTCGCGCTCCCAAGGGCTCACGACCTTGAGGAAATCGTTGTATTCGTGGCGCTTGATCGCCCCGTAGATCGAGGCGAACTGGACGCCGAGCAACTCCCGCAATTCGGGGGTCGCCTCGAACTGCTCAAGCGCATCGAGCACCGAGCGCGGCAGGGCGTGCGGGGCCTCATAGGGCAGGCCCTTGAAGGCTTCGCGCGGCTGGATCTTCTGCTTCAGGCCGAGGTAGCCGCAGGCGAGCGCCGCCGCAATCGCGAGATACGGGTTGCAGTCCATGCCGATGACGCGGTTCTCGATCCGCCGGGCGTTGGGATCGGAGACGGGAATCCGCAGCCCCACCGAGCGGTTGTCGGCCGCCCATTCGAGATTGGTCGGGGCGGACTGGTCGGGCACCAGCCGCCGATAGGAATTGACGTAGGGGGCGAGCATGCACATGGCGGCGGCGACATAGGTCTGCTGGCCGCCGAGGAACCAGTAGAAGGCCTCGCTCGGGGCATCGTCGGGGCCATTGAAGATGTTCTTGCCGGTGCGCTGGTCGGTGACCGACATGTGCAGGTGCATGGCGCTGCCGGGCTCGTCGGCCATCGGCTTGGCCATGAAGGTCGCGTAGCATTGGTGGCGCAGCGCCGCCTCGCGGATGGTGCGCTTGAACAGGAACACTTGGTCGGCGAGGATTACCGGATCGCCGTGATTGAGATTGATCTCGAGCTGGCCGGCGCCGCCCTCTTGCATCATAGTGTCGATCTCGAGGCCCTGAGCTTCGGCGAAATCGTAGATGTCGTCGACGACCGGGCCGTATTCGTCGACCGCGATCAGCGAATAGGAATTGCGGCCCACCCCTTCGCGCCCGGTCCGCCCGATCGGGGGCTGAATCGGATAGTCCGGATCGATGTTCGGCTTGGTGATGTAAAATTCCATTTCCGGGGCGACGACGGGCCGGAGCCCCTCCTCGGCGAAAAAGCCGAGGACGCGCTTCAGCACATTGCGCGGGGCCATGTCGGCGGGCTCGCCATTGACCTTCCACAGATCGTGGAAGACCTGGATCGAGACGTCCGACGACCAGGGAATGGCCCGTGCCGTGCTGTGATCGGGGACCAGCAGCAGGTCGGCCTCCGCCCAGGCGTTGGGCACGTCGACGTCGGCATAGTCGCCGGTGATCGTCTGGTAGAAGATCGAGGACGGAATATAGGTGCGGTCGCCGCGGAAGAATTTTTTGGCGGGCATGGTCTTGCCGCGCGCCATGCCGGCGAGGTCAGCGACGAGGCACTCGACCTCTTCGATCTCGCGGCCATTGAGCCATTTGACCAGCGGCTCGGGCAGCTGGCCGGGCAAACTGCCCTGTTTGGTCATCTCGTTCACGGTTTCACTCCGAGGACCCGGAACGGCAGGGCCTCTCCGCTCTTGGCGCCATGCCGGGGCGCGCGGGGAGCGCGCAAAGGCGGCAAGGTTCCCGCACCTTAGGCTCCCCGGTTGGCCAGTCAACCCGGGTTCCTCCGCCATGGTTGAGCGGGCGAGGGCAAGCCGATTTGGCTTGGCGAAAGCCCCAATTCCCGGCAAGACTGGGGCAACAAGGAGGGACGCCCCCAGCCGCGGCTGGGGCGCGCGAGGACTAGGATTCATGGCCAGGGCACCGAAAGCCGGGGACAGGGCGGCGGTTCGGCAGTTTCTTGCGGACAATCCGCAGATCGAACGGATCGAACTGTTGTTTCCCGACATGAACGGGATTTTCCGTGGCAAGTGGCTGCCGCCGTCCGGCGCCTCGAAGCTGGTCACGGGCGGGGTCAGGCTGCCGATCTCGACCTACGGGCTCGACATCTGGGGGCGCGACGTCGACGAGACGGGGCTCGCCGCGGGGGCGGGCGATCCGGACGGGGTCGGGGTGCCGATCCCGGGGACATTGAAGTCCGTGCCCTGGACGAACAACACCTCGGCACAAGTGCTGATGAGCCTTGAGACGGTCGACCGCGAGCCGTGCGTCTACGACCCGCGGCAGCGGCTTGGGGCGGTGGTCGCGCGCTTCGCCGAGCTGGGGCTGACGCCGGTCGTCGCCGCCGAACTCGAATTCTATTTCGTCAAGCCGGTGCGGCTGGAGGGCGCCCCGCCGGAGCCGCCGGAAGGCGCCGAGGTCTCGCAACTTTACGACCTCGACACGATGGATCGGCTGGAGCCGGTGCTCACCGACATCCGCGCCGCCTGCGAGTTGCTGGGGGTGCCGGTCGAGGGGGTCACGACCGAGGCAGGCCACGGCCAATTCGAGATCAATCTCAGGCACCTCGACGATGCGGTGGCGGCCGCCGACGCGGCGATCCTCTTCCGGCGGATCGTCCACGGCTGCGCCGGCGTGCACGAGCTTGAAGCGACGTTCATGGCGAAACCCTATGGCGACGATGCGGGCAGCGGCATGCACGTGCATGCGAGCCTCGTCGACGCGGCGGGCAATAATGTCTTTTCCGCCGAGGACGGGGTGGGCGAGACGCTGCGCCACGCGGTCGGGGGAGCGCTGGCGACGATGCGGGAACTGCAGGCGATCTTCGCCCCGCATTTCAACTCCTATCGGCGGTTCCTGCCGGGCCGGCAGGCCCCGGTTTCGGCCAATTGGGGGATCGATCACCGGTTCGCCGGGATCAGGGTGCCCGAGCATCAGGGGCCCGGCGCCCGGCTCGAACACCGAATGGCGGGGGCGGACTGCAACCCGTATCTGGCGATCGCGGCGATCCTTGGCGGGATGCTGATCGGGCTCGAGCGGAAGCTCGAACCGGGGCAGCCGCTCAGCGAGGGCAGCTCGGAAGGCCGGGGGGAGAAGCTTCATCACGACTGGCTGACGGCGGTTGAGGAGTTCGCGGCCTCGGAAGCCGGGGCGGAGATTTTCGGCCGCCAGTACCGGCGCGTCTACGCCGCCTGCAAACGCCATGAAATCAAGGTGTTGGCGGGAATGGTCACGGACGTGGAGTACCGTACCTATCTGACGCGGATCTGACCGCCGCGCCGGGCAGAGCGCGGCGCAGTCCCCCCGCAGTTGCGAGGTATTTCACAATTTCCGCGACACCGGCACCGCGCTTGAGGTCGGTGAAGATATACGGCGCCGCGCCGCGCATCCGCTTCGTGTCGGCATCCATCAGGTCGAGATCGACTTCGACGTAAGGGGCGAGGTCGGTCTTGTTGACCACAAGCAGGTCGGAGCGGGTGATGGCCGGCCCGCCCTTGCGCGGAATGTCGCCGCCCTCGGGAACCGAGATGACATAGATCGTCAGGTCGGCGAGGTCGGGCGAAAAAGTCGCGGCGAGATTGTCGCCCCCCGATTCGATGAAGACCAGATCGAGATCGGGATGCCGGGCGTTGAGATCGGCGATGGCGGCAAGATTGATCGAGGCATCCTCGCGGATGGCGGTGTGCGGGCACCCGCCGGTCTCGACCCCGATGATGCGGTCGGACGGCAGCGCCTGCAGGCGCACCAGCGCCTCGGCGTCCTCGCTTGTGTAGATGTCGTTGGTGACGACGGCGATCGAAAACTCGTTGCGGAGCGCCTTGCAGAGCTTTTCGACCAGCGTCGTCTTGCCGGAGCCGACCGGGCCGCCGATGCCGACGCGAAGAGGGCCGTTGGAGGAGAGGCGCGAGCTCATGACCGGAACAGCCTCGAATATTGGGTCTCGTGTTGCAAGCTGGCGATTTCGGCCCGGATGGAGGCCGAGCCGAGATCGTCGAAGCTCGAGGCACTGGCGCGCGCGCCGACCTCGAGGACAATCGGTTCCAGCGCGGCAAGGGTCTTGACGGCGTCGGTCTGGCCGATGGGAACAAGCCTCACGCCGGCCTGGACGAGATTGGCAAGCGTCGAGCCGAGCCAGGCGACGAGCGCTGGCTCAAGGCCGATGCCGTGAGCGGCCGCGATGGCCCCAACCGCGACCGGATAGGGGCAAGAGGCGGGCAGTTTGGCCAGGACGGGTCTCGGCCAGGGGTGCGAAGCAGCGATGAAGGCAGTGCCCTGTTCGATCGTCTCGGCAAGGCGTTCCTTGCCGCCGGCGAGCGCGGCGGCGAGCTCGGCGAGTTCCGTCAGATCGCCCGCCTCGGTGCGGCGGGTGGCCTCGGCGAAAATGACCGCGTCGTTCCAGAGCGAGCCAAGGGTCGCAAGATCGATCAGCCAGACTTCGAGGTCGGCGCGATTGGCGACCAGCCGGTCCCCGACGGCGCGTTCGAGCCCATGAGAGAACGCAAAGGCGCCGACCGGAAAAGCCGGCGAGAGCCAGGTCATCAGCCGGAGCAGGGCCGAAGTTTCGCTGGCCGGCTGGAGGCGGGGCGTCATGGATGGAAGTGAAAAGCCGCGTGATAGGCGCCGCGGACGGGCTCGAAGGGCTCGGTGACTTCGGTGACGGTCGCGCCCAGCCCCTCCAGCATTTGCCGAAGCACATGGTCGCGCTCGATCAGGATGCGGGAGGTCTGGATTTCGGCCGCCAGGTGGCGGTTGCCGATATGCCAGGCGAGCTCGGTGAGATGACGGGCGTCGCGGCCGTCCACCGCATAGAGATTCTCGTTGGCGGCGCCGATCTCGACGAGCCGCCCGTCCTCCAGCACGAGCACGTCGCCATCCCCGAGGGCGATCGCCTCGGGCAGGTCGACGAGGACTTTCTCGCCCTTCGGCAGGGTGATGGTCTTGCGCCGCAGATGCCGTCCGTGGTGGTCGAGCACGATCCGCTCGAACGGAGTGCCGCTTCCGTGGCCGGGATGGAGATAGGAGACGGCGCGCGCTGTCATGGGGTCGCCCGGAGGAAGCAGTGTGGGCAATGATACACGATCCCGCGCCGGGCGGAATGAGGCGCGGCAGGCGGCGACCAAGTCGGGATCGGGGTTCGTCGGGGGCGACCCCGCTCAGTAGCAAAGCACGGCGTCGGCTTCGAGGGTCAAATCGATGAGCTTGTCCGGCATGGCGGGGGCGGCGCGGGCGATGGCGAGATCGGCGGGGTCGAGACCGCGCGCTTTCGCCGACATGCCGGAATAGAGGATCTCGGCGTCGGATTTGTCGAGCGCGGCCACATGCTCGGCGAGTGCGCCGGTGCCGATGCCGACGAGAGCGGCAGCCGTTTCCTTGCGCAAGAGATTGACCCCATCGCCGGCAATGAAAAGGCTGAGGCGATGGCCCTTGTCGAGTACCGTCCTGGCGACAAGAAACCCGAGCGCCGCCTTGGTGGGGTTTTCGGGACCGGTGGAGATGTGAACGAGGATGTGTGACATGACGCGCCTCCCTGTGTTGCGGGGGGAGTCTAGTCGAGGCGCGGGCGCCGGGCCACGGGGAGGGCGCGCGCGAAGGATTTTTGGCGCCCCGCTTGGAGCGATTCAGACAGGGTCCACGGGTCGTTGTCTGGCCGCGCGCCGGCGGGTCGCCCCGAGGATCACGAAAGCGGTGGGGCAATTCCGCAAGGGTCGGCGGCCTAGAACAGAAAATACCGCTGCGCCATCGGCAGGACAGTCGCCGGCAGACAAATGCGGGGATTGCCGCCGGCGAGTCGGCCCGCTCCCTCAACAGTTCCGGAGCGGCGGCGGTCAGCTCATGGCGGGGGCTGGAAGCACCATTTTCATCAGGAGGCCAGGACCGAAGCGGGTATCGAACGCTCCGGTGATCCTGAACCCGACTGACAGGTAGAATCCTTCGGCATGGGGATTACCGATCACGTACAGAGCGCGTGCTCCCAGCGTTCGGGCACGTTCGGCTGCATGTTCGACCAAAGCCCTCCCGATGCCGCCCCTCCACATGGCCGGCTCGACGAACAGTCCATCGAGATCGACCTCGCCATCCGGGCGGGGCACAACCGCGGAAAAACCCGCCAGCGTGCCGTCGCGCAAGGCCACGAATACCCGGCCGGCGGCTATCTGCGCGTCCGGCAGGTCGATGGCGTCAGGATTGGCAAGCAAGGCCTCGCGGTCGCCGGGATTGTTGAGGGACGCCCGGCGCTGCAGCGCTTCGAGGGCTTTTCTTTCAGCAGGTCGGGCCGGCCGGATGAACAAGGGCGCGGTCAAAACAGAAAATACCGCTGCGCCATTGGCAGCACGGTCGCCGGCGGGCAGGTCAGCAATTCGCCGTCGGCGCGGACCTCATAGGTTTCGGGATCGACCTCGATTTGGGGCAGCGCGTCGTTGAGCAGCATCGAGGCCTTGGAGAGCTTGCGGGTGTTCTTGACCGCGACGAGTTTTTTGCCGAGGCCGTAACGGGCGCCGATGCCGTCTTCGAGCGCGGCGGTGCTGGTGAAAATCACCGAGGTAGCGCGGCGGGCGCCGCCAAAAGCGCCGAACATCGGCCGGTAATGGACCGGCTGCGGGGTCGGGATCGAGGCGTTGGGGTCGCCCATCGGGGCCGCCGCAATCATCCCGCCAATCAGCACGAGGTCGGGTTTGACGCCGAAAAATGCCGGGCTCCAAAGCACCAGATCGGCGCGCTTGCCGACCTCGACCGAGCCGATCTCGTGGCTCATTCCATGCGCGATGGCGGGATTGATCGTCACTTTTGCGAGGTAGCGGCGGACGCGGAAATTGTCGTTGTCGCCTTTCTCTTCGCTGAGATGGCCGCGCTGGCGCTTCATCTTGTCGGCGGTCTGGAAGGTGCGGATGATCACCTCGCCGACGCGGCCCATCGCCTGGGAATCCGAGGCGATGATCGAGAACGCGCCGAGATCGTGCAGAATATCCTCGGCGGCGATGGTCTCTTTGCGGATGCGCGACTCGGCAAACGCGATGTCCTCGGGGATCGACGGGTCGAGATGGTGGCACACCATCAGCATGTCGAGATGCTCGGCGATGGTGTTGACCGTGTAGGGCCGCGTCGGATTGGTCGACGATGGAATGACGTTTTTGAGGCCGCAGAGCTTGATGATGTCGGGGGCGTGGCCGCCGCCGGCGCCTTCGGTGTGGTAGGCGTGAATGGTGCGGCCCTTGAAGGCGGCGATGGTGTCCTCGACGAAGCCCGATTCGTTGAGCGTGTCGGTGTGGATCGTCACCTGCACGTCGAACTCGTCGCCGACCGACAGACACGTATCGATGGCGGCGGGGGTGGTACCCCAATCCTCGTGCAGCTTCAGCGACGAGGCTCCGGCGAGAATCTGGTCGGCCAGCGGGGCGGCGCGCGAGGCGTTGCCCTTGCCGGAGAAGGCGAGATTCATCGGAAAGGCGTCGGCAGCCTGCAGCATCTTTTCGATATGCCAGGCGCCGGGCGTGCAGGTCGTGGCGTTGGTGCCGGTCGCCGGTCCGGTGCCCCCGCCGAGCATGCAGGTCACCCCGCTCATCAGCGATTCCTCGATCTGCTGGGGGGAGATGAAATGAATATGCGCGTCCATGGCGCCGGCGGTCAGGATCTTTCCCTCCCCGGCAATCGCCTCGGTCGAGGCGCCGATGATAATGGTCACCCCGGGCTGGGTATCCGGATTGCCGGCCTTGCCGATCGCATGGATGCGGCCGTCGCGCAGGCCGACGTCGGCCTTGTAGATGCCGGTCACGTCGAGGATCAGCGCATTGGTGATGACGGTATCGACCGCGCCCTCCATGCGGGTGGCCTGCGATTGGCCCATGCCGTCGCGGATCACCTTGCCGCCGCCGAATTTGACCTCCTCGCCATAGATGGTGAAGTCTTTCTCCACCTCGATAATCAGCTCGGTGTCGGCGAGGCGGATTTTGTCGCCGGTCGTCGGTCCGTACATGTCGGCATAGGCGCGGCGGGAAAGGGAGGCGGGCATGGATCGGCCTTTCAATACGCCCGGCTCAGGGCCTTCAGTTCCTCGGTGCGGGCGCGGGTGACGCGCCCAAGGCAGGTCGAGACGATGAAAGGCTCGAGCGAGCCGAGATGGGCCTCAAATCCTTCGGCGAGGGATTGATGGTCGCGAAACGTCAGCCAGGCGCGCTGGGCGGCGAGCAGCGCTTCGGCGGCGCCGGCCGCGCCTTCCGGCTGGCCGGCGTCGAGGCCGCGCATGGAGCCGATCGCCACGGACCAGACTTTGTTCAATTCGCGGTCGGCCGCTTCATAGTCGAGCCCGGCGCAGCGGTTCATTTCCTGCTCGGCCGTGGCGTTGGCGCAGTCGAAATTGGCTTCTTGCGCCGGCGCCGGCGCGACAAGGAGCGCGGCAGAGAGCAGAAGCATCGCTCCGACCCGCGCGCCCATCACAACTTTCCCATCACCTCGCCGCGGAAGCCGTAGACCTCGCGCTTGCCGCCGAAGGGGACGAGGGAGACTTCGCGTTTCTGGCCGGGCTCGAAACGCACCGCGGTTCCCGCCGCGATGTCGAGCCGCAAGCCGCGGGCTTTGGCGCGGTCGAAAAATAGCGCCGGGTTGGTCTCGGCGAAATGATAGTGCGAGCCGACCTGGATCGGCCGGTCGCCCCGGTTGGCGACCATCAGGGTGATGGATTGCGCCCCCGCGTTGAGCGCGATGTCGCCTTTCGCCGGAAAGATTTCGCCGGGGATCATCTCAATTGCCGAGCGCCAGCCAGACCCCGGCAAGCGCCGTCAGCGCGCCGAGCGAACGGGTCATCGCGCGTTTGGCCCGATTGGCGAAGAGCCCGCCAACACCAAGACCAAGCCCGACCCCGGCGGCGTGCAGGACCGCGGTCGAAATCGCAAAGCCCGCCCCGAAACTCGCCAGTTCGGCGGAACCCAGTTCGCCGCCATGAGCATGGCCGTGGAAAACCGCGAAGAAGCCGGCCAGCGTCACCCCGGCCCAAACCGGCACCGGCATGGCCAACGCGACGACAAGGCCGAGGACGACAACCGAGGCGAGAATGGCTGGCTCGACAAAGGGCAGCGGCGCGCCGATCAAAGCGAGACCGAAGCCGGCGATCATGGTCAACACGAATGCCAGCGGCACCGCCCAGATGGCCCGGCCGCCGATCAGCGCCGCCCATAGCCCGACCGCGACCATGGCGAGGATGTGGTCGAGGCCAAACAGAGGATGCGAGAGGCCGGCGAGGAACGAGCCGTGTTCGTTGGGGTCGAGATGGGCGAAGGCGGGGACGGTCAAGGCGAGGAGCGCGAGCGCGCCGAGCAGCAGCCGGTTCAGCATCGGAATTGTCCCTCTTTTGGTCGACAGGGCGCCCCGGTATGGGTCGCGCCGGGTTTGCGATGAATCGCGACTCCCGTCCGCGAGCGTAGCGGGCGGAGACGCTCCGGGAAAGCCTCGGCGGGCATGGATCAGCGCACCGGGTTGTGGACGGTGACGAGTTTTGTGCCGTCGGGGAAAGTCGCCTCGACCTGGATGTCGTGGATCATCTCTGCGACCCCCTCCATGACTTGTGTCCGGCGCACGACATGGGCGCCGGCCTCCATCAGCTCGGCCACGGGGCGGCCGTCGCGCGCGCCCTCGACGACGAAATCGGCGATCAGCGCGATGGTCTCGGGATGATTGAGTTTCACCCCGCGCTCGAGGCGGCGGCGAGCGACGATCGCCGCCATGGCGATCAGCAATTTGTCCTTTTCGCGCGGCGTTAGATTCACGGGGTCTCCCCGGGCGGCCTAGAGTGACCAGAGTTTGGGCAGCGCTGCCTTGCCGTTCAGCAGATTGAGGACCGGCAGGAGCTTCTGACGCAGATCGAAGCCGCTCTTCGCCAGGATCCTCGCAAGAATCCTGCCATTCCAGGCACTGGCCCCGCCGGTCTCGCCGAGGATCGCGCGGACCGCGTCGAGCCGGTCGCCGGCGTGGGGGGCGACAAATAGAATCGAAGCAACCGCCCGGCTGCCGGCGAGCAAGGCGGGCCGGGCGAGCATCTGCGCGGCGTCGGGGCCGAGACGGAAATCCTCGGCGTGGAACAGGCGTCCGGCGCGGAAAATCCGCCAGCGATCGTGCAGGGACGCGCGGCCGAGGTTTTCGCCCATCGCCTCGCGGCCGAAAATGATCGGCTCGACGATCAGCGCCTCGGCGTCGGCGGCGAGATCGAGTGTGAGCGAGCGGCTGAGCGCGGCGCGGTCAAAGAGGATGGTCTCCTGCGGCAGCCAAAACAGCTTCGCGCCCGGCCCGGCTGCGAGAGCGACGGAAATTTGCGCCTCGCCGGACGCGGCGCGGTAGATTTTCTCGGCTGCGGGGGTCGTCAGTGTCAGGCTGGCGCCGGGGCCCAGGGTGGCAGTCCAGGCGAGCCGGTCCCCGCCGGTCACCCCGCCGGCGGTATTGATCAGCACGGCCTCCAGCCCGGCCTTTCCGGCGCGCGACGGCAGGCGAATCTTTGCCGCGCCGTCCTGATAGAGTTCGGTGAGATGGGTTATCCCGTCCCGCGCCTCGACCGCAATGCGGCCTTGGCCGGCGACGCGCTCAAGGACCGGGGGGACGGAAGGCGTCGCGAGGCGCTGGTGCATTGGCCGAGCCTAGGGCAGGGCGCGGCGGCCGTCCATCAGCCGAGGGCGACCCCGTCGAAGTGCTTGCGGGCGAGATGGAAACTCCGGCGGAGCCGGTCAGTCGCTCATGAAGTCCCAGTCGCCGTGCTTCATGCCGCGATAGACGATGAGGCAGCAGAAGATCGCGATCACGGTGACCGCGAAGAGGCCGAAACTTCCATAGGGGTCGAGCAACAAATCGCTGAATGAAGGCATGCTGTCATCTGGTGGGTGAAGGGGCACCTGGCGAATGAACGGGGCGAGGATAGTCCTTGCCGGCTAATCCGGGGTTGCGCGCATCCGGAAAATTGCGCGCTTTTCGTCAGGGAATCGTTAACCCGGCTGAAAAAGCCCGTGAACAAGCGGTGAACAGAGGCCCGGGAAATCCGGGAAAGCTTGTGGATAACCGGTGGACGTTGGCGCCGGGAACAGGCGGAAGGCCTGTGGTTCAGGCCTTGGGGTCGATCGGGGGGACGATGTCGGCGTCTTCGGCGCCGGCCTCGAGCTTGGCCCGGGCGGCGGCTTCTTCGGCTTCCTTGGCCTCGCGCTCGGCTTCCTCGCCCGCGGCGGTGCGCTCGGCGGCCTCGATCTTGCGGGTGCGGGCGTTGGTCGCCTCGAAGATGCGGGCGGCCTTGCCCCGCCGGTCACGCAAATAATAGAGCTTGGCGCGGCGGACCTTGCCGCGGCGGATGACCTCGATCCGGTCGATCATCGGGGAAAGGACCGGGAAGACGCGCTCGACGCCCTCGCCGTAGGAAATCTTGCGGACGGTGAAGCTTTCGTTGATGCCGGAGCCCGACCGGGCGATGACGACGCCCTCATAGGCCTGCAACCGCTCCTTCTCGCCCTCGCGAACCTTGACCCACACCTTGACGGTGTCGCCGTGGGAGAATTCAGGGGTGCCGCGGGCCGCGGTCAGGGCCGCGCGCTGCTCGTTTTCGAGCTCGATGATGATGTTCATGGCCGGTCGGTTCGATCTTTTCGGAGGGGCGATTTGAGCCGCCCGGTCCTGGTTGCAACGGGTTGGCGCGCCTATAGAGGAGATCGGCAAAAGAGTCCACATGGTCCCTCCCCCAGCTAGCGGGAGGCAAAAGGGGGCAAATTCGGTGATAGGCTTTGCGTAAAGCGGAGAAGGTCATGGAATTCATCTTCGGAACCCTGTTTTTCGTCGTGGTCGTCGGCTGGCTCGACGCCGGCCTGCCCTGGACGGTCGGGGACAAAGGCAAATGATCGCCGGCCACTTCGGATTGGCCGCGGCGGTCAAAAGCCGCGCGCCCAACGTGCCGCTCTGGTCGCTGATGCTGGCGACGGCGTGGCTCGATGTGATTTTCGTGCCGCTTTACCTTGCAGGGATCGAGACGATCGAGGTCATGCCGGGCACTGCGGGCGGGTTCGGGCAGTCGATCATCCATGCCGACTGGACGCACTCCCTCTTGGGCGCGCTGGTGCTTTCCTCGATCCTCGGGCTCGTCGGCTATGGGGCATGGGGGCGGGTGGCGGGCTGGGTGCTCGCCGCAGTCTCCTTCTCGCACTGGCTTCTCGATCTCGTGGTGCATCGCGCCGACATGCCTGTGCTGCCGGCCAATTGGGGCGACTGGCCGAAGCTCGGCTTCGGACTCTGGGCGTCGCCCTGGATCGAGATCGCGATCGAGGCGGCGCTGGTCGTGGGCGGGGCGTATCTTTATTGGCAAACGGCGAAGAAAGTCTCGAGCCAAGCCGGCGAGGCGACGGGCCGGGCCAGCCTCGTGGCGGCGCTGATTGCGATCGGCGGGCTCGCGATCCTCGGCTATCAGTCGACCACGATCGCGCCCTGATCAGGGCTGGCGTTTCGCCCAGAGGTCGGGACGGCGCTCGCGGGTCAGTTTCTCGGCCATGTCGCGGCGCCACTGTTCGACCTTGGCGTGATCGCCTGAGGTGAGGATTTCCGGAATCGCGCGGCCCTCGAAAATCTGCGGCCGCGTGTAGTGCGGGTATTCGAGAAGGCCGTTCTCGAAGCTCTCATCAAGACCACTCGAGGTGGCGCCCATCACCCCGGGGAGGAGCCGCACGACCGCTTCGAGCAGCGCCATCGCCGCAATCTCGCCGCCAGCCAACACAAAATCGCCGATCGAAATCTCGGTGAGGCGGCGAGCCTCAATCACCCTCTCGTCGACGCCCTCGAAGCGGCCGCAAAGCACGACCGCGCCGGGGCCGGCGGCGAGGGTGCGAACCAGCGACTGGTCGAGCGGGCGGCCGCGCGCCGACATCAACAGGCGCGGGCGTGGATCGGAAGGGGAGGCGACGGCGTCGATGGCGCGGGCGACGACATCGGCGCGCATCACCATTCCCGGCCCGCCGCCCGCCGGGGTGTCGTCGACGGTGCGATGTTTGTCGGTCGAGAAATCCCGCAGCTGATGGGTGCGGAGCTGCCAGATGCCCTCGCTCAGCGCCCGCCCATGATTGGAGGCGCCGAGCGGGCCCGGAAAAAGCTCCGGGAAAAGCGTGATGATGTCGGCGGCGAAACTCATTGACTCTCCGCGCCCTCTTTCTCCTCGTCGAGCAGTCCCGGCGGGAGGTCGACGAGAAGATAGTTTTCGGCGAGACGGATCTCGGGAACGGTCAAGCGGGTGAAAGGGATGAGGAACGAGGCCGCGTCTTTTGGCGCGATCTCGAGATTGTCGCCCGCCCCGTAATTGTGGACAGCCGCGACGCGCCCGAGTTTTGCGCCATCGCGGGTGCGTGCTTCGAGGCCGATCAGGTCGGCATGGTAGAATTCGTCTTTGCCCGACGCCGGCAGTTTTTCCCGCGCGACATAGAGCGCGACGCCGTTCAGTGCTTCGGCTTCGTTGCGGTCGGCGACGCCAATGAGCGAGGCGATCACCAAGCCTTTCTGCAGCCGCGACTTGGCGATGCTGACGGTGAGGCCCGGCCGGTCGGTCAGAAGCGGCGACCAGGTGGCGATCGAGAGCGGATCGGCGGTGAAAGCCTCGATCCGCACCTCGCCCCTGATGCCGTGGGCGGTGCCGATGCGACCCATCAGGACACGGCCGGGAATCTGGGCGGGATCGCGGGGCACGAGAGGACGCCGCTATTCGGCGGCGGGTTCAGGCACAGCCTCGGCGAGGGCTGATTCAGCCTTTGCGGCGGCGGCCTGTTTGGCCTCGCGGCGTTCGATCGCCTTGGCGCCGGGCTTGGCCCGCTCGGGATTGTTGCGGGGCTCGCGTTTCAAAAGGCCGGCGGCGTCGAGAAAGCGCAGCACCCGGTCGGTCGGCCGGGCGCCGACGGAAAGCCAGTGCTTGATCCGGTCGGTTTCGAGGACGATGCGGCGGTCGGAGTCGCGCGGTTGCATCGGATCGTAGGAGCCGACGCGTTCGAGGAACTTGCCGTCGCGGGGAGCACGAATGTCGGCGACGACGATCTGGTAATAGGGGCGCTTCTTGGCGCCGGCCCGGGCCAGTCGGATTTTGAGGGACATGATCTGCCTTTTCGTTGGGTTTTGGGTTGCTATTTCTTGCGTGGACCGAGGCCCGGCAGGCCTGGGAAGCGCGGCTCGGCGGCCCCCAGACCCGGCAGGGCACCGGATTTCCTGAACAGGTCGTTGACGTTGGCGGGCAGCGGCTTCGGCGCTTCCGGCTGCGGGGCGGCGGCCCCGCCCGCGGCCCTCTGCAATTCGGCGAGCATAGCGGGGTCGAGCTTCGACGGATCGAGGCCGGCGGGCAGGCCGCCGCCCAAGCCGCCGAGCATGTTGCCCAAAGCCCCGGCGCCGCCGCGCGAGACCTTTTTCATCATGTCTTCCACCTGCCGGTGCATCTTGATGAGCTTGTTGATTTCCTGCACCGAGGTGCCCGAGCCCGAGGCGATGCGCTTGCGGCGCGAGGCGTTGAGGAGGTCGGGCTTCGCCCGCTCCTTCCCGGTCATCGAATTGATGATCGCGATCTGGCGGTCGAAGACCTTGTCGTCGATGTTGGCGCCCGCCATCGCCTTTTTGATTTTGCCGACGCCCGGCAGCATGCCCATCAGCGAGCCCATGCCGCCGAGTTTTTTCATCTGGGCAAGCTGGCCGCGCAGATCGTCGAGGTCGAATACCCCCTTCTGCAGGCGTTTGGCGAGCTTTGCTGCGTCTTCTGCGGAGACGTTTTGCGCCGCCTTTTCGACCAGGGAGACTACGTCGCCCATGCCGAGAATGCGGTCGGCGATGCGGCCGGGGTGGAAATCCTCGAGCCCGTCGAGCTTCTCGCCCACCCCGATCAGCTTGATCGGCTTGCCGGTGACGGCGCGCATGGAGAGCGCCGCCCCGCCTCGCCCGTCGCCGTCGACGCGGGTGAGGACGATGCCGGTCAATTCCAGCCGCTGATTGAAGGCGCGGGCGAGGTTGACCGCGTCCTGGCCGGTCAAGGCGTCGGCAACCAGGAGGATTTGGTGGGGATTGGTGGCATCGCGGACGGCGCGGGCCTCGTCCATCAGTTCGTCGTCGATATGGGTGCGCCCGGCGGTGTCGAGGATCAGCACGTCGTAGCCGCCGAGTTTTGCCTCACGCAAAGCGCGGCGGGCGATGTCGACGGGGGTTTGGCGGGGAACAATTGCGAGCGTCGCAACGCCTGTCTGCTCGCCGAGTATCTTCAATTGTTCCATCGCCGCCGGCCGGCGCGTGTCGAGCGAGGCCATCAAAACCTTTTTGTGCTGGCGGTCCTTGAGGCGCTTAGCGAGTTTCGCCGAAGTGGTGGTCTTGCCCGAGCCCTGCAGCCCGACCATCAGGATCGCGACGGGCGCGGGCGCGTTGAGATCGATCGGGGCGGCTTCGGTGCCGAGCACCGCGACGAGCTCGTCATGGACGATCTTGACGACCTGCTGGCCGGGGGTCACCGACTTGGTGACCTCGGCGCCGATGGCGCGGTCGCGCACCTGCTCGATGAAGCCGCGCACCACTTCGAGGGAAACGTCGGCGTCGAGCAGCGCGCGGCGCACCTCGCGCAGGGCGGCGTCGACGTCGGCTTCGCTGAGCGCGCCGCGGCCTCGAAGCCCGTCGAAGATTTTTCCCAGCCGGTCGCCGAGCGTCTCGAACATTTTGTCTCCTGGCCCCAGCCCTCCTCGCAAGGGGAGGGAGTAGGGGAGATCGCCCAAATGCAAATGACACCCGTGGGCGCAACGCGCTGACGGGTGGTGACCGCCTGTCTCCCGGACAGGCCAGCGGCTCGGTTTTAGCGAAACCAGCGGAAGTCGCGCGGGGTATAGGCGGGGGGCAGAGGCGAGTCAATCGCGGGGCGGCAGTCTCAGGGCAAATCCGGGATCGGCCTTCCCGCCGGTTTGTATTCGAGCCCGATCAGCCCCGCATAGCCGGCGCGGCGTAGCCAGACGATCCGCTCGCGCCAGTCGATCTTGCCGGTGCCGGGCTCGTGGCGGCCGGGATGATCGGCCAGATGCACATGGGCGATCCGACTGGCGCGGGTGCCGATGACGGCGTCGGTCGCCTCGCCCATCACCGCCGAATGATAGATGTCGTAAAGCAGCTTTACCTCGGGCCGGCCGACCGCGTCGACGGTATCGAGCGCCTCGACGGTCGAGGCCAGGAAATAGCCCTTGTGATCGATGCGGTCGTTGAGCGGCTCGAGCGCAAGCGCGATCCCGGTGCCGGCGAGGAGGTCGGCGGCGCGGCTCAGCGCGTCGACAACGGCGCGGCGCTGGAGGTCGCGCGGCACGCCCGGTCGGGTATTGCCCGAGAGGCCGATCAGATTGGCGGCGCCGAGGCGGCGCGCGGTCGCGATCGTCGCCCTGAGGCCGTCGAGGAATTGCGCGTGATTGGCGGGGTCGGTCAGCGCAAGCATCGGCTCGGCGATCATCGCGGCGAGCCCAACGCCGGTTTCGGCGAGCGCGGACTCGATGTCGGCAAGGTCCTTGTCGCCCCAGCTCCAAAATTCTACCGCGGCGAAGCCGGCAGCGGCGGCGCGGCGAATACGGTCACCATAGGAGGGTGTATTGTCGGCGAAGAGAAGTTCGATGCAGGCGGAATAGCGGCTGGGAGGGGCGCTGGTCATCGCGTATCTAGCAATCGCCGTCGGTCTGCGCCATATAGTGCCGGAACGGGCGGCAAAGCCGCCTGAAAGCGCCCCAAAATCTCGCGAAACGCCACATGGCCGCAACGGTCGCCTACCGGAAGATGAACGGGCTCGGCAACGACTTCGTCGTTCTCGATGCGCGCGCGCATAAGGTGGCGCTTTCCGGCGACCAGGTGCGCTGGATCGCCGACCGCGAGCAGGGGATCGGCTGCGACCAGCTGATCGTCGTCACCGCACCCTCGGCGAACGGGATCGATGCCGGCATGCGCACCTACAATGCCGATGGCGGTGAGGTCGCGGCCTGCGGCAATGCCACGCGCTGCATCGCGGCGATGCTGACCGAGGAGACCGGCCGCCCCGACACGGTGATCGAGACAGCGGCGGGAATCCTGCGCGCCCACCGGGCAGGCGAGGTGGTCACCGTCGACATGGGCCCGCCGCGCTTCCGCTGGGACGAGATTCCGCTGGCCGAGCCGTTCGAGGATACGCGCGGCATCGAATTGCAGATCGGGCCGATCGACGCGCCGGTGCTGCATACGCCCTCGGCGCTCAATGTCGGCAATCCGCATGCGATCTTCTGGGTCAGCGATCCTTCCGCCTACGATCTCGGCCGGCTGGGGCCGCTGCTCGAAAACCATCCGATTTTTCCGGAGCGGGCGAACATCTCGCTGGCCCGCATCGACAGCCGCGAGCATCTGACGGTGGTGACCTGGGAACGCGGGGCGGGGCTGACGCGAGCCTGCGGGACGGCGGCCTGCGCCGCGGCGGTCGCGGCGGCGCGCAAGGGTCTTGCCGGGCGCAAGGTCACGGTGAGCTTGCCGGGTGGCGATCTCAAAATCGAATGGCGGGAGAGCGACGGTCACATATTGATGACCGGGCCGTTCTCGTTCGACGGCGAGGGGACGCTGCCGGCCGAGCTTTTCGCGGAGAGCGCGGCGTGAGCGTTTCAACGCTGACCTTCGGCTGCCGGCTCAACGCGTTCGAATCCGAAGTGATCCGTGGCGAGGCGGCGCGCGCCGGGCTCAAGGACGCGATTATCGTCAATACCTGCGCGGTCACCGCCGAGGCGGTGCGGCAAGCGCGGCAAGCGATCCGCAAGGCGCGGCGCGAAAATCCCGGCACCCGTATCATCGTCACCGGCTGCGCGGCGCAGACCGAGCCCGAGATTTTCGCGCAAATGCCCGAAGTCGATCTGGTGCTCGGGAACGAAGAGAAGTTGCAGGGGGCGACTTACACCGGCCTCGATTTCGGCGGCACCGAGCGGGTTCGGGTCAACGACATATTCTCGGTTCGCGAGACCGCCGGCCATCTCGTCGAGGGCTTCGAGGGACGGACGCGGGCATTTGTGCAAATCCAGAATGGCTGCGACCATCGCTGCACCTTCTGCATCATTCCCTTTGGGCGCGGCGCTTCGCGCTCGGTGCCGATGGGAGAGGTCGTCAGCCAGGTCAGCCGCCTCGTCGAGGCGGGCTATGCCGAACTGGTGCTGACCGGGGTCGATATCACCGCCTATGGGGCGGATCTCCCCGGAAAGACGACGCTCGGCATACTGGTGCAGCAAATTTTGAAGGTTGTGCCGGGCCTGACGCGGTTGAGGATTTCCTCGATCGATTCGATCGAAGCCGACGCGGCGCTGCTCGAGGTGGTCGCCAGCGAGAAGCGGCTGATGCCGCACCTGCATCTGTCGCTGCAATCGGGCGACGACATGGTTCTCAAGCGGATGAAGCGGCGGCACCTTTCGGCCGACACGCTCGAGTTCGTGGCGAAGGTGCGGGCGCTGCGCCCCGAGGTGGTTTTCGGCGCCGACATCATTGCCGGGTTCCCGACCGAGACCAAAAAAATGTTCGAAAACTCGCTCAGAATCGTCGAGGAAGCCGGGTTGACCTTTCTGCATGTCTTTCCCTTCTCGGCGCGGCCGGGTACCCCGGCGGCGCGGATGCCGCAGGTCGACCGGCGGATCGTGAAAGAGCGCGCGGCGCGGCTGCGGGTGGCGGGGGCGGCGCGGCTGCAGGCTTTTTGCGCCACGCTCGTTGGCACGCGGCAGGAGGCGTTGGTTGAGCGCCAGGGGCTCGGGCGAACGAGCCAGTTCGTGCCGGTCATGCTCGATCATGGGCAGCCCGGCGAGATCGTCGAGTTGACGATTACCGGGGCCACGGCGAACCGGGTCAGCGGCCGGGCGATCCGGGACGCCGCATGACGGCGTCGCGGCGCGAGGGCACGTTCAGCCTCTTCGGCAAGAAGTCCGAAGTCGCGCCAGGCGAACCGCAAGCCGAGGGTGGCAGACCTGGCTGGCTGGCGCGGCTGACATCCGGACTCGAGAAAAGTTCGGGCTCGCTGGCCGGCAATATCGCCTCGGTACTCACCCAAAGGCGACTCGATGCCGAAACGCTCGAGGCACTCGAAGAGGTTCTGATCCAGGCCGATCTCGGGGTCGAGACGTCGATGGCGATCACCGCTTCATTGCGGCGCGACCGTTTCGACAAGGATATCTCGAGCGCGGAAATCCGCGAGGCGATGGCCGCGGAGATCGAAACGGCGCTGACACAAGTGGCGCTTCCGCTTACCCTCGATGCCGCGCAGAAACCAAATGTGATCCTGATCGTCGGGGTAAACGGCACCGGCAAGACGACAACCATCGGCAAGCTCTCGGCGCGGCTCAAGTCCGAGGGGCACAAGGTTATGCTCGCGGCCGGCGACACGTTTCGCGCCGCGGCGATTGAGCAGCTGGAAATCTGGGGCGCGCGAGCCGGCGTGCCGGTCGTGGCGCGTCCCGCCGGATCGGACGCCTCAGGCCTCGTCTTCGAAGCGGTCGAGCGGGCCAAGGCCGAGGGTATGGATGTCCTCATTGTCGACACGGCCGGACGGCTGCAGAATCGCGACGAGCTGATGCGCGAACTCGAGAAAATCGTCCGGGTGATCGGCAAGGCGATCCCCGGCGCGCCGCATGCGGTGCTGCTGGTCCTTGATGCGACGACCGGCCAGAACGCCGTCAATCAGGTGGAAATCTTCGGCCAAAAAGCCGGGGTGACCGGGCTGGTGATGACCAAGCTCGACGGGACGGCGCGGGGCGGTATTCTGGTCGCCATCGCCAACCGGTTTCGCCTGCCGGTGCATTTCATCGGGGTGGGCGAGGCGATCGAGGATCTCGCGCCGTTCGCGGCGAAGGATTTCGCCCGGGCGATTGCCGGGTGGGCGGAAACGGAGACGATATGAGCGAGAGCGAAAAAGCAGACGAGGCGGTCAACTGGGACGAGCTTCGCCCCCAGCTCATCAAGATCGGGCTCGAGCTCGGGCCGCTGGTGATCTTCTTTCTCGCCAATATGCGCGCCGGGATTTTCGCGGCGACCGCGTGGTTCATGGCGGCGATGGTGATTTCGCTGGTCTTGAGCTGGCTGATCCTGAAACGGGTGGCGGTGATGCCGCTCGTCTCGGGGGTTATCGTGCTGATTTTCGGCGGGCTGACGCTCTGGCTGCAGGACGAGACGTTCATCAAGATGAAGCCGACCATTGTGAACATCCTGTTCGGCGGCACGCTGCTCGCTGGCCTGGCCTTCGGGCAGCTGTTGCTCAAATATGTGTTCGGCGATGTCTATCGCCTCAAGGAACAAGGCTGGCGGATTCTCACCTGGCGGTGGGGGGCGTTCTTTCTCGTGTTGGCGGTGCTCAACGAGATCGTCTGGCGGAATTTTTCAACCGATCTCTGGGTTGCCTTCAAGGTCTGGGGGATCGCGCCGCTGACCGTGATCTTCTCCTTCACCCAGCTTGGGGTGTTGAGCCGCTACGCGGAGCAGAAAGCGAAGCCCGACGCGGGGACGGCGGCGAAAGCCGCCTCGGAAGTCATCGAGTAATTCAGCCCTTCGCCGCCTCGATGGCGGGGAGCAGCTGGCGCTCAAAACTTTCCGGCGTCAGCGGGCCGACATGCTTGAAGACGATGACGCCTTCGGCATCGACCACGAACGTCTCCGGTACACCATAGACACCCCAATCGAGCGAGACGCGGCGGTCGCGGTCGGCCCCGATCCGTGCGTAAGGATTGCCCAGCGAGGCAAGGAACGCCGCGGCGTTGTCGGGAGCGTCGTCGTAATTGATGCCGAAGACGCGGATGTCGGTGCGCGATGCGAGCTGCATCAAGAACGGATGCTCGGCGCGGCAGGGGACGCACCAGGAAGCGAAAACGTTGACGACGGTGACGGCGCCCGAAAGGTCGGCGGAGGAGAAGCCGGGTTGCGGTAGGGTTGCGAGCGGGGGCAGCACGAACTCGGGCGCTTTGTGGCCAATCAGCGCCGAGGGAACAAGAGAAGGGTCGCGGCCGATCTGGGTCGCAAAGAGGCCGACCAGCGCCAGCACCACCAGCAGCGGAATGACAATGAGAGCGGAGCGGATCAAGCGGTCCCGTCCGAGCGGCGGCGGATGCCCTGGGCTTCGAGCGCGGCGAGTCTCGCCTTTTGGCGGCGGGCGTCGGTGACGATCCAGCCGATCAGCGCCGCAACCGCCGCAAGGGTCGCCGTATAGGCGCCGGCGATATAGGGCCAATGCTCGCCGAGGAAACTCATTGTTCGATCCCGAGTTCGGCGGCATGGCGGCGCTGCATGGCATCGACCCGCCGCCGGACGATCTCGGTCCGCATCGCGACGATATGGAGCGCCAGAAACAGGAAAGTGAAGGCCAGCGTCATCGTCAGCAGCGGCGCGAGGATCGAAAAAGGCATGGAGGGACCGCCGGCGCGCAGGATCGAGGCGGGCTGGTGCAGCGTCTGCCACCAGTCGACCGAGAATTTGACGATCGGGATGTTGATCGCCCCGACCAGGGTGAGGACGGCGACAAGCCGGCCGGCGCGACCCTGGTCATCGAGGCTGCGCCAGAGCGCGATGATGCCGAGATAGATGAACAAGAGCACCAGCGTCGAGGTCATCCGGCCGTCCCATTCCCAGAAGGTGCCCCAGGTCGGCCGGCCCCAAAGCGAGCCGGTGACGAGCGCGATGGCGGTGAAGGCGGCGCCGAGCGGGGCGGCGGCTTTCGCCGCGACTTCGGCGAGCGGATGCCGCCAGACGAGGGTGCCGATCGAGGCGACCGCCATGATGGCGTAGCAGAGCTGGGCGAGCCAGGCGTTGGGGACGTGGACATACATGATGCGGACGGTTCCGCCCATCTGATAGTCCTCCGGCGAGGCGAAGAAAGCGAGCCACAGGCCGAGCGCAAAGAGCGCCGTGGCAATCCAGGAAAGTGGCGCGATCCAGCCCCGCGACCAGGCGAGGAAATGCCCGGGGTGCGCGAGGCGCGAAAGAAAGCCCATACCGGCGGGGTTGATGGACATGGGTTGGTTCTAGTCGGCGGCCATTTTGAGGGCAAGCGCGGCAGCAAAGGGCGCGATCACGAGGGCGAGAAGGGTGAAGGCGGCGAGGTAAAGCAGCGCTGCCCCGTCGCTGCCGGGAAGACCGGGAGTCGCGGCGGCGACCCCGAAAATCAGCGTCGGCACGCAGAGCGGCAGGATCAGGACCGGGGCGAGAAGTCCACCGCGGCCGATCGAGACGGTCAGCGCCCCCCCGATCGCGGCAAAGGCGGTGAGCGAAGGGGTGCCGATCAAAAGGGTCAGGAGAAGGCGCAGGGTCGCGTCTCCGTCGAGACCGAAGAGGACCGCCAGCAGCGGGGTGATGACGATCAGCGGCAGGGCGGTCAACAGCCAATGGGCGATCAGCTTGGCAAAGACGATGGCTTCGAGCGAAATCGGTGCGAGGCGCAGGGCGGCCAACGTTCCGTCCTCGTGATCGGCGCGGAAGAGCCGGTCGATGGCGATGAGCAAGGCCAGCAGCGCCGCGATCCAGACGATCCCCGGGCCGAGCCGGGCCAGAAGTGCCCGGTCGGGGCCGACCGCGAAGGGCATCAGCGCCCCGACCAGCGTGAAGAACAGCGCGACCGTCAGGATCGAGCCGCCGGTGCGGGCGGAAATGCGGAGGTCTCGGCGGAGCATGGCCAGGAAGGGGCTCATGCGGCGCGGCGTCCGGCGAGCGAAAGGGTTTCGGCGACCCCGGTCAGGGCGAGCCTCTGGTGGGTCGCGACCACCGCGATGCCGCCGCGATCGAGATGGGCGGCAATCAAACGATTGACCCAGGCGGCGCCCGCTTCGTCAAGGCCCGTGGCCGGCTCGTCGACGAGCCAGACGGGCCGGGGGACCGCAGCGAGGCGGGCGAGCCCGAGGCGGCGCATCTGCCCGGCTGAGAGAAAGCCGGCCGGAAAATGGGCGAGACCGGCGAGGCCGGATTGGGCGAGCGCCGGCCCGATGTCGCCCAACCCATAGAGATCGCGCCAGAAGCCGAGATTTTCGGCGACGGTCAACGACGGTTTGACCGCCGAAAGGTGACCCAGATGGTGGATCGAATCGCGGGGCAGCATATCGGGCCCAAGGCCGCTCCATTGGATTCTGCCGGCGGTGGGGCGCAACAAGCCGGCGAGCGCCATCAAGAGGGTGGACTTGCCGGCCCCGTTCTCCCCGGTGACCAGCAATGCCGCCCCGGGCGCAAGGGTAAACGAGACCCCGGCGAAGACCTCGAGGTCGCCGCGGCGGCAAGCCAGCCCCTCGACGGTCAAGGCGACAGGCGGGAAGGCGGCGGGGGCGCTCATTGGCCACGGGTTAGCGGAGGGCAGTTGAGGCTGGCAAGGGCAATCTCGACGCGTTACAACGACCGACGCACCGCTTGCCCCGCCCGCCGCAGCCGTCAACCCGAACGGAGCCGCCCTCATGCAAGAGTCCGATGACAGCTTCGGCGCGAAACGGAGCCTTTCGGTCGGGGGCAAGAACTACAGCTTTTTTTCGCTGCAGGCGGCCGAGACGAACGGGCTGAAGGGCATTTCCAGACTACCGAATTCGCTGAAGGTGGTGCTCGAAAATCTCCTCAGATTCGAGGACGGGCGGACGGTCGACGCCGACGACATCAGGGCGGTCGCCGAATGGCTCGACAATCGCGGCAGGGCCGGGCACGAAATCGCCTATCGGCCGGCGCGGGTGTTGATGCAGGATTTCACCGGCGTCCCCGCGGTCGTCGATCTCGCGGCGATGCGGGACGCCACCGTGGCCCTCGGCGCCGATCCAAAAAAGATCAACCCCCTGGTGCCGGTCGATCTCGTCATCGACCATTCGGTGATGGTCGATTATTTCGGGGTGGCGTCGGCTTTCGCGCAGAACGTCATCTGCGAGTACGAGCGCAACGGCGAACGCTACGCGTTCCTGAAATGGGGCCAGTCGGCGTTCGACAATTTCCGGGTGGTGCCGCCGGGCACCGGCATCTGCCACCAGGTCAATCTCGAATATCTCGCCCAGACGGTGTGGACGCGCGAGGCGGACGGCGAGACCATCGCCTATCCCGACACCCTGGTCGGCACCGACAGCCACACGACGATGATCAATGCATTGGCAGTGCTGGGCTGGGGGGTCGGCGGCATCGAGGCGGAAGCGGCGATGCTCGGCCAGCCGATCACCATGCTGATCCCGGAAGTCGTCGGGTTCAAGTTTACCGGCAAGCTACCCGAGGGGACGACCGCCACCGACCTGGTGCTGACGGTCACCGAAATGCTGCGCCAGAAGGGGGTCGTCGGCAAATTCGTCGAATTCTACGGGCCGGGCCTCGACGATCTCAGCCTCGAGGACGAAGCCACGATCGCCAATATGGCGCCCGAATATGGGGCGACCTGCGGGTTCTTCCCGGTCGATGCCGACACGCTGAATTATCTGCGGACGTCGGGACGCGATCCGGGGAGGGTGGCGCTGGTCGAGGCCTATGCGCGCGAGCAGGGCATGTTCCGTGAGACCTCGACGCCGGACCCCATTTTCACCGACACGCTGTCGCTCGATCTGGCGAGCGTCGTGCCCTCGCTGGCGGGGCCGAAACGGCCGCAGGACCGGGTGGGGCTTTCCGAGGCGGCGCAAAAATTCAGGAAGTCGCTCGACGAGCTGCATGGCGGGCGAAAGGACGCAGAGACAGTTCCCGCCTCCTACGCGGAATCGCGCTTCGTCGACGAGGGCGCGACCGGGGTGCATGACACGCCGCAGGAGGCGCGCGAGGATTTCGTGCCGGCGAGGCGCCACGCGGTGCGCGACGCCGATCACGGGCTTTCGGACGGCGACGTGGTGATCGCGGCGATCACGTCGTGCACCAACACGTCCAATCCCTCGGTGCTGGTCGCGGCGGGGCTGGTGGCGCGGCGCGCCCGCCAGAGGGGGCTCACCGTCAAGCCGTGGGTGAAAACCTCGCTGGCGCCGGGCTCGCAGGTCGTTACCGATTATTTGACGGCGTCGGGCCTGCAGGCTGATCTCGACGCGCTGGGGTTCAATCTTGTCGGCTATGGCTGCACGACCTGCATCGGCAATTCGGGCCCGCTGCCCGAGGCGATTTCCGACTGCATCGCCGACAACGACGTCGTCGCCTGCTCGGTCTTGTCCGGCAACCGCAATTTCGAGGGGCGGGTGAACCCGGACGTCCGGGCCAACTATCTCGCCTCCCCGCCGCTGGTTGTCGCCTATGCGCTCGCCGGCTCGCTGACCATCGACCTGACGCGCCAGCCGCTCGGCACGGGACGCGACGGAAAGGCGGTTTATCTCAAGGATATCTGGCCGGGCTCGGCCGAGATCGCCGAGATCGTCAGGAAAACCGTCACCCCGGAAATGTTCCGGCGGCGCTATTCGGACGTCTTCAAGGGCGACAAGGCGTGGCGCTCGATCAAGGTCGAGGGCGGGGAAACCTACGAGTGGGACGCGGGCTCGACCTACGTCCAGAACCCGCCCTATTTCGAGGGGCTGACGCGCGAGGTCAAGCCCGTCGAGGACATCGAAGGAGCGCGGATCCTCGGGCTCTTCCTCGATTCGATCACCACCGACCACATTTCTCCCGCCGGCTCGTTCAAGCCTGAGTCCCCGGCGGGGCGATATTTGATCGAACGGCAGGTCGCGCCGAAGGAATTCAATTCCTATGGGGCGCGGCGCGGCAATCACCAGGTGATGATGCGCGGCACGTTTGCCAATATCAGGATCAAGAACCAGATGCTGCCGGGCGTCGAGGGCGGCCTATCGAAAGGCCCGCACGGCGAGAAGACTTCGATGTATGAGGCGGCGATGGCGTTTGCCGCGCTCGGCTCCCCGCTCGTCGTCATGGCGGGCAAGGAGTACGGCACCGGCTCGTCGCGCGACTGGGCGGCCAAGGGGCCGCGGCTGCTCGGGGTGCGCGCCGTTCTCGCCGAAAGTTTTGAGCGCATCCACCGCTCGAACCTGATCGGCATGGGGATCCTGCCGCTGCAATTCATGGCGGGCGAAAGCTGGCAAAAGCTCGCCATCACCGGCGACGAGGAGATTTCGGTCAAGGGGCTCGCCAAAATCGCCCCGCGCAGCGAGCTCGAGGTCGGGGTGAAATTCGCCGATGGCGAGACCAGAACTTTCAAGGCGCTCTGCCGGATCGATACGCTCGACGAGCTCGACTATTGGCGGCACGGGGGCATTTTGCGCTTCGTTTTGAGAAATCTGGTCGCCTGAGGCGCGTTCACAATGCAGCGCCTCACCCGCATGTGACTGGCAGGTGAGAAGGGAACCCGTAAAGCTCGCCCGATGTTCCGGACCGCGACAATCAGGACGATCGGCCTTGTGGCCGCGATGGCGCTGGGCGCCACGGGGGCGCCGGCGGGCGAGACGAAAGAGCGGCCGAGGGTCGTCCTCGAGCTCTTCACCTCGCAAGGCTGCTCGTCGTGCCCGCCAGCCGACGCGCTCCTCGAGGAGCTGGGGGGGCGCGACGAGGTGGTCGCGCTCGGCTATCACGTCGACTATTGGGACTATATCGGCTGGGCTGACACGTTCGGCTCGCCGGCCTATTCGGACCTGCAGCGCGACTACGCCCGCAGCTTCGGCGAGCGGCGCATCTATACCCCGCAGCTGGTGGTCAATGGCGAGATGCACGTTGTCGGCTCGCGGCGCGACGAGGTGATGGCGGCGTTGGACACGTATCGGCTGGTACTGCCGATCAAGCTCAGCCAGGACGGCGAGTTCCTGTCGATCGAGATCGGCGGCGACGTGACCTGCCCGGAAGCGGTCGTCTGGCTCATCAGTTTCCGGCAACAGGCGGAGGTCATGGTCGAACGCGGCGAGAACGGCGGCAAGGCACTCGCCTACTCAAATATCGTCACCGGCCGGCAGGCACTCGGCATGTTCGAGCCCGAGGCGGGCGCGCGGATGCGGCTGCCGCTTGCCGACGTGCTGGCGGGCGGGGCGGACGCCATCGCGGTACTGGTACAGGTCGAAAGCGGGGGACTGCCGGGGAAGATCCTGGGGGCGGCCTCGCTGGCGCTTTAGGGACAGGCGAGCCCGGCCCTTGCTTCGCGCGTCTTCAGGGCGAATAAAGAGCCGGCCCACCAGGCGCGTTTCATTTGGGGGCTCAAACCGCCTGGGGGCCGGCTACTGGAGGCAATGATCGAGAGCTAGGCTGCGTTTCGGGCGATCGAAGGGTCGGAATGTGACGACAAAGCGGCCTTTTCCGGGTGAAAAGCCCGCTCGGCGTTGAGCCTTGCCGCCCTTGCGCCCACTCCCGAATGGCGCAATCATAGGCCGTTCTCAAGCTTCAGGGACGAGGTCCGTTGGCCGAGGAAGCCGAACCCGGGCGATATAGCCGCCTTCGCCTGATTGCGGCGGGGGGAGGCGGCGCAAAGCAGAAGCGGGGGTTGCCGGCGCCGGTGAGTTTTTCCCGGGCCGAACTCTCCACCATCCTGAGCGTTTATGGGCGGAAAGTCGCGCGCGGGGAGTGGCGCGACTATGCGCTCGATATGCTGCGCGACCGGGCCCGGTTCTCGATTTTCCAGCGGGCGAGCGATGTCCCGATGTTCGTCATCGAGAAGGAGCCGCGGCTCCGTGCCAAGCAGGGCATGTACCGGGTCTCAACCGGTCAGGGGCGGGTCCTGAAGCGCGGTCCCGAGCTCGAAGCCGTGCTGCGGAGCATCGGCCACGAGCTGGTGGTGGTGAAGTAGCGCCCCCTAGAGCGCCTTCTGCATATGGACGACATCGACCCATTGGCCGAACTTGTGGCCGAGGTTCGGGAAGGTGCCGAGGGTCGCAAAACCGAAGCGGGCATGCAGGCGCACCGAGGGCTCGACGCCGCCGGCGATCACCGCCAGCATCTGCTTGAAGCCTGCGGCGCGGGCCCGGTCAATGATCCGGGCGAGCAGCAGCTTGCCATAGCCGCGTCCAACCCATTCGGGGCCAAGATAGATCGAATCCTCGCAGGTGAAGCGATAGCCCGGCCGCGGCCGGTAGTTGGAGGCGTAGGCGTAGCCGGCGACTTTTCCGTCGATCTCGCCGACGATCGCCGGATGGCCCCTGGCAAGAATCGTCGCGTACTTCTCCTCGGTCGCCTCGACGGAGGGCGGGTCGAAGTCGAAGGTCGCGATCGAGGTTGCAACATAATGGGCGTAGATCGCGGCGATCGCCCCGGCGTCGGCGGCGGGGCGGACGGGGCGCAGGGTCAAAGGCGGGACGGCCGGCATCGGGGATTCCCAAGGGAAGGGCCGCGTCCCGTTGCTGGAACGCGGCCCGGATTCTAACCCCTTGGCGGGGCTGGCGCTATTGGCGATTGCCGAACAAGCGCAGCAGCATCAGGAAGAGATTGATGAAGTCGAGATAGAGCCGCAGCGCGCCCATAATGGTCTTCTTGCCAAGCGTCGAGGCGTCGTCGCTGACCAGATACATTTCCTTGATCTTCTGGGTATCGTAGGCGGTCAGCCCGACAAAGATCAGGACGCCGATCACCGAGATGCCGAACGCCAGCGCCGAGGAGGCGAGGAAGATGTTGACGATCGAGGCGATGATCAGCCCGATCAGGCCCATGATCAGGAACGAGCCCATCGAGGTGAGATCGCGCTTGGTGGTGTAGCCCCAAAGGCTCATCGCCCCGAAGGTGCCGGCGGTGATGAAGAACACCCGGGCGATCGACTGGCCGGTATAGACGGCGAAGATCGAGGAGAGCGAGAGGCCCATCGCCACGGCGAAGCCCCAGAAGACGAGCTGGGCGGTCGCAAAGCTCATTCGCTGGATGCCGAAGCTCAGGACCAGCACGAAGGCCAGTGGCGACAACGCGATCACCCACATCAGCGGGCCGGAATAGATCGCGGCGCCGAGGCTGGTGAGATAGAGGTCGCTGCCGATTTGCGCCACCGCCCCGGTCGGGTCGGAGGTGGTCGCCAGCCGGTTGAGGAAGAACGCAACCACGCCCGTCAGGCCGAGGCCGAGGGTCATGTAGTTGTAGACCTGCAGCATGTAGCTGCGCAGGCCGGCGTCGACGGCGGCGGTTGTGGCGCCACGGGCGGCGACTGTCTGGCGCTCAAAATCTGCCATGGGAGGAACCCTTTCTGGTCAATCGAACGGCCGGCAAAACCCAAGCGCCGGAATTGTCTGCAATATGGCGACCGGGGCGGCAAAATACAAGGCCGGGCCGGGCTTTTCGCCGCCAGGCCAAGCGGGCGGCGACGCGACAATTTCGCGCTCCCGCTTGCCGGCCGCCCCCGGTCGAATCATGATAGGGCTCGCAAGGACCGGCAGCGCGCGGGAAGGCCCGGATTGGCGCGGGGGCTCCTATGCCACGCTTGTTCACCGGCCTCGAAATTCCCCCCGATGCGGCCTTCGCCCTGTCGCTGAAACGCGGCGGGGTACACGGCGCGCGCTGGATCGACCCCGAGGATTATCACCTGACGCTGCGCTACATCGGGGACGTCGATCATGCGACGGCGGACGAGGTCACCCATGCGCTCAGCCGCTTCGCCAACGGCCGGCCGTTCGAGTTGAAGGTCAGCCATCTCGGGGTCTTCGGCGGCAACAAGCCGCATACGCTGCATGCGGGGATCGAGAGCTTCGAGGCGCTCAACCAGCTGCATGCATCGCAAGATCGCCTCTTCCAGCGGCTGGGGCTGAAGCCCGATCCGCGCAAATTCACTCCCCACGTCACCCTGGCGCGCCTGAGGGACGTGGCGCCACAGGACGTGGCCCGCTGGCTGGGCGGGGCCGGACCCTTTGTGCCGCTGAGCTTTTCGGTCTCCCGATTTGTGTTGTTTTCGTCGAAGGAATCGGTCGGGGGCGGGCCCTATATCGTCGAAGAGGCCTATCCGCTGGCAGCCTGAGCTTCACGATTCGTTAACCGGCACAGGCGATAGAGGCAGGGGACGCGGGGCGAGCGTCAAAATGAAGACAAAATCAACCCGCATCTGAGCATTTGATGCAAATGCCCCGTATCTTTGCCCCTTGGTAACCAACATCGCCGACAATGGCGGGCGGCCGGCCTCACCGGCCGGGCCGCAGCGGAGCGAAGACCAACAAGAGATGTCCTGCAGATGATCGACCGGCTGAGCCTTGCCGCGCTTCTCGTCTGCCTCGCCGCCGGCGGCGCCGAGGCGGCGACGAAACTGGGCGAGCATAATTACTGGATCGCCTGGCAAGACACCGATGCCGCGGGCAAGATCTGCTACATTTCGAGCCAGCCGCAAACGGTCGATCCGACCACTGTGACGCGCTCGCCGATCTACTTCACCGTCACCCATCGCGCCGGCAGCGACAAGCGCAACGAGGTGGCGACCATCATCGGCTATCCGTTCCTGGCGGGCGAGGCGGCTTCCGCCGAAATCGACGGGCGCGCCTATCCGATGGTCACCGACATGGCGAGCGAAGCCGGCTGGCTTGCCAGCGTCGCCGACGAGCCGGCCTTCATCGAGGCGATGAAGGCGGGGACGGCGCTGGTTGTCAAAGGCGTCTCGACCCGCGGCACCCACACCACCGACACCTATTCGCTGTCGGGCGTGACCGCGGCGATGGCCGACATCGACACCGCCTGCCCGTAGGGCCCGCGCCATCATCATTTCGCCCCTTTCAACCGTTGATCTTGCGGTCGCCGTGGGCGACATTCCGTTCTGAGCAAGCCGGGAGGGAAAGGGTGCCGAAAGCGACGCTGAGGCTGGCCGTACTGGGGTTTGCGCTGACCGTTGGGGGGACACCCCTGCCGGGGCTGGCGCAATCGGTGCAGCTGCTCGGCGATTTCAGCAACTGGTCGGCCTACACGACCAGCAGTTCGGCGGACAGACTCTGCTTCATCATGTCGAAGCCGGTCGCGGTCACCCCGCAGATCGAGGGGCTGACGCAGCCCTATTTCTACGTCTCGCACCGGCCGGGCGAAGCCATCCGCTACGAGGTCAATCTCGTCGCCGGGTTCGCCTTCGCGCCCGACACTCCAGCCACCGCCCAGATCGGCGGCCAGCTGTTTCAGATGTTCACCGAGGCCGACGCCGCCTGGCTCGAAAACGTTGCCCAGAGCGCCGACATAGCGTCGGCAATACGAGCCGGCTCGCAGATGGTCGTCGAAGCGACGAGCGAGCGCGGCATCAGGGTCACCCAGACTTTTTCGCTCTCCGGGGCAACCGCCAGCATGCGCGCCATCGACGCGGCGTGCGGCTAGATAGAGTTCTTGTCCGCGTGCGCCCGGAACTGGTGCGGGCCAGGCTCCCGGGCTGACTTTAGTTTGGCGTGCCGTCGTGATAGAGCGGCGCCGCCATGAGCGTGCCCGAACCCATGATGTCCGCTGCAAGCCCCGCGCCAAAGCCGGCGTTGATCGGCATGGATCGCGCCGAGATCGCCGCTTGTCTGACCGAGACAGGCTTGAGCGAGGCGCAAGCCAAAATGCGGGCGGCCCAGTTGTGGAACTGGGTCTATGTCAACGGGGCGAGCGATTTTTCCCCGATGAGCAATATTTCAAAAGGGCTGCGCGAGGCGCTGCCGCAGCAATTCGCGCTCGACCGGCCCGAGATTATCTCCGAGCAGGTCTCGAGCGACGGCACCCGCAAATGGCTGCTCCGGTTCCGCGATCCGGAAAACCCGAGACTGCCTCCGGTCGAGATCGAGACCGTCTACATCCCGGAATCGGGGCGCGGGACCTTGTGCGTCTCCTCGCAGGTCGGCTGCACGCTGAGCTGCAGCTTCTGCTTCACCGGCACGCAAAGGCTCGTCCGCAATCTGACGGCGGGAGAAATTCTCTCGCAGGTCTTGCTGGCGCGGGAACGGCTCGGGGATTTCCCGGGCGGGAAGCGACCGGGCGACGGGCTGGTGCCGGCGCCGGGCGTGCGCGCTATCACTAACGTTGTGATGATGGGCATGGGTGAGCCGCTCTACAATTACGAAAACGTCAAACGCGCGCTCTTGATTATGGCCGACGGGGACGGGATTTCGCTGTCGAAGCGCCGGATTACGCTCTCGACCTCGGGGGTTGTCCCGCAGATCGAGCCGGCCGGCCGCGAAATCGGGGTGATGCTGGCAATCTCTCTGCATGCGGTCCGCGACGACTTGCGCGACGAATTGGTGCCGATCAACCGCAAATGGCCGATCGCCGAACTTCTCGCCGCCTGCCGCGCCTATCCGGGCCTCTCCAACGCCCGCCGCGTCACTTTCGAATATGTGATGTTGAAGGGGATCAACGACACCCCGGCCGACGCGCGCGAGCTCGTCAGGCTCCTCGATGGCTTGCCGGCGAAAATCAATCTCATCCCGTTCAATCCCTGGCCAAATTCGCCCTACGAATGTTCCGATTGGGCCGAGATCGAAAAGTTCGCCGATATCGTCAATCTTGCCGGCTACGCCTCGCCCGTCAGAACCCCGCGCGGCCGCGATATCTCAGCGGCTTGCGGCCAGCTCAGGAGTGAAACCGAGCGGTTGACCAAGCGCGAACGCGAGGCGATGGGAGCGTGAGCGGGGCGACAATCCGGGCGCTCCAGGCGGGCGAGGCGGATATTTTGCGCAACGTCGCCGCGGGTGTCTTCGACGAAGCGGTCGATCCGGCACTTGCTTCGGCCTACCTCGCCGAGCCGCGATTTCACCTTCTCGTGGCGCTCTCGGGCGACCTCGTCATCGGCATGGCGACGGGGCTCGTCTATTCTCACCCCGACAAGGGGCCGCAATTCTTCGTCAACGAGGTCGGGGTAGGGGACGATTATCTGCGGCAGGGCATCGCCAGGGATCTGATGAGAGCGCTTTTTATTGCGGCGAAGACGGCGGGCTGTACCTGTGCCTGGGTCGGCACCGAGACCGACAATGACGCCGCGAACGGCCTCTACCGGGCGCTCGGCGGGGCCGAGAACCGGATGAATTTTTTCGAGTTCGATCTTAAAGGGTGACCCGGGTCGGGGCGCCTGGACCCAAGTCCGGCTAGTTGCCCGGCATCACGATCAGATTGTTGAGCATTTCTCGCCGAAAGGTCAGCTCATTCCCCCCAACGGCAGAATCGAAGGATTGCGGGTCGAAAATCGCCGTGGCGCGCAAGGTGGCCAGCGTCTTTTGCGTGTCCGTGAGTTCGAGCGCGTCGACCGCCTCGGAATAGGCCTGCAGGGTTCCCGCGCGGATCGCGAAGTTTGCTTCGATATCAGCCGGGTAGTACTTCCTCAGTCCCAGAATATCCCCTTCGCTCAGCATGAAATTGCCGGTCGAGAAGCACTCCGCCGCAACTCCAGCGTTATAGAACTGTTTCGGAAATGCGTAGAGCATGACCGAGTGCACGTCGAAGAAATCGCTGTTGTTGTTGCCGGCGGCGATCGGTCGCAAGTTGTGATCGATCTTTTCGCGCGGCCAGGAATTGGGTGGACCGCTGAGGTAGGCGTAGACGGCATCCCAGTTGAACTCATCCGCACAAGGCGCCAGATATCCCTGATGCTCGTGGCGGAATCCAAGGGCATGTCCAAACTCATGCAATACCGTCTGGCTGAAATTGGGCTCAGGCGGCGGGTTGACGTCGAACAGCGAGAAATTCATCGTCTGCTCCGCCTGGGGCGCAAGATTGGCGCTGTCCGTGCCGACGAGGGACCAGTATCCCCTATAGGCAAACCCGACCCGGATTTCGCTGCGCGTCGTCGGCGCGCAGATGCGCGGATCGCCCATATCGCCGAAATCAAGCGGCACATAGGCCCCCTGCTGGGTCCAGCCGTTGGCGACCGAAGCAATTCGTGCTCTCAGGTCGCGAGGTCCGCCGAAAAAGCAGACGCGGATCGGAGCGGAAGTGTCCCATGTCTTGAGCGCGGCGATGAAGAAATCGTCAGGGAGACTGATTGCTTCGAGCAAGAGCTGTGAATCCTGCAAATCCACTCTCGATTGCAGGTGCGGCGGCAGCTCTTCAAAGACGAAGGCGCTCTCTTGGGCGGCCGCAGGCGCAACTGGCAGGACAGCGCCGAGTACAGCGACGACAATTAACCGTAACATTTCACACCTCAAAGAATTCATTTTGGCGATGCAATGCGGGAAACTTAGTCCCAATCTCGTCCCGCGCGCAAGCACCATAGCCATGGGTTTCGTCCCTGATGCCCGCCGCGCCCGAAGCGCCGCGCTTGATGAAAGCGGGCGGCTTGACTAGGGTGCGCCGCGCTCGCGCAGGGGCTTGGACGGGGCAAAAATGAAAGACAAATTCAACAAGGTGGTGCTCGCCTATTCGGGCGGGCTCGATACCTCGGTCGTCCTGAAATGGCTGCAGACGACCTATGGCTGCGAAGTCGTCACCTTCACCGCCGATCTCGGCCAGGGCGAGGAGCTGGCACCGGCCCGCCAGAAGGCCGAGATGCTCGGTATCCGCCAGATTTTCGTCGAGGATCTGCGCGAGGAATTCGTTCGCGACTTCGTCTTCCCGATGTTCCGGGCGAACGCGCTCTACGAAGGCCAGTATCTCCTCGGCACCGCGATCGCCCGGCCGCTGATCGCCAAGCGGCTGGTCGAAATCGCCGCCGAAACGGGGGCCGACGCCATCGCCCACGGGGCAACGGGGAAGGGCAACGACCAGGTCCGCTTCGAGCTTTCGGCCTACGCGCTCAATCCGGCGATCAAGGTGATCGCGCCGTGGCGGGAATGGACCCTGACCTCGCGGACCAAGCTCATCAAGTTCGCCGAGGAAAACCAGATTCCGGTGCCGAAGGACAACAAGGGCGAGGCGCCGTTCTCGGTCGATGCCAATCTCCTGCACACCTCTTCGGAGGGCAAAGTGCTGGAGGATCCATCAAAGCCGGCGCCGGACTATGTCTGGCAGCGCACGGTCGATCCCGAGAACGCGCCTGACACGCCGGAGATCATTACCATCGGTTTCGAAAAAGGCGACGCAGTCTCGGTCGACGGCAAAAAACTCTCGCCGGCGATGCTGTTGACGAAGCTCAACGAACTTGGCGGCAAGCACGGGGTGGGGCGGCTCGATTTGGTCGAGAACCGGTTCATCGGGATCAAAAGCCGCGGCATTTACGAGACCCCGGGCGGAACGATCCTGATAGCGGCGCATCGCGGCATCGAGTCGATCACGCTTGACCGCGGAGCGGCGCATCTGAAGGACGAGTTGATGCCGCGCTATGCCGAGATGATCTACAACGGCTTCTGGTTTTCGCCCGAGCGGGAGCTGTTGCAGGGGCTCTTCGACAAGAGCCAGGAATTCGTCACCGGCGAAGTGACGCTCAAACTCTACAAGGGTTCCGCCTCGGTCATCGCGCGCGCTTCGCCCCTCTCGCTCTATTCGGAGGACCTCGTCACTTTCGAGGAGAGCGCCACCGCCTACGACCATCACGACGCCGAGGGGTTCATCAAGCTCACCGCGCTAAGACTCAAGCGTTACGCAGCGCGGCGGATGCGGCGCTAGCGGCAATCCGGCAGATTCCTGCCTTCACGGTGAACGGCAGGTTAACGGCGCCAACCCGCCGGCATGCACCGGGGCGCCCCTCGGTGACCGTCCGCGGCCCGCCGGCCCGGCAATCGTTAAGCCCGCGTTAGTGCGGCAAATGGGACAATGCCCGGTCAGCGGGAGTACGGGCCGGAACCGGCGTTTCAGGGCATGCAATTTCCCCCCGATCAGGACCAGGCGGCCGGCGGGGTCGCCGAAGCGCCGATCATTGCCGCCGCGCTCGAACGGGTGCCGTGCGGCTTTTCGGTCTGGAACGAAAACCTCGAGCTGCTCCTCTACAACCGGCAATATCTCGCCCTGCAGGGCATTCAGCCGGCGGCGATCTGGCCGGGCATCTCGCTCGAGGAGCTCTGCGCGATCAGCATCGCGGCGGGCAATCACCCGGGGGCCAGGCCCGAGCAGCTGGTCGAGGCCTATCGGGCGCTCGCCGCGCAAGCCCAACCGGGCAAACCGGCCCGGCACGAGTCAAGGGTGCTCGGACGTACGATCCGCACGACCGTCGAGCGCATCGAGGGGATCGGCCTGTTTTCGGCGCATGAGGATGTGACCGAGGACGCGGCGATGATCGAGACGCTGCAGAGTCGCGAAATGGAGCTGCAGCACAAGCATCGGAGTTTCGAGGCAGCGCTCGAAAACATGCCGCAAGGGGTCGGCGTCTACGACGCCGAGTTGCGGCTGATCTTCTGCAACCGGCATTATCGCGAGCTTTATGGGCTGCCCGAGGAGCTCAGCCGCCCCGGCACGCAATTGCGGGCAATCCTGGAATGGCGCGCGGCCAGGGGCGTTTTGCCGGATGAGGGCGGGGACGCCTATGTCGAGCGCGTTATTGAGATCGGGCGCAGCGGCGGCTCAGATTCGCACCTTTTGAGATTTCCCGACGGGCGCACGGTCTCGGTCTATCACCGGCCGCTGCCGGATGGCGGCATCGTCGCCTCGCACCGCGACATTACCGAGGAAGTGAAGGCCCTCGAGGCGCTGCAGGCACGCGAGGCCGAACTCGAAAGTTCAAATCTGCGTTTCTCGGCGGCAATCAACAACATCACCCACGGCCTGATCATGTTCGGACCGGATCAGCGCGTCATCATCTGCAATGCCGCCTATGCCCGGATCTATGATCTGCCGACGGAACTCGCAAAGCCGGGCACCATGCTTGAGCAGATCATCGACCACCGGACGCGGCTGGGGATGATCAAAGCCTCCGACCGCGACCAGGTGCTGAAGCATTGGCAAGACGTGGGCAGGTCCGGGCAACCGCATGACGAGATCGTCGAACTCGGCGACGGGCGGGCGATCTCGCTTGTGCATCGTCCCATGAAGAATGGCGGCTGGGTCGCCGTGCATGAAGACATCACCGAACGGCGTCGCGCCGAATCGGCGCTGGCCGAGTCCGAGAGCCGCTGGAAGTTCGCCCTCGAAGGGGCGGGGCAGGGCGTATGGGACGCCGACATCGTGCACGGCAAGATGTTCTATTCGCCGCAATGGAAAGTGATCCGCGGCTTCGACCCCGAGCAAGAGGTCAAGGGCGACCGGGAAGAGTGGCTGGCGCGCGTCCATCCGGACGATCGCGAGCGCATCCGGCAGACTGTCGAGGCGCAGGATCGCGGCGACATCCCGATGAATTCGTTCGCATATCGCGAGCGCCACCAGAAGGACGGCCACTGGGTCTGGATCGCCAGCCGCGGCAGGCCGATCGCCTGGCAGGCGGACGGGCGGCCGGCGCGGGTGATCGGCACCGATACCGACATCACCAAGGAAAAAGAGCTCGAACTGAAACTCGAGGCCAATCTCGAACTGCTGCACACGACCTTCGAGAATTATCCGGGCGGCATCTGCCTTGTGGACCGCAACATGGTGCTGTCGGTGGCCAACGCCAATTACTACGCCATCTTCGAAATCGACCAGGCGGAGTTTCCCACCGGCGCCTCGCTTGAGGCGATCGTGCGGCTTCTGGCCGAGCGCGGCCACTACGGCAGCGGCGATGTCGAGGCGCTGGTCGCCGACCGCATGCAAATTGCGCGCAGCACCGGACAATCGACTTACGAGCGCAGCTTTCCCGATGGCAGGATCATCCAGTTCAAGCGCTCGCCCCTGCCGAGCGGCGGCTTCGTGCAGACGATGGAAGACATCACCGAGCAGCGCCGCAACGAGGAGCGGATCCGCTACCTCGCCCGTCACGATCCTCTGACCGACCTGCCCAACCGGATGAGGTTCCTCGAGGAGATGAACCGGGTCGAGGCGGGGATCGGGCGGGGCGAAAAGGTGGCGGTCATCTGTCTCGACCTCGACCGGTTCAAGACGATCAACGACACGCTCGGCCATGCCGCCGGGGACGCGGTGCTCAAGCATGTGGGGGACATGCTCTCCTCGGTGTTGCGCGAGGGGGATCTGGCGGCGCGGCTGGGCGGCGACGAATTCGCGATCCTCGCCAAGGGCATCGAGGAGCCGGCACACGCCGCCAATATCGCCTCGCGGATCGTCGCCCTGCTCAACAAGCCGATCGAGATCGACGGGCACCGGGTCATGGTGGGGGCAAGCATCGGGATTGCGGTAGCGCCCCATGACGGGGTCGATACCGACGCGTTGATGAAGAATGCCGACCTGGCGCTCTACCGGGCCAAAAGCGAAGGGCGAGGCGCCTACCACTTCTTCGAAAAGGGCATGGACGCGGCGCTGCAGCGGCGGCGATTGATCGAGGCCGGGCTTAAGGAAGCGCTGGCCAACCAAGCTTTCCGGCTGGTCTATCAGCCGATCTTCAATCTCAAAGATCTGAAGATTCTCGGCTTTGAGGCACTCTTGCGCTGGCGCAGCCCCGAGGGCGAGGACATCGGACCGACCGAATTCATCCCGGTTGCCGAGGAGACCGGGCTGATCATCCCGATCGGGGAATGGGTGCTGCGGGAAGCCTGCAAGGCGGCGGCGAGCTGGCCGTCGCCGGTCGGGGTCGCGGTCAACCTTTCGCCCGTGCAATTCCGGGCGCGCAACCTGACCGAGCTGGTCAAGAGCGCGCTCGAGGACGCCGGTCTCGAGCCCGGGCGGCTCGAACTCGAAATTACCGAGTCGCTCTTGTTGCTGGACACCGCCCAGACGCTCGACGTGCTGCATCAGCTGCGGGCGCTGGGGGTGAGAATCTCGATGGACGATTTCGGCACCGGGTATTCCTCGCTCAGCTATTTCCGCTCGTTCCCGTTCGACAAGATCAAGATCGACCGGTCGTTCATATCAGAGCTTGGCGTGCGCAAGGACAATCTGGCGATCATTACGGCGGTCATCGGGCTTTCCCGTTCCCTCGGCATGACCACGACCGCCGAGGGCATCGAAACCGAAGAGCAAATGCGGCTGGTGCGCGCCGAGGGCTGCGAGGAGGCGCAGGGGTTCCTGTTTTCCCCGCCGCTGCCGGCGAGCGCGGTCGCGGGCCTTTTGGGCGCCGACGCCAACCTGGCGCAACCGCGCCAGCGCAAGGCGATAGCCGGCAAACCCTAAAGCGCAGGCAGATCCTTGTTCATCCAGGCGGCGAATTCATTCGCATAATCCTTGTGCCAGCGCGACAGCGCCGGGCGGCCTTTCACCATGTCGAGGGCGTGCCAGAGCATGCGTTTGCGGTCCATGTCCGATGTCGTCTCGCCGTCCGGGCAGACAATGAAAAACGCGTCGCGGTCGAGCTCCGCGAGCAAGTACCCGATCACTTGCTCGGGCAGCCAGGCGCCGGGCCGATGTTCGCTGTCGCCGGTCGTCGTCCAGCCGGGCACCAAAAGATGCGCCGAGACCTGACTGCCCGCCCGCTCGCGCAACTGCCGCGCCAGCAATTGGGTGTAGGCGTTGAGCGCGGCTTTGACACTGTCGTAACAATCGTTCCCCGGCGGCAGCGTAATGCCCTGCTTGGAGCCGGTATTGACGATCAGCCGCCGGCCCGGCGCCGCCAACATGCCCGGCAGGAAGGCGGCGACGCCGTTCACCGGCCCCCAGAGATTGACCTCGTAGATTTTCCGCCAGCCAGCGGGCGAATCGAAGACGCTGCCGCCTTCGCCGTGCACGAAAATCGCGGCGTTGTTCATCAGCAGCGACGGCGGCGCCCAAAGCGTCTCGACCCGGCGGGCGAGGGCCTGCATCGCGGCAAGGTCGGAGACATCGACCTCGGCGGCGGTAATCCTGGTCGCATCGCCCGCTGCGGCGGCGATTGTTGCGGCCTCGGCATCTGGCAGCTTGCGCCGGTCGATATCGACCAGAACGATTTTCATCCCGAGCATGGCAAGGCGCTTGGCGGCGGCGCGGCCGATGCCGGAGGCGGCGCCGGTGATGAGCGCGACGCGGTCCTGGGAGAGGGCGGGGTGCATGGCGATCCTTTCGACGGATCGCGCCAGTCTAGCGGCGGGACCGGCTGAAATCACCCGAAAGTGCCGTCACCTGGCGCTTGCGCTTGCCGCGGGCGATTTCGGTCGAAAGCGCCATGAATTTCGGCTCCCAGAAGGCGCGGAATTTCTCGACCCAGGCATCGACCTCGCGCAGCGGCGCCGACTCAACCGCGTAGAGCCGCTTCGTGCCCTGCGCGCGCACGCTGGCAAAACCGCTCTCGCGGAGCACCCTGAGATGCTGGCTGACCGCCGGCTGGGAAATGCCGAATTCGCGGCGGACGACTTCGACGATCGCGCCGGAGGTCAGCTCGGACCCGGCGAGCAGGTCGAGAATCCGCCGCCGCACCGGATCGCCGAGGACGTCGAAGGCGTGCATCACTCCGGCTCGGGCTGCCCCGTGTAGAAGGCGGTGGTGCGGGCGCCTGCTTTGCGGGCATCAGCTTCCGGCCGGCCCGAGCCGATATCCGCCGCGGTCCAGGCATCGCTCGCGAGTTCGACGAAGCGGCGGCCCTCGGGGGTCATCACCCAGGCATTCTCCTCCTCCGCATTCAGCGAACCGCCGGTCGTCAAATGCTTGCCGAGGCCGAGGAAGCCGAGATCCCAGCCGATGCCGACTGCGCCCGGTCCATACTTCTTCCAGTGCTCCTCTTCCTCGGCGAGATGTTCGAGCGTCACCCGCGCGCCATTGCCGTCCTTGGCAATCGAAACCTCGATCCAGGTAATCGCGGGGCCATATTCCCAGGTCGCCGCGAAGAATTTCGGCGGCGTGCAATCGGTGATTGTGCCGCCGGCATTGCCGGTCAGCTGATATTTGCCGCCGACTTTGAGGTCGCCGGCAATCGGCAGGAACCAGCGCGGAATGCGCTCCCTATTGGTGAGCGCATCCCAGGCATCCGCGACGCTGGTGGGATAGGTACGGGCGATCCGCACCACTTTCAGCCTCTTGCCGTCCTTCAGCCGCTCGGTGACGGCGCGTTCGGCCGCGCCGGCCAGTTCGTCGACATCGGTCATCGGGGGTTCCTCCAGTGCGCGGGTATGATATCAGTTGAGACTTATATAAGTCAATGCTTAATAAGAAACAGAAGCGCGCCGAAAACATGCCCTTGCCCGGAGGGCGGGCATCGGCTAGAGGCTGGCGCTCCGCGCCCTCCCGCCGAGCCGCCATGCCGCTGCGCAACATCGCCATCATTGCCCATGTCGACCACGGCAAGACGACGCTGATCGACCAGCTCCTCAAGCAATCCGGCACCTTTCGCGACAATCAGCGGGTCGCCGAGCGGGCGATGGATTCGGGCGAGCTCGAGCGCGAGCGCGGCATCACCATCGTCGCCAAGGTCACTTCGCTCGCCTGGCACGGGGTCAGGATCAATATCGTCGATACGCCCGGCCACGCCGATTTTGGCGCCGAGGTCGAGCGCATCCTCAACATGGTCGACGGCGCCATCCTGCTCGTCGATGCCGCCGAAGGACCGATGCCGCAGACCAAATTCGTCCTCGCCAAGGCGCTCGAAGTCGGGCTCCGGCCGATCGTCGCGATCAACAAGATCGACCGGCCCGACGAGCGGCATATCCAGGTGCTCGACGAGATTTTCGACATGTTCGTGGCGCTCGACGCCGACCAACAGCAGCTCGATTTCCCGATTCTCTACGGCTCGGCCAAGCAGGGCTGGATGGCGAAGGAGCCGGGCGGACCGAAGGCCGATATGCGGCCGCTCCTCGACACGGTGATCACCGAGGTCGCCCCGCCGAAAACCGAGCCGGGCGCCTTCCGGATGCTGGCGACGACGATCGAGCGCGACCCCTATCTGGGGCGCGTTTTGACCGGGCGGGTGATGTCGGGCGCCGTCAGTGCGGGCGACGCGGTGCACGCCTTGAGCCGGACCGGGGAGGAGATCGAGCGCGGGCGGATTTCGAAAGTCCTCGGCTTCCGGGGGCTCGAACGCCTGCCGATCGCGGCAGGGGAGGCCGGCGATATTATCGCCATTGCGGGGCTTCCAACCGCCACCGTCGCCGACACGGTGTGCGCGCCCGAAGTCACCGACGCGCTGCCGGCCCAGCCGATCGATCCGCCGACGCTGTCGATGAGTTTTCGGGTCAATGACGGGCCGTTGGCCGGGCGCGAGGGCGACAAGGTGCAGTCGCGCGTCATCCGCGAACGGCTGCTGAGGGAAGCCGAGGGCAATGTGGCGCTGAAGGTCACCGAGGCGGCCGACAAGGAAAGTTTCGAGGTCGCCGGGCGCGGCGAATTGCAGCTGGCGGTGCTGATCGAGACGATGCGCCGCGAAGGGTTCGAGATGTGCGTCGGCCGCCCGAAAGTCCTGATGCGCGAGGAGGCCGGGGCGACCCTCGAGCCGATCGAGGAAGTTATCATCGACGTCGATGACGCCTTCACCGGCATTGTCGTGCAAAAACTGCAGGAGCGGCGGGGCGAGTTGACCGACATGCGGCCCTCGGGTGGCGGGCGGACGCGAATCAAGCTCAACGTGCCGACGCGCGGGCTGATCGGCTACCAGCCGGAACTCCTCGGCGACACCAGGGGCAGCGCGGTTTTCAACCGGGTCTTCGCCAAATATGCGCCCTTCAAGGGGGTGCTGCCGGGGCGGCGGACGGGGGTCCTGATTTCCAACGCGGCGGGCGTGGCGGTCGCCTACGCGCTGTTCAATCTCGAGGATCGCGGGGCGATGATGATCATGCCGGGCACCGAGGTCTATGCGGGCATGATCGTCGGCGAGCATTCGCGCGGCAACGATCTCGAGGTCAATGCGCTGAAGGGCAAGCAGCTGACCAACGTTCGCACCCATGCCCATGACGAGATGCTGCGGCTGACCCCGCCGAAGATCCTGACTCTCGAGCAGGCTATGGCCTATATCGACGAGGACGAACTCGTCGAGGTGACGCCGAAATCGATCCGGCTCCGGAAGATCCTCCTCGATCCGAACGATCGCAAACGCGCCATGCGGGCGGCGAAAGCCGGCTAGGCGGGCTCGTCTAGAAGCTGCGGTCGCGGACGCCCCAGACCAGCGGCTCGGTCGCGCAATCGAAAGTCCGGGCGAGCGAATCGGCGACCTCGCGGGCCATCGCATTGGGGTCCGGATTGGCGCGGGCGTCGATATAGGCGATGTGGCAGACCCCGGCCGGGCCGAGCGTCGTCACCACCAGCACCTCGCCGCGGTAGTCGGGGTCGGGTTCGGTGAAGTATCTGAGGATCGTCGCGAACGGCTTCCAGTCGCCCGTGGCGTTGCTCATCCGCCATTCGATGCGCGGGCCGAGAGTGTTGAACGGCCCGAGCCCCTGGGTGGCGGCGCGCTGCTCGAGAGCGCCGAAGCCATAAGAGACGAAGAACCTGAGGTCGCCCTCGGCGACATAGAGCGGATAGCCCTTGTAGCCGGGGCAGGCCCATTGCGCGCCCAATTCGTCGGTTGAGAGCAGCGTGCATTCGTTGATGTCGAGGTCGGTATAGGTCGAATCGACATCCTGGGCCGCGGCGGGCAGGGCGGCGAGCGCGGCCGCGAGGCCCAAAGGCAGAGCCAACATCAGGCGGATCATCGAGGTCTCTCCCGAAAAACGCCCCCCGCCGCGATTATGCCGCGCGGGGGCGCCGATTGATAGGCGGGAGTGTCATCGATGGCCCGCCGGCCCTCCGGGATGCAGGGAATCCGGCGCCTTGCGGATGAAAAAGGCGGCGACGATGGCGAAGAGCGAAATGATGGCGCCGCAGAGGAACGCCGTGGCGATGCCGCCCGACAGGGCCACGCGTTCGGCTTCGCCGGCGGCGAGGCGGGCCGCCATTTGCGCCGTCATCAGCGCCACGAACAAAGCGACGCCCGCAGCGCCCGCGACCTGCTGGATCGAGCCCAGCAGCGCGCTGCCATGCGAATAGAATTGCGGCGGCACGGACGACAGGCTCACCGTGAAGAGCGGGGTGAACAGGAACGCGAAACCGACGCTCATGACGATGTGCCCGGCAAGGATATAGCCGAACCAGGTGTCGGGCCCGAGCAGCGTCATCGCCCAGATCACGGCGGAGACCACGATCATGCCGGGCACGATCAAGGGGGTCGGACCGATCCGGTCATAGAGCCGACCGACCGAGGGGCCAAGCAGACCCATCAGCAGGCCGCCGGGCAGCAAGAGAAGACCCGTTTGCAGCGTGTCGAAACCGAGAACGTTCTGCATGTAGATGGGCAGGAGGATTATGGTGCCGAACAGGGCCATCATGCAGATCGCCATCATGGCGACGGAAATCGTGAAATTCTTCGACTCGAAGGTGCGCAAATCGAGCAGCGCGCGGTCTTTCCGCTGCAGCGAAATCTGCCGCCAGATGAAGGCGGCCATCGCGACCGCCCCCACGGCAAGCGCCATCCAGCCGGGGATCGGTGCGTCGGGCAGGGCGACATTGCTCAACCCATAGACCAGCCCGCCGAATGCGAAAGCCGAGACGATCACCGAGGCGATGTCGAGCGGGGCAAAGCGCGGGGTGGTGACGTTGACCATCCGGCGCCAGCCGAGCCAGAAGGCGCCGAGCGCGATCGGCAGCACCAGGATGAATATCCAGCGCCAGTCGAGATAGTTGAGAATGATCCCCGAGATCGTCGGCCCGATCGCCGGGGCAACCGACATGACGATCGAGATATTGCCCATGGTCTTGCCGCGCACCTCGGGCGGCACCAGCGTCATCACCGTTGTCATCAGCAACGGCAACATTATCGCGGTGCCGGCGGCCTGGATGATCCGGGCGAGGATCAGCACCTCGAGGCCGGGCGCCAGCGCCGCGACCAGCGTGCCCGTGCAAAAGAGCGTCATCGCCGCGATGAAGACCGGCCGCGTATTGAGCCGCTGCAGCAGAAAGCCGGTCACCGGAATGACCACCGCCATGGTCAGGAGGAACGCGGTGGTCAGCCACTGGGCGGCGCTGGCCGGCACGTCGAGCGCTGCCATCAGGCGCGGAATGGCGACGCTCATGATCGTCTCGTTGAGGAAGACGACGAAGGTCGCGACCAGCAGGATATTGATGACGAGGCTGTTGCGCACGGCGTGGCGGGCGTCGCTGGGCGAGATCGCGGTCTCGGGCGCAAGGATGGGCGCGCCGCCGGGCGCGGCAATATCGGTCGTCATGGGTCAGGCCTGAACTGGAAAAGGGAGCCGCCGTCAGCGGCGGGCCGGGTTTCCTAACAGAAAATCCGTGTC
>JBBECE010000035.1:0-15194 GCA_040881985.1 Cucumibacter sp.
CAGCAGCGCCACGATATTGGTGATCTTGATCATCGGGTTGACGGCCGGGCCGGCGGTGTCCTTGTAGGGATCGCCGACCGTGTCCCCGGTTACCGCCGCCTTGTGGGCCTCCGAGCCCTTCTCGTGCAGTCTGCCGGATTTGTCGGTGTAGCCTTCCTCGATCTGCTTTTTGGCATTATCCCAGGCGCCGCCGCCGGCGGTCATCGAGATGGCGACAAAGAGCCCGGTGACGATGACGCCGAGCAGCATGGCGCCCAATGCCGCAAACGCCTGCGCCTTGCCGGCGATGGCATGGATGGCAAAGAAAGCGACGACGGGCGAGAGCACCGGCAGGAGCGAGGGCAGGATCATCTCGCGGATGGCGGCGCGGGTCAGCAGATCGACCGCGCGGGCATAGTCGGGCTTCACCGTGCCGGCCATGATGCCGGGATTTTCGGCGAACTGTCGGCGAACCTCGATGACGACGGCCTGTGCGGCGCGCCCGACCGCGGTCATCGACATGCCGCCAAAGAGGAACGGCAGCAGCCCGCCGAACAGCAGCCCGACCACCACATAGGGGTCGGTGAGCGAGAACGAGACCTGCCCGAGCCCGAAAAAGAAGCTGCCGGGCAGCGCCTCGCGGGCGAAGAAGGTCAGGTCCTGGGTATAGGCGGTGAACAGCACCAGCGCGCCCAGACCCGCCGAGCCGATGGCATAGCCTTTGGTGACGGCCTTGGTGGTGTTGCCGACGGCGTCGAGCGCGTCGGTATGGCGGCGCGCCTCCTCGGGGAGCCCCGCCATTTCGGCGATGCCGCCGGCATTGTCGGTGACGGGGCCAAAAGCGTCGAGCGCGACGATCATCCCGGCCAAAGCGAGCATGGTCGCGACCGCCACCGCGATGCCGAAGAGGCCGGCGAAATTGCTGGCGACGACGATGCCGGCAATGATGACAAGGGCGGGGAGCGCGGTCGATTCGAGCGAAACGGCGAGGCCCTGGATGACGTTGGTGCCGTGGCCGGTGACCGAGGCTTCGGCGATCGAGTTGACTGGGCGGCGGCCGGTGCCGGTGTAATATTCGGTGATGACGATCAGGAACCCGGTGATGACGAGGCCGGTCGTCCCGCACCAGAAGAGGTCCGCCGGGGTGAAGCCGCCGAGATCGGCATCCATCGAGCCGAAGACCGAATTGATGACCGGCCAGAGCGCGATGAGCGAGAGAACGCCGGTGGCGATGATGCCCTTGTAGAGGGCGCCCATGATGTTGTTGGAAGCCCCGAGCCGGACAAAATAGGTGCCGACGATCGAGGTGATGACGCAGGCCCCGCCGATGGCGAGCGGCAGGATCATCCCGGCGAGCTTATAAGCGTCGGGCAGGACGATGGCGGCGAGCACCATGGTCGCGACGGCGGTCACCACATAGGTTTCGAACAAGTCCGCCGCCATGCCGGCGCAGTCCCCGACATTGTCGCCGACCGCGTCGGCGATCGCCGCGGCGTTGCGCGGGTCGTCCTCGGGAATTCCGGCTTCGACCTTGCCGACCATGTCGCCGCCCACGTCGGCGCCTTTGGTAAAGATACCGCCGCCAAGTCGGGCGAAGATCGAGATCAGCGAGGCGCCGAACGAAAGCGCCACCAGCGCGTCGATGACGTCGCGGCTTGTGGGGTCGTTGCCGAGCCCCCAGGTGAGAAAGACGAAATAGACGGTGACGCCCAAAAGACCGAGACCGGCAACCAGAAGGCCGGTGACGGCGCCCGACTTGAAGGCGAGATCGAGTCCTCTCGCGAGTGAAGCGGTCGCGGCTTGCGCGACGCGAACGTTGGCCCTGACCGAGACATTCATGCCGATGAAGCCGGCCGCCCCCGAGAGCACCGCGCCGAGCAGGAACCCGAGCGCCGGATAGATGCCGAGGAGCCACCAGGCGAGGCCGAAGATGACGACCCCGACCGCGGCGATGGTGGCGTATTGGCGGCGCAGATACGCCTGCGCGCCCTCGCGGATGGCGGCGGAAATTTCCTGCATCTTTTCGGAGCCGGCATCGGCGCTCAGGAGCGAGCGGGTGGTCACGAAGCCGTAGACGATCGACAGCGCGCCCGCGAGCACGATCAGCCACAAAATCAGGGTCATTGAATTCTGGTTCCCGGTTTGAATTTGGCGGCAGGCGGGGCGATGCCGGCGATCAATTCGCCGTACCGTCCCCTTCCCCCGAAAGTGGCGCACTTCTGCCAAATCGGGCGGCAGGACGCAACGGGTTTTGCCTTCCCACCTCCCCCAACGCGCCACCTCGTCATCACCCGGCCAGCCCGCCGGCGCGAGGCCAGACAAAGTCCCGGTGATCCAGTGCGCCGCGTCGGCGGCGCAGAGGATTCTTTCGCGCGCCCGACGGCGCGCTGCTGGATGGCCCGATCAAGTCGGGCCATGACGAACAGGATTTCGGGGGAGGTTGGGTTTGTTGAGCGCGGCAATCAGCCGCTTCGGCGCGCCTTCAATATGGACAATCTTGTCCCGCGCGGCCGCCCCGCTTGCGATCCGGATCGACGATTTTGGCACGTTAAGGGCTTTGGCGAGGAGCGCGATCACCGCCTTGTTGGCGCGGCCCTTGTCGGGCGGAGCGGCAACCTTCACCCGCAGCACGCTCGTCTCGTCGCGCTGCTCGACGCCTAGGATCGTGTCGCGTCCGGCGTTGGGGGTGACGCGCAAACGAAGGTCGATGCCCGTCTCCGTCCGCCGCCACGCGGCCACGGATCAGAACGCGAAGCGATAGAGGTAATCGGTAATGATGCGCTGGAGGATGTAGATGGCGAGAAAGAGCACCAGCGGCGAAATATCGACCCCGCCGAGATTCGGCATGAAGCGGCGGATCGGCCGCAGCACCGGCTCGGTCAGCGCATTGACGATGCGCCAGACTGTGGCGACGAATTCATTGCGGCCGTTGATGACATTGAAGGCGAAAAGCCAGCTCATGATGATCATGACGATCACCACCCACCAATAGGCCTGCAGGACGATCAGGATCACGTCGAGAATGATGCGCATGACAGGCCTCCGCCGAAGTCGGGTGCGCCTATGTAGCGAAGGGAGCGGGGAGCGGCAAGGGCGGGCGGCGGGCGCAAAAAAGCGCCCGATTTGAAGGGTTGGCGCGCTGCCGGCTGCCGCGGCGGCATGCGCCCCGGCTTGCAAATCGCCAAAACGCTGCACATGCAACGCCTATCGCGCCCCGCCCTGCCGCTTGACCTCGTTGCGCAAGAGGGTGCGCTGGCGCGCCGAAATGCCGATCAGCTCGGCGACGCGCCAGACCATATTGTCCTCGAGCTCGTGATTGCGCGCGTCGGTGAACACCAGCTCCCACATCATCCGGATAATGGCGATCCGCTCGTCCTCCTCGAGGCGCGAGAGCGCGGCGGTGAACTGGTAGTAGTCGACCGATTCGTGGTCGCGGCGCGTCGCCAGCGCAACGAGTGCCATCACTTCGGCGCCGGTCAGATCGTAGCGCTCCTTGAGAAGGCGCTTCACCGCCTCGCGCTCGTCCTCACCGATGGTGCCGTCGACGGCGGTCAGATGCACCAGCAGCGCCGCGACCGCGAGTTTTGGCTCGAGCGGGCCTTCGGGCTCGTTTGTCTGGCGGGCGAAGAGGCGGGAGATGGCGTCGAACATTTTTGGACCATAGGGGCGGGGCGGGATGCGCTCAAGGCCGCGCCCGGCCCTTGACTCTCGATCCGATTCTGATGTTCCCTATTTGTTCTTATCAATCGGTGAGGCTCGTCCATGCGGGACGTCGTCCGGTCGGGGGTGCTGGCAAGCCTCCGGGAACATATCGAAAAGGTCGAAAACCGGCCGCTCCTGTTGCGGGGCGGGGAGCGGCTCGGTATGCGGCCCGGAGGGCGGGAATTCGTGCCTTGGCGGGACGCGCCGGCCGGGCTTTTGCACGAGGTCTGGGCGGCGACCGGGTGCGATGCCGGGGCCGGGCTCGGCTTCGCGCTGGGGCTGGCGCGGGGGCTCATCTCGCCGGGCCGGCCGGTCGTGCTCTGGCTGCAGGGGAGCCACCAAGGGGCCGAGACCGGCATTCTCTATGGGGCGGGGATCGCTTCTTTCGGCCTCGATGCCGACCGGGTCGTCATCGGGCGGATGAAAAGCATCGGCGACTTGCTCTGGTGTGCCGAGGAGGCGCTCGGCTGCACCGGCGTTGCCGCGGTCATCGCCGATATTGCCGCCTATCCGAAGGCGCTCGATTTCACCGCCTCGCGGCGGCTGGCGCTGAGGGCGAAAAGCGCGGGGGTCTCGATGCTGATCATTCGCTACGGGCCGTCGATTCCGGCGAGCGCCGCCTTCATGCGCTGGCTCGTGGCACCCGCCCCGTCGGGGGCGCGGGTTTTCGACGACAAGGCATCGGGCGCCCCGCGTTTCGCCGTCACCCTCGACCGGTCGGGCGGGGGTCTCAAGGGCAACTGGCTTCTGGAATGGACCAATGACGGCTTTGGCGAAATCGACAGTCCCGAGAGCGGCGCCCGAAAGGCGGCATCTGGCGCTCTGGTTCCCGTTCTGGGCGACCGATTGTCTCGGACGGCTTGAGCAAGGCCTCCCCCGCGACCGGCCAATGGTGCTCTACGAGATGGAAAAGAGCGCCATGCGGCTCATGGCGCTCAACCGGGCGGCGCTTTCGGCCGGGCTCGGAGAAGGCCAGACGCTCGCCGATGCGCGGGCGCTTTGCCCGCCGCTTTTGGCCAGGCCGATGGACCGGGCACGGCTCATGGCCGCCTTCGAAGAGCTTGCCGACTGGCTGAGCTGGGCGAGCCCCTTGGTCGCGGTGCATCGGGCGATGACGCCGATGAGCGACATCGTCTTTGACGTGACCGGGGTCGCCCATCTCTGGGGCGGGGAGCAGGCGCTCCTCGATGCCCTCACCACCCGGCTCGCCGGACTCGGGCTTGAGGCACGCGGTTCGATCGCCCCGACCATCGGGGCGGCCTGGGCGCTCTCCCATTATGGCGAGGACGGAATTATTACCTCCCCCAGAAAGGGGGAGGTCGACTCGCCTGTATCCGGCAGGATACTGGCGGGGCGGGTGGGGGTTGATACGCAGACAACCCCCACCCCAACCCTCCCCCTTACGAGGGGAGGGGGAGTGGCAGAGGCGCTCGCCTGCCTGCCGGTGATGGCGCTCAGGCTCGACGAGGCGACGGGCGACGGGCTCGACCGGATGGGGCTCAAACGCATCGGCCAGCTTTACGGCCGCGACCGGCGGGCGCTGCAGGCGCGGTTCGGCGAGGGATTGTTGCTCCGTCTCGACCAGGCGCTGGGGACGCGCAACGAGCGCATCGTCCCGCGCCTGCCCGAGCCCGAGCGGATGGCCGAACGCCGGTTCGGCGAACCGATCGCGCTCCTCGACGATGTGATGGCGACGGTCGCGGATCTTTCCATCCGGCTCACCGCCGGGCTCGAGGCGGGGAGGGAAGGGGCGCAGACTTTTCATCTCTTTTTGTACCGGGTCGATCACAAGGTGATGCACCTTGCGGTCAACGCCGCCTCGGCGACCCGCGACGGCAAGCATGTGACGCGGCTCTTCGCCAACCGGCTCGAACGCTTCGAGGGCGAATTCGATACTGGCTTTGGCATCGACATGGTGCGGCTCGGGGCGACGTCGGTCTCCCGGCTCGAGGCGGCCCAGCTCGGCGTCTTCGAAGGCGCCAACGCGCGGCTTGGTCTCGACCGGCTCTACGACCGGGTGACAAGCCGGCTCGGCGCCGAGGCGCTGACCCGCTCGAAATTCGCCGACACCCATATTCCGGAACGGGCGGTGATGCTGGAGCCGGTCGTGGCGTCGACCGATGCGGTGCCCGGCGCGGCGCCCGATCCCGCCCTGCCGCGGCCCTTGCGGCTTTTGCCCGTACCCGAGGAAATCGCCGTCATCGCCGAGGTGCCGGAAGGCCCGCCGGCGCGGATGGAATGGCGGCGGGTCAGTCACCGCTTCCGCCGCGCCTCCGGGCCCGAACGGATCGGGGTCGAATGGTGGCGGCCCGGGGAAGGCTCGCTGACGCGGGACTATTACATCGCCGAGGACGAAGAGGGCCGGCGCTTCTGGCTCTTCCGCGAGGGGCTTTACGGGGAGGCGCCGGCAAAGCCACGCTGGTTCCTGCACGGGCTGTTCGCGTGAGCGCCCCCGACTATGTCGAGCTCGCCGCGATCTCGAATTACTCGTTTTTGCGGGGCGGCTCGCATCCCGACGAGCTGGTGATCGCCTCGGCTTCGCTCGGACAGCAAGGCCTGGCGCTTTGCGACCGCAATTCCTTCGCCGGCGTGGTGAAGGCGTATCTCGGCGCCAGGCGCGTCGCCGAGGCGGGCGGGAAATTCCATTCGATCACCGGGGTCAGGCTCGGCTTTGCCGACGGCACGCCGGATATTCTCGCTTTCCCCATCGACCGCGACGCCTATGGACGGCTCTGTGCGCTGCTGACGCTTGGCAACAGGCGGGTCGAAAAAGGCGAATGCCATATCGAGTTCACTGACCTGGCCGACTTCGCCGAAGGCCAGTTGTTGGCACTGATGCCCGACGAAGCCGACTGGGCGGGAACGGCGGCGGCGCTGAAGCGGCTCGCGGCGCTTGCCCCGGGTAGGGTCTGGGTCGCCGCGGCGGCGCGCTATGACGGGGCCGACCGGGCGCGGCTCAACCGCATCGCCAGGCTGGCGCAGACAACCAAAGTGCCGATGCTGGCGGTCAATGACGTGCTCTACCATGTGCCGGAACGAAGGGCGCTGCAGGATGTCTTGACCTGCATCCGCGAGCATCTGACCATCGCGACCGCCGGGCGGGTTCTCGAAAAGAACGCCGAACGGCATCTCAAATCTCCCGCCGAGATGGCGCGGATTTTCCGCGAACATCCGGAAGCCATCGCCGAGACGGCAAGACTCGCATCGCGGATCGCCTTTTCGCTCGCCGACCTGCGCTACGAATATCCCGAGGAGACGATCGGCAAGGACGAGACGGCGCAGCAAACGCTCCAACGGCTCACCTGGGCAGGGGCGGCAAAACGCTATCCCGACGGGGTGCCGGATCGGGTTTCGACCGGGCTCACCCATGAATTGAAGCTGATCGCCGACAAGCAATACGCGCCGTATTTTCTGACGGTCCACGACCTCGTCAGGTTTGCCCGCGAGGAACGCGGCATTTTGTGCCAGGGGCGCGGCTCGGCGGCCAATTCGGCGGTCTGCTTCTGCCTCGGGGTGACCGAGGTCGACCCGATGCTGGTCGATCTCCTGTTCGAACGGTTCGTCTCGACCGAACGCGACGAGCCGCCCGACATCGACGTCGATTTCGAGCATGAGCGGCGCGAGGAGGTCATCCAGTATCTTTACTGTAAATACGGGCGGCACCGGGCCGGGCTGGCGGCGACAGTGATCACCTATCGCTCCCGCTCGGCAATCCGCGAAGTGGGAAAAGTGTTCGCGCTTTCCGACGACATGATCGCGGCGCTGAACGGCTTGCATTGGGGCTGGAGCGACAACGGTCCCGAGCCGGAACGGGTCCGGCAGGCCGGGCTCGATGCCGACGATCCGACGCTGGCGACGGTTCTGCGGCTGGTGCGCGATCTCATCGGTTTTCCGCGCCACCTGTCGCAGCATGTGGGCGGCTTCGTCATCACCCGCGGCCGGCTCGACCATCTCGTGCCGATCTCGAATGCGGCGATGCAGGATCGCACCGTCGTCGAATGGGACAAGGACGATCTCGACGCCCTCGGGATCCTGAAAGTCGACGTACTGGCGCTCGGCATGCTGACCTGCATCCGCCGGGCGTTCGAGCTGTTGCGATTCAATTACGCCGAGACGCTGACGCTGGCCTCGGTGCCGCAATACGACAATTCGGTCTATCGGATGACGCATCGCGCCGACACGGTCGGGGTGTTCCAGATCGAAAGCCGGGCGCAGATGTCGATGCTGCCCCGCCTCAAGCCGGTCAATTTCTACGATCTGGTCGTCGAGGTCGCGATCGTCCGCCCCGGGCCGATCCAGGGCGACATGGTCCACCCGTATCTGCGGCGCCGGCAGGGCAAAGAAAAAGTCACCTATCCGAGCAAGGAGCTCGAGGCCGTGCTCGCCAAAACCTATGGCGTGCCGCTGTTTCAGGAACAGGCGATGAAGATCGCCATCGTCGCCGGCGGTTTTACCCCGGGCGAGGCCGACCAGCTGCGCCGGGCGATGGCGACGTTCAGGCGCAGCGGCACCATCGGCTCCTTCCGCGACAAGATGATCGCGGGCATGCTCGAGCGCGGCTATCAGCGCGAGTTCGCCGAGAGGTGCTTTTCGCAGATCGAGGGCTTTGCCGATTACGGTTTCCCGGAAAGCCATGCGGCGTCCTTCGCGCTTCTCGTCTATGTCTCCTGCTGGCTCAAATGCCATTACCCGGATGTTTTTTGCTGCGCACTGCTCAATTCGCAGCCGATGGGCTTTTACGCCCCCGCCCAGATCGTCCGCGACGCGCGCGAGCACGGCGTCGAGATGCGCGACGTCGATATCAATTTCTCCGATACCGATGCGGTGCTGGAAGACGGGCCGGAGGCGGCCTCGCGGCTCTGGGCGCGGCATGTCGAGATGTATGCCGACATCCGCTCGACCCATGCGGTCCGGCTCGGGCTGATGAGCATCAAGGGGATGAAGCGCGAGGAGGCGGAGTTGATCCAGGCGCGGCGGGGAGCCGGCTATGATTCGGTGCGCGATCTCTGGCTCAGAACCCGCCTGCCGGTCGCAACCCTCGAAAAGCTCGCCGAGGCCGACGCGTTTCGATCCATAGGGCTCGACCGGCGGGCGGCGCTCTGGGCGGTCGGCGGGTTGAAAGGCGCTCCCGGCGCGGAGACGCTTCCCTTGTTCGAGGCCTCAGGCCGGCCCGGCCCGGCGGAACAAGAAGAGGCCGCGCTGCCGCCGATGCCGCTCGGCGAGCATGTCATCCACGACTACCGGGCGCTGTCGCTGTCGCTGAAGGCGCATCCGGTCGAATTCTTCCGGGAGGAGTTGAAAGCGGCGGGCTATCGCGCCGCCTCCGAACTCGCCTTGATCCCCGACGGCAAGGGCGTCGAGACCGCCGGGCTGGTTTTGGTGCGGCAGCGGCCGGGCACCGCGAGCGGGGTGGTGTTCGCGACTTTGGAAGACGAGACCGGCATCGCCAACATCATCATCTGGCCGAAAGTCTTTGAAAGGTTTCGCCGGGTGGTTTTGGGCGCGCGCTTCATGGGAGTGAAAGGCGTGATCCAGAAGGAAGGGCTGGTCATTCACCTGATCGCCCGCGAGCTCGTCGATTTGACCGCCTCGCTGGTCGAATTGGCCGACGGCGCCGAGATCGGGGCGGCGGGATTGGCGCGGGCCGACGAGGCCGGATCAGGGCGCCGCGATCCGCGTCTGGCCATTGCCGAGCGCGGCGTCCTCAAAGCCCGGCGGCAGGCCAGGGCGGCGCTACCCTCAGGACGGAATTTTCACTAAGAGATCAATAGCGCGGGCCAGCGCCACGTCTTTTTCGGTCAGCCCGCCGGCGTCGTGAGTGGTCAGCGACACCGTCACCCGGTTGTAGCTGTTCGACCAGTCGGGGTGATGGTTGGCCTTCTCGGCGAGAAGCGCCACGCGTCCCATGAAGCCGAAGGCTTCGATGAAATTGGCGAACTTGAACTGGCGGGCGATGGCGCCGGCCAAACCGTCGAGACGCCACTCGGGCAAGGTCGCGAGAGCTGCGGCTCGCTCGGCATCGGTGAGTTTTGCCGCCATCACGCGCCCCTGAGCGGGCCGGTGCTTTCGCGCACCACCAGATCGGGGTCGATCAGGGTGACGCGCGGGGCGGGCAGCGTGTCCCCCGCCTCGATCAGCCGCATCAGCCGGTCGACCGCCATGCGGGCAAGCGTCGCGGCGGCATAGTCGACCGAGGTCAACGGCACGGCGGCGAATTCGGCATATTCGATATTGTCGAAGCCGACGATCGACAGATCGCCCGGCACCGCGCGGCCGTTGCGAAAACACCAGCGCAACACGCCGAGCGCCAGAGAATCGTTGGACGTGAAGATCGCCGTCGGCGGATTGCGCAGGCCCATCAATATCGCCGCCGCTTTGAAGCCATCCGTGGCGCTGTGTCCGGTTGGGTCGATCACCAGGGCCGGGTCGTAATCGACGCCGGACTGGCTGATCGCCATTTGAAATCCCTCGCGCTTTTCGTTGTTGCCGAGCGCATGGGCGGAATCGAGAAAGCCGATGCGGCGATGGCCGAGCTCCAATAAGTGTCTCGTTGCTTTCCAGGCGCCGCGGCGATCGTCAACGCTGACCGCGTCGACATCGGCGTCCGGGTTGTCGACAAGCATGACCGTCGGATAGCCGGCGCGCCGCAAGACGCGGATATGCTCGATCTCGCGGTGGGTCGTCGGATAGATGAGAATGCCGTCAACCTGCCGCGAGCGGAACACGTCGACCGCGTCGCGCTCATGGCTGAGCGTATCGTTGGAGGATGCGAAGAGGGTCGAATAGCCGCGCTCGGCGAGCTCCAGTTCGAGCGCCTGGGCGGTCTGGTTCATCGTCGGGTTGAGAATATCGGTCAAAACCAGCCCGATGGTCTTGGTCTCCCGCGACACCAGCGACTTGGCTATCTGGTTGGGCAGATAGTTGAGCGTCTGCGCCGCCGAGCGGATGATCTGGCGGGTCTCTTCGGGAATGCGCGGGCTCTCGCGCAAGGCGAGCGAGACGGTATTGGTCGAGAACCCCGTCTGGTCGGCGATATCCTTCAGCCGGATGCGCGCTCTGCCCATCACAGAGCCCCGCTCAACTTTCCCCGGTTGGGGTGATGCCCATTCGCTTCAGGCTTGTCCAGCCCCCAAGGGCGCGGAGCCGGAGCGCCATCCTCGTTCAGTCCCATTTTGGGCACCAGTCGCCGTTGACCACCCGTTCGCCTCGGTCGAGGGCGCTGAGGCGCCGCATCTCGGGGTCGGTCAACTCGATCTTCCGTGCCGCGAAATTCGAGACAATACGGTCTTTCTTTCCCGAGGACGGAATGACGATGAAGCCTTCCTGGATCAGGAACGCCAGCGCGATCTGTTCACCGGTCGCCCCGTGCGCCTTGCCGATTTCGGCGAGCGTCGGATCGCCCACCACCCGGCCGCGGGCGAGCGGGCAGTAAGCGGTCAAGGGGATGCCGAGCGAGCGGCAATGGGCGACGATCGGGCGGTTCTGCATGAACACGTGGATCTCGACCTGGTTGGTCGCGATGCGGCGTTTGCCGAGGAGCCGGATTGCCTCGGTCAGGAGCGGAATGGTGAAATTCGATACCCCGATCGATTTTGCCAGGCCGGCGTCGAAGACTTTTGCGAACTGCGCCACATAATCTTCCATGGGATATTTATTGTGGGGCGAGGGCCAATGCAGGAGCAGCAGGTCGACCGGCCCGACCCCGAGTTTTTTGAGGCTCGCTTCGACGCTCGGGCGCACCTCGCCCGGTCCGAAATTTTCCGGCGCCACCTTGGTGGTGACGAAAATCTCCGGGCGAGCAATGCCGGACTTGGCGATCGCGGCGCCGACAAATTCCTCGTTGTTGTAACCCTGGGCGGTGTCGATATGCCGGCAGCCCGCTTCGAGCGCCCACAGGACGCCGTTGAACGCCTCCTGCGCGGGCAGGTTCCAGGTGCCATAGCCCATGGCGGGGATCGCCCCGACCATTTTGTCGCTGCCTTGCATCGTTGTCTCCTTGAGCTCCGAGGGTCTCGCGATAACGTTAATACCAGCACTGCGCAAGGGGCCGCGATCGAAGTCCCCGAAGCGGCCCCAAACCGGCCCGCGCAGGACGCTGCGGGCCGCGCGCCGCCGCTCCGGGCGCCTTAACCGACGGTTAACCGGTCCGGCAGGTAGCGACTGAAGCCGCTTCCGCCGCCGGCGCGCTGAAAGGCGGCCTTAAGAGAGGCTATGGCCAATATAGGCCAACAAACTGGGATAGGCGATGTTCCACTCGGCCCGCAAGGCGCTTCCCGCCGTCGATTACGTCTCCATCGTGCGTTCGCTTTACGAAGACAAGCGAAGCATGGTGCAGGGCGCGTCGGCGACGATCGTCGCCAGCGCCGCTTGCGCGATCAAGACCGGATCGCCGTGGATGATGTTCTTCACCCTGGCGTTCCTGGCGGTGACGGTCGGCCGCTGGCTCGACATGACGGCGTTCCAGAATTCCGATTTCGAACCGGAGGACGTCGAGGCGGCGGCGCATTGGGAGCTGCGCTACACGATCGGCGCCTCGATCACCGCGATGCTGCTCGGTCTGTGGTGCTTTGTCACCTTTGCCTTTGTCAAGGATCCGGTCGTCGAACTGATGGTGATGTCGGTCACCGTCGCCCAGATGGTGGGCGTGGCGGCGCGCAATTTCGGGGTCGACCGGCTGGTCACCCTGCAGTCGGCGTTCATCGTCGTGCCCTTGACTCTCGGGCTGTTGACGACCGGCAACGTCTATCACGTGGTGCTGGCGGCGATGTTCGTGCCGTTCTTCATGAGCCTGCGGAAAATCGCCGCGACGGTGCGGCGCTTCCTGTTGAGCGCCCTGCACGGGCGGATCGAGGCGACGCGGCTCGCTCAGGAGCTCGACGCGGCGCTCGACACCATGCAGCATGGCCTGTGCATGCTCGACGAGGACGGCAAGGTGGCGGTCGTCAACGACCGCGCCCACCAGATGTTTTCGGGTTTCGCGGCCGGCAGCTGGATCGGCCGGCCGTTCGCCGAAATGGTGCTGACGGCGGCGAACGTCAACCGGGCGTTGCCGCAACACGCGGCGCGCTCGTTGATCGAGAACGTCGAGAAGGGCGGCACCCGCAAGCTCGTGGTGCATTTTTCCGAGGACTATCAGTGCGAGGTGACGATCAGCTCACGGCACGGGCGCACCGTGCTGCTGTTCGAGGATATCACCGAGCGGGTGCGGGCCCAGGAGCGGATCAACTACATGGCGCGCTTCGACGCGCTCACCGGATTGCCGAACCGCAATTTCTTCAAGGAGCGGGTCGAGGCCGACATCGAGCGCTGGGCGCATGGCGAAGGGCGCGGCAAATCCAGGGGCAAGCACGACGCGGCCGGATCGGCGATACTGATGATCGTCGACCTCGACGACTTCAAGCATGTCAATGACACCCACGGGCACCTCGTCGGCGACGAGCTGTTGCCCCTGGTGGCGCAGCGGCTGCGCTCGACCCTCGACGAGAACTGCGTGCTGTCGCGCTTCGGCGGCGACGAATTCACCGTCTTCCGGATGGGCGGGGCCAGCCGCGAGCTGGCGACGGCCCATGCGAAAGCGGCGATCAAGGCATTCGAGAAGCCGTTCGAGCTTTCCGGCCAGCTGATGCGGGTCGGCGCCAGCGTTGGCGTCGTCGTCGAGTCGGTGGAGCAAAACGACTTCGACGCGTTGCTTACCAAGGCCGACCTCGCCCTCTACAAGGCCAAGGGCCAGGGCAAGGGGCAATTCCAGCTGTTCGCCGACGAGCTCGACGTCGACTACCGCTACCGGCAGCGAATGAAGGCGGACTTGCGCGAATGCGTCGCCAATAACGGGCTCTACCTCGTCTACCAGCCGATCGTCGACCGGCGCACCCACAAGGTCGCGGGCTGCGAGGCCCTGGCGCGGTGGAATCATCCCGAGCTCGGCGCCATCCCGCCGATGGTTTTCATTCCGATCGCCGAGGAGATGGGCCTGATTTCCGAGATCAGCCGCTGGGTGCTGGAGACGGCGACCCGCGACTGCATGGACTGGCCGGGCGACATTTCGGTCTCGGTCAACATCTCGGCCCACGACATCCGCATGGGCGACGTGCCGAAGATGATCGATGAGGCGTTGCAGAAATCCGGCCTGCCCCCGACCCGGCTCGAGATCGAGGTGACCGAGAACATGTTCCTCGAGGAGAAGGGCGCCGCCGTGCACATGCTCGAGGATCTCGCCGCCCGCGGCATCGGCATTGCGCTCGATGACTTTGGGACGGGGTACTCATCGCTGAGCTATCTGCACGATTTGCCGTTCACCAAGCTGAAGATCGACCGCACCTTCGTCGTCGATGTGACCTCCAACACCCGCTCGCTGAAGCTGTTATCGAACATCGCGCGGCTGTCGAAGGATCTCGAACTGACGGTCACCGTCGAGGGGGTCGAGACCGAGGAGCAACTCGCGGCGATTTCGATGCACGCCGAGGTCGACCATATCCAGGGCTATCTTTTCGGAGCCCCGCTGCCACGCCGGGAAGTCGCCGAATTGATCGCGAGGCTGTCCGTTGAAGCCGAGCAATGGCGCGTCCAGGCGATGGCCGGCTAGCAGCCCGACGCGCGTAAAACTACCCCGATCCGCATCCCGCACCGCGAAACGATCCCGCCGCGTCAAGGTTGTATTCAATTTCCGTTAACCATAACAAGAAGTTAACGGGTTGAGCGGGATTTTACCTGTTTCTTATCCATCCGGCATTCGCTACGATGCATCTCAAGTTGGGGCATTGCGGATGTCATTGAGTACACACACCGGGCCGGCCAGCCCGCCGTCGCGTTTCGCGCAGGGGCTGCTGGATTTGCTCGAGCGGGTCGAATACCGGCCCGCCACCTACTCCGAAGATGTCGAGGAAATCTACCGGCTGCGCTACGAAGCGTACCGTCGCGAGGGCTATATTCCCGAAAACCCCGACCGCCGCTGCATCGACGGGCTCGACGAGGCGCCGAACGTCTACAAGATCGGGGTCTATCTCGACGGGCGGCTGGTGAGCTCGATCCGCGTCCATCACGTCACCGGCCAGCATCGCCATTCAGCCGGCATGTGGGCCTATCCCGACGTGATCGGGCCGATGCTCGACGATGGAATGAGTTTCGTCGATCCGAGCCGGTTCACCACCGATTACGAAGTCTCGCTCGAATATCCGGCGCTGTCCTACCTGACGCTGCGCCTCGGGGTGATGGCATCGGACTATTTCCGCGCCGACTATTGCCTGCAGATCGTGCGGCCCGAGCACGGGCCGTTCTACCGGCGGATCTTCCAGTCGAAGCCCCTGGCCGAGGTGCGCGCCTATGCCGGGCTGAGCTTTCCGGTGCAGCTTTACGGCTCGCACGTGCCCACGACGCTCGACGGCATCTACCGGCGGCACCCGTTCTTCATGTCGACGCCGGGCGAGCAGCGGATGATGTTCCGCCGCGACGAGCGCGGGGTGGCGCCGCTGACGGTGCTGCCGACGGCGCGCTTCGCGCACCGGGCCCGGCTCGCC
>JBBECE010000036.1:0-70453 GCA_040881985.1 Cucumibacter sp.
CAGTCCCAGTGTGGCTGATCATCCTCTCAGACCAGCTATGGATCGTCGCCTTGGTGGGCCGTTACCTCACCAACTAGCTAATCCAACGCGGGCTCTTCCAATTCCGATAAATCTTTCCCCCGTAGGGCGTATGCGGTATTAGCTGAAGTTTCCCTCAGTTATTCCGCAGAACTGGGTAGATTCCCACGCGTTACTCACCCGTCTGCCACTCCCGTATTGCTACGGGCGTTCGACTTGCATGTGTTAGGCCTGCCGCCAGCGTTCGTTCTGAGCCAGGATCAAACTCTCAAGTTTGATGTGACTGAACGGCGCAATGCACGTTTGACGAGGACACACAACATGTCACGACGCGCCCCGAAGGACGCGCGTTCCATTTTGGTGTCTATTTGAAAAACGTGCACCGCCGAAGTCGATTCGATCGATCGGGTGTGACCCCGGCCGATCCGCAAGGACCTCGCCGTCCACGTTTCTCTTTCTCCGATTCACATCTTCAAAGAGCCGACCTCGGGTTCCCCGGAGGGAAACGACGTCGAGGTCGTCGAAGTCGCCTTCGACGACCGTGCAGCAAGCCCTTGCCGGAACCTCCGGCAGATGGACGCTGCCTTGTCGAGAAAGCGCTCGTGCGAGTTGGTCGAAGACCCACCCGTCGCGAGCGCTCGCGGGTTATAGGTGCGACCCTAAAGGGTGTCAACACCCCAATCGAGGAAATGACCTCCGTCGCCGACGTTGATCGCCGGTCGCAACCTCCCGCCGAGGTCGCCGACTATAGCAAAGCCACTCGGCTTTGTCACACCTGGCACGCACCGGACGCAACCAAGCCGTCGCGGCCTAGTTTCGCCGCATTTTTTCGCCAAGCCTCAGGATGTCCGCGGGGTCTATCTGGGGTTCGCGGGGCCGGAATTTAACGGCCCTTCATGCCTCTTCCATCGGACTCGGCCGGGGGCGGCGGGGCGCCGATCTCCCCGACCGCGGGCGCCGGTTATGCTGGCAGGGGCGACGGGCTTTGAACGCAGCCAAAAAGAGCCACCACGCTGCGTTGCTCAAGGCGACCGGCTTCGAGGATGCGCCGCCGCTCACCCTGGATTCGACCGACGGGGAAATGCCGCAGGGCCGCGAGATTTCGCTTTCGTGGCTGACCGGCGCTATCCTGACAGGCCTGACTTCGGTCCTGTTGATGGGCGCGGCCCTTTACGTCTCCTTCAAGGGCCAGGACACCTTCTCGACTCCCTACGAGGCGCTGCAGCTCGAGGTCAGCGAAAGCGCCGTCACGGCGTTGAGTTCGCTTTCCGCCAAGGCCAGCCGCGCCCGGCCGATCGCCCTCACCAGGTCCGAGTTCGAGATCGTCGAGGCCTCGATTCGCGAAGATGTCGAAGGGGTGGCCCGCATTCGCCGGCAACCCTTCGTCCGCATCAAGGCGACGCTCGCCACTTCCGCCACCTCGCTCTCCGAGGATATCCCGGCTTACGATCCGATCGAGCTCCTGCGGCGCAACCAGCCGATCGAGGCGGCCGACGTCGCCGATTCGATCTCGACCGACATTTACGGAGCCGATGTCGAGGGCGAGGTCGCGGTGCGCCTCGCATCCCTGCCGCTCGCCGTGCCCCCCGAGGCGGCGATCACCGACACCGCCGCGGCCGAGTATGTGCGCAAGACGCTTGAAGGCGCCTATGCCGACATCGAGGGCATCGCGCTGGGCTATGCCCCGGAAGCCTCGCCCTCTTTCGACTTCGGTGCCGCCAGCGGGGCCGGCATCGACGGCGTCGCCGAAAACGTCTCGGTGGTGCCGATGAGCCGTCTGCCGGGGGACGGGAGCGCCGGCCGCACCGAGCGCGTGCTGACCATCCACGATGAGACCCTGCTTGCCGACGAATTGGCTAAAAACGGCTTCTCCGATTCGATGGTGCTGGCGATCTCCGGCGCGCTGCGCTCAATCTTCCCGTCGGCAACGCTGGCGGCGGACTCACATTTGAGGATTCTTTTGGGCCCCTCGCGCGTCTCCGACACCCAGATTCCCTACCGGATGAGCATCTATTCTCCCAATGATGCCCATGAAGCGACCGTCGCGCTCACCGACAGCGGGCGCTATGTGCTCGGCCTCCCCCCGCCGTCCATCGAATTCTCCGACGAGGATACCGAAGAGATTTCGGTCGACAATTTGCCGACGCTCTATCGCTCGATCTATGAGACCGGCCGCAAGCACGACCTCGACGACGAGACAATCGAGCGGATCGTTTCGATGTTCGCCTACGACGTCGATCTCACCCGCCGGGTCGCGCCGGGAGAATCCATCGAAATCCTGCAATCCGAGCCGGACGCCGAGGGCCGCAAAGAACTGCTCTATGTCGGGCTGGCGGTCGGCAACGCCCGGCGCGAGATGTTCCGCTTCCACAGCGATGACGGGGTCATCGACTATTACGACGCCGACGGCCAGACCGGAAAGAAGTTTTTGATCCGCCGTCCGCTCGAGGGGTCCGGAACGCTGCGCTCGCGCTTCGGCATGCGCCTCCACCCGATCTTCAAGACTTACACCCTGCATAGCGGGGTCGACCTCGCCGCCCCGACCGGCACCGAAATCTATGCCAGCGGCGATGGGGTCGTCGAACGGGCGCAATGGATTTCCGGCTACGGCCGCGCCGTCGAGATCAAGCACGCCAACGGCTATACGACCATGTACGCCCATATGACCCGGATCGCCGACGCCATGACGCCCGGCACCCGCGTCCGTCAGGGCCAGCTTATCGGTTTTGTCGGCTCGACCGGCTACTCCACCGGACCGCACCTACATTTCGAAATCCGCATCAACGGCCGCCCGGTCGATCCCCTGTCGGTGCGCCTGCCGCGCGACAAGACGCTGCCGAACCAGTTTGCCCACGCCTTCGAGCAGACCGTCGAGCAGATCCACGAACTGATGGCGCGCGACGCCGAGCCTGTGCAGGTCGCGGCTGCCGAGTGAGCTTTCAGGACGCGATATAGTCGCGCAGCGCCGCCGCCTCGTGTTCGACCTCTTCGATCCGCGACTTGACGACGTCGCCGATCGAGATCACGCCGATCAGCTTGCCATTTTTCACCACCGGCAGGTGACGGATTCGGTGCGTCGTCATCAGGCCCATTAGTCTCTCGGTTGTGTCATCGGGTGCGCAAGTAATCGGATCGGGCGTCATGCACGCCTTGACCCCTTGCGTCAGAACCGCCGCTTTGGACCCGATGAGTCTTCTGACCACATCGCGCTCGCTGAGGATGCCGGCGAGGCGTCCGTTGGCTTCGGTCACCACGAGCGCGCCGATGTTGTAAGCGTTGAGCGCCCGCACCGCCTCCGCCACCGTCGCCTCGGCGGAAATCGTGTGCACCTTGCTGCCCTTGGATTGGAGAATCTGGTCGACACGCATGCGCGTCTCCTCTCAACCGATGGCGACATATTGACGCTTTCGGCAAGCCAGCACAATGACGCGGCGCGCGCTGCAACGGGCGCGCATCGTCCGATCAGGCGTTGAGCGCCGCCATCGCCCTTTGCAAGAACTCCCAGCCCTCCGCCGAGACGGGCATGTGCTTGCGACGCTCGGCATCAGCCCAGGCCTTTTGCCACATCGAGCCGGCGTGATTCGACAGGCCCTTGTCGCCGCCGGTGAACCACTCGACTAACGTCCTTGCTTCCGCCACCATCGCCCGGGCGAGCGGACTTTTCGGGTCGGTGCCGGCGAGCGCTTCGGCTTCGGCAAAGACCTTTGTCCAGCGCGCCGAGACTTCTTCCTGGTCCTTCCGGGTGAATTGCCGCGAAGCGAGGTCGCGCTTTTGCGCCTCGGTCAGCTCGGGCATGGCGAGCCCTTCAAAGGCTTTCGGCGGTTTGGTCATGTTTGAATTCTCCAGAATGTCCATGAGATCGGAGAGATCGAGGCGCGGATTGCGCTTCAGCAGAGCCCGTGCCCGCTTGGTGTAGGCGAGCGCGATGTCGATCCGCTGCCGGTCGGCTTCGAGCGCCTGCTCCTGCGTCGCCATCAGCCGGGCGAGATCGGACCCGGCGGATTTGAGCAACCGGGCGATCGCATCGAGCCGCATGCCGAGGCGTTGCAACAGCTTGATCGTCACCACCCGCATCACCTGGTCGGCGCTGTAGTGCCGGTAGCCGTTGCCGGCCCTGACAGGCGTCACCAAACCGAGGCGCTCATAGTGCCGGAGCGCCCGGACGCTGGCACCGGTCGCCCTGGCGCATTCCCCAGCGGTCACGAACGGTCGTCTGTCGGGCATCGAATTCTCCTTGATCCCCTCCTGCACTATGACGCAGGGTTCGGGTCAAGGGCTTCGTGCGCGTCCAAGGAAAAGGCCGGCATCGCCGCCGGCAGTTGTGCATGGATGGTGCCGCTACTGCGCCGCCTGATCGAGCGGCTCACCCGCCCCGATCGTCAGCCCCGAGCCGTCCGGGCGCGCATCGACGCTGACCGTGGTGCCGTCCTGGATTCGGCCCGCCAGCATCTCCTCGGCGAGCGCGTCCTGGACGTTGCGTTGCAACGCCCGCTTCAGCGGCCGCGCGCCATAGCCGGGATCGTAGCCTTCGCGCGCCAGCCATTGCCTTGCGGCGTCGGTGACCTCAAGCGTGATTTCGCGCTCGGCGAGCAGCTTGCGCAGGTGCTTCAACTGGATTTCGACGATCGCCGCCATGTGCGAGCGGTCGAGCCGGTGGAACAAGAGAATCTCGTCGACCCGGTTGAGGAACTCCGGCCGGAAAGCGGCGCGCACCGCGTCGAGCACCTTGCCGCGCACCGCCTCGATGCTCTCGCCGTCGGGCTGCTGGACCAGAAATTCCGATCCGAGATTCGAGGTCATGATGATGACGGTATTGCGAAAATCGACGGTACGGCCCTGCCCGTCGGTCAGCCGCCCGTCGTCGAGCACCTGCAGCAGCACGTTGAAGACGTCCGGGTGCGCCTTCTCGATCTCATCGAAGAGGATCACCTGATAGGGCCGGCGCCGCACGGCTTCGGTCAGCGCGCCGCCCTCGTCGTAGCCGACGTAACCCGGCGGGGCGCCGATGAGTCGGGAGACCGAATGTTTCTCCATATATTCGGACATGTCGATGCGGACCATCGCCGCCTCGTCGTCGAAGAGGAACTGGGCCAGCGCCTTCGAAAGCTCGGTCTTGCCGACCCCGGTCGGGCCGAGGAACATGAATGAGCCGATCGGCCGGTGCGGGTCTTGCAGTCCGGCGCGCGAGCGGCGGACCGCCTTGGCGACCGCCTCGACCGCCTCGGCTTGGCCGACGACGCGGGCGCCGAGCGCCTCTTCCATCCGCAACAGTTTGTCGCGCTCGCCTTCGAGCATCCGGTCGACCGGCACCCCCGTCCAGCGCGAGACGATTTGGGCAATATGATTGGAGGTGACGACTTCCTCGACCATCGCCTGGGCGCGTTCGTCGGTCTCCTTTTCGGCCGCCGCGATCTTTTTCTCGAGCGCCGGGATGATGCCGTAAGCCAGCTCGCCTGCCCGCGCCAGGTCGCCGGTGCGCTGGGCATTTTCGAGCTCGGTGCGGGCGAGGTCGAGTTCTTCCTTGAGCTTCTGGGATTGCCCGAGCCGATCCTTCTCGCGCCGCCAGCGAGATGAGAGCTCGTTGGCTTCCTCTTCGAGACCGGACAACTCGTTTTCGAGTTTGTCGAGCCGGGTGCGGGAGGCCTCGTCGGTCTCCTTCTTCAGCGCCTCGCGCTCGATCTTCAGCTGGATGATCCGCCGGTCGAGTTCGTCGAGGGCTTCGGGCTTCGAATCGACCTGCATGCGCAGACGCGCCGCCGCTTCGTCCATAAGGTCGATCGCCTTGTCGGGCAGGAACCGCGCGGTGATGTAGCGGTTCGACAGCGTCGCCGCGGCAACCAGCGCCGAGTCGGAAATCCTCAGCCCATGATGCAGCGCGTATTTCTCTTTCAGGCCCCTGAGGATCGAGATCGTATCCTCGACCGTCGGCTCGGAGACGAAGACCGGCTGGAAACGGCGGGCGAGCGCCGCGTCTTTCTCGACATGTTTGCGATACTCGTCGAGGGTCGTCGCCCCGATACAGTGAAGCTCGCCGCGCGCCAGCGCCGGCTTCAGAAGATTCGAGGCGTCCATCGAGCCTTCCGCCCTGCCGGCCCCGACAAGCGTATGCAGCTCGTCGATGAACAGGATCACCTTGCCGGCGGCCGCCTGAATTTCGGCGAGCACCGCCTTCAGCCGTTCCTCGAACTCGCCGCGGTATTTTGACCCGGCGATCAAGGCGCCGAGATCGAGCGCCATCAGCGACTTGCCCTTAAGACTTTCCGGCACGTCGCCATTGACGATACGGTTGGCGAGGCCCTCGGCGATGGCGGTTTTGCCGACGCCCGGCTCCCCGATCAGCACCGGATTGTTCTTGGTGCGGCGCGAGAGCACCTGGATGGTGCGGCGGATTTCCTCTTCCCGGCCGATGACCGGATCGAGCTTGCCCGAGCGCGCCGCCTCGGTGAGGTCGCGGGCATATTTCTTCAGCGCATCATAGGAGTTTTCGGCCGAGGCGCTGTCGGCGGTGCGGCCCTTTCTGAGATCGTTGATGGCATTGTTGAGCCCATTGGGCGTCACCCCCGCCGCGGCCAGCAGTTTGCCGGCGTCGGTTGACTTCTCGATTGCCAAGGCGAGCAACAGGCGCTCGACGGTGACGAACTTGTCGCCGGCCTTCTCCGCGGCCTTCTCGGCGGTGTCGAAGACGCGCGCCATGTCGCGGCTGAGATAAAGTTGCCCGCCATCGCCCGAAACCTGCGGCACTCTCGCCAGTGCCGCCGCGAGCCCGGCACTGACGGAGGCCGGATTGCCCCCGGCCTGCTCGATGAGGCCCGCCGCCATGCCCTGCTCGTCGTCGAGCAGCAACTTCAAAACATGCAGCGGAGTGAATTGCTGATGGCCGGCGCCAAGCGCCGCCTGCTGGGCGGACTGGATGAACCCCTGCGCCCGTTCGGTGTATTTTTCGCTATTCACGATCCCAGCCTTCCTGCCCGGCGCGTCCGCCCCGCCCGATCATGGCGCGCGGCCAAACGCCAGCGTCGATGCCTCTCAAGGACGCCTGCCACCCGGCGCGTCCCGTCAGGCAAAATATAGGAGCGCGCCGCCCCAAGAAAAAGGCCGGGCGCGCGGCCCGGCCTCAAATGCTCTGGCTCCGCCGGCGCGACCCTACTTGGCGGCGGCCGGTTCGTCCCCGCCCGGGGGATCGGTATCCTCGCTGGGCGAGTCGCTGACCGGCGGCTGCGGAGCGCGGGCGGGATCGGATGAGGTGGGCGGATTGCCGACCTCGCCCCCCCGCCGGCGATGATGCCGCGACCGGTCCCGATCGAACCCACGGTCATCCTGCGACCGCTCCGCCGGTCCCTGGTTGGGTTCGGGCTGGCCGTATTGCGGCGGACGCGGAGTCTCGCGGACATATCCGTTCATCCGTCCGTCCATCCGTCCGTCGATCTCGTGGTCGTCGCCCTCATCGCCCTCGTCGGACTCGAAATGCTCCTGGACTTGACCCTGATCCGGCCGCTGTTGCTGCGGGAACTGCGCCTGGGCGGCGGAGATCATCCGGAAATAATGCTCGGCGTGCTGCAGATAGTTCTCGGCCATGACAAGATCGCCGGAGGAGCTCGCGTCGCGCGCCAGCTGCAGATATTTCTCGGCGACGTGCGAGGCGTTGCCCCTGATCTTTACGTCGGGGCCGTTGCTCTCGTAGTTACGCGAAAGCGGGTTGGTGTTCTTGCGGCCGTTGCGACCGCGCGAGCGCTTGTTCTGTTGTCCGGGTCTCATGGGTTGCTTTGACTTTACATTGTTTCGGCGGCGCCGAGGCGAGCGCCAATCGGATTCGCCTCATTGATAAGCACGAGCGCGGACTTCGGCCCTGAAGCCAGATCCGCAGCCGCCGCGGCCGCGTTTCAGTCGCTTGAGTTTGGTCGTGCTTTGGTTCGCTATCTTGCCCGCCAGCAGGCTCGCCCGAGGGCGGAGGGCCAAGATGCCGGGGCGCATCGTGTTGATGCCTCCCGCCAGCGCGTTGGACCCTAACTGCTTCGTTCCGCATTTCCAAGCGAAAAATTGCCGACCCTTTCCGGTCGTCAACCCGGCGCATCGGCGGCCGGCGAAACCCCGCTCATCACCCGATCATGCCGCCCAAGGTCTTGACGAGTCGTTACCGCCGCCAACCCGGCTTGCGCAAAGAGCGCGGCGACGGCAGGTCCCTGTCCGGCACCGATTTCGACCCCCAGCATCCCGCCGGGATTGAGGAAATGTCTTGCGCCCAGGACGATCGCCCGCAAGGCGACAAGCCCGTCGGCTCCCCCGTCGAGGGCCAGGCGCGGATCGTGCTCACGCACCTCGCGGGTGAGCGAGGCGATCGCGTCCGACGAGATGTACGGCGGATTGCTGAAAATAAGATCGAAACGGGCGCCCTTCGGCACCGCCGCGTACCAGTCGCCGGCAGCGAAGGTGACCCGGCTTTCGACCCCGTGCGTCCGCGCGTTCCGCCGGGCGACCGCGAGCGCCGCCGCGCTTGCGTCGGTCGCGAGCCCTTTCGCGTTGCCGGCGTGCATCGCCACCGCAACCGCGACGCAGCCCGAACCGGTGCCGAGATCGAGGAAACTTGGGGCGCGCCGGTCGGCAAGATGGACGAGCCCCGCCTCGACCAGAAGTTCGGTCTCGGGCCGCGGCACGAGCGTTGTGGGACCGAGCGCAAACACCAGTCCGAAGAATTCCTTCTCGCCGACTATCCGCGCCACCGGCTCGCCAGACGCGCGGCGCTCGGCGAATTCTTCGGCACGCTTTACAATGGCGCCGTCGGCCTTGTCTCTCTCGTGGACGATTAGCCCGGGGGCGCTAAGCCCGGCGGCGTGCGCCACCAGGAGCCGCGCGTCGAGCGCCGCCCCCTCGATTCCCGCCGCTTCGAGCCGGTCGCGGATTCGCCGCGCCAGCCGTCCGAAATCCGGTGCGATGTCCGGCGCGCTCACTCGCCCTCGTCGAGCGCCGCCAGCATCGCAGCCTGGTTCTCGGTGATCAGCGCGTCGATCAGTTCGTCGAGCCCGGCGCCTTCCAGCACCTTCTCGAGCTTGTAAAGAGTGAGGTTGATGCGGTGGTCGGTGATCCGGCCTTGCGGAAAATTGTAGGTGCGGATCCGCTCCGAACGGTCGCCGGTGCCGATCTGGACTTTGCGCGCCGCCGCCCGCTCGTTGTCGCGCGTCTCGCGCCGCGACTCGAAGAGCCGGGCGCGTAACACCTTCATTGCAATCGCCCGATTCTGGTGCTGCGATTTTTCGGACGAGGTGACGACGATGCCCGTGGGCAAATGCGTAATGCGGACCGCCGAGTCGGTCGTATTGACGTGCTGCCCGCCCGCGCCCGAGGCCCGCATGGTGTCGATGCGAATGTCCTCGGGGGCGATCTCGACGTCGATTTCCTCGACCTCGGGCAGGACGGCGACCGTTGCCGCCGAGGTATGGATGCGCCCGCTCCCCTCGGTCTCCGGCACCCGCTGCACCCGATGCACGCCCGATTCATATTTCAGCCGCGCGTAGACCCCGCGCCCCGAAATGCCGGCGATGATCTCCTTGTAGCCGCCCATCAGCCCCTGGCTCTGTTCGAGCACACTGAGCTTCCACCCCTTGATCTCGGCGTAGCGCTGATACATGCGGAAAAGATCGCCCGCGAACAAAGCCGCTTCATCGCCGCCGGTGCCGGCGCGGACCTCAAGGATGACGTTGCGCTCGTCGTTGGCGTCGGTCGGCAGCAGGCTCACCCGGATTTCCTCGCTCAGGCTGTCGACCAGCGCTTTGAGGCGCGTGCGCTCTTCAGAGGCGAGCGAGGCCATCTCGGCATCCCCCGAGGCGAGCAGTTCCTCGGCCTCGTCGAGTTCGGCAAGCGCATTGCGGAAGGCGCGGATTTTTTCGACGACCGGCAGCAGTTCGGCATGCTCTTTGGCAAGCCGCACATGGGCCTCGGCGCCGGGATTGCCGATCATGGCACCCTCGATGGCGGCAAACCGCGCCATCAGCGCATCGAGTTTTTCGACCGGCAGCTGCATCATGGGTTGGGGTCGGGGTTCAGAGGGGCAGGCCCTGGCGGCCGGCGAGCTCGACGATGAGCGAGCGGATCGAGGCCGCCCCCTCGCTTTCGTCGAGCGCCGCTTCGATCCTCTCCCGGATCGGGACGAGTTCGGCGGCCCGCACCAGTTCCTTGATCGGTCCGATCGAGGAAGCGGCCATCGAGAGTTTTACGATCCCGATCGCCATCAGCGCCAGGGCCTCGACCGGCCGGCCGGCGAGCTCCCCGCACATGGTCAGCGGCACCTTGTGTGCGGTCGCCTCGCGGGCGATGAGCCGCATGGCGCGGAGCCGCGGCAGCGCGATCGGGTCGTAGCTGGCGGAGACCCGCGGGTTCGAGCGGTCGGCCGCAGTCAGGAACTGCATCAGATCGTTCGAGCCGATCGAGACGAAATCGGCCATCGGCAGGAGCCGGTCGAGCTCGAAGAGTAGCGAGGGCACCTCGATCATCGCCCCGACCTCGAGTTTTTCGGGCGCCTTGCCGCCTGAGCGGACGAGCCGGGCGAGTTCTTTGTCGATCACCGCGCGGGCCTTGCGGAACTCGCCAGCGTCCGTGACCATCGGCACGAGAATCTTGAGCGGCCTTCCGTTGGCGGCCTGCAGCAGCGCCCGCACCTGGGTCCGCATCAGACCGAGCCGGTCGAGTGCCAGCCGCAACGAACGCCAGCCCATCGCCGGGTTTTCCTCCTCCGCCGAGCGCATGTAGGGGACAACCTTGTCGCCGCCGATGTCGAGCAGCCGGAAGACCAGCGGCTTGTCCCCGACCAGCGCCATCGCTTCGGCATAAAGCTCGACCTGTTCGCCGAGCCGAGGCAGCTTCGAGGCGATCATGAACTGCAATTCGGTGCGGAAGAGTCCGACCCCCTCGGCGCCGGTTTCGTTGAGCGCCGGCAGGTCGGCGATCAGCCCGGAATTGTGCAAGAGGGTCACCGCGACCCCGTCGCGAGTGACCGAAGGCTTGTCGCGCAGCGCCGAATAACGCTCCTGGCGCTTCGCCGATAGCCGGATCTTGTCGACATAGGTCGCCTCGACATCGGGCGGGGGCCGCAGATGCACCGTGCCGGTGGTAGCATCGACGATAATGTCGTCGCCCGCCTCGCAGAGCGATACGACGTTCGCCGCCTGCCCCACCGCAACGAGCCCGAGCGAGCGCGCCACGATCGCCACGTGCGAGGTCGGCCCGCCCTCCTCGAGCACCACCGCGATCAGTTTCTTGCGGTCGTATTCGAGCAATTCCGCCGGCCCCATATTGCGGGCGACGAGCACAGAATCCTGCGGCAGCGCCCGCGTCTTGAAAACCTTCAGGTCCCCGGTCAGCACCCGGAGCAGCCGGTTGGCGAGATCGTCGAGATCGTGCAGCCGGTCGCGAATATAAGGATCGGACTGCCGCTGCATGCGGGCGCGGGTGTCGTTCTGCACCCGCTCAACCGCGGCTTCCGCGGTCAACCCTGCCGCGACCGCCTCGCGCATCCGCTTCGCCCAACCGCGGTCGTAGGCGAACATCCGGTAGCTCTCGAGAATGTCGCGATGGTCGGAGTCCATCTGCAGATCGCCGTGATTGAACATCTCGTCGATCGAGACCCGCAGCGTCCGGATCGCGTGCTCGAGCCGTTCGGCCTCGGCGTCGACGTCCTCGGCGACGAAACTTGTCACCACGACGCGCGGGTCGTGCAGCACCACTTCGCCGAGCGCGATGCCTTCGGAGAAGGCGACGACCGGAATCGTGCGCGGGCGCCTGAGATCGATATCCGAGCCTGGCTTGATGAGATTGTCGAACTCGGCGGTCGAGAGCATTTCGGCGAGCAGCGTCGCCACGGTCAGCAGCGCCTCGACCTCGTCCTCGCGATACTCGCGGGTCTCCTGGTTTTGCACCACGAGTACCCCGAGCGTCTGCCCGGCCCTCAAAACCGGCACGCCGAGGAACGAGACAAACGGGTCTTCCCCCGTCTCCGGCCGGTAGGCGAAGGAGGGATGGTGCGGGGCGTCGGTCAAATTGAGCGGGGCGGCCTCGGCCGCGATCAGCCCGACGAGACCCTCCCCCAGCCTGAGCGAGGTCATGTGGACCGCCTCGCGCTTGAGGCCGTGGGTCGCGAACAGTTCCAGCGCCCCGTCGTCGCGCAACACATAGAACGAGCACACATCGGCCCGCATATTGTCCGCGATCAGATCGACGATCCTGTCGAGCCGGGCCTGCGCGCCGATGGCGTCCGCCATCGTCTGGCGCAAATCGCGCAGCAGCACGCGCGGGCCGGCAACCGTTACTGCCATGATGATCCGGCGGCGAGTGGCCGTCCCCTGCAGGCGCCTGGCGTCATCGGACGCCTTCAGGCCTCCTGCTTGTCGAGACCGTAATAGTTGTGGAGCGCCCTGACCGCAAGTTCGGCATAGGCTTCGTCAATCAGCACCGAGGTCTTGATCTCCGAAGTGGTGATCAATTGGATGTTGATGCCCTTCTCGCCGAGCGCCCGGAACATCGAGGAAGCGACCCCGGCATGCGAGCGCATGCCGACCCCGACGACTGAAATCTTCGCCGCCCCCCGCGAGCCGTCGATCGAATCATACTCGACCGCGTCGCCCGCCGCCATGATGACCGCCATCGAGCGTTCATATTCGCTATCGGGGACGGTAAAGGTAATGTCGGTCGTCTGCCCATCCTCGGAAAGATTCTGGACGATCATGTCGACGACGATCTGGGCATCGGCCAGCGCCCCGAAGATCGCCGCGGCGACCCCGGGCCGGTCCTTGACCCCTCGCAGGGTGACCTTCGCCTCCCCCATCGCGCAGGTGACACCAGAGACGATCTGCTTTTCCACGATCTCATCCTCGTCGCATACCAGCGTGCCCGGTCCGTGCCAGTCCCCGTCCCCACCCTGCTGGGGCATGTCCGGGTCATCGAAGCTCGACCGCACCACGAGTCGAACATGCTGGACCATGGCGAGCCCGACCGAGCGGTGTTGTAGCACCTTGGCGCCGAGCGAGGCCATTTCCAGCATTTCCTCGAAACTGATCCGCTCGAGCCGGCGCGCCTTCGGCACGATCCTCGGGTCGGCGGTATAAACCCCGTCGACATCGGTATAGATGTCGCAGCGGTCAGCCTTCACCGCCGCCGCCACGGCGACCGCCGTCGTATCCGAGCCGCCGCGCCCGAGGGTGGTAATACGCCCGTGCGGGGAGATGCCCTGAAAGCCTGTGACGACCGGCACCTGACCCGAACTCATGCGGTCGAGGAGCAGCGTCGGGGCGACCGTCACGATCCGCGCCGCGCCATGGGAATCGTCGGTCTCGATCGGCACCTGCCAGCCGGCGAACGAGCGCGCCGCCACTCCCATATCCTGCAGCGCGATCGCCATCAGCCCGGCGGTTACCTGTTCACCCGAGGCGACGACCGCGTCGTATTCGCGCGCGTCATGGAAGGGCGCGGCCTGCCGCGTCCAGTCCACCAGCTCATCGGTCTTGCCCGCCATCGCCGAGACGACAACCGCAACCTCGTGCCCGGCCTCGATCTCGCGCCGGACATGGCGCGCCGCATGCCGGATGCGGTCGATGCCGGCGACCGACGTGCCGCCGAATTTCAATACCAGTCGCGCCATCAAGGAACCCGGCCACCGCTCCCCGCCCCGGTGCGGGGTTCGCCCGGTTGGCATGGGTGCGGCTCCATGCCACAAAGGTCCCCGAGGTTCAACTGTCAGCAAAGAGACTTACGCGCCCTTGGTCCCACCAAGATGGGTCCCAAAACTCTTAGGAGGTTTCGTTGGCCATTTCTAAAAAGCGGCTTTCGCTGCTTCGTGACCTAGAGTCGATAGTCGGAAACGAATGCTACAATGGTAAGATCCGAAACTGGGGGCCGCATGGACAATTCTACGGCGAAGGTCGGGAGTTTCGGTACCCGATAACCTTTACGAACAAGAGTGGAGAGCGAGAGCGGCGGAGATTTGAATACGAAGATTTGCCCACGGATGTTCAAATGACTGGTCGGTATGTGATGGGTGCTAACGAGCTATCGATCATGCGCTCCCTTGATAAGATCGTTCGGCATCCTGAAGCCAAATACTCCTTCAAAGTTTGAGTGGCGATGACCGCAAGCACGATCGATGCGGCGGAAGTGGCGCGGTTCAACGGCCTCGCCGACGAATGGTGGGACCCGGCCGGCAAGTTCCGGCCACTCCACAAGTTCAACCCGGTCCGCCTTGCTTATATCCGCGAGAAGGTCATCGGGCATTTTTCGCTGTCGCAGATCGCCCGGCATCCGTTCGAGGGGCTCTCGATCCTCGATATCGGCTGTGGCGGCGGGCTGGTTTGCGAACCGATGGCGCGGCTCGGGGCAACGGTGACCGGTATCGATCCCGGCGAGCGCAATATCGCGGTCGCAAAGATCCATGCCGAGCGCTCGGGGCTGGAGATCGACTATGTCGCAACTGATGCCGAGGCGGTGGCGAAGTCGGGAAAAATCTTCGACCTGGTACTCAATCTCGAAGTCGTCGAGCATGTCGCCGATCTCGGTCTGTACCTCAAGACCTGCGCGGGCCTCGTCGCTCCTGGAGGGCTGATGCTGGTCGCGACCATCAATCGGACCGCGCGCGCCTTCGCGCTGGCCATTGTCGGGGCGGAATATGTGCTGGGCTGGCTGCCGAAAGGCACCCACAGCTACGAGAGGTTCGTCACTCCGGAGGAATTGACCTCGATCCTGAGGCGCGAAGGCCTCGCCGTCGCCGAGAAGTGCGGGGTCTCCTACAATCCGCTCGAGGACCGCTGGCGGCGCTCCCGCGACCTCGGGGTCAACTACATGCTGTTGGCGAGCAAGCCCAAGGGACGCAGATGACCCGCGACCAGGACATCGTGCTGTTGCGCCGCACCATCGTCATCGCCGAGCGCTCGGTCAGCCACGGCAATCATCCGTTCGGGGCGCTGCTTGCCGACGAAAAAGGCCGAGTGATGCTCGAGGCGGAAAATGCGTTCACCACCCAGAAGGGCCCCGGCCATGCCGAGTCCGAACTCGCCCGCAAGGCGGTGCTGAGATTCTCGCCCGACGAGCTCGCCAAAATGACGCTCTACACCTCGCTCGAGCCTTGTGCAATGTGCGCGGGGACGACCTACTGGGCCGGGATCGGGGCGCTGGTCTACGGGGTGAGCGAGAAGCGCCTGGCGCAATTGACCGGCGGCAACGAGGCGAACCGCACCATGGACTTGCCTTGCCGGACGGTGTTCGCCGCCGGCCAGCGCAAAGTCGAGGTGCGCGGACCCTTTTCCGAACTCGAGGCCGAAATCGTCAAAACCCATGAAGGGTTCTGGGACTGACCTCAGCTTTTCTTGTCCCTCAGGTAGGGTTCGTGCAGCGCCCGATCCGCCGGCGAGAGGCGATCGGCGATCGCCATATTTTGGTGCCAATAGGGGTAAAGCAGCGGCGGCCGGCTTGCCCGCTCCAGTCGGTCCAGCTCTTCCTGCGTCAGTTTGACGCCAGCCGATTTCAGGTTGTCGGCGAACTGTTCGTCGGTCCGTCCGCCGATGATAACCGAGGTCACCCACGGCTTGCTTATCAGCCAGGCAAGCGCGACCTGCGCGCCCGAGACGCCTCTTTTGTCGGCGACCGCGACGATCTCCTCTATCAAGTCGTAAAGCTTTTCCTCGTCATAAATCGGCGGCTCTTTCCAGCCTAGCGTATGACGTCCGCCTTTCGGATTGCGGTCCTTGCGCCGATATTTGCCAGAAAGAAGCCCGCCCGCGATCGGGCTCCAGCACAGAATGCCGAGGCCCTGATCGATTGAGATCGGCACGAGCTCGTACTCGGCTTCGCGGGCCTGCAGGGTGTAGTGAATCTGCTGCGAGACGAAACGCTGCTGGTGCCACCTGTCCGAGACCGCCAGCGCTTTCATCAGGTGCCAGCCCGAATAGTTGGAGCAGCCGATGTAGCGGACCTTGCCCTGATCGATGAGTCGCGACAGCGCATCGATCGTTTCTTCGAGTGGTGTCAGTCCATCCCATTGGTGCACCTGATAGAGGTCGATGACATTGGTCTGCAGACGTTTGAGGCTCGCCTCACATTGCGCAACGATGTGTTGACGCGACAGCCCGAGATCGTTTGGCCCCTCGCCCATGCGGAACCTGACCTTGGTCGCCAGGATCAGCTTTTCGCGGCGGCCCTGTTTGGCCAAGACCTCGCCGACGATCTCCTCCGACCGGCCCGCCGCATAGACGTTCGCGGTGTCGATGATATTAACGCCGGCGTCGAGACACATATCGATCTGGCGCGCCGCCCCCGCGACATCGGTCTGCCCCAGCGTCGCCGAGCCGCCGAATGTCATGGTGCCGATGGTTATCGTTGAGACCTTGATTCCCGAGCCGCCAAGCAGTCTGTATTCCATTGCCGCCTCCCCTGCGCGCGGCAACACTAACGCTGCAACCGGGCGCGTCAACGTCGCCAATGGCGGAAAACGAAAGAAAATATCGGCGGGAAAAGTGACGCGGCCGGCGCTAGTTGTGTTCTTCGGGCAGGTTCGGCAACGGCATGAAGTCGATGCCGTCCTCGATCAGCCCGCCAACTTCCTCGGGAGTGGCTTCGCCATAAATGCCGCGGCTTGCAACCTCTCGGAAATGGATTTTCCTGGCCTCGTCGGCAAAACGGTCGCCGACATATTCGGTCTCGGAGGTGAGCTTGTTGCGAAGCCGCCGCATCGCCTGGCGGATTTCTGCCTGTTCGGGGTGACCGGTCGACAGCGAGACTTTCTCGGAATTTGCCCTCGAGACCGACGGCGCCATCAGCGCCTTGTGGATGTCGGACGAGGTACAAATCGGGCATTCGAGCGCCCGCCGCGCCGACTGCTGCTCATAACCGTCGGCGTTGCGGAACCACCCTTCGAAATGGTGGTCGTTCTCACAGACTAACGCGTACTGGATCACGTCCCGTGCCTCGCAATGCCCATCATCATGACAGGTCTTGGTTAATGCTTAGCGAAAATCCACGCATATTGGCAAGGTTGGGCACCTCCCGGCGGGCCGAGGCGACGGCTTCCGGATCGAGGGTTGCGACGATCACATCCTCGCCCCCGGCCGCGCTTTCGACGAGAACCCGCCCCCACGGATCGACGATCATCGAATGGCCCCAGGTCCGCCGGCCGTTCTCGTGCGTCCCGGACTGGGCGCTGGCGACCACGAAACTGCCGGTCTCGATGGCGCGGGCCCTGACGAGCGTCGCCCAATGCGCCTCTCCGGTCGGCACGGTGAAGGCGGCAGGAATGGCGAAGAGTGTCGCCCCGGCCGTCGCCAGTCGTGTGAAAAGCCCCGGGAACCGCACGTCGTAACAGACGGTCATGCCGAGGGTGAAATCCGGCAGGCGCGCTAGCACCGCTTCCTCGCCCGCCTGATAAGTCTGGCTCTCGCGATACGGCCGGTCGCCGCCGATATCGGCGTCGAAAAGGTGGATCTTGTCGTATTGGGCAATCGTCCGCCCGTCCGGCCCGAAGAGGATCGAGCGGTTGGCGAACTTGCCCGTCGGCAGCGGTACGGCGAGGGAGCCGAGATGGAGAAAGATCGAATGCCGGCGCGCCAGCGCCGAAAGGGCGATGATGCCGGAGCGCACGGCCTCGGGCGTCGCCACTCGCCGCAACATCTCGGCATCGCCGGCGAAATTGAGCGTCATTTCCGGGGTAAGCACATAGCGCGCGCCCGCATCGACGGCGCGGGCGGCGAGCCGCTCGACCGTCGTGAGGTTTTGCGCCGCCTCGATCGCCGAGGTCATCTGCAAGGCGGCGGCGGCGAGCGGCGCCATCGCGAAGATCAGGCGCTCCCGGCGAGCAGCGGGTCGAGTTCGCCTCGCCGTTCGAGCGCCGCCATATCGTCGAACCCGCCCACGTGCAAATCGCCAACGAAGATTTGCGGCACCGTGTAACGCCCGTTGGCGCGCCGCATCATTGCCTGGCGAAGCTCGGGATTTCCCTCGACATGAATTTCCTCATACTCCGCGCCCTTGCGCTCGAGCAGCGCCTTGGCGGCGTGGCAATAAGGGCAGGTTTGGGTCGTGTAGATTTCGATCTTCGGCATCAGGGGTTCGAATCCGGTCTCGCCCATAATGTGGATCAATTGGGTCCCCTGACAACCCGGGCGAAACTCAGGACGTCGATCCGCTCGACCCCGGCGCGCTTCAGGGCGCGCGCCAGTGCATAGATTGTCGCCCCGGTGGTGATGACGTCTTCGATGACCAGCACCCGCCGCCCGGCGAGGGTCTCGGCGAGCCCCGGATGGGCGCGAAAGGCCCCGGCGACGTTGCGCTCGCGTTCGCCCGCCGAGAGCCCGACCTGGTGGCGCGTCGCTTTGATCCGCCGCGCCCCGTTCGGGATCAACGCCAGGCCAGTCTCCGCCGCGATCGCGCGGGCGAGGAGCTGCGACTGATTGAACCGCCGGACCAATTGCCGCCGCCAATGCAGCGGCACCGGCAGCAGCGCCGCGTCCCCGGAAATCAGGCCTGCGCCGGCCTGCAGCATCAGCCGCGCGCATAGCCGCGTCAGGTCGGTGCGGTCGCCATATTTGAGCGCCGAAATCAGCCTGCCGGCGACTTCGTTGTAGCGCAGCGCCGAGCGGGCCCGGTCGAAGGGCGGGGGATTGGCGAGCGCCTCGGCGCTGAGCGCGCCCGGCCCCATCTCGACCGCGAACGGCAGTCCGAGGACCGGACACAAAGGCTCGGTGATGAAGTCGAGCTTGCGCCAGCAAGCCGGGCACAGCGCGTGCGGCTCCCCGACGGGAGCGCCGCAGGAGGCGCAGATCGGGGGGAATAGAAAATCGACGAGCCCGGCGGCGAGACCGCCGGCGGCGCTCAACCCGTCTTTGACTTGGCCGGTTGGCTCCATGATAAGGGTCAATGCTAGCATCCGGGCCCGCGCCCGTCTGCCCCGGAGCCGAGGAATGTCACTCCCCGAAGGCGGCGCCCCGCCTGCCCTTTTCGACCGTGAGCTGGTCGCCCGCCGGTACGCGGCGCGCACCCATCAGGGGATGGATTTCGTCACCTCGCTGGTACTCGGCGATCTCGGCGAGCGGCTGGCCGCGATTACCAGGCGGTTCGACAAGGCGCTGATTCTCGGCCCCGACGCGGCGCTGCTGCCCGCGAGCGGGGAGACCGCCGGAGGCCCGGTCGCTTTTGCCCGCCTTGCGACCCTTGTCGAGGCGCCGGGAATCATGAGTTTCAATCCTGAAAAGCCGGTCCTGCCGGGGCGAGGCTACGACCTTGTGGTCTCGCTCCTCGACCTGCAGATCGTCGACGACGTGATCGCCTACCTGGTCAATATCAGGCGGGCGATGCGGCCTGACGGGCTGTTCATCGCGGCGACGCTTGGCGGCAATTCGCTGACCGAGTTGCGCCAGGCCTGGCTTGCCGCCGAGGCCGAGGGGCGGGGTGGCGCGGCGACCCGGGTCGTCCCGATGCTCGACGTGCGCGCCGCCGGCATGTTGCTGCAGCGGGCCGGCTTCGCCCTGCCGGTCACCGATGTCGAAACCCATCTGGTGCGCTATCCCGACCCGTTGGCGCTGATGCGGGAGATCAAATCCCTCGGTGCCAGCAATCCCCTGCGGGAAAAACCCTCGATCCCGGCGACCCGGTCGCTGTTGGCGAGCGCCGAAACCCACTATGGGCGCCTTGCTGCCGAGCCGGACGGTCGGGTGCGCGCTACCCTCGAGATCGTCTGGCTTTCCGGCTGGACGCCGGACAAATCGCAGCAAAAGCCGCTCGCCCCGGGCAGTGCCCGGTCGCGTCTCATCGATGTCCTGGGGGACAAATCGGAAGGCTGAAGCCGGGATCGCCTAGATCGAGTCGGCGGCGCCCCGGATGGCCCCGCCGGCGCCGCTATCGGTGGTGCCGAAAAGGTTGATCAGGCCAGCGCCCAAAGCCCCGAAGCTGACGATCGCGGCCACCGCGATCAGCGAGGCAAGCAGCCCGTATTCGATTGCCGTTGCGCCGCTCTCGCTGTGCGCGAAATCGCTCAGCGTATTCAGGGTGGAGTCCATCGCCAGATCCTTCCCGTACACCGCGTCTCACAGCAGATCGCACAACGGCGCGATCAGCGGCTGGTCCGCCGGCGGCATCGGAAAATCCCTCAGGCGCCGCGGCCTGACCCACTTGATCGCCGCGTGCTCCATCGGTCGGGGTTCGCCCTGCCACCTCCGGCAAACGAAAAGTGGCATCAACAAATGAAATTTTTCGTAAGCGAAACTGGTGAATGTTAACGGCGCCAGACACGCTTCCTTAGTGTTTATCGCCAGTTCCTCCCGCAGTTCCCTGATGACGGCCTCCTCGGGCGTCTCGCCCGGCTCGATCTTGCCCCCGGGGAACTCCCAAAGGCCCGCCATCGCCTTGCCTTCCGGCCGCTGCGCGATCAGCACCCGTCGGTCGGGATCGACGAGCGCGCACGCCACAACCGTCAACAACTGACTCATTGGTCCTGCCCCCGCCGGTAGTGATAACGGTAGGTTTCCGCAAATCCGAGGCGGTGCAGCGCGCCCTGCGCTTTGATCCAGTCCTTGTCGGTCGGCGCGAAACGGCGAAAGGAGGCGCCGATGTCGAAGGGCGCTTCATCGAGTCCGCGCACCAATGTGAGGCTTTCCTCGCACCTGCTCCAGGCCATCGTATCAAGCGCCGTTTCGATCAAGGGGCCCGCAAACGGGGTGATCCGGAAGATCGGCGGGAGCGAACGCCGGCGATTGAGGCCCGCAAGCCGCCCGATCCGCGCCGCGGCATCGTCAATGTCCAAAGGGGCAAGCGACTGGATCAAGGTGGCGCGCTTGGTGCGATCCCAGGGGTAGCTGGCGAGCCACGCTCCGTCGCGGACGGTCTCAACGGCGGGCCGGGCTTTCAGGTTGGCCGTCTCGATCTCGGCGGCGCCGGGCGCGGTCGCCACTCTTAGCTCCGATAGTCGCCGTTGATCGAAATGTAGCCATGGGTGAGATCGCAGGTATAGGCGGTGAACGCGCCGTTGCCGATGCCGAGATCGACTTTGATCGTCAGCTCCCGGCGCTTCATATAGGCGCTGGCGATCGCCTCGTCATAGGCGGGCGAACGCGCGCCGCCCTCGGCGACAACGATGTCTCCGAAGGCGATGCGCAGCCGGTCGCGGTCGGCGGGCTCCCCGGCCTTGCCGACCGCCATGACGATGCGTCCCCAATTGGCGTCCTCGCCGGCGATCGCGGTCTTGACGAGCGGCGAATTGGCAATCGATTTGGCGATGACCTCGGCGCTGCGGTCGCTGTCGGCGCCGGTCACCTCGATCGTCACCAGCTTGCTCGCCCCCTCCCCGTCGCGCACGACCTGCAGCGCAAGATCCAACAGCACCTCCCCGAGCGCCTCGGCGAACGGCTCGGCCCGCGGATCGGCGCGCGTAGCGATGGGCGCGAGCGGCGCCTTGCCGGTCGCGAACACGAGGCAGGTGTCCGACGTCGAGGTGTCGCCATCAACGGTAATCGCGTTGAAGCTGGTGGCGACTTTCCCGCCAAGAATGTCGCGCAGCACCGGCGCCGCGACCGGCATGTCGGTAAAGACGAAGGCGAGCAGCGTCGCCATGTCAGGGGCGATCATGCCCGAGCCTTTGGCGATGCCGGCGACATTGACCGTAACCCCGTCGATTTCGGCCCGGGCGCCCGCGCCCTTGGCGAACGTGTCGGTGGTGCGGATCGCATTGGCCGCGCCCTCGAAGGTGGCCGCCTCGCCCCCGAGCATCGCCTTGATTGCGGCGAGCACCGGGGCCGCATCGAGCGGCTCCCCGATTACCCCCGTTGAGGCGAGCATCACGTCTTTCGGGGCGCAACCCGCTAGTTCCGCGACGGCGGCGGCGATCCTGTCGACGGCCAGAGCGCCTTGCCGTCCGGCGAAGGCGTTGGCATTGCCGGCATTGACCGCGAGCCCGCGCGCCGAGCCCGATCCGAGGTGCGCGCGGCACCATTCGACCGGCGCCGAGGCACACCGGCTGCGGGTCAAAACGCCGGCGACCCGCGTGCCCGGATCGAAGAGCCCGAGGAGCACATTGTCGCGACCCTTGTAGCCGACCCCCGCCTTGCCGGTGAACAGCCTGACGCCCGCCACCGGGGCAAGATCGGGAAATTGCGCGGGCGCCAGCGGCGAGCGCGAGAGCAGCATCAATTGCCCTCGCCTGGGGCGCTTTCTTCGACGGGCGCGACGGGGGTAGCGGGCGCCAGCAGCGGATCGAGGATTTCGATCTCGGCGGCGGCCTTCAGCACCCCCACCATCTCGTCGAATCTCGCGCGGAGCAATTGCTGCTGCAGTTGCGGGGCGAGTTCGTCGAAGCTCGGCGGCGGAGTCGACCGGCGCTCCTCGAGCTTGATGATGTGCCAGCCGAATTCGCTCTGCACCGGCGTCGAGACCTGCCCGGCCTCGAGCGCGAAGGCCGCTTCCTCGAACACCGGGATCATCTGGCCGCGGGTGAAGAAGCCGAGATCGCCGCCGTTCGGCCCGCTGCCGTCGGTCGATTTCTCGCGCGCCAAATCCTCGAACGACGCTCCCGCGTCGAGTTCGGCGATCACCGCCAGCGCGTCGGCTTCGCTGGCGACGAGAATATGCCGCGCGTGGATTTCCTCCTGCGGCTCGAAACCGGCGATCGCATTTTGATACGCCGCCAGCATTTCCGCTTCGGTTATCGATTTGGCGATCACCTCTTCGAAATAGGCGCGCCGGAGCGCCCGCTCCTCGAGATAGGCCTTGCGGCGAATGTAAGACGCGGTTTCGTCCATGCTGGCGGCGCGGGCCGCCTGCGCCATCACCTTCATGTCGATCAACATCGACAGCACGAACCCGCGCCGCTGCTCGGCGGGGATGTTGTTGAGGTCCTGACCGAGGTCCTCGGCAGCGAACTGCAGGTCGGCCTCGGTGATCGGCTGGCCGCCGACCATCGCCAGGACCGGCAACTCGTCTGCCTCCTGGGCGCCCGCCGGGGCGGCGGCGAAAAAGCTGGAAACGGCCACCAGGCCGGCCGCCGCGAAGCACGCGGCGCCTCGGGCCTTCGAATGACTGGGCATAACGGTTATCCTCGACCTTGGCTTGGCGTGGCCGCTTCCACCGGCACGTTTGCGCGATTTGGGCGGCGTTGACAAGACTTGCCCCCGCACTTACATGTCGCCTCGCCTCGCCCGTCCGGCCGGGCCTTTTTCCGCCAAAAAACGGCCGGAATGAAGGCGCATCGCGCGGCCTGAACGGGGCAGTTCCGCACCGCGTCCGACGGGCGAAACCCGACAAGGCCAAATAGCCGAAGGACCTCAGCCGAATGGCTCTTGCCGCCCTCGCCCGGAGAATTCTCGGTTCGGTCAACGACCGGCGGCTTCGCCGTTACCAGCCCCGGGTGGACGCCATCACTGCCCTGGAGCCGGAGCTCGAGAAACTCTCCGACGACGAGTTGCGCGCCCGCACCGACGAGCTGCGCGCCCGCGTCAAAGAGGGCGCTGCGCTCGACGATCTGCTTGTGCCTGCCTTCGCCACCGTCCGCGAGGCCTCGCGGCGCACCCTTGGCCAGCGCCATTTCGACGTCCAGCTGATGGGCGGCATGGTGCTGCATGACGGCGCCATCGCCGAGATGCGCACCGGGGAGGGCAAGACGCTTGTGGCGACCCTGCCGGTCTATCTTAACGCGCTGACCGGCCGGGGCGTGCACCTGGTCACCGTCAACGACTACCTGGCCCGCCGCGACGCCGAATGGATGGGCCAGATTTACCGCTTTCTCGGCCTGAAGGTCGGGGTCGTTGTCCACGAATCGACAGAGGCCGAGCGGCAGGAGGCCTATGGAGCGGACGTCACCTACGGCACCAACAACCAGTTCGGCTTCGACTATTTGCGCGACAATATGAAATACGCGCGCAGCCAAATGGTTCAGCACGGCCACGCCTTCGCCATTGTCGACGAAGTCGACTCTATCCTGATCGACGAGGCGCGCACCCCGCTAATCATTTCGGGTCCCTCCGAGGACCGCTCCGAGCTCTACCAGAAGGTCGATGCCTATGTTCCACGGCTCGGCGAGGGCGATTTCGACCTCGACGAAAAGCATCGCGCCGCGACCTTCACCGACCAGGGGGTCGAACGGCTGGAGGAGTGGCTTGCCACAGACGGGGTGCTGAAGGGCGAGTCGCTTTACGACGTCGACAACGTCTCGGTCGTCCATCACCTCAATTCGGCGCTCAGGGCCCACAAGCTGTTCACCCGCGACAAGGATTACATTGTCCGCAACGGCGAGGTTGTCATCATCGATGAATTCACCGGCCGGATGATGCCCGGGCGGCGCTATTCGGAGGGGTTGCATCAGGCGATCGAGGCCAAGGAACATGTGACCATTCAGCCCGAGAACCAGACGCTGGCCACCATCACCTTCCAGAACTATTTCCGCCTCTACGACAAACTCGCCGGCATGACCGGCACCGCGGCGACCGAGGCCGAGGAGTTCTCCAACATTTACAAGCTCGACGTGGTCTCGATCCCGACCAACGTTGCGGTCGCCCGCCTCGACGAGGAGGACGAGGTCTACCGGACCGCCGAGGAGAAATTCAACGCTATCGCCGCCGAGGTCCTCGACTGCCAGAAGCGCGGCCAGCCGGTGCTTGTCGGCACGACCTCGATCGAGAAGTCCGAAACCCTCGCCGAACGGCTGCAAAAACGCGGCGTCAAGGACATCAAGATCCTCAACGCCCGTTACCACGAGCAGGAGGCGATGATCATCGCCGACGCCGGCGTCCCCGGGGCGGTGATGATCGCGACCAACATGGCCGGCCGCGGCACCGACATCCAGCTCGGCGGCAATTTCGACATGCGCGTCGCCGGCCAGACCGTGGGGATGGAAGCCGAGGAAAAAGCCAGCAAGGTCTTGGAGGTCAGGGCCCGGATCGACGCCGACAAAAAAGCGGCTATCGCGGCCGGCGGGCTCTATGTCATCGGCACCGAGCGGCACGAATCCCGGCGCATCGACAACCAGTTGCGCGGCCGGTCGGGCCGTCAGGGCGACCCCGGGCGCTCAAAATTTTACGTCTCGCTGCAGGACGACTTGATGCGGATTTTCACCCCCGACCGGATGGATTCGATGCTGACCAGTCTCGGACTTGAGGAAGGCGAAGCCATCGCCCATCCCTGGGTCACCAAGGCGCTCGAACGCGCCCAGGCCAAGGTCGAGGCGCGCAACTTCGACATCCGCAAGAACATTCTGAAGTTCGACGACGTGATGAACGATCAGCGCAAGGTGATCTTCGAGCAGCGGCTCGAGCTGATGGACGACGAAAGCGTCACCGAAACCATCGCCGAGATGCGCCACGACGTGGTGGGCGCCATCCTCGCCACCGCCATCCCGCCCCGCTCCTATCCCGAGCAATGGGACGCCGAGGGCCTCGCCAAGGCCGCCAGGGCCCGCCTCAATGTCGAGGCCCCGATCGCCCAATGGGCCGACGAGGAAGGCATCGACGAGGAGATCGTCCGCGAGCGCTTGACCGCGCTTGCTGACGAGGCCGCCGAAAAGAAGGCCGCGAGTTACCCGCCGGGCCTCATGCAGCAGGTCGAAAAGTCGATCCTGCTGCAGAGTCTCGACGCGCTCTGGCGCGAGCATCTGATGATGCTCGATCATCTGAGCAAGGTCATTCACTGGCGCGGCGTCGCCCAGCGCGATCCGCTTAACGAATACAAGCAGGAGGCTTACCAGCTCTTCGAGGCGCTGTTGCAGGGCCTGCGCGACGCGGTGGTCACCCAGCTCGCCCATGTGCAGATCCAGTTGCGGCCCCCCGCCCCGCAAGCCCCCGATCCGGCGACGCTCGAGGAACACCATATCGACCCGCTGTCGGGCGCCGACGACGCGGTCCCGATGCCCCCGCCGATGCCGCGCCGCGCCCCGGCAATGGCCGGGCTCGGCGGGCCGGGCCTCGCCTCGGCAACCGGGCTCAGGGCGCGCCCCGCGCCTCCGCCGGGGTTGGCGCCGCGTCCGGCCCCGAACGGCGCCGCCGCTGCCGCCTCAAGCGCCGCCATGGGCGAGATCGATCCAAAAAATCCCGCGAGCTGGGGCAAGGTCGGGCGCAACGCCCCTTGCCCCTGCTGGTCGGGCAAGAAATACAAGCATTGCCACGGGGCGTTCTGAGGGCAACTCGGCGAAAAAAAAGCGAAAGGGCCCAGCGGGCCCCGTCACATGTCGCGCGTGCACGCTGTCAGTTGAAGTGCCAGACTGGCCCGAATTTCACGGCTTGATAGGCGCCGCTGCCAGAGAGGCGGAACTCGGCCTGATACTGTCCGCGCAGGCTGAGATTCTCGGAGACGGCAAATTCGGCTCCCGCCCCCGCGATGCCAAACCAAACAGCGCCGTCGATGACGACGCCGATACCAGCGGTGCCGTACAGCAGCAGATCATCGCTCACCAGCACACCGAGACGGCCGGTCTTCTGCCACCAGAAATAGTTGCTGAACGGCGCGCCGAAATTGTAGTCCTGCTCGAACCCGAGCATGTCCTCGATGCCAAAGACGAGATCGCCACTGCGCCATTCGTAACCGACAAGCTTGTAGACGCCGAGGAAGTGATAGTCGGCGAAGTTGGTCCCGACCTGGACGCCAACACTGCCCAAAACGCCGGCATAGAATCCCGTCCAGTCGACCGCTTGAGCGCTCGACGTCATCGCCCCGCCCATCAACGCGCTCGCAGCGACCGCCGACGACAAAAGATGCTTGAAATTTCCCATGGTCCCCACCGGACGCAATTCGCCCTGCGACGAACTTAACAAGGACCTCGACCCTTGTCATCCGAAGGGTTGGGGCAGCTCACCGGATTCAGCTGTAGCGGGCGGGCCGGGGCGGGGGGACCGGGGCGGTCGGATCGTCGACCGGAGGCGACCCGGAGCCGCCGCCTAAGAATCCACTGAAGAAGGCGCCGATCTGACCGGTGAAACTTGTAACCGCCTCCCGGCGCTCGGCCGCCGCCGCCTCGAGTTCGAGCCGGCGCTGCTCCGCCGCCGCCGCATCGGCGATGCGCAGCGCCTCGGCTTCCGCCGCCAGCCGCTCGGCCTCGGCGCGGACGGCGATCGCCGCGGTCAACGCGCTCGCGTCGGCCTGCTGCAGCGAGGCGAGACGCAGCCGCGACCCATCGCTCATCGTCGAGGGCCCGCACCCCGATTCGGTGTTGAATGCGTATTTGGGGCCGCACACGTCCCAGCCGGGCGGCTCGCCGGTCACTTCGGTGATGTCGTAGCCGAGCTTGAGATTGTTCCAGAAGGAGAGGTTCGGATCGTCCTCGAATTCGGCGAAATTCTCTGCGGTCATCCGGAACGGGAACACCTGCGCCTGGAACGAGCGGTTGCCGCCGGCGAATGTCTCCCGGGCCAGCGCATAGATTTCCTCGATTTGCTCGTTGGTCATGGCGTAGCAGCCGCGCGACGAGCAGTCGCCGTGCACCATGATGTTCGAACCGTCGCGCCCAAGCGACCGGTCGAATTGGTTGGGAAACCCGAGATTGATGGCGAGGTGATATTGCGAGCGCGGATTGAGCAGCCCGAGGGTGATCGTGTAGAAGCCTTCCGGGGTCTGCCGGTCGCCTTCGCTGATCTTCGGACCGAGTTCTCCCGACCAGGCACAAATCTCGTAAATGTCGAAGAGCTTGTATGAACCCGCCGTGGTTTTTTTCCAGACCTCGAGCTGCGATTCGCGCTTGTAGATGCGCATCAGCATCGGGGCACCGGGCGAGGAGCCCATCCGTGCGAGCTTGGTTGTCGCTGCCTGAGACAGCGGGATATTGCCGCGATCGCCCTCGAATCCGGTGGTGCAGCCGAAGACCGCCACAAGCAACGCGATTGCGGCAACCGATCTGATGGCGGCCCTGATCATCCCCACCCTCGTCGAACCTGAGTTTACTTAGCGTAAAGCAAACTGGTTACCGCGCCGCAAACGCGAGAAACGCTCAAATCCTTGTCCGCACTGTGGCGAAGGCCCGCGCGCTCGCGTTTGAGTGACGCTCAGACCGCCGCCTGACCCATTTTCAGGAACTTGTCGCGCCGGTGCTCGCGGATTTCGGCGCGCCCCTTATTGCCCGAGAAATTCTCCAGAAAGTCGGCGATTTCGCGACGGGTCGCCTCGATCGCCTCCTGCGGACGCCGATGGGCACCCCCGACCGGTTCGGGCACGATTCCGTCGATCACCCCCAGATGCAAGAGGTCCAGGGCGGTGATTTTCATGGCGTTGGCGGCTTCCTGGGCCTTCGCCGCGTCGCGCCAGAGGATCGAGGCGGCGCCTTCCGGCGAGATCACCGAATAGACCGCGTGCTCGAGCATCAAAACCTTATTGGCGGTGGCGATGGCGATGGCTCCGCCCGAGCCGCCCTCCCCGATAACGATTGCGAGGTTCGGCACCCCGAGATCGAGGCATTTCTCGGTCGAGCGCGCAATGGCTTCCGCCTGACCGCGTTCCTCCGCCCCGATGCCCGGATAGGCCCCCTTGGTGTCGACAAAGGCGATGACCGGCAGGCTGAACCGGTCGGCCATGTCCATGACCCTGACCGCCTTGCGGTAGCCTTCCGGCCGGGCGAGGCCAAAATTGTGCCGGAGCCGGGTCTCCGTCGTCGAGCCCTGTTCCTGGCCGATGACCGCAACCGGCCTGCCCTCGAACCGGCCGAGCCCGGCGACGATCGCCGCGTCCTCGGCGAACTTGCGATCGCCCGCGAGCGGGGTGAATTCGGTCAGAAGCGCCGCCGCGTAATCGGAAAAATGCGGCCGCGCCGGATGTCGGGCGACCTGCATCTTCTGCCACGGGCTGAGCTTCTTGTAGATATCCTTGAGCGCTTCTTCGGCGCGCTCCTCGAGGCGGCGGACCTCGTCGTCGATCTCGACCGCCTGGCCGCTTTGGGCCAGCGCTTTGAGCTCGGCGACCTTGCCCTGCAGGTCCGCCACCGGCTTTTCGAAATCGAGATAGGACGGCATCGAACCCTTTGCGCCCTCAAGCGTTGAGGGGGCGGAAAGTGGCGATTGGCCAAGCCGATGTCAAGATTTTCGCCCTTCATCGGCAAGCGGATGGGCGTCATTTACGAGCCGGCTCAGCCGCTCGTCGAGCACATGGGTGTAGATCTGGGTGCTTGAAATATCGGCGTGGCCGAGCAGCATTTGCACCACCCGCAAATCGGCGCCCCGCTGCAACAAATGGCTCGCAAACGCGTGCCTCAACACGTGCGGAGAGACTTTGGCGGAGGGCAGCCCGGCGCGCCCGGCCAACTCCTTGAGCTCGCGGGCGAGAACTTGCCGGCTCAAATGCCCGCCCGTCCCCCCGGATGCAAAGAGATACCGGCCGGGCGGCAAGCTTGCGAGCCAGGTCCGCACGGCTTGGCGCGCTTTTTCATTGAGCGGCACGATCCGCTCCTTGCCGCCCTTGCCCCTGACCGAGAGCATTTCGGCATTGCCGGCAACCGAAGCACGCGGCAGCCCGACCAGTTCGGAGACCCGCATCCCCGTCGCGTAAAGCATCTCCAGCATGACATGCAGGCGCCGCGACCTCGCCTGTTTCGCCGGGCTGGCGGTCGCCTCGTCCGCTTCGCCCTCGGCCAGCCCCAGCAGCCGGTCGACTTCCTCGATGCTCATGATCTTGGGCAGCGCCGGTGCTCGCTTCGGGGTCGGCACGATCCGCGTCGGATCGTCGGCGCGCACCCCGTCGGAGACGAGAAACCGGTGGAACTGCCGGATCGCGCTCAAGTGCCGGGCGGCGCTCGCGGCGCCGAGCCCGCTCCCCTTGAGCGAGCCGACATAGGCCGAGATCTTGTCGCGGCCGGCGGTAGTTGGCGCCTCGCCTGTCCGGGCAAGATCGGTGCAATAGTCGACGAGGTCTCCCCGATAGGCGTCGAGCGTGTTGGCGCTGGCGCCCCGTTCGGCGCTCATCATTTCGAGAAACGCCTCGATCAACGCCGCGCCCGGCACCGGGCTCGTCATGGCTGCTCGAACAGGTCGCGCGCCGGAATCCGCTCGCTCATCTCGCGCTGGTTGGGCTCCACGAAGATCGTCAGCGCGATCATCGACCCGTAGATCAGCGCCGCGATGAAGGCCAACAGCACCACGAACCGGATGAGCGTCGGCATCAGCAACCATGTTCCATGACGGCGCGGACTGTCGCCGATTTGCCGCCCCCATTCAAGCGCGGCGCCCCGGATTGTCTTGACAGAAGCGGGGCGGAACGCTTGAACCCCTCTGACCCATCTTCGGAGGCAGGCGTGGCCACCAGTCGCCCGGATGCCGGCGCCACCGCGTCGGTCCGGCAATTTGTGATCGACCAGCTCGGCGACAAGCCGCTGGTGCTGGTCGGCATGATGGGCGCCGGCAAGACCACGGTCGGCCGGCGGCTGGCGAGCCAGCTCGGCTTCACGTTCATCGATTCCGATGCCGAGGTCGAGAAGGCCGCCGGCATGCCGATCACCGAATTCTTTGCGCTCCACGGGGAGGCCGAGTTCCGGGCCGGAGAGGCGCGCGTCATGGCGAGGATCCTCAGGGAAGGCCGTACCGTGGTCGCGACCGGGGGCGGAATACTCCTCCATCCCGACACCCGGCGCCTCGTTGCCGGGACCGCGGTCTCGGTCTGGCTCAAGGCCGATGCGGACCTGCTCTTCGCCCGCGTCTCGCGCCGCGACACCCGTCCACTGCTGAAGACCGAGGATCCGCGCGCCACCCTCGAGAAACTGATCGAGGAGCGCTATCCGGTCTATGCGACAGCCAACGTCACCGTGACCTCGCGCGACGTGCCGCACGAGCAGGTCGCCGAAACCATCATCGCCGAGCTTGCGCGCTATTTCGAAGCCGACAAGGCGACGGGCTCATGAAGGGCGACCTCTCCCGCACCGTGAGAATCGAGCTCGGACCGCGCTCCTACGACATTTTGATCGCGCCCGACGGCATCGGCGAGCTCGGCGCGCGGCTCGCACGAATGTTTCCCGGCCGCCGCTATGGCATCGTCACCGACGCGAACGTCGCCAGGGCGCAATTACCGCGCCTCGTCGCCTCGCTGGATAAGGCCGGCCTGTCGCATGAAACGATCATCGTACCGGCCGGCGAAAAATCGAAGAGTTTTGCACCGCTTGAGACCGTGGTTGACGGCTTGCTAGGTGCGAAACTGGAACGCGGAGATATCGTGTTGGCGTTGGGCGGCGGGGTGATCGGCGACCTGGCCGGTTTCGCCGCGGCCATCGCCCGGCGCGGCATGGATTTCGTGCAAATTCCGACCTCGCTTCTTGCCCAAGTCGACTCTTCAGTCGGCGGCAAGACCGGAATCAATTCGCCCCGCGGCAAAAATCTTGTTGGCGCCTTCCACCAGCCGCGCCTGGTCGTTGCCGATCTCGCCGCCCTCGACACTTTGCCCCTGCGGCAGTTCCGCGCCGGCTATGCCGAGATCGCCAAGCATGCGCTGATCGACGACGCCGGCCTGTTTGCCTGGCTCGAGGCCAATCTCAAACCGATCTTCTCGGGCGGGCCGGCCCGCGCCGAAGCCATCGCCCGCTCCTGCGCCGCCAAGGCGCGCTTCGTCGCCGAGGACGAGCGCGAAACCGGCCGCCGGGCGCTGCTTAATCTTGGCCACACGTTTGGCCACGCGCTGGAAGCGGCGGCGGGCTATTCGGAACGATTGCTGCATGGCGAAGCGGTCGCGATCGGCTGCGTCCTCGCCCACCGGTTCTCCGCCTCCCTCGACCTAGCCCCCGCCGTCGATGCCGACCGCGTCGCCGCCCATTTCAAGGCGGCCGGCTTGCCGATGAGAATCGCGGCAATCCAGGGCGATCCCCCGTCGGCCGCCGAACTCATGGAGCTGATCGCCCAGGACAAGAAAGTCAGCCGCGGGTCGCTGACCTTCATCCTCACAAGGGGCATCGGGCAGGCTTTTATTGCCCGCGACATCCCGGCCGCCAAGGTCGCCGCTTTCCTCGCCAGCGAGGTTTCGCGATGAACGAGATCGTCCTCAACTTGCTCCTCGCCGTATTTCTGCTGGCCGCCAACGCCTTTTTCGTCGCCTCCGAATTCGCGCTGGTCAAAAGCAAGGGTTTCCGCATCGACGCGCTGGCCGAGGAGAATCGTGTCGGCGCGCGCCTGTCGCAGCGCATGCAACGCAATGTCGAAGCCTATCTCGCCTGTTGCCAGCTCGGCATCACCATGGCCTCGCTCGGCCTGGGCTGGGTGGGCGAGCCGACCGTCTCGGCGATCCTGCTGCCGCTTCTCACCCCGCTCGGCATGCCGGCTTCGGCGGTGCATCTCACCGCGTTCCTCGTCGGCTTTCTGGTCTTCTCCTCGCTGCATATCGTTGTCGGCGAACAGGTACCGAAGACCCTCGCTATCCGCGAGCCCGAGCCGGTGGCGCTGTGGATCGCCTGGCCGCTCCACATCTCCTACCTCGCCTTCTGGCCGCTCAATTGGCTTTTGAATTCGGCCTCGCGCTCGATCCTCAGAATGCTCGGCGTCAGGGAAGCGTCCCATCAGGACATCCTGACCGATGTCGAGATCGAGGGCCTGGTCGAGGTCTCGGCCGAGCACGGCAAGATGCCGGCGCGGCAGGCCGAATACATCCACAATGTCTTCCGGTTCGGCGAACTGGAAGTCGCCGACATTATGGTCCACCGCACCAGGATGACCGCGTTCGACGCCGACCTGCCGAAGCAGGAGCTAATCGCCGCCATCCTTGAGGTACCCCATACCCGCATCCCCCTCTGGCGCGGCAAGCAGGACAACATCGTTGGCGTCATCCACGCCAAGGATTTGCTGCGCGCCCTGATCAAGGCCGGGGGCGACATCGACAAGCTCGACCTCAACCAGATCACGGTGAAGCCCTGGTTCGTGCCGGAGACGACCTCGGTGCAAACCCAGCTCAATGCCTTCTTGCGAACCAAGACCCATTTCGCCCTTGTCGTCGACGAGTATGGCGAGGTCGAGGGCCTGATCACGCTGGAGGACGTTCTCGAGGAGATCGTCGGGGACATATCCGACGAGCATGACGAGGTGATGGTCGGCGCCCGCAAACAGCCAGACGGCTCCTATCTCATCGACGGCTCGCTGCCGATCCGAGACCTCAACCGGGCGCTCGACTGGACGCTACCGGAAGACGAGGCGACGACGATCGCGGGCCTGGTGCTGCACGAGGCCAAACTCATCCCCGAGGTCAACCAGACTTTCACCTTCCACGGTTACCGGTTCAAGGTCACCAAGAAGGAGCACAACCGCATCACTGAACTGCGGGTCAGCCGACAGGCCTGACCTCGATGGCCAGGGCATGCAGCCCGGCCGAAAGCTCCTCGGCGAGGCAATCCATAATCGCCCGGTGCTGGGCAAGGCGGGTGAGCCCTTCGAGCGAAGCGGCGCTGATCGTGACTCTGAAATGCGTCTCCCCGCCCGCCCGATAGCCCGCGTGCCCGCGATGGCTTTCGGATTCGTCAATCACATCGAGCGCTGAAGGCTCGAACGCGGCGCTCAATTTTGCTATGATGCTCGATCTTGTCGACACGGCCGATTCCGGCAGCAGATTGAACGGCGGGCGCCCGCCAACCACTTAGTCTCCATGAACCTCAATTCCAAGTTCTTCGATCGTATCAGGATACGCCGCCGCGACCCGGCGAGGCGCGCCGACGCGCCGCGCCCAAAATGCGCCTGGGACGGTTGCGCCCTGCCGGGCATCTACAAGGCGCCCCGCGGCCCCCGCAACGCGGGCCATTACCTGTTCTGCCTCGAGCATGTCCGCCAGTACAACAAGGACTACGACTATTTCGCTTCCATGAACCCCGAAGAGGTCGAGGAGCATATCCTCGCGAATGGCACTTCCTGGAGCGCGCGTCTCGACTTGGATTCCGGGGCGAGGCGCCGCCCCGAGGCGCCTCGCCCCGGCGGCTGGCGGCCCCGCGAATGGTCGGGCCGGTTGTTCAGCGACCCGTTCAACGTCTTCGCACGCTACGCCCGCGCCCAGGCCCGCAACCCCTTCCGCGAGCGCGAGCGGCGCCTGCACGAAGCCGACCGGCACGCCATCGAGATGCTCGGACTTGACGGGCGGCCTAACGGTGCCCAGATCAAATCCGCTTACAAATCGATGGTGAAGAAGCACCACCCGGACGCCAACGGCGGCGACAAGGGCGCCGAGGAGCGGCTGAGGAACATCATCGCCGCCTATACGCACCTCAAGGCCAAGGGCTTCCTCTGAGCCGGAAAACCCGGGCTCCGTGGCGTCTAGGCCCCAACACCGTTAGCTGCTAAGAAGCCGCCGGATTCCCGCCGCGGCAACTTGAAACGGCCCTTTCACCGAAAACCGGACCATGAGCGAAGCCCTGAAACTGCCGACCCGCGATATCTCCGTCAAGGACGCCTTTGGCTTTGACAGCGCGATGATCGTCAAGGGATTCGACGAGCCGGACGAACACGTCCCCGACTTCGATCCCGACTATCTCTTCGATCGGCAGACGACCCTGGCCATCCTCGCCGGCTTCGCCTTCAACCGCCGGGTGATGATCCAGGGCTATCACGGCACCGGCAAGTCGACCCATATCGAGCAGGTCGCCGCCCGCCTCAATTGGCCCACAGTCCGGATCAATCTCGACAGCCACGTCTCGCGCATCGATCTCGTCGGCAAGGACGCGATCGTCATCCGCGAGGGCAAGCAGGTCACCGAATTCCGCGATGGCATGCTGCCGTGGGCGCTGAAGAACAATATCGCGCTTTGCTTCGACGAATACGACGCCGGCCGGCCCGACGTGATGTTCGTCATCCAGCGGGTGCTCGAAGTCTCCGGACGCCTTACGCTCCTTGACCAAAACAAAGTCATCCGCCCGCATCCGGCGTTTCGCCTGTTTGCGACGACCAATACGATCGGGCTCGGCGACACATCGGGACTCTATCACGGCACCCAGCAGATCAATCAGGGCCAGATGGACCGGTGGTCGATCGTCGTCACCCTCAACTATCTCTCCCACGACAAGGAGGAGGGAATCGTGCTTGCCAAGGCCAAGGCATATGACACCGAAGCCGGCCGCAAGATCGTCTCCAACATGGTCCGCGTCGCCGACCTCACCCGCTCAGCCTTCATGAACGGCGACCTCTCGACGGTGATGAGCCCGCGAACGGTGATCACCTGGGCCGAGAATGCCCAGATCTTCGGCGACGTCGGCATGTCGTTCCGGCTCACCTTTATCAACAAGTGCGACGAGCTCGAGCGGCCGGTGGTGGCCGAATTCTACCAGCGCGTTTTTGGCGAGGACCTGCCCGAATCGGCGGCCAACATCGCCATCAGCGCCTGATCCGCGCTTATGGCCGGCCTCCCCAGCAAGTCCAACCGGCCGGACCCCACCGGCCCGTTCAAATCGGCGGTGGGCGCGACGGTGCGGGCGATTGCCGGGGTGCGCGAACTTGAAGTTGCGTTCACCGCCGACCGGCCGGTCCTGACCAAAGGCAAAGCCCGCCTCGCCTCGATCCCCCGCCAGCCGACCGCCCAAGATATCGCGGTCGCCCGCGGCCAGGGCGATTCGATGGCGATGCGGCTCGCCTGTCACGATGCCCGCACCCATCGCCGCTTCGCCCCGAAAGACGCCGACGCGCGCGCCGCGTTCGACGCGCTCGAACAGGCGCGAGTCGAATCGCTCGGCTGCCGGCGCCTGCCCGGCATGCGCGGCAATATCGGCTCAGCCATCGAGGACCGGCTGTTCCGCGCCAACCTCGGGGCGATCAGCGATATCGGCGACGCCCCGCTCGCCGAGGCGCTGGGGCTGGTGCTGCGCGAAAAACTCACCGGCATGGCGATCCCGCCGAGCGGGGACCGGCTCGTCGGTTTCTGGCGCGCCGAGATCGAGACACGCGCCGGCACGGCGCTGGCGCGACTCGATCGCCTGCTCGACGATCAGGAAGCTTTCTCCCGCGGCGCTCGCGAGGTGTTGCGCGACCTCGACCTCGTCCCCGACGCCGATCCGTCGGAGGGCGACGGCGAGGAGGAGTCGGGCGAGGAGTCGAAATCCAACAAATCGACCGGCGACAGCCCCGACGGCGAAGAGAGCGAGACCGGGAGCGCCGAAGACGAGGCGAAATCGGGCGAGGCGCCGGGCGACGCCGACGAGACCGGCGAGGTCGACGGGCTCGACGCCGAGTGGGCCGAAACCGGGAAGGACGCCGGTGCCGAGACCGAAGGCGACGAACCCCCGCCGTCTCCGCCCGATAGCTCGTCTGCCCGCGACTACCGCAACCTGCCGGACTACAAGATTTTCACCACCCGGTTCGACGAGATCGTTTCGGCGAACCAGCTTTGCCCGCCCGAGGAACTCGACCAGCTCCGCGCCCTGCTCGACCGGCAGCTCGAGCATCTGGCCGGCGCCGTGGCGCGGCTCGCCAACAAGCTGCAGCGCCGGCTCCTCGCCCAGCAAAGCCGCCGTTGGGAATTCGACCTCGAAGAGGGCACGCTCGACGCCGCCCGTCTCACCCGCGTCGTCACCGACCCGCTCCAGCCGCTCTCGTTCAAGGCCGAGCGCGACACCGAGTTCCGCGATACGGTGGTGACGCTCTTGATCGACAATTCCGGCTCGATGCGCGGCCGGCCGATCACCATTGCGGCGATCTGCGGGGACATTCTCGCCCGCACCCTCGAACGCTGCGGAGTGAAAGTCGAAATTCTCGGCTTCACCACCCGCGCCTGGAAGGGCGGAAGGTCGCGCGAGGCCTGGATGCAAGCCGCCCGCCCCGCCAATCCGGGCCGCGTTAACGACATCCGCCACATCATCTACAAGAGCGCCGAGGAGCCCTGGCGGCACGCCAAGAAAAATCTCGGCTTGATGATGCGCGAAGGGCTGCTCAAGGAAAACATCGACGGCGAGGCACTGCTCTGGGCCCACAAGCGGCTCTTGGCCCGCCCCGAGAACCGCCGCATCCTGATGGTCATCTCCGACGGAGCGCCAGTCGACGATTCGACCCAGTCGGTCAATCAAGGCAACTATCTCGAGAACCACCTGCGGTTCGTCGTCGAGGACATCGAGACCCGCTCGCCGGTGCAGCTCATCGCCATCGGCATCGGCCATGACGTGACCCGCTACTATCGCCGAGCCGTAACCCTGCTCGACGCCGACGAACTCGCCGGAGCGCTTACCGACAACCTCGCGTCGCTCTTCGACGAGGAACCTTTCGCCCCGGTCCGCAGCCGGCGCGCCGGCTGATGCGAACTCCCCTCACCCTGGCCCTGGCGCTAACGATGCTCACGGCTATGCCCGTGCCCGCCGCCGAGATCGAAATCGTCTCCCGGCCGATCGCCAGCTTCGGCGGCGCGGCGGTCGGCGAGCCGGTCGAGAAACTTATCTGGCGCGGCGGGCTGGAACTCTCCTCGACCGATCCGGATTTCGGCGGGCTCTCCGATCTCGCCTTCACCGGCGCCGAGGGCGAGCTGGTGATGGTCTCCGACAGCGGTTATTTCGTCTCGGCGCGCTTGATCGCCGACGCGGCTGGCACGCCCATGGCACTGGCCGGTGGAAGGATCGACTCCATCCGGGATTCGAGCGGCCGGAACCTCCCCACGCCGTTCTCGCGCGACGCCGAGGCGGCCTCGGTCATCCTGCGCGACGGCGTTCCCGCCGCCCTGCGCATAGGTTTCGAAAACCTGACCCGCGTCGCCGACTACGACCTCGTCAACGGACGGCCCGAGGGACCCGCCCGCGAAGTCGCGATCCCCGACTGGCTGAGCCGCACCCGCACCAACGAGGCCCTTGAGGCGCTCTGCATCGCCACGCCCGCCTCCCCGGTTGCCGGCTCGACGTTGCTGATCACCGAAAATGTCGAGGCCGACGACGGCACCAGTGCCGCTTTCATGCTCGGCCGGCAAGATCGCGGCCCGGTTAGCGTCACCCGCAGCCCCGGCCTCAGCCCAACCGCCTGCGCCTTCGGCCCGGACGGCGAGCTCTATATCCTCGAGCGCGGCATCGCGCTCTTCTCTTTCCGCATGCAGCTGCGGCGGGTGCCGGCCGCCGCCATTGCCCCCGGCGCGACCCTTGACGGCGAAGTCCTGCTTGGCGCCGCGGGCGGGGAAATCGACAATATGGAGGGACTGACGGCAACGGTCGGCGCCGAAGGCGAAACGGTTTTGACGCTCCTCTCCGACAACAATTTCAACGACTGGGAACGGACCCTGCTCTTGCAGTTCTCGGTGCCGCGCTAGGCGCGCCCCGCAAGCACCCGATCCTCGATCAGCCGCCGCAGCGCCCCGTAGGGCGCCAGCATTGCCAGCGCCATCAAGAGTTTGACGATGAAGTCGCCGGCGGCGAGCGACACCCAGAGCGGGGTCTCCCCGCCGACCGACAGAAAGCTCACCGTCAAGCCCAGCGAGCCGTCGGGGGTGTTGAACAAGGCGTCGATCCCGGCGAAGGCCGGCGCGAAGGCGATGCCGAAAAAGATCAGAGTGTCGAGCGCCGACGACACCAGCGAGGAATAGAGCGGCGCCTGCCACCACGGGCTGCGCCGCAACCGGTCAAAGATCGAAATATCGAGGAATTGCGCAATCAAAAACGCCGAGCCTGAGGCGAGCGCAATGCGCGGGGTGGCGAGCGCAATCGACAGCACGACCGCGATCGCAAAGCCCGCGATCACCACCCATCGCGCTCCGGCAGGACCGAAATGCCGATTGGTCAGATCGCCAACGAGGAACGCCACCGGATAGGTGAACGCGCTCCAGGTCAGCGTCTCCCCGAGATCGACCCCGAAAAGCGCGACGGCGACCGGATATTGAACAAGGAAATTGGAAGCCGCGATGACCGCGACCATGGCCGCGACCGCTACCGCAAGGCGAGCGAGCATGAAATGCTCTCCTCTGAGAACCCGCCAACCGGCATCAGACCGGCGCGGGACAAATCCCCTGAACCTCGATCAGGCCGCAGCGGTGAGTGCGTGTCGGACCTGCTTCTTCAGCGCCAATGCGCGCTTCGACAGGTCGGCATCGGCCGCCTTCAGGAGGAAGGCGTCAAGCCCGCCGCGATGCTCGACGCTGCGCAACGCATTCGCCGAGATTCGCATCCTGATCGAGGTACCGAGTACATCCGAGAGCAGAGTCACCGAGACGAGGTGCGGCCGGAATTTGCGCCGCGTCCGGTTGAGCGCGTGGCTGACCTTGTTGCCGCTCATCACGCCCTTGCCGGTAAGCTCGCAACGCCGTGCCATGATCGCGTGTCCTGTCGTCAAAGCCGGACCCCTGGGCAATCGCTGCGCCCCGGCGGTCCGGTGGTGGCTGAATTCCGCGCTTGGATAGAGCGGCCAAGCCTGCCCGTCAAGGGTTGGCGGGGTACGCCCTGGCACCTTGCAACCACCGGTCCGAACGGCCAATCTGCCCGCCGCAGGCGATTCGCCGCGGGCGGGAGGGGCCCTTCTCGCCGCATTTCGGGAGCGAGCATCAGTCTTGGCCGTCTCATCGCGCGCCATGAGCCGCGCTTACCCAACTCTCCTGATCGCGGTCCTTGCCCCCCTGCTGCCGACGGACGCCGCCGCCGCGCCCTTCTTCGTCACCGGCTCCTATGTGATCACGCTGCGCGGCATCAACATCGCCGAGGCCGAAATCGGGTTTTCGGACGACGGCGAGACCTATCGGGTGGCGATCAACGGCACCGTCGCGGGCGTCGCAACGCTGGTGGCCAGCGGCACCGCTTCGCTCAGTTCGGCCGGACGCAGCCGGCCAGGCGGGCTCCTCAGCGACAGCTTTTCGCTGATGACCCGCACCGAGGTCGAAACCTTCTCTCTCGGCTACGAGGCGCGCAACGGACGGGTGACCTCCGAAATGGTCAACCCGCCTTTGCCGGCCGAAGCCGACCGGGTGCCGGTGGTGGCGAGCCACCGCATCGGGATCAACGATCCGATCGCCGCCTTCCTGCTCAGGGCCGACGATCTGCAACCCGCCCTCTGCATCCGCACTCTCAAGGTCTATACCGGCATCGAGCGTTACGACATGGACCTCTCGTATCTGGCGAACCAGGTCGCGACCTCGACCCGTACCGGCTATCAGGGCCCGGTGATCCTTTGCTCGATCCGCTACCGGCCGATCTCCGGCCATTTCGTCAATTCGGAATCGACCGCCTATCTCGCCCGGTCGGAGCGGTTCCTGATCTGGTACGCTCCGCTCGGGACCACCGGCTTCGTCTTTCCCTATCGAATGATCATGGGCACTGCCTTCGGCGACCTGTCGATGGTGCTGACCGGCCTCGAAGGCGTCTGAAGCACGCCTCGAGCTGGCGTCGCCGTGCCGTTCCGGCACGTCAACTGGTCTTTTGCCAACAAGACGGTGCAATGCCCCCAGCCGCCGGAGCCTGATAGATTAATCGCGCCGGGACGACCGTCGCTGACGCCGTTCACCGGTCAGCAACGAACGGCTTGAATTTACCCGAACGCAACCAAGATGAACGGAAATGGCCCGGTGCGGCTCCAAAATATCGCGTCGCGTCGGGTGATTGCGGTGCGCGCCCCACTTCACTACCACATAGGGTGGTGAACAGGACCGGATTGCCAACTTCGCAGCGATTCGGTCCGAGTTTGTTCTTGGTTCGTATCAGAAGTGAATCCAGCCGGGCGAAACCGGCATCGTCCTGTCCCCGTTCGGGACAATCCCCCGCCCGGTCCTGAGATAAGGACGACCAATGCGCCCCTTCCCGGCCGCCTCGCCCCAGATCAAGGCGATTCTAGGCCCCACCAACACCGGCAAGACCTGGTTCGCCGTCGAACGCCTGCTGGCGCATCGCTCGGGACTGATCGGCTTGCCGCTCCGGCTGCTCGCCCGCGAGGTCTATCAAACGATGGTTCGCCATGCCGGGGCCGACCAGGTGGCGCTGGTGACCGGGGAGGAGCGGATCGTCCCCGCCCGGGCGCGCTATTGGGTCGCCACCGTCGAGGCCATGCCGGCGGGGCTGCAGGTCGAATGCCTCGCCGTCGACGAAATCCAGACCGCCACCCATCTCGACCGCGGCCATGTCTTTACCGACCGCATTCTCAACGCCCGCGGCAGCCACGAAACGCTGCTCCTCGGTGCCGGCACCATGGCCCCGATCATCCGCAAGCTCTTGCCCGCGGCCGAGATCATCACTCGCCCGCGCCTCTCCGAGCTTATCTATGCCGGCTCGAAGAAAATCACCCGCCAGCCGCGCCGCGCCGCCATCGTCGCCTTCTCGGCCGCCGAGGTCTACGCCATCGCCGAGCTGATCCGCCGCCAGCGCGGCGGGGCAGCGGTGGTGATGGGGGCGCTGAGCCCGCGCACCCGCAACGCCCAGGTCAGGCTCTTCGAGAGCCACGAAGTCGATTTTCTGGTGGCGACCGACGCCATCGGCATGGGGCTCAATCTCGACATCGGCCACGTCGCTTTCTCCAGCGACCGCAAATTCGACGGCCATCAATGGCGCTCGCTCACCCCGGCCGAGCTCGGCCAGATCGCCGGGCGCGCCGGCCGCCACACAACTAACGGCACCTTCGGGGTGACAGGGGAGGCCGAGGGGTTCGACGAGGAGACCGTCGAGCGCCTCGAAACTCACAATTTCGAGCCGGTGCGCACCCTGCAGTGGCGATCGACCGATCTCGATTTTGCCTCGCTCGAGGCGCTGAATGCGAGCCTCGAGGCGACCCCCGCCGACCCGGCGCTCACCCGCATTCCGATGGTTACCGACCAGCTGGCGCTCACCCAGTTGATGCGCCGGGAGGTCGCGGCGCTCGCCGATGGTCCCGAAGCGGTCAAACTCGCTTGGGCCTGCTGCCAGATTCCCGACTATCGGGAGATCTCCCCGGCGCTGCATGCCGACATCGTCGCGGCGATTTTCGGCGACCTGCGGCGGTCGGGCCGCCTCAACGAGGACTGGATTGCCGAGCAAGTCCGCTTCTGCGACAATGTGAACGGAGAGATCGACACCCTCTCCAACCGGATCAAGCAGATCCGGACTTGGACGTTTGTCGCCAACCGCAAAGACTGGCTGAGGGATCCTGCGCACTGGCGCGATACCACCCGTGACATCGAAGACCGCCTCTCCGACGCTCTGCATGAGAAACTCACTCAGCGTTTCGTTGACCGGCGCACGTCGTTGCTCATGCGCCATCTCCGGGACCGCGCCGTGAGCGACCCCGAAATCAACGATAAGGGCGAGGTCTCTCTCGAGGGTCATCTGATCGGCGCCATTGAGGGTTTCCGCTTTTCGCTCGCCCGGCTCGAGGGCGAAGCCGACAGCCGCCAGCTGCAGTCCGCCGCCAGCGCCGCCATCGCTCCCGAAATCCGCCTCCGCGCCGAAAAGGTCGCGGATGCCCCCAACGACGAATTCGTCCTCGGGGCCGACGGCTATCTGCGCTGGCGCGGCGACATCATCGCCGACCTCGCCGAGGGCAATGAGCTGTTGACCCCGCGTCTGGTGGTGCTCGCCGACGAGAGCCTTACCGGCCCCGATCTCGAGCGGGTCCTCGACCGGCTCAATCTTTGGCTTCGCCATACGATCAACACCGTGCTCGAACCGCTCATCGCGCTGCGCGAGCCGGCCGAACTCGACGGCACCGCGCGGGGCGTTGCCTTTCGCCTGAGCGAGGCGCTTGGCGTTCTGCCGCGCGCCCAGGTCGCCGACGACGTCAAGTCGCTTGATCAAGACGTGCGCGGCAAGATGCGCAAGATGGGCGTCAAGTTCGGCGCCCATCACCTCTACCTGCCGGGGCTTCTGAAGCCGGCCCCGCGCGAGCTGGCCTTGATCCTGTGGGCACTGAAGCACGGCGGGGTCCGCCAGCCGGGCGTCTCCGATCTGCCGCATGCGGTCCTGTCGGGCCGCACCTCGATCGAGGTCGACCCGGGCTTCAATCCCCGCCTCTACGAGCTCGCCGGCTTCAAGCTCGCCGGCAAACGCGCCGTGCGCGTCGACATTCTGGAGCGCCTCGCCGATATCATCCGCCCGCTCATCGCCTTCAATCCTCCCAAGGCGGAGGGCCCGGCCCCGATCGGGGCGGCCGATGGCGCCGGCTTCCGGGTGACCGTCGAGATGACCTCGCTGCTGGGCTGCGCCGGGGAAGAGTTCTCCTCGGTCCTTTCTTCCCTCGGCTACCGCGTCAAGCGCACCCCGATCGAGCCAAAAGAAGCGGATCCCCCGGTCAGGACCGCCTCCTTGTCCGAACCCGCCCCCGACGGCCCCATTACCGAGCCTGCCGCCGCCCCCGCCCCCGATGGGCTTGCCGAGGCGGCCACGGTAGCGATCGAGGCGCCGGCCGAGCCGAAGTTCGATGAAATCTGGTCGCCCGCGCCCCGCCGGACCCATCGGCCTGAAAGAAGGGCGGGCAATGAGGTCAAGCGCCCGCACAAGCAGCCCGGCGCCCCCCGCCAGCCTGCCTCCGCTCCGCGCGAGAGGCCAGATGACCAGCCGCGCCTCGCCAAGGGCAAGCCCGAGGACCGTCGGCCCGACCGCGGCAACGGCCAGCGCGGCGACCGCAAACCCGACCGGGACACCAAGCCCGACCGCGGCAAGCGCCCCGAGCCAAAATACGATCCGGATTCGCCCTTTGCGGCCCTCGCCGCGCTGCGCGACGGCGCAACATCCCGCAAGTGAGCCTTCCCTCCCAGCGCCTCGACAAATGGCTCTGGTTCACCCGCTGTGCCCGCACCCGCGGCGCCACCCAAAGGCTGATCGGGGACGGCCGCGTCCGCCGTAACGGCGAGCGAGTCACCGGGAACGCCGACTTTGTCCGGCCGGGCGATGTGCTGACGCTCAGCCTTTCCGGCAGCATCCGCATTCTGAAGGTCAAGGCGCTCGCAGAGCGGCGCGGCAATGCCGCAGCCGCGTCCGCCCTCTTCGAGGATCTCTCTCCGGTTTTGCCGCGCGCCGGGCGACCGCTGACCGCCTTCGAGCAAGCGATCCGCCCGAGAGGCGCAGGGAGGCCGACCAAGCGCGACCGCCGCCTGACCGACCGGCTGCGCGCCGACCCGCGCAAGAGCGTTTCGAGCCGCGACCGCTAGGCGCACATCGGTTCCCCGGGGCGCGCTTGAAGTCGCACCCAAAAGCGTCTAGCAACCACCCCGGTTGCCCGGGCCAACCCGCCCCGACCCGACCCCAGACGGCCAGGACCTCTAGCATGACCTATGTCGTCAATGAGAAATGCATCAAGTGCAAATACATGGACTGCGTCGAGGTCTGTCCGGTCGATTGCTTCTATGAGGGCGACAACATGCTCGTCATCCATCCCGACGAATGCATCGATTGCGGGGTTTGCGAACCGGAATGCCCGGTCGACGCCATTAAGCCGGACACCGAGCCGGGGCTCGAAACCTGGCTCGAGGTCAACGCTAAATTCGCCTCCGTCTGGCCCAATATCACCGAAAAGCGCGACCCGCCGCCCGACGCCAAGCAATTCGAGGACGTCGAGGGCAAATTCGCCAAATATTTTTCCGAGGCCCCCGGCCAGGGGGACTGATCCGGGCCGTCGCGGATGGGGTTCAAGGCCCAGCGTTAACGCTTTGATTCGCCAATTTTGATTTTGGCCGAATTGTGTGCTATGGTGCCAATCTGTCAGTGAACGAGACCGTCCCCACACCCGTGCCTAAAGGCACGTTTTTTTTCGGTGATTCCGGCTTCTAGGCCGCGATGAGGCCGCGACCCGTGGGGGCCGGGGGGCGTTTGCCGACGGAAAAAGCCGCAGGGGAAGCCCGCGCGGTGGGTACGGCGCAACTCAAGCGCCGGGGCGTCAAGCAGGAGTAAGGGTTATGGCCGCGAGGAAGTCAGTTCAAAGGCAGGGTTTCAGGACCGGCGAGTACATCGTTTATCCGGCGCACGGCGTGGGTCAGATCACCGATATCGAGGAGCAGGTCGTCGCCGGCGTCAAACTCGAACTGTTCGTCATCAACTTCGAGCAGGACAAGCTGACCCTGCGCGTGCCGATCGCCAAGATCAAGAGCGTCGGAATGCGCAAGCTTGCCGAAGCCCCGATCGTCTCCAGGTCGCTCAAGACCGTCACCGGCCGGGCCCGTATCAAGCGGACCATGTGGTCGCGTCGCGCCCAGGAATACGAGGCCAAGATCAATTCCGGCGACCTCATCGCCATCGCCGAGGTGGTGCGCGACCTTTATCGCTCCGAGGACCAGCCCGAGCAGTCCTATTCCGAGCGCCAGCTCTTCGAGGCGGCGATGGACCGGATGTCGCGCGAAATCGCGGCGGTCAACAAGCTGACCCTGACCGAGGCGATCAAGCTCATTCACAAGAACCTCGCCAAGAGCCCGCGCCGGATGCCCAAGTCCGAGGAATCGGGGGCGACCGAAGCCGCCGCCTAAGGCGCCGTTTTCAGCAACGCATTTCCAAAGGGCCGGCCGAGAAAAGCGCCGGCCCTTTCGATGCCGCCCGCGCTTGCCTCCCAGTCACGATCGGCTAGGCTCCAACTTCGGAGGCACCATGTTCCGCTACGTGAAATTCGCCCCTATCGGGGTCGCTGATCAAGATCGCGCTCTCGCCTTCTATCGCGACAAGCTCGGGCTGAAACTCGAAGTCGATGAAGACTACGAAGGCAAGGGCTGGCGCTGGATCGAATTCTCGATGCCCGGCGCGCAGACGCGGCTGCTCTTTGAGAAAGCCGATGGCGGCGCCGCGTCGGGCGAGCCGGCGCTGGTTTTTATTGTCGAGGATGTCGAAGCGACCGCTGCGGAACTGATCGCCAAGGGCGTCGATTTCACCCAACCACCCAAGCCCGCGCCCTGGGACTCGCGCGAATATTTCGCACTCTTCCGCGACAGCGAGGGCAATCTGCTGCAGATCGGCGCCCGCCGCGCCGCGCTCTAGAGCAACGTCACGATTTTGTAGGGAGCGCCGACCGTGATCGGATCGCCCGGGAACAACCCGTTGAGGGCGTAGAAGAGCTCGGCGCCTTGCGCCAGCACCTCCATCCGCCCCGCGAGACTTTCGACTGTATCGTCGGCGCGTGCCGCAACGACGGTGATCTGGAACGAGCGGACCCGCCTTGAATCGGCTGGGCGCGCCCGCCGGAAGCTCTCGATCGTCTCGCGGAAATCCTCTGTGAACTGCGCGCTCTCGGCGGCGGCGGCGAAGATGAAGCGATAGACTTGGCCGTCATGGCGCAGCGCCGCGAGTTTGAAGACCCAACTTTCGGTCCGCGCCTCGGCGGCAACGAAATCGGTTCCCCCGATCCGCTCCGAGCGGACCGAGCCGGCGACAAGCCCGGCAATCCAGCCGGAGTTGAGATAGTTCTCAAGCCCCATTTCGGGGGGAACCTCGGCGCCGTCGAACCGCATCGCCGCCCCGTCCGGCGAGGTCGCCACGACCGCGTCGTCGGTGTCGGTCAGCGCATAGCGCTGCGGCACGATGAAGGTCAGCTCGAGTTGCTTGTGCACGAAGCGGTTGCCGATAACCGCTCCGGTGTCGGGATTGTTGCCGAAGGCGATGCCGTCGATCGACGCGAGATAAATGTCGCGCCCGGTCTCCCCGTCCGCTCCGCCCGCCTCGTTCGCCAGCGCCACTGCCCGTTCGATGCGCGAGGGGGTCGAGGGATGCGAGGAGAGGAAATCCCCGGTCGTCTGGCCCGAGGCGTCCTCGCCCTCGGTCAGCGCTGCGTAGCGCCCCATGACGCCGAGGAACCGCCCTGCCGAGGCGGGATCGAAGCCGGCAAGCGCCGCGACCCTGATCCCCTCGGCGTCGGCATCGAGTTCCTGCTGCTGCGAGAAGCTGGCGAGCGACAGCCGCGCCCGGTTCGAGGACTGGTCGGTCTCGAGATCGACCCCCAATATGCCGCCCAGCACCCGATCGACGATCTGGGTGGTGCGAACCCGGTTCGACCGCGCCTGGGCGTGCCGCAGCGTCACGTGCGCCATCTCGTGGGAAAGCACCGCCGCGAGTTCGCTCGCATCGCTCGCCAGCGCCAGAATGCCGCGGGTGACGAAAATATTGCCGCCCGGCAGCGCGAAGGCGTTGACCTGCGGGGAATCGAGAATGGTGACGGCGAAACTGTCGTTTGCCCGCTCGCCGGCGGTCAGCAGCCGCCCGACGATTTGCGCCACCATGATTTCGGCGTCGCGGTCGCGATAGACCCCGCCGTACCCCGCAACGATTCGCGCGTTCTCCCCGGCGAGCGCGGCGGCCTCCTCGGACGCAGGCTCGACCGCCGGGGGGGCCTGCAGCTCCCCGGTCCGCGTCACCCCGATCTCGGGCTCGCCGGTCAACAGCGTGCAGCCGGCGACCATCGCCGCCAGCGCCAAGCCAAGCCCGTACCGTGCCAGCTGCCTGAGAATCATTGCCGCACTAGAGAGACGCCAGAACCTCGATCTGCTCGGGATGGGTCACTTCGATCCGCGGCCCGTCCTCGATCTCGATCCAGCCCCTGACCCGCACCAAGGTGCCGGCGAGTCCGAGCGGATCGATACCGGCGTCTTCAAACAGGCTTTGCGCGGGCGGGTCAATGACCACGGTGAAATCCTGCCGCCACAAGCGCCCGAAATTGAGGTAAATCCGGCCCCCGGCGCGCCCCGCCTCAAGGACCCGCCCCTCGACGAGTTCGTAACGGCCCTCGAGCGGCAGAAGCGCCGCCGGCCGGTGGGCATCGCGCAGCAGATAGTAGCGATCGGCCCAGATTCCGGCCCGTTCGGCCCGGGCGCTCCGCTCGGCAGAATAAAGCTCGTCGAGGCAACTCCGGTTATCGGGGAAGGAATAGACCCGGGCAAAGCCCGAAGCGAGCACCGCGCCCTGCACCCAGACCCCGCTCTCCAGAAGGAAAAGGTGCCCGAGCGCCCGCCCGTTCCGGTCGACCCGCTCGCCGCCATAGCGCAAAATCGCCGCCTTGCCGATGACGAGGGTCGCCAGGTAGGCTCGCGCTTCTCCGGCAAGCGGCCAAGGCTCGAACTCGTCCTGCCCGAGCGGCAATTTCGGCGCCTGGATGCCGATTAGCCGGATCTGCAATCCGCTGTCGAGAAAGACCGTGTCGCCATCGACGATCTCGGTGACCATGCCGCGCGGGCCGTCGGTCAGCCCCTCGCAGGCGAAAATCTGCCCCTCGATCGATGCTGTCGCCATCAGGCTGGCCAGAACCGGCAGTAACCTTGAAGCCAAGCGAACCCCCGAACGGCAAAAGGCCCGGCAAGCCTGCACCGAATTGTGGCGAAAATCATCGGCTGGATGCTATCTGACATAAGCGCGCCCGGCGCAACCGGCGCCTTGCACTTCAATGCAAAGTCGCGAGGAAATCCTCGAGCCGATCGAAGCCGACGGACAGCCCGCCCTCCATCGGCGACTTCAGCACTAGGTCGCGCACCTCCCGCGATTCATAGCGCAGCGTCATGGTGAGCACGGTTTTGCCGCCCCGCTCGCTCAGTTCCTGCTTGGTGACCGCTTCACCCGCATACCAGGCCTGGTCGTACTTCTCGGTCGCCACCACCCGTTCGGGCCGGACGAATTCGCGGATGATTCCGCCCATCCCCATCTCGAAGCCGTCGCTCTCCTGGCGCCAGACATTGCGATAGGCGCCCCCGACCCGTGGCTCGAATTCGCAAACCGACAGCGTCCATCCATCCGGCCCGGTGAACCAGCGCCGCAGCAGGTCCGGCCGGGTCAGCGCGTCGAAAACAAGCTCGCGCGGCGCATCGAACACCCGTGTGACGACGATTTCCCGTTCGCCGGACGCGTCGATCGTTAGCCTGCCCGGTTTGCTCATTCCGGCGCTCCCTTCCGCCGCAGCGCGACAGGCGTCGGCGGAGTTCATAACCCATAAGTTGCACAACCAGTTGGTTATATATTTGCCTCGCCCGACTGTCAAGACTGCCCGATTGCGGGCGAGGAACCGTTGCCACTTGCCACTGCCATTTCGTCCAACTGATGCTAACCTTGTCCAATCGATGAGGAAGCGGCTGCCATTGGGGGGCGATGCCATGTCCGACACGTTGAGGCCTGGGCGCGACGAAGCGCTCCTGTCCAAGCTCGACAGGACGATGGACTCGATCCTGTCCAGCAACGCGGCGATTCCGTTCAAGCCGAGGCTCTTTCCGCGCTATGCGGTGGCGAGGTTGATCGCCTGGCTCACCACGCTCGTCGGCTGGGCGATCATCCTGATCGGCCTGACCGCGCTCGCCCTTAAATTCGGGATCGGCAGTTTGCCCGCCTATGCCGACCTTGTCGACGGGATCAAAGAGATCGAGGCGGCTGGCGGCATTCTCGGCGGGCTGATGCTGATCAACTTTGCAGCGCTCACCCGGGCCGGGCTCGATGCCGCCGACTATGCCCGGCAGTCTCTGCAGCTCAGCGTCGCCCGCTCGGTCATGGGATTGGCCCGTGCCCGCACGCCGGGCAAGGCTGGCGCGCCCGAGACCGACTCCAGGCGCTCGCGGACGGAACCTCTCGCCGAGATCGTCGAACCGCGCGTCCCGTAGGCTCCCCGCGAGATTGGGGTTCCGCGGGGCCCGTGCTTTGATTAAGGTCCGCCCGCCCGATCCCGTAGCTCAGCTGGATAGAGCACCGGTTTCCTAAACCGGGGGTCGCAGGTTCAAATCCTGCCGGGATCGCCAGTTCTTCGGATGCCGGCTCGCGGTGCGCCTCAGCCGGCGCGGGCGACTTTTTGCGGTTGGCGCTCTGCCCGCTCGGCCTCTATGGCCTCGACGTCGGCGACAAACCGCTCGAACAGCGGATTGAAGACTTCGGGCGCCTGCCAGAAGGGCGCGTGTCCGGCCCCTTCGATGACGTGGCAGACCCCATCCCAGAGGTTGCCGTAATTGAGGCTCGCAATGAAGCCGAGCCGGGCAAAGGGCTCGTCGGCGCCGTTGACGATGGCAACCGGTACTGAAGTTTCCTCGACGACCCGCTTCTGGTCGGCGCCGATCCCGCGCATCATGCCGTTGAACAGAATCTTCCGCGCCCGTCCGTCGGCCCGTTTGATCGCCTCGAGGAATTCCGGGACGCTGTGCGCGCCGAAGCAGACCTTCTCGAAGCGGCGGGCGTCCTCGTCGGAAAACCGCGGCTTCGAAGCGAGGAATACATCGCGATGCGTCTGGAAACCGCGCAGCATGCCGAGCGGCCCGCGCGGCACCGGCGGGGTGCCGGTCAGCATCAGACCGGCGACCGCCTTGTGCCAGCTCATCAGCTCGATGGCGATATGGCCGCCGAGCGACCAGCCGAAGACCGCCGCCTGCCCGATCTCGAGCCGGTCGAGCACTTCCCCGACCACCACCGCAAATCCCTTGATCGTGTAGGTCTCGGCCGGCACGACCGCGTCCGAGGATTCGCCATGTCCCGGCAGATCGACCGCAACCATCCGGTGGGCTTCCGCCATCGGGCTGGCAAATTGCTTTGCGAAGACATCCTTCGAGGCGCCCGAACCGTGTATGAGCACGACGGGAAACCCTTTGCCGGCCGATTGCCGCACCCGGATTTCGGCGTGGCGGGTCTGAATGGTTCTGTCTTGCTGGGGCATGGCGTGGCTCAACCCTTATTCAACCGGGGCGAGCATCGCAGGTGAATGTGTACGCCGGGTATAAAGTCGTAGTAAACAAACCCGAAGAAATTTGTCCGCACTCGCGGGTTTTGCTGACCCGAACCAGTTTTTTGAGCCGGACGGAGCCACTGCCATGAACGACTCTGCCCGGCCGGGGGAATATGTCCTTGGCCATTCCGACCGTGAGCTGGCGCGGCTCGAACGCCAGGCGCAATTCTTCGCCGAGATGACCCGCGATGTCCTGATCCGTGCCGGGGTCGGGCCCGGCATGCGGGTGCTCGACCTGGGCTGCGGGGTGGGCGATGTCAGCCAGATCGCTGCGGCGCTCGTGGGCCCGGGCGGCAGAGTTCTCGGCATCGACATTTCCGGCGCCGCGCTCGCCATCGCGCGGGCACGGGCCACGGGCGCGGCACAGAACAATCTTGAGTTCCGCATCGGCGCCATCGACGATTTCTTCGGCTTCGGCGACTTCGACGCCATTGTCGGGCGATTCATTCTCATTCATCTGCCCGACGCCGCCGCGACCATCTCGCGCATTGCCCGTCAAGCGCGGCCGGGCACACCCCTCGCCTTTGCCGAACTCGACCTGACCAGCGCCTCGGCGACGAAGAACCTGCCGCTGATGACCCGCAACATCGCCCACATTATCGAGGTCTATCGCAAGGCCGGCTTTGAGCCCGACATGGGATCGCGCCTGCATGCGACCTTCCGTGCCGCGGGCCTCGAACCAACGCTGCTCGGCTACACCCGCATCGGCAGCCGTGCCGACACGGCCGGCTTCGACTATCTCGTCGAATCAGTGCGCAGCCTCGCCCCCGTCATGGCGAAACTCGGCATCGTCTCGCCCGACGAGATCGGCCTCGACACGCTCCGTGATCGCCTCCTCGCCGAAGCCGACGCAGCCGACGCCTGCATTTTCTATCCCCGCTTCATCGGCGCCTGGGCGCGCGCCTGAGGGTCGCCGGGCACGACCCATCCCGCTGCTTCCGCGAGCAGCGCCGTCACTGTCGCGTCGCTGACCTGGGCAAAATCCTTATAAGCGCCGCCGACGGAATGGAACGATTTCGGCTCGGCAAGGCAGACCGTCTCGTCGGCTTCCTCGGCGAACGACTCCATGACGCCGAGCGGGGCGACAGGCACGGCGAGAATCACTTTGGAAGCGCCGCTGCGCTTCAGCGCCTTGAGCGCCGCCCGCGCGGTCGCCCCCGTCGCGATCCCGTCATCGACGACGATCGCCGTTTTGCCTGCAACCGACAGCGGCGCCCGGCCGGGTGTGAACAAGTCACGGCGGCGCCCGATCTCCTCCAGCTCGGTCTTCGCCAGCGCCACGATGTCGGCCTCGCTATAGCCGAGCGAGCGGGCGATCTTCTCGTTGACGGCGATCACCGGATCGGCGCCATCGACGACCGCCCCGAGCGCCAGTTCTCTTTGTCCGGGCACCCCGATTTTTCTGACCAGCACAAGGTCGAGCGGGGCGCGGCTCGCCCTGGCGATTTCGAATGCGACGGGTACCCCGCCGCGCGGCAGCGCCAGGACGATGGTCGTCGCCGGATCGAGCGGGCCGAGCCGCTCGGCCAACGCCCGGCCCGCCGCAGCCCGGTCGGCAAACCTGCCGGTCATCGAAATCCTCCCCCTCCGGGCCAGCATACCCCGCCCTGCGGCCGATGCCTTGCGCTCGATCAAGCCGTCCAGCTCAAAGTCCTCAACCGGCGAGGAACAAGTGATTGTCGAACTCGACGCCGGGCATGACCGCCGCCGCTTGCTGGTTCGCGCGGAACACCCCGTCCCCGGTCGAAAGTGCGAAGCCGGCGCGCGTGCCGGCGACCCCGCTGACATTCTTCAGTGCCTTGACCGAGAGGAGCCTTCCCGTCTCGTCGAGGATTACCGCAATATTGCCGATGGGCGAAGTCACCGCGATCTCCCCGCCGCCCGGCAATGCCGCGATCGAGGCGACATAGTTGGCGAGCTGCACCGTCACCGGGTCCGGCAAATGAGCAAACGCGAAGCCGTCTTCCGGGGAGGCGGCCCCGACCAGCGGCACGATCTGGTCCTGCGGGCCTTCATACTGCGCCCCGACCCAGATGCGCTCGTCGCGGCCCGCCGCGAGATGCCGAAGCGAAAGTTGGTGCAATACGTCCGGCAGTCCCTGCACCGCAATCACCGTTCCGTTGTCGCGATCGATCCAGGCGAGGTTCGGCTGCATGCTCGAAAGATTGAGCTTGGTGCGGCCGAAATCCGGATGCGTCTGGATGCCGCCGTTGGCGACGCAGAGATAACGCCCGTCCGCCGAGAGCAGGAGATCGTGCGGCCCGACCCCGCCGGAGGCGAATTCGCCGACCCGGTGGAACCCGTCGGTCGCGTCATAGACCCCGACGACCCCCGCCGCATTGTCGAAGTCATTCTCGGTCGCGTAGAGCAGCCTCCCGTCGGGCGAGAACACCCCGTGCCCGTAGAAATGCCGGCCCGGCGCGCTGGCGATCGTGGCGAGGCCCTCGCCCTGCCGCGACAGCACCACCGCGAAAGTCCCCGGCTGCCGGGCGAAGGCGACCAGCCGCCCGGTCGCAAGGCACTGCGTCACATCATGGCCGCGATCCGGCAGGTCGAGCGCGGAAATGATCCGACCGGTCTCGCTCATCAGCACCACGCCGAATTTGCCGTCGGGTTTCAGGCACGCCGAGGCGATGATGGCTTCGGCCCGCTCCAGCGCTTCGGCCCCCGCCGGCAACAGCCCCGCCGCGAACCCCGCCCCCGCCGCCCGCATGAAGGTTCGCCGGTCCCACATGTCAGTCTCCGTCGAGCGCCGAGAACCCGGCCGAGACGCCGAGCGCCACCGCGATCTGCAGGACGACTATGTTCTGCAGCGAGCGCGTCAAGATCACCAGATACCTGAGCCGCACGCGCATGTCCTGATCAGCCAGCGCCGCCTCAAGATCGGGGTCGATGCCGACGATGGCCGAGGCGAAATTGTCGAGTTCGAAAATGAACGCGCCCGCCGCAAAGCGGTTGTCGCCGGTCAGCGCCTCTTCGAGCCCGGAGACGACGAACAGCGACCGCATCGCCTCCATGCTCGCCGCCAGGGAGGCGAGCGTCAGCTGCGACCGCCAGTAGGGGGCGAGCCGTGGATTGGCTTCCGAGTCGTCGCCGGAGCCGAGGAACGGGTTGAGCCGAGTATCGCGGACGAGCTCGGTGCCGTGCACGAAAACGCCGACCAGCTCGCGCCAGACTTCGGCTTCGGAACGGTAATCGACTAAGTCGGGCGACGGATCAACAAGCCTGGCGGCGATCCCGTCGGGGGCGAGCCAGTCCGCCGCGACGCCTTCGGCGAGCGTCTCAATCGCCCCGGCAATCGTCGACCCATAGGCGCAGCGGAACGCGCCGTCCGCGCCGGCCAGAGTTTCGGCGCCCGCGCCGTGGAGGACGAATTCCAGCGCCCCGAGCCCCTGCACCGCGACGCTCTTGGTCCTCAGCGTGACGGCATCGAGCGCGCCGGGATTCTCCTCGGCGATGATCACCTGGACTTGCCGCAGCCCGATGCCGCGCCGGTCGGGCCAGAAAAACATGCGTTCGAGCCGGTTGTCGGCGACGATCGGCCCGAACCGAATTATTTCCATTTGCGACCAAGCCCTGACCAGCGCCGAGAACTGAACGCGCGCCGCCGCCAGTGCGGCCTCGCCGGGTTCGGCGCAGAGCCCCGTCATTCGGTCGCTCTGCAGACCGGCCTCTTCGGCGAGCCGCTCATAGCCGGGGACAATGAACTGGTTGATCGAAGCCGCAACCACGTCGCGGTCGTCGGCGCGCGCCGCCCCGGCGGCGAAAAGAAGCACCAGTGCGATGGCTAGACCTGTAACCATCAGAGCGACTCCAGGAAGGCGATCAGCGCCGCCCGATCGGCCCCATCCAGGCGCGCCACACGGTCGCGCCCGGCTTGCGCCTCCCCGCCATGCCAGAGGATCGCTTCGAGCAGCGAGCGTGCCCTGCCATCGTGAAGGAAATATGTATGCTCCGAAACTGCACCGGTCAGGCCGATCCCCCAGAGCGGCGCGGTCCGCCATTCATAGCCGTCGGCGTCCCCTTCCGGCCGGTGATCGGCGAGCCCTTCGCCCATGTCATGCAGCAGCAGGTCGGTATAGGGCCAGATCAGCTGAAAGCGCTGGCCTGGATTTTCGGCATTGCGACTGGTGACGAACTTCGGCGCATGGCACGACGCGCACCCTGCCTCGTTGAAAACCCGCTTGCCATGCAGCACCTCGGGCTCCCCGACATCGCGTCGCGCCGGCACGGCGAGATTTTGCGCATAGAAAGTGACCAGATCGAGAATCGGGTCGGGCGCCTCGGAGACCCCGAGCCGCTCCTGCTCGCCGGTCGGCAGCGTCAAACATGCCGCCTGGGCCGGCGTACAGTCGCCATGCGGCGAGTTGGCCAGAGGCGTCGAAATCCCGATGTCGCCGGCGAACGCACCGGCGACCTGCGCGCGGATCGAGGCAACTCCCGCCTTCCAGCCGAACCGGCCAAGGACCAGCTCCCCGCTTACTGGATCGAGAGCCCGGTTGGGTTTGCCGGAAATCCCATCGCCGTCGGCATCGTCCGGGTCGGCGCGGGCGAGAATGTCGGCCTCGGGCACCGCCTCCAACAGCCCGAGTCCGATCATTTGCGCGCCGACCCGCGGCGAGATCATCAATTCGGGATCAGGCGGCCCGTAATTCGGATCGGCGAATGCATAGGTGGGCGCGCGCAGCGACACCCCTGTTGCATCGGCAAGCACGACGGTGATTTCCGTATAGCCGATCGCCATTTGCCCTTCGGCCGTCAGCCCCGGCACGGCAAAATCCTGCAGCTGGGTGCCATAAACCGGATCGCCGATCACACTCGCCTGATGGGCGGAGAGCATCGCGAATTCGCCAGCGGTGCGTGCCGGTACCGAGAGCCTGAGGAACATCGAGATCCTGTCGTCCTCGGGACCGCTTGGCGGATGTCCACGCCCGTCCTTGGGGTGGCACAATTTGCACGCGCGCGCGTTGAACAGCGGCCCGAGTCCGTCGGAGGCCTGCGTCGAGGACGGTGCCTCGACCCACAGCTTGCCGAACAGCGCATTGCCGAGCTTGAACCGCTCCTCCTCCTCGAAACTGAGAGTCTCCGAAAAATGTGAAAAAGAGTCGCGCCCGACGCTGGCGCGGCTCGTTCCGGCCCCGCCCGCCATGGCCTCGAACGGCTCGGCCGCCTCAAACTTGATGGCGGGCGCCGTCACCGCGAGTACCCGGGCCAGATCGTCGGCGCTAAGATCGTCGCGCACCGCCGCTCTTTCGCCCGCTGCCGCAACGGCGGCGAACGCCAGTACCAGGATCGCAGTGACTTGCTCGCGGAGCATGACGACCCAATGGGATGGGCGGCGTCGATGCCCGGCCCGGCCGATTACTGGAACACCGCGTCCGGGCTGTCGAGACTGTCCGAACCCTCGATCGTCACCTGCGCGAGGCCAAGCGCATCGACGATCCGCTCGATCGAGTGCGTCTGGTTGACGAGCCCGTCGATCGCCGCCTGGACGATCGAATTGCCCGCCTCGTTGCCCTCGCCGATCATCTGGTCGAAAGCCTCGCCGGACTCCGCCCGCGCCACCAGAATGCGCATCCGCGCCATGGTGATCCCGAGCTTCGAGCGCAGCTCGCGGTCGAGCGCCGGGTCGACCTGCGCCACATATTCGGAGAGCGACGGCCCCTCGATCAGGGTGCCGTCCATCCGCACGTAGGTGCCGAGATAGACGTTCTGGATGCCGGCGGCGTCGAAATAGTGCGAGTTGTGGGTGTTGTCGGAGAAGCAGTCATGCTCCTCTTCCGGATCGTGGAGCAGCAGCCCAAGCTTCATCCGCTCGCCGGCGAGTTCGCCATAGCTCAGCGAACCCATCCCGGTCAGGATCGCCGCGATCCCTTGGTCCGGATCGCCTTGAGTCAAAGCCAGCCGCGCCGCGCCTTCCTCGGTCCAATTGCCGACCATCTCCTCAAGATCGGCGACAAGCAGGTCGGACGCCGCCTTCAAATACGCCCGCCGCCGCTCGCAATTGCCGCCGGTGCAGGCCGCAAGGTCGAAATCGGTCGCCGGCCGCGCCCCGGCACCGGGTCCCGTACCGTTGAGATCCTGTCCCCAGAGCAGGAATTCGATCGCATGATAGCCCGAGGCGACGTTGGCCTCGTTGCCCCCTGCCTCATGCAGGACGCCGGAGATCGCATCAGGGGTGATCGGATCGACAGTGACCTCCGCCCCATTGACCGGCATTACCGGGTTAGCGATCACATTGGCGATGTAGAGCGTGTTCGGGTCGCTTTCGGTCCCGTAGCTCGCCGATACATAGTCGATCAGCCCCTCGTCGAGCGGCCAGGCATTCACCCGCCCCTCCCAGTCGTCGACAATGGCATTGCCGAACCGGTAGGCCTCGGTCTGCATGTAGGGTACCCGCGAGACGAGCCAGGCATTGCGCGCCGCGGTCAGCGTCTCGTCCGAGGGTGCAGCAAACAGCGCGCCGATCGCTTCCCCGAGCGCCAACGCGGTCAGGTATGAATCCTCGTAGCCTGCCTGGGCAATGTTGGCGTAGGTCGTCAGCACGTCGGCAGCCGCGACCTCTTGGGCCGTGGCCGGCGCGGCCGGCAACAACGCCGCAAGGGTCAGCGCCGCGGCGGCGCGAAGGCATCGATGAAGCATTTCTTCTCCGTCCGGGTTCAAGGCCTCGGGTGCGTGAAGGGCCTTCCTCTACAGGTCAACCATGACAGTTTCAACAACAATATCAATAATTTAGAAGGCTTCTAAGGTGCCGCCGCTAAGCCGCTGTTCCGGCGGCGGATTTGTCACGGACATTTAAGGTTCCTCCGCCCGTGCGCCGCCCGCCCGCGCCAGAGTTTGTTAAGCCCGCCCGGTTACCATCCCGCCCGAAAACCACGGGAGTGCGCCGGGCATGCGCCGCTTCATGCGCTATCTGATCGCCGCCGGGGCTGCCTCGGTCGCCGACCTCATGGTCGCCCAGTCGCTGCTGTTTGTCGCCGCCCTCCAGTCCGGGGCGCTCTTCGCAGTGCCGATCATTTGCGGCGCGCTTGCCGGGATGAGCGTCAATTTCATCCTGTCGCGCGCCTTCGTCTTCGAGCTCGATGCCCGCACCGCCCGCGACCAGATGCGTTCCTTCTTCGTCATCTCGTTCACGACGTTGCTGCTTAAGCTGCTGGTCAGTTTCCTCCTGCTCGCCGGCTTCACTCTCGTCATCGGCCACTGGCTCGCCGCCTCGCCGGTCGACGGCGCCGCCGGCCGGCTCGCGCAGTTGGGCGCCATGGGGATCGTCGCGGTCTACTCTTTCCTGGCCCACAAGCACATCTCCTTCGACGGCGGCGTGCGCGCCTGGGTGAGGCGGCGGTTGGCCCGATGAGGGAAGTCGAAACCCTTATCATCGGCGCCGGCCCCGCCGGGCTGACGGCCGCCTACACGCTCGCCAAGGCTGGCCGCTCCGTCACGGTCGTCGAGCGCGATCCCGTCTATGTCGGCGGCATCTCCCGAACCGTCGTCTACAAGGGCTACCGTTTCGACATCGGCGGCCACCGCTTTTTTTCGAAGAGCGCCGAGATCGAGGCGTTATGGACCGAGCTTCTCGGCGACGAACTCCTGCAGCGCCCGCGCTCCTCGCGCATTTATTACAACGGCAAGCTCTTCGACTATCCGCTCCGGGCGATGGATGCGCTGGTCAAGCTCGGCCCGATCGAGGCGACCCGCTGCGTCCTCTCCTATGCCCGCGCCCGGATCGCGCCCTTCCGCCCGGCCAAGAATTTCGAGGAGTGGGTCGTCAACAATTTCGGCCGGCGCCTGTTCGAGATTTTCTTCAAGACCTACACCGAAAAAGTCTGGGGTATGGACTGCAAGGAAATCTCCGCCGACTGGGCCGCCCAGCGCATCAAGGGGCTGAACCTTTATCAGGCGATCGTCTCGAGCCTCGGCATCAAGCCGGGCGGCAAGGACGAACTGATCAAGACGCTGATCGATTCCTTCCGCTATCCGCGCCTCGGGCCGGGCGAGATGTGGGAGCGCGCCCGGGACCGCCTCATCGGGCTCGGCGGCAGGGTGCTACAGGGTCATACGATCGACGCCGTCGCCCAGGACGATGCCGGCCGCTGGCAGGTTGCCGTCGCCGGCCCCGACGGCATGATCGAGATGATCGCCGCGCGACATCTCGTCTCTTCAGGCGCCATGACCGACCTTGTCTCGCTCCTCGGCGCAAGGGTGCCGGCGCTGGTGCGCACCGCGGCGAACGCGCTGCGCTACCGCGATTTCCTGATCGTCGGCCTGATCGCCCGCGGCGAGGAGAGATTCGCCGACAACTGGGTCTATATCCACGACCCCGGAGTGAAGGTCGGCCGCATCCAGAATTTCAAGTCCTGGTCGCCTGCCATGGTGCCCGATCCGACGACCGCGTGTTACGGCCTTGAATATTTCTGCTTCGAGGGTGACGGGCTCTGGTCGAAACCCGATGCCGAGCTGATCGAGCTCGCCAGTCGCGAAATCGCTTGCCTCGGCCTGGCCCGCGCCGAGGACATTATCGATGGCACCGTCATCCGCCAGAAGAAGGCCTATCCGGTTTATGATGAGGGCTATGCCAGTCGCGTCGCCACTATCCGCGACGGCCTCACAGCGAGATTTCAGAACCTGCATCTCGTCGGCCGCAACGGCATGCACAAATACAACAATCAGGATCACGCGATGATGACGGGGCTCTTGACCGCCCGCAACATCGTCGCCGGTCGGCCCACCTGGGACGTCTGGGCGGTCAATCAGGACGCCGAATATCACGAGGCGGGCGAAGCCGGCGCCGAGACGCTCGACGAAAGGCTAGTTCCCCGGTCGGTCGCGTGAAAACCCCCGCCCTGCCGCGGCCGCGGCCCTGGTGGTTCGTTGTCGCTCTGGGCCTTTATGCGGGGCTCGTCACCTTCCTGTTCTTCACCCACCTGCCCTGGCGCGACGAGGGTCAGGCCTGGCTCTGGGCGAAGGAACTCTCCCGGCCGCAGGATTTCTTGATCGTTCCCGGCGAGGGCCATCCCCCGCTCTGGTTCTGGCTCCTGAAGCTCCTGTCGCTGGCTTTCCCCTTCGAAGTCGCGCGCTATTTCGCCTTCGCCCTGACGCTGATTAACGGGCTGCTGCTGGGCGAATTGCTGAAGGACCGGTTCTGGGTCTTCGCCGCCTATCTTTTCAGCGTTTTCGTCGCCTTCTTCTGGGGCGTGATGTTCCGCCCCTACACCCTGATCGTCACCCTGACACTCATTGGTCTCATCCTTACCAGGCGAGACCGCACCACCGCCGCCGGTTGGGTGCTGGCGGCCGGTGTCGGGCTGCACTTCTACGCCTCATTCATTTTCGGCCTTTGGCTGCTGATCCGCCTAACCCGCCGGCCGCCGCTGCCGCCACTCGTCGGCCCGGCGATCCTTGCCGGGCTCTTCGCACTCTCTGCGATCCTGTCGGGTCGCGGCAATCCGGACGGCGATCTGGATTTCGGCAATCTGCCGCTTGGGCCGATCTCCGATTTCGTCGGCGGCTTCGGGGTCAGCGTCGGCTACGCGCTCTCGCCAATCCTCGCCGCGGCGATCGTCGGCCTGCTCGTCCTCGAATTTCGCCAGAACCGGACGGTGCTCTGGTGCTTTCTCGCGGTCGGCTTGGCCTTCTCGCTCTTCACCCACATGATTTACGGAATCGCCTCCTGGCATCTGGCCTTGATGCCAATCCTGATGCTCTCGGCTTTTGCGCTGGCAGAGACCCCGATCAAGGGCTGGCGCCTCGCCATCCTCGTCCTGCCCTGGGTCTGGATGACGCGCGAAGTCATCGACCATGCCATTAACATCCCTTATTCGGGCGCCTGGGCCGCCCATGACAGTCTCGCCTCCGCCGCCGAGGCAGAGGGAATCGCCCTCGGACCGGATACGCTTGTCGTCTGGCCGGACCACATCTTCGCCGCCCCCGCCGCGCGCCACGATTTGAGGGTGACAAGCGGCAATCTCGGCACCGAAATCGGGCCCACCAATTGGGCGGCGCGCCCGGACAGCGACATCGCAGTCGCCGCCTTCGTCCGCCCCCGCCCCTATTTCCTTGTCTGTGCGGAATGTGAAAAGCTGACCGGGGTGATCCTCGACAACGGCCTCGTCGCCGATCTCGTCATGGCGCCGATCCTGGCGCTCGACGAGCGGCTCGCCGTCTATCGCATTACGCCCGAATAATTGGCCTCGAGCCAGCCCGCGATACGCTCGATCGCCCGCTCGATATTCTCGATCGAATTGGCGTAGGAAAATCTCAGGTAGCCTTCCGCCAACACCCCGAAATCCGACCCCCCGATCAGCGCTACCCCCGCCTCGTCGAGGAGCGAGTTGGCGAGTTGCTTGGCGGGCTGGCCGATCGCCGAAACATTCGGAAAAGCATAGAACGCGCCTTTCGGCATTTGGCATGAAAAGCCCTTGAGCCGGTTGAGCCGCTCGACGATCACCTTTCGCCGCGCATCGAACGCCGCGACCATTTTGTGGACCGCGTCCTGCGGGCCGACCAAGGCCTCGATCCCCGCATACTGCGCCGGCGCATTGACGCAGCTCCACGCATTGACCGCGAGTTTGCGCACCTTGTCGTAAAGCCCGTCCGGCCAGACCGAAAAGCCGAGCCGCCAGCCGGTCATCGCATAGGTCTTCGACCAACCATTCAAGAGGATCGTCCGGTCGGCGATTTCGGGGAAACTCAACAGCGTCACATGCTCTTCCCCGTCATAGAGCATCTGGTCGTATATCTCGTCGGATAGCACCGCGACCTGCGGATGATCGGCCAATCCCGCCACGAGCTTTTCGATCTCCGCCCGAGGCGTCACCCCGCCCGTCGGATTGGCCGGCGAGTTGAGGATCAGCAGTCGCGTTGCCGGGGTGACCAGCGACAGCGTCTCCTCGGCCGAGAAGGCGAACCCGTTGCTCTCCCGGATCGGCACCGGCACGGCACGCGCGCCAGTGAATTCGATCATCGACCGATAGATCGGGAAGCCCGGATCGGGATAGAGAATGTCGACGCCCTTCTCCCCGAACATCAGGATCGCCGCGAACATCGCGACCTTGCCGCCCGGGGTGATCATCACCCGCTCGGGCGAGACCGACAGACCGAAGCGGCGATGGAGGTCTGCCGCCACCGCCTCGCGCAGCGGCAAAATTCCCGTCGCCGGCGTGTAGCCGTGATGGCCGTCGCGCAGCGCCTTGACGGCGGCCTCGACGATATTGTCCGGCGTGCGGAAGTCCGGCTGGCCGATGCCCAGATTGATGATATCGCGGCCTTGCGTCGCGAGTGCGTTGGCCCGCGCCAGCACCGCGAAGGCATTCTCCTCGCCGATCCGGTCGAAGCCGGCGATTGTCCTCAGAGCCATGCGTCCCTCCCCGCCCTAGATCGCACGAGGAATAGGGTCGCCGCAATTGAGGCTGCGATTGTCGGTTGAAGCCCGCCAACGATGCCGGTAAGGCTTGCGGCGCTTCCAAGGGGAAATCATGCCGAAAGCCATCGACCAACAGAACGCCGTCCGCAGCGCCTTTTCGTCCCTCATGCCCGCCGCCCGAACCCGCAAGAGCAGGACCCCCCCACCTTCCGCCCGTGAGGTCTTCCGATTCTGGTTTGTCGATCATTCCAATAAGGATTGGTTCGGTTTCAACCCGGAATTCGACGCCGAGCTCCGCCGTAAATATGCGGGGACGCTTGACCGCGCGCTCCGGGGCGAACTTGTCGATTGGCGCAAGACGCCGGAAGGCAGGCTGGCCGAGATTGTCGTGCTCGACCAGTTCGCCCGCCAGATCCATCGCGGCGAAGGCGGCGCCTTTGCCGGCGACGCTATCGCGCTTATCCTTTCCCAGGAAGCGGTCGCCGCCGGCATCGACAAGGCAATTCGCAAGGAATGGCGGTTTTTCTTTTATATGCCTTTCATGCATTCGGAATCGCTCGCGATCCACGAGAAATACATGAAATTGTTCCGGGCGCAGGGCGACGATCGCTTTCTCGATTTCGAGATCGCGCATCGTGACGTGATTGCGCGTTTCGGGCGTTATCCCGTCCGCAATGGGCCGCTCGGGCGTAAATCAACCAAGGCCGAGCTCGCCTACATCAAGAAACGCGGCGGCGCTATCTTCTGAGCCGCGTTTCGCGTCGCGCGCTCCCATGCTATCAGGCCCCCAACCCGAGCCCCGAAGGACGCCGCCCTTGCGCCAGCCCCCCATCCGCCTCGCCGCTGCACTAGCACTGGTGCTGCTTGCCGCCTGCACCACCACCGCGACCCTTCCCGCCGCGATCAACGCGCGGCTCGACCAGCCCGGCGCTGTCCTCGATGCCACCGCCGCCATCGATCTCATCAATCAATATCGCGCCGCTTCGGGCGTCGCCCCGCTGGTCATCGACCCGACGCTCAACGCCGCCGCGGCTTCCGCCGCCGCCGTCTATGCGGGGGCCACCGACATCGAGGCCGGACGGGTGCGGCTCGGCCCGATCGGCGACCGCGTCGACGGAGACGTCGAAGCCACCGAGAAAGTCTCGGCCGGCCACGCGACGTTCGGGGAAGCCTTCTCGGGATGGCGCAACAATCCCAACGACGCCGGGGCGCTGACCGCGCCCTGGGCGAGCCGCGCCGGCATCGGGGTCATCTATGACCCAAATTCCGGCTTCGGAACCTATTTCGTGTTGATCCTCGCCGCGTCCTAGCCGGCGAGATGATGCTCCCGCATCAGGCGCCTCAACCCCCCGAGCGCCCGTTCGGCTTCGACTTGCATCGAAGCCCCGACCATTATGGTCGCAACCGGCTCAGCCTGCCATGAGGGCGTAACAAAAGCCGCCCCGCCTGTCGCCCGGTCGATGCTCGGGTCGGCGGCCAGCGCCTCGGCCAGCATCACCGAGAAGACCGGCGGCACGGTCGGCGCCTCGGCCGAACGGTCGAAGCCGACGGCAAGCCCGGCGTAGCGGCGCCCCGCCACCAGCCCGAGCGCATAACCCAACGCTCTGTTGCCGGCCCACATCCGGTGCAGCACGAGGCACGCATCGTCTTCTTGCGCCCTCGCCAGCCCTTCGAGCCCTGCAAGTCTCGCCCCGTCGTGCAGGAACAAGCGAAACTCCGCGAACCCGGCGGCGAACTCTGCCCCTGCCGTCAGTCTCTGCATCCCCTCCCTGCCGAAGCGATGGGCGAGCGAACGCCGGGCGGCCGCCAAATCCTTGCGATAGTCCGTATCGAGCCGCGCCTTGATTGCCTTCTGGTCGCGGCAATCGAGCGCCATCCGGTCGCCGGCCCCCGTTGCCATGGCCTTCATGCCGGGCGATCCAGCCGCGGCCATCGTCAGTGCCATCGCCGTGCGGCCCCCGGTTGTGACCCGGTCAAACCGTGCCCCGCCGAGCTCGGCCACTCCCTCGACCAGCGCCGCCGCCGCTGCCGGGGTTGCCGCATCGATGAGCGGGGTCGAATCGTCCACCCCCGGCACCAGCATCGCCCGCGCCAGGCGGAAGGCCCCGCCGAGCCGGCGCATCACCAGCGGCGCAAAGCCGCGCAGCACCCCTGCCGAATCGTGGACCAGCACCAGGCGCAGGCGCGGGGCGAGCCCGCTCGCCATCGCATGCGCGGCAATGACCGATGGATGGTAGGCGGGATTGGGGTCGAGCGCAGCGCGGTTCAACGCCTCGATCTCGAAGGAATGCCGGTAAAGATGAGTGAAAGGAACGATGCGGGCGACATGGCCGCGCGCCTCGAGCCGAGCCGCCGCCGTGGCTCCCGCCAGGATCGGCCGCGCTTTCGAAGCAGCGGAGGCGGTTTGCGCCCCGCTTGCCGATTTAACTTCGTCGATCATGGTCGCCATAGTCGGGGCTTACGGGTTAAGCCCGGGTTTGACGGGCCAAAGTCAAATCGCGGAATTCGTCCAGAGACTTAATTTCGCGTAAATCCCGCCCTGCCGCGCCAGCGGCGGTTGACGGCCCACCCCGCCCCTGCTTTGTCGGCCGGGATGCCCGAGATTCTCGACACCACCGGCCTCAAATGCCCGTTGCCGGCGCTGAAGGCGCAAAAGCGCCTCGACGCCCTTCCCCCGGGCGCGCGGTTGACCGTGCTCGCCTCCGATCCGATGGCGAAGATCGACATTCCGCATCTCTGCCAACGTGAGGGCCATCGCCTGCTCGAAATGGTCGAGCAGGACGGACTGCGTTTCGAGATCGAAAGGGCCTAGTGCGCCGGCCGGGGCCGCGGCAGGGGCACCGGCGAATCGACCGCGATGATCGAGGCGTGCAGCAACAGCGCCTGCGCCAGGATCACCGGAGAAATTGCCGGCCGCGGGCGCGGCAGCGGCACGTCCCGCGTCTCTCTCGGCCCCGCCCCCGGAGCGATCGCCGACACCCGGACGGTCCGGGGTTCGAGCCCGGTCACGAGGAAACTCGCTTTTCCCTCGAGCCCGTAGGGGAACACCGCCTCGCGCTCGGCGGCATAGGCGGCTGCCTCTCGCCCGCAGAGCAGCGGCCGCATGTCGACGGGCGGCGCGGTCACATTGTTGATCGACAGAATCGACGGCAGGGCGCCCCCGGCGGTGAAGGCGAAGCCGCGATCAAGCAACATCCCCGCGAGCTCGCCGCGTTCGCGCGCCGAGGCGGCCCCGAGCACGATCGCCATCAGCGACCGTCCGTTTCGTTCGGCGGTCGCCACCACATTCAGCCCCGACGCGCAGACGTAGCCGGTCTTCATGCCCGTCGCCCCGGGATATTCGGTCAGAAGATTGTTGTAGGAACGGATTCTGAGCCGCCCGAACTCGACCATGCCGGTCGAAAACACCGCGTCGTATTGGGGATAGCGCGCCCGGATCGCGAGCGTGAGCAGCGCCAGGTCGCGCGCCGTCGTCACCTGGAGGAGATCGTGCAGCCCGTTGGGATTGGTGAAATGGCTGGCGCTCATCCCGAGCTGGCTGGCCTTCTCGTTCATCATCGCAATGAATGCCGGCTCGCTCCCGGCGATCGACTCGCCGATCGCCACCGCCAGGTCGTTGGCGGATTTGACGACCATCAGCACCAGCGCGTCTTCGAGGCGGACCGCCGTGCCGACGGGAAACCCCATTTTCGAGGGCGGCGCCTCGAGAGCGTGCGCCGACATGACGACCGGAGAGTCGAGCGTTGCCCGGCCCGTCTCGACTGCCTCGAAGGCGAGGTACGCCGTCATCAGCTTGGTGAGCGAGGCCGGATGCCAGGGCACCCCGGCCTCCTCCTCGTAAAGAACCTGACCGGTCGTCATGTCGATGAGCAGCTGCGGGATGGCGAACGCCGGGTTCGCGAACGCCAGCGCCATCCAGCAACAGATCACGAGACGTCTGGCGAGGGGCAGGGCGGGTGCTCCGGGGCGGCTTCCGAGTCGGACGAGACGGCTTCTTAACAAGCCGCGCGGACCGCAACAATGCCGTTCAGGCTTATTGCGCCGTATAGCCGCCGTCGACGAGATGATAGGAGCCGCTGATGAACGAGGCCCGGTCCGACAAGAGGAACGCCACCAGCTCCGCAACCTCTTCGGAGGCGCCCAGCCGGCCGATAGGATGCAGATGGGCGATACCCCCGAGCGTTGCTTCGTCGAGATGCTTGGTCAGGAGCGGGGTCCGGATAAAGGCCGGCCCGACCGCATTGATCCGCAACCCCTTGCCCGAATAGTCGAGCGCCGCGGCTTTCGTCAGCCCGACGATCCCGTGTTTGGCGGCCACGTAAGCCGAGGCATTGGCGAAGCCGACGGTGCCGAGGATCGAGGACATGTTGACGATGGCCCCGCCCCCCGACTTGAGGATCGCCGGGATTTCATAACGCATCGAATAGAACACCGAGTCGAGATTGACGGCGATCACCTCGTGCCAGCTCTCGAGCGGATACTCCCCGACCGGCGCGGACGCCCCGCCGATCCCGGCATTGTTGAAGGCGAGGCGCAGTCCGCCGAACTCCTTGACGGCGCGCGCGACCATCGCCTCAACCGCCTTGGCATCGGCCACGTCGACCTCATGGACGAGCGCCACCCCGCCCGCCTTCCCGATCGCATTTGCGACCCGTTCGGCGCCCGCCGGGTCGCGGTCGGCGATAACCACCGAAGCGCCGCGTCCGGCCATCAGTTTCGCCGTCGCTTCGCCGATTCCCGAGCCGCCCCCGGTCACGATGACGGCCTTGCCGTCGAATTCTCCTGGCATGGCTGCTCTCCGTCCGCCTTGCGTTGCAGACTTAGTTGGATTCCCGGCCGACGACCTTCTTGTTGATCGGCGGTAAAGACTTTGCTCCCATCACCAACGGTCCGGTATTGGTGTCGGAGAACGTGATCTCCGAAGCGACAGAATCATCGCCGATGACCCGGCTGGCCAGGGTGCTCTTCATATCCGGGATGGTGGCCATCCATCCCTCAAAATACTGTCGCGCCGCCGCCTTGTCGCGAATGGGCTCTGGCATCGTCCAATCGTATCAGGTGAACTTGTCGGCAAACATGCCGACAAAAGCGTTGGCATCATGCTTGTCCCAGGCCGCGAGACCCTGTTCGTCCATCCGCTTGATTTCGTCCTTGGTCATGGTTTCCTCCCTCGCGGTCGGCTGTTTGCGCGCGAGCCGGCCGGCGGAGGAGTGTAATGCGAATTCCGTCCTGTGAATTGCAGCGGACTTCAAGATTAAGTGATGAGTTTGCGGATGCGTGATGACGCTGTTGCCGAACGTCACGACACTCATTCGCGGATTGCTTACCTACGAGAGTTCGTCCAGCAGCGCCTTGGCCGCTGTCAGATCGGCGCTATCGAAGCCTTCGGTGAACCAGCCATAAACGGAGGCGAGGTGGTCGCGGGCTTCGGCCGATCTGCCTTGAGACTGGCACAGGCGGGCAAGGCTGGCGGTGGCGCGCAGTTCCCAAAGCTTGGCGTGCTGATTCCGCGCGACGGTGACCGCCGTATCGAAGCATTGTTCGGCCGCGGCAGCCGCGGCTCCCCGCGCGCGCAACAACTCGCCTTTGATGCGGTGAAGTTCCGCGAGGCACCATTGGGAATCATGCGTGCGCGCGAGGTCGAGGCCTCTGTCGACAAAACCGAGCCCGTCGTCGACCCGATCGTCGACTCTGCACGTATCCCCCAATACGCCGAGGTAGAAAGGACGGTACACTTCATGAACCCCGCCCATCGTATCGAAGTCGAGGAGCATCTGAGCCAACCCGTCCACGCGGTTGCCCTCCAGACTCGTCGCCCAACCGCTTTGAAAACCGAACCACATCCCGCGCGGAATATCCGTTTCCGTCACCAACTGGATCGTGCGACCCAGATGTTGCCCCGCTTCCTGAACATTGCCGCGGAGCAAGAAAAAAAGCACCAGATTGAATTCGGCCTGCACGCGGCTGAGGGGGTGGTTGACCTCCTCGGCCAAGGTCACTGCGCTCCGCAGAAGCTGCTGGGCCCGGTTGGGGAAACCAAGGATGTACGCGCTCATGCCGCCAACCGTTCGGCAGCACACACCGGGATCATGGCCACCGTAGAGAAATTTGTGGGAGCGGTGTTCCACCACGTCGTAGAGGGCAATGCCGCGCTGCGCCTGCTCGGTCGTGTAATTGAATTCACCGAGAAAAAAATTTGTCGTCCAGGACGCGTGACATGCCTGCAAGGTTTGGCTCGAATCCGCACTCCGTGCACCTAGCGTAAGCAGCTCCTCGGATAGCGCCCGTGCCGTTCCCTTCTTCTTGGGCCCCATCTGATTGAACAGCCACAATCCCCACAGCGACGTGAAAAGATCCGGCGAGTCTCCGAGCCGCTCCGCGAGGTCGCGCGCGCGTTCGTATGCCATGCCGATCTCCGGGGCGCTGAATCCCTTTGCGGCCATGTAGACCGGTGCGAGGTTGATCTGGAGTTCCAGTTCCTGTCTGTCCCGCGCCTCGCCGCCCGGCAAGGTGTCGAGCAGTTCAAGGGCTTTCCTGAAGTGCCGGATCGCTTCGGTGTTGGCGAACTTTTGTGCGGCATTCCGGCCGGCCTGCTCCCACATCGGAATTGCCTGGTCGAGCCGTTTCGCTTCGGTGAAATGGTACGCGACGATTTCCGGTTGAGCCTGAACGGTGTCGGGAAATCTGGCCTCGATCGCATTCGCGATGGCGCCGTGAATCTCTGAGCGACGGGTTCGCAAGAGCGACGAATAGGCTGCGTCTTGCATCAGCGCATGCTTGAACGTGTAGATCGCCGCAGGTGGATCGCCGCGACGGAATATCAACTCGGCTTCCGTGAATTGATCGAGAGCTGAGGCTAGCACATCTGCCGGAACGCGGGAAACTTCAGCCAGCAGTTGGTAGGAGAACTCGCGCCCGATGCAGGCGCCCACCTGCAAAATGTCCTTGATCGGGGCGAGCCGGTCGAGGCGTGCCATCAGAGCATCCCGAAGGGTCTCGGGAATTGCCAGCGTCTGTATCCCTTCGCCCGGAACGATACCGTCAACGCCGGCTTGGACCTGCCCCGATTCCAGCATCGACTTCGTGAGTTCCTCGACGAATAGCGGCACACCATCGGTGCGTCTGGCGATCAGGTCGAGCACGTCCTCGGGCAAGCGAGCGCCGCCGGCCACCCGCTCCGCCATCGTTATGCGGTCCTTGCGGCTGAGGCGGTTGAGGGTGAGCAGTGTCACCTGCGCACCGCTGGACCAGGGAGCGCTGAATTCCGGGCGATACGTGATCACCGCGAGCGCCGGGAGGTCGGCTAAGCGCGCAAACGTGCGCTCGAGCAGCTCCATGGATGTCGGGTCGATCCAGTGCGCGTCCTCGAAAACGAACAGCACCGGGCGCCGTTCGGCGAGGTCCACCAGCTGTTGGATGAGCGCATCCAGTGTTCGCTGTTTTTGTTGCGGCGGACTGAGCGCAAGCGGTGGATAGCGGCCCTCCGCCGGTATGGACAGGAGCGAGGCAAGCAACGCCGCAGTCTGCTGATCCCCACTGCCGGAAAGGGCGAGCAGTGCCTCCAGCTTCTCCAGTTTCGCAGTCGCGCCGTCCGTCAGCTCAAATCGCGCCGCGTGTTCGTATTGCTCGATCACCGGATGCAGGGTGCTGTTGATGTGGTACGGCGAACACTGAAACCGTTGGAGGGTGTGAAGGTCGCCGACGATGCGGTCCTCTAGGGCGCGAACGAGCCTCGATTTGCCGATGCCGGGTTCGCCGGTGATCAGGACGACTTGTCCCTCGCCGTCCTTCGTGCGCCGCCAGCGGCGCAATAGGATTTCGACCTCCTCGGCGCGCCCGACCAACTCGGTGATCGTCGAGGAGCGCGTGGCGTCGAACCGGCTCTCGACATGACGCTGACGCAGCACCGACCACGCCTGCACCGGCTCGGCAAAGCCCTTCAGCTTGTGCATGCCGAAATCGAAGCATTCGAACATCCCGCCGGCGAGCCGATGGGTCACGTCCGAAATGACGATCGTGTTGGTGGCGGCAAGACCTTGAAGTCGTCCAGCGAGGTTTGGTGTCTCGCCAGTGACGGCGGCTTCCTGCGCCGCTCCTTGGCCCAAGAGGTCGCCGACCACCACCGGACCGGTGGCAATTCCGACGCGGACGGCTAGCTCGGTCTCCTTGTTGTCGAGTTCCCGGACCGCCGTCACGAGGTCGACGGCGGCGTGGATTGCCCGTTCCGCGTCGTCCTCGTGGGCGCGGGGGTAGCCAAAGTAGGCAAAGACGCCATCGCCCATGAACTTGGCAACGTAGCCGTCATAACGTGAGATTGCGCGAGAGCATGCGTCCTGATAGGCGCGCAGAACGTCGCGCATATCCTCGGGGTCGAGCTTGGTGGACAGCTCGGTCGAGCCGACAAGGTCGCAGAACAGGATTGTAAGCTGGCGGCGCTCCGCATCGCTGCGGGAGGCTGACGCTTCGCTCGGCCGCGAGGGTTCCCTCGGCGGCGGCGACGGATTCAGTCTGGCGATCGCGGCGGAAATGACTCGGCGCGGCCCAATCGGAAGGCCAAGTTCCTTCAAATCGCCTTCTGTCAAATGCAGCAGGGCGTCGAAGGTGATCTCGTTCTCGGCAAACAAGTCGGCGTATTTGCCAAGTCCCA
>JBBECE010000037.1:0-68018 GCA_040881985.1 Cucumibacter sp.
CTCGTGGTCGGCGCTGCGGCGGCGCTCAAACTGATCGCGTTCAGCGCCATGAGCGAGCCGGTGACCGATTCTTAAGAAAAACCGCCGTGAACTTGACTGGGAACCACTTTGGCAGCTCCGGCGGCTTCGGACACGGGAGTGAGGGATTTGGGTGAAGCACGTTGAACATCACTAAACTCACCATGGCCGGCGCCTTCGCGCTGTCGCTCGCGGCCTGTCACGAGCCCGGCCACGAAGGCATATGCAATGGCGACGACGACAACGACCGCGCCGTCTGCATTGCGCTGATCGTCGGCGCCGGGGCGGCGCTGAAACTCATCGCGTTCAGCTCGCTCAGCGGCGAAGAATCCAGTCCGGGTTGATTTTGAGAAATTGACGGAGGGATCGAAATGAATCTGACAAAATTCGCTTTGGCGGGCGCATTCATGCTCGCGCTCGTTGCTTGTCACGAGCCGGGGCATGAGTGGTGCGACGCCGACGATGACGGCGATCGCGATGGCATCTGCGTCGGCCTCGTGGTCGGCGCGGCCGCGGCGCTCAAGCTCATCGCCTTCAGCGCCATGAGCGAACCGCTCGAAGACTTGGATACTCCGTAGGCAACGCCTGCGGCGCCTAGCCGTCCATACTGGCGAACCCAGAGCCGAACCGGAAACCAGGATGCAATGAAGACGAATATCGCCAAACTTCTTGTGACAGGAGCGTTCGCCTTGTCGCTCGTTGCTTGTCACGAGCCCGGCCACGAAGGCATATGCAATGGCGACGACGACAACGACCGCGCCGTCTGCATTGCGCTGATCGTCGGCGCCGGGGCGGCGCTCAAGCTCATCGCCTTCAGCGCGCTGGGCGACGACGAGATCGAAACCTAGGGTCGGCGCTGCCACTGGCTTGAGGCCGGAGCGAGCCGCGGCCCGGTCCCCGCAAGTTGTTAATTTGAACTCAGTTAATCGGCAAAATCCAGCGAGTTAGCTTACTATCGATTAATTCTCTGCCCGGTTCGCTCCGGTCCTCCGATCGCGCCGTCCGCCTTTGAATTGGCGCGCTTTCCCGTATATGTGAACTTGTGCGGCGGCAGGCGAATCGGGCCGCGCGCGGTAAGGGGCCCGAACCGTGGAAGTTTTCTGGATTGTCCTGGTCATCGTCGTCGCCGCCGTAGGCTACGCGATCTTCATTTACAACGCGCTGGTCAGGAACCGGCAGCTCGTCGAGGAGGGCTGGTCGGGCATCGATGTGCAGCTGAAACGCCGCACCGACCTGATCCCCAACCTGCTCGAGACCGTCAAAGGCTATATGGGTCACGAGCGCGAGACCCTGCAGGCCGTCACCAACGCCCGCGCCGCCGTCCAGGCCGCCGGCGAGGGGACCGGCCCGGCCGAGCGCGGCAAGCTCGAGGGCATTTTGGGCGCGGCGCTGGGCAAGCTGATCGCAGTCGCCGAGGCTTATCCGGACCTCAAGGCCAACACCACTTTCCTCGAATTCCAGGGGGCGCTACAGACCGTCGAGGACGAAATCCAGCTCTCCCGCCGCTACTACAACGGCGCCGTCCGCAACCTCAACATCACCGTTCAGAGCTTCCCCTCGAACCTTCTCGCCGGCTCCTTCGGCTTCAAGGAAGCCGAGTATTTCGAACTTGAGAACGAGGCCGACCGGGCGGTGCCCAATGTGTCCTTCCGCTAGCATCCGGCATCTCCGCTTTCTCCTCGTCGCCCTTGTAACCGCCGCGCTTTTCGGGCTCGCCCCGGCGGGCGCCGCGGAAGTCATTCGCTCGTTCTCGGCCGACATTTCACTTTTGCCGACCGGTTCCGTCGACGTCACCGAATTCATCGAAGTTCGCGCCGAGGGCAATCAGATTCGCCGCGGCATCTACCGCGACATCCCGACTATCCTCTTGCGCGACGACGGCTTCGAACAGCGCTCCAACCTCGCCATCGTCTCGGTCGAGCGCAACGGCCGGCCCGAACCCTGGCATACTGAAAGTCTCGGCGATGGCTGGACCCGCCTCTATATCGGGGACGCCGATGTTTACCTTTCGACCGGCGTCTATCGCTACGCGCTGCGCTACACCATGACCCGCCAGGCGCGCCGCTTCGACGATCACGACGAACTCTATTGGAGCGCCACCGGTAACTTCTGGTCCTTTCCGATCCTCGCCGCGGTCGCGACCGTCACCCTGCCCGAGGGCGCGACGATCACCCAAACCGCCGCCTATACCGGCGCCTTCGGCGAAGCCGGCGCCGACGCCACCGTCACCCGCGAGAATGCCAATCGGGTCGTCTTTCGCGCCAACCGGACGCTCGATCCCGAGGAAGGCATGACGGTCGTTGTCGGCTTCGCTAAGGGCGCGCTGGCCGAGCCGGGGGCGTTCGAGAACGCGATCAATTACTTGTCGGACTTCCGCGACCTGATCCTGCCGGCGTTGGCGGCTTTTCTGGTCCTCCTCTACAATTTCTTTGCTTGGGAGGCGGTCGGCCGCGATCCTCAAAAAGGTGTCATCGTCCCACTTTTTCACGCGCCGCAGAATTTCTCCCCGGCGCTCACTCACTACGTCCACCGAATGGGCTGGCGGAAGGGCGGCTGGATCGCCTTCACCGCGGCGCTCGTCTCGCTCGCGGTTAAAGGGCTGATCGTCATTTCGCAAAAGAGCAAGAAGTCGACTTTCACTGTCACCGGCAAAGCGGCCAGCAATTTGCCGCCGGGCGAGAAGATTATTTACGATTGGCTGCGCGCCCACGGCACCCTGACCATCGACACCGATATCGGCCAGAGCCTGCACGACAAGCAGCGCGAATTCATGAAAGCCATCGAGGACGAGAACCGCCAGGTCTTTTTCAACCGCAACACCGCTTATGTCGTCGGCGGCGTGCTGCTGTCGGTCATCTGTCTCGGGGCGCTGGTCCTTTTCGACGTGCTCTCGGTCGTCTGGCTGATCGTCGCGCTGGTCGTCGGCGTTGCCGTCGTCGTCGCCTCCTCGGTCTTCTCGCGGCTCGTCTCCTCGATAGGCCTCTTCCGCTTCGTCGCGATCTTTTTCGTGCTGATCTTCAGCGCCAACGCCCTGCCGGCGCTGCTCTCCCTCGGCAGCGGCTCGATCTTCGACATTCCCGCCATCGGCGCCATCTCGATCGTCGTCATCAACGCCACCTTCGCGATCCTGATGCGCGCCCCGACCGTGCAGGGCCGCAAGGTCATGGACCGGATCGACGGCTTCCGCATGTATCTCGACACCGCCGAGAAAGAGCGGCTCAACATGACCGGGGAGCCGCAGCTGACCGTCGCCCGCTTCGAATCGATCCTGCCCTATGCCATCGCGCTCGAGGTCGAAAAGCCGTGGACCGAGCATTTCGAGGCCGAGATGTCGCGCAATGCCGTGCCCGACGCGCGCGGCGATTATGCGCCCGGCTGGTATGCGGGCACCGGCTTCCGCAGCGGCAGCCTTGCCTCCTCGCTCTCGGCGACAACCGCCGGCATTTCCGCCGCCATGCTCGCCGCCCGGCCCGCTCCCGCGTCATCGTCGGGTTTTTCGGGCGGCGGCGGTTTCTCGGGCGGGGGCGGGGGCGGCGGCGGCGGAGGAGGGTGGTAAAGCGCCGATGCCCGAATTCCTGCTCGAACTTTTCTCCGAAGAAATCCCCGCGCGCCTCCAGCGCCGCGCCGCCGAGGCCTTGCGCGCTGAAGTTACCAAGGCGCTGGTCGAGCGGGGCCTCGCCTATGAGGGCGCCCGCGCGCTAGTCACCCCGCGCCGCCTGGCGCTGACCGTCGCCGGCCTGCCGGCGCGTTCCCCCGATACACGCGAGGAGCGCAAGGGTCCGCGCGTCGGTGCCCCGCAACAGGCGATCAACGGCTTCGTTCACGCCGCCGGGCTAAAGTCCATCACCGCCGCCAGAGTGCAATCCGATCCCAGAGGCGATTTCTACGTTGCCGTCACCGAGAAGAAGGGCGCCGCGACCGTCGACATCATTGCCGAGATCATCCCCGCCATCGTCGCGCGCTTCGCCTGGGCCAAGTCGATGCGCTGGGGTTCGGGCGGGCTCAATTGGGTCCGCCCGCTGCGCTCGATCGTTGCGACTTTCGGCGCCGACGGCGAGGCGCCCGACATCGTCCCCTTCTCCATCGACGGCATCAAAAGCGGCACCGTTACGTACGGCCACCGGTTTCTCGCCCCGGGCCCGATGCATGTCCGCCGCTTCGCCGACTACCAGCGGGCGCTCGAGAAAGCCTATGTCATCCTCGATCTCGACCGGCGGATGGAAATCATCGCCCACGACGCGGCGCAGCTCGCCTTCGCCCGCGGCCTGACCCTCATCGAAGACAAGAGCCTTCTCGAAGAGGTCGCGGGCCTCGTTGAGTTTCCCGTCGTGCTGATGGGCGCCTTCGAGGAAAGGTTCCTGTCGCTGCCCGAGGAAGTGATCGTCGCGACCATCCGCGTCAATCAAAAGTGTTTTTGCATGCGAGACGGCAAGAACGGAAAACTGGCGAGCCGTTTCATTCTTGTCTCCAATCTCGTCGCCGCCGACGGTGGCAGGACCATCATCGCCGGCAACGAGCGTGTCATCCGGGCGCGCCTCTCCGACGCCAAGTTCTTCTACGACTCAGACTTAAAGGTGCCGCTTGCTGACCGCCTCGGCAAACTCGTCGATATGGTCTTCCACGAAAAGCTCGGCACCCAGCGCGCTCGCGTCGATCGGCTGGTCGCGCTCGCCGGCGATCTCGCTCCGCTGGTCAACGCCGATTCCACCGAGGCCCGCCGCGCCGCGCTGCTCGCCAAGGCCGATCTGACGACGGGCATGGTCGGCGAATTCCCGGAATTGCAGGGCGTCATGGGCCGCCACTATGCCGAGGCCCAGGGCGAGCGGGCTGCCGTCTCGAACGCCATCGAAATGCACTATAAGCCAGCCGGGCCTTCCGACGCGGTGCCGACCGATCCCGTCGCCATCGCAGTGGCGCTCGCTGACAAGCTGGATATGCTCGCCGGCTTCTGGGCGATCGACGAAAAGCCCACCGGCTCCAAGGATCCTTATGCGCTGCGGCGCGCCGCCCTCGGCGTCATTCGCATCGCGCTCGACAACCTGCTCACCCTGCCGCTAGCCGGCGCCTTCGCCCGCGCCCGCATCGGCCATCGCGCCAACGCGCCGATCCCCTTCGACGACGAGGGCGCCTTCGACGCCACCGCCATTCGCACCTTCGACCGCAAATTCCTCGACGATCTCCTCGCCTTTTTCCACGAAAGGCTGACCGTCTCGCTGCGCGAGGCGGGCGCCCGTCACGATCTCGTCAGCGCCGTTATCGGTCCCAACTCCGACGACCTGCTCGAAATCACCCGCCGGGTCGAGGCCTTGGCGAATTTCCTTGGCGCCGAGGACGGGGCAAATCTGCTCGCCGGCTACCACCGCGCGGTGAATATCCTTCGCGACGAAGAGAAGAAGGAGGAATCGAGTTTCAAGGGGGACATCGACACGTCGCTCCTCGCCGAGCCGGAAGAACATTCGCTCGCCACCGCCGTCACCCTCGCCCATGAATCGGTCGCCGCCGCGATCGGCGTCAATGATTTCGCCCGGGCGCTCTCCGAGCTCGCGGCGCTGCGCCCCCCGGTCGATCGCTTCTTCGACAAGGTGCTGGTCAACGCGCCCGATCCCGCTACCCGCACCAACCGGCTGAATCTCTTGGCGCACCTGCGCGATTGCATGCATCTCGTCGCGGATTTCTCGAAGGTCGAGGGGTGAACCGCGACCCGAAGGGACAAATCGCGCCGGTGGCGCGATTTGAGCGGAGAACGCCCTGAGGCCTACGGCCGAGGGGCAGGGGGCGATGTTCCCTTGAACGGCGCCATGCCCTCATTCGCCAGAGCATCGGCCCGCTCGTTCTCGGCGTGGCCGGTATGGCCCTTTAGCCAATGGAAGCGCACCTCATGGCGCGCCAGCGCCGCCTCCAGCGCCTGCCACAGATCGACGTTTTTGACCGGCTTCTTGTCGGCGGTCTTCCAGCCGTTGCGCTTCCAGCCATGGATCCATTTGGTAATCCCGTCGCGCACATAGGAACTGTCGGAATGCAGATCGACCGCGCAGCCGCGCTTCAGCGCCCTCAGCGCCTCGATCGCCGCCGTCAGCTCCATCCGGTTATTGGTGGTCAGCGCCTCGCCACCCCTGAGCTCGCGCACCGTGCCATTGTACTCGAGCACCGCCCCCCAGCCGCCCGGACCCGGATTGCCCGAGCACGCCCCGTCGGTATGGATGCTGACGGTCTGCCCGCTCATTCGGCCGGCACGGCCCGCAATTCCTTGGGCAGGTTGAAGGCGATCGTCTCCCTGGCGGTCACCGACGAGCGTACCTTGATCGTAAACCGCGCCCCGAACGCCTCGATGATCTCGTCGACCAGCGCCTCCGGCGCCGACGCCCCCGCGGTGATCCCGAGCGAGGCAATCCCCTCGAAATCCGACCAGTCGATCGCCTCGGCACGCCGCACCAGCACCGCCTTCGGGCAACCGGCGCGCTCGGCGACCTCCACCAGCCGCATCGAGTTTGAAGAATTCGGCGCCCCCACGACGATCATCGCTTCGACGAGCGGGGCGACCTGTTTCACCGCTTCCTGCCGGTTGGTCGTCGCGTAACAAATGTCTTCATTGTGCGGTCCCCGGATCGATGGAAACCGCGCCGTGAGCGCCGCGACGATGTCCGCCGTGTCGTCGACCGACAGTGTCGTCTGCGTCACGAAAGCGAGCTTTGCCGAATCGCGCGGCGCTAAACCGGGGACGTCGTTTACGGTTTCAATGAGGCTAATCGCGCCGTCCGGCAGCTGCCCCATGGTGCCGATCACTTCCGGATGCCCCGCATGGCCGATCAGCACCACCTCGAACCCTTGGGCGAAGTGCCGCTCGGCCTCCACATGAACTTTCGACACCAAAGGACAGGTCGCATCGAGGAAAAACAATTTCCGTTCCGACGCCTCCGCCGGCACCCGCTTCGGCACCCCATGCGCCGAAAACACCACTGGCGCGCCGGTCGCCGGAATCTCGTCCAGCTCCTCGACGAAGATCGCGCCCTTCGCCTTCAGCCCGTCGACGACATATTTGTTGTGGACGATCTCGTGGCGCACATAGACCGGCGCCCCGTATTTCTCCAGCGCCAGCTCGACGATCTGGATCGCCCGGTCCACCCCGGCGCAAAAACCGCGCGGCGCGCAAAGCACGATCTGGAGTTCGGGCTTCTGCTCCATGCCTGGTTGATGGAACGACGCCTCGCGGCAAGTCAAGTGCTGTTGCGGGCGCGCCAGCCAGCGGGCAGTATGGACCGCGCTCTAACCCAAGCCGGACCTTGTCTTTGACCCCCGCCCAGCAGATGTTCGCGATCGCGCCTGCCCGCGGCGCCCCATCGCTGTCGGCGGCCCAGATTGCGCTGCTGCCGGGCAAGGCGCGCTGGATTTTCCGCGCCGCTGCCTCGGGCTTTCCGACCTGCCCGACGATTTGCCTCACCCGCGCCGCCTGGGAGGGGTTGCAGGCCGAGCGCGGCGAGGGCAGGCGCCTCAGGGCGCAATGGGTGGCAAGCCTCTTCCGCCTGGTGACCCATGGTGAGCCGCCCCCGCCGCTGGTCGTGCGCACCGCCGCCCCGTTCCATGTCGCCGGGCTCGCCAGCGCCCGCCGCGACATCCAGCCGCCGGCGACCGAGGAAGATTCCGTCGATACCGGCAAGCCGCTCGCCCGCGCCATTCAACGGGCCTTCGATTCCTACGGCGAGGACGAGCCGCTGTGGGTCGACGAAGGCGACGCCTTCCGCCGCGACACCCAGCTGGTCATCGTCCAGGCCTTCGCCGAGGGCAAACTTACCCAGTTCCTTTCCCGCGACGCGCTCTCCGGCGGGCTCGGCCCGGCCGCGCTCCCCGGTGCCCAGTCCGGCCCCATTCCCGATCTCGGCTCGCGTGCCAATGAGCTTTGCCGGCTGATCGACGCCGAGGCAGGCGCTCATATGGCCTGCCTCGTCGCGGGGGCGGGCGACAAACTGTTGTTCCTTTCCGCCCGTCCCGTCCAGGTCGGGGCGACCGCGCTCCTCGAGGCCGCCCGCGACCGGGTCGAGCGCGGCGTCTGGACCCCGCGCGAGGCCGTCGCGGGGATCGACGCCGGCCAGCTCCAGCAGCTCCTGCATCCGCGCCTGACCGAACGCGCCGCCGAAGGCCCGATCGCCTCCGGGCTCGGCGTCTCCCCCGGCGCGGCGAGCGGGGAGATCGTCTTCACTACCGAGGACGCCGCCCGCAATCGTGCCCGCGGCCGCCACTGTATCCTCGTCGTCGTCGAGACCGGCCCCGCCGACATCGAGGGGATGAAGGCCGCGACCGGGATTCTCACCGCCCGCGGCGGCATGACCAGCCATGCCGCCGTCGTCGCCCGGATTACCGGCAAACCCTGCGTCGCCGCCGTCCGAAACCTCTCGATTGACCTCGACGAAATGCGCTGCCGGATCGGCGATCGCGACTTCCGGGCCGGCGACAAGATCACCATCGAAGGCACCGAGGGCCATGTGTTTTCCGGGGCGCTGCCGCTGTCGCGCCCGCAGATCGGCGGCGCCATCGGCAAACTGCTCGACTGGGCCGACGGCTCGCGCACCATTTCCGTGCGCACTAATGTCGAAACCGTCGACGCCGCCCGCACCGCGTTGAGCTTCGGCGCCGAGGGGATCGGGCTCGCCCGCTCCGAACACATGTTCTTCTCGGCCAACCGGATGCTGGCGCTGCGCCGGATGATTCTCTCGGAGAGCGCCGAGGACCGAGCCACGGCGTTGAGGGGCCTCGTCGACTATCAGGCCGACGACTATGCCGCGCTATTCGCAGAGATGCCCGGCAAGCCGATCACCGTTCGCCTCTTCGATCCCCCGCTCCACGAATTCCTGCCGCGCGGCGAAGACGATATCGAGGAGACGGCCGAAGCTCTCGGCCTTACCCCGCGGGCGCTCCAGGCCCGGCTCGATCGTCTCGGGGAAGTCAATCCAATGCTCGGCCATCGCGGCTGCCGGCTGGCGATCTCCTATCCGGAAGTCCTCGACATGCAGGTCGGGGCGATGATCGCCGGCATGCGCGCCGCCCGGAGGATGCTCGACGCCCCGCTCAACCTCGAAATCATGGTGCCGTTTGTCAGCTCCGCCCGCGAGGTCAGCTGGATCCGCGTCAAGGTCATGGCGCTCATCGAGCAGGCGGGGATCGCCGCCGAGCCCGGCATGCACATAGCCTTTGGCACCATGATCGAATTGCCGCGCGCCGCGCTGCGCGCCGCCGAGATCGCCCGGCATGTCGATTTCTTTTCCTTCGGCACCAACGATCTGACGCAGACGACCTTCGGTATTTCGCGGGACGACGCGCCGGCCTTTCTCGCCTCCTACCGGCGCAAAGCGATCTTCGATCACGACCCCTTCGTCACCCTCGACCGCACCGGGGTCGGCGAGCTGATCGAACTCGCGATTACCCGGGGCAAGTCCGCCAATCCGGACCTCAAGATCGGCATTTGCGGCGAGCACGCCGGCGATCCGGAATCGCTCCGGTTTTTCGCGACTCTCCCGGTCGACTATGTGAGTTGCTCGCCCTATCGGGTTCCGATTGCCCGCCTCGTTCTCGCCCAGGCCGCGAGCCGGTGAACCGGGCCTTTTTTGCGCCGGAAAAAAGCCCGCTCCCGACCCCAGGAACACCCGATTTCCGGTGTTTACCTGACGTCAATGTTAATCCTCGATGATGGCGCGTCGGCAAATTGAGTAGCGGCCGTCAATCTCGAGTTCAGTGTCAGTTGTGTGCGTATGGCGTCGAGTTCACGACTGCCCAGGGCCCGAAAGGCCGGGCTAATCGGCCTTTCGGCCAGGGCAATCGGGGCCTTGGCCGGTGCGGCTTTTTTCTGGGCCCTGCCGGCCTCTCCGTTCCTCACTTTTGACGATCTCGACGCCGACCGCGAATACGGCGTCGCCCAGGTCGACGAAATCGAATTCGACATCGACCCGCTGACCACCGCCTCGATCGCCAATCCGTTCGAGAACGAGATTTTCCGGGGTCCCAATCGCGGCGCCAAGACCGACCGATATCGCGCTCCCGCCAACCCGCTCGACATCGTCGCGGCCTTCGACGGCGCGCGCCAACGGCTCGCCGAATTGCGGGCAGGCGCGGTTGAAGGCGCCACCGCCGCCAGTGTTGCGCTCGCCGAGATCCCCGCCGCCCCGCAGGAACCCGTCATCGCCTATGCCTCGCTTGGAGGTGCCGAGCCGCCCCCCTCCGAGGCGCTCGCGGCGATCGGGTCGATTTCGGCAGGGGACTTGCTCGACCCGTCGCAGCCATTCCCCGCCGCCGTGCCCGAGCGGCTCGCCTACGCCCGCGAGAACGCGCCAGCGACTGAGCATCAAGGCACCTTCATGCCCGCCATGGCGGCCAGCGAGCGCGAACACTGGTGCATGGCCGCCGCGATCTATTTTGAAGCGCGCGGGGAGAGCTATCGCGGCCAGGTCGCGGTTGCCCAGGTGGTGCGCAACCGCGTCGCCCATTCGCTCTATCCGAACACGATTTGCGGGGTGGTCTTCCAGAACCAGTCCTGGCGCAACCGCTGCCAATTCTCCTTCGCCTGCGACGGCCGCCCCGAGCGGGTGACCGACCCCCAGGCGTGGGCGCAGGCCGAGGAAATCGCCACCAAGATGATCGAGGGCGAGCTCTATCTCGCCGAGGTGGGCAGCGCCACCCACTACCACGCCAACTATGTCTATCCGCACTGGGCGTCGCGCATGACCAAGGTCGCGCGCATCGAACATCATATCTTCTACCGCTTTCGCAACAGCTAACCGCAAGTCCCCGCCGCGCCAACAAAAACGCCGAGCGAAAAGCCCGGCGCGAAATCGGCTGCGGTGCGTCCCGTCAGATGCAGATGACGGTGCTTGGACTCTTGACGACGCAGGTGAAGAGGTTGGTGATGATCGCTTCCCCGCCGGCGGGGATCGGTGCGATGACGATGAACGACGGCAGCTCGTCCTGATAGACTTTCATCGGCCCCACCTTCATCGACCAGGCCGGATATTGGCTCCTCGCCGCCGCGGCCATGGCGCTGCGCTCGCTCACCGAGACGCCCGGATAGAGCACATAGGGCGAAATCAGCGAATCGGTCGAATAGGTGCCGGTCGAGGTCGTCACGATGCTCACCTCCGACTCATTGCCGAAGGCGATCTTCTTCACCGTGGCCGTCGAAATCGGCACCGTGTCGACGCTCGCATCGAACGCCACGTCGTATTCCCGGTCGCCGAACCTGAGTAGGTTGCTGAGATCGGCTGGTTCCGTGACCGACCGCTCCAGGGCGAAGGCCGGCATGGCGATATCACTTCCGGTCATCAGATAGCCGGCGCCGAGTGTTGCGGCGACGAACACCCCCAGCATGACGTAATGGCTTTGCATGATGCGCTTCCCGAACTGGCACAGCCTCTTAACCCTTTATCAACCAATTGGGCCGGCCAGGTCAAAGCGCCCCTGCAATCAGCGTTAACGCGGTAAGGGATCGTTAGGCTTGCGGCGGGACAGGCGTGCCGTTGGGGGGCAGGCGGGACAGGCTATTGGTTCTCGCCCGCCACCTCCGCAAAGGTCGCGAGGAACCGGTCATGGGCTTGCTGGGTCGGCCAGGGCCGGATGAGCTGGGCGAAGTCGGGCAGATCGAGATTGCCGAGGGTCGGCGTGCCGAAATATTTCCGCGCCTCGCCGGCCTCGAAGCCGGCGAGGTTCACCGCTTCGAAATACGCGGCCTCCCGGTCGGCTCGCTTGATAAGTTTCTGGAGCGCCGAAGACGTCGCCGCCGGAAGCGAGAATCGCAGATGCACCGCGCTCAGGAGCCGGCCTTCCAGCGCCTTGTAGTCGCCGCCCATCGTCGCTTTCAGCGGCGAGATAATGTCGCCCATCACATATTCGGACGCGTCGTGCAGCAGGACCGTCAGCCGCCCCCGCCGCTCGAGGTCCGCTTTCAGGGAAATGGCGATCTCGAGCACGAAGATCGAATGCTGGGCGACCGAGAAGGCAAAGTCGCCGCGCGTCTGCCCGTTCCAGCGCGCCACCCGCGCCAGCCCGTGGGCGATGTCGCTCAGTTCGATGTCGAGCGGGGAGGGGTCCAGCAGGTCAAGCCGGCGCCCCGACAGCATCCGCTGCCAGGCGCGGTCGGGCACACGCGGCATCAGGCCCCCTTATGCGGAATCGCCGTTCCCGGACGAGGCCGAAAAACCGTAGCTGGCCCAGGAGGGAAGCTCAAGGGAGGCGGGCACGTCCCCGGCAAGGCAATCGAGGGGGTCGCTCACCCGGTCGATGCGGGCGATGGCGAGGCCCGCCTTGCCGGCCACGCTCGTAACCGTTCCCACGACCCGCCCGCCGCAGCGCAAGTCCGCGCCCTGTGTCAGCCGCGCTTGGCCCTTGACGACCACCGGCCGCCGCCGCGCCGCGCCGCGATGCTGCATCCGCGAGACGACTTCCTGGCCGACGAAACAGCCCTTCTCGAAATCGACCCCGCCCAAAAGGTCCATGCCGATATCGTGCGGAAATTGTTGGTCGGGGGCAAAATCCGCCCCGAGCTCGGCGATCCCGGCCTTGACACGCGCCGCCTCGAACCGTGTTGCATCGCCGTCCCATTGCCGCGCCTCAGCTTCCGGCGCGATCACCCGGTAGCCGAGACTCGCCTCGCGCCGATCGGGGAAGGTGACGCCCTCGCCCGGCGACGCCCGCGACCAGCCGACAAGTTTTTGCCCCGTTTTGTCCTCGAGCTCGACCTCGGCGCGAAGTTTGTAGAGCCGCATGCGTTTGAGGAAATCGTCTTTCGCCGCTTTCGGCAGGTCGAACCAGAAGGCCCCTTCGGCCCGGCTCACCAGCCCCTCCGCGAGAATCTTCCCCTGCGGGGAGAGCAGCGCAAACCAGCGCCCCGTCCCTTCGAGGTCGGGGGCGATCCGGGCGGTCAGCGTATCCTGCAACAGCCGTTCGGCGTCCCGCCCCGACACCTTGATCACCGCCCGGTCGATCAACGCGATTTCCGGCATTAGCGGCACTCCCGCCTTGCCCGGTGGTGGGCGCCGGAATAAACCCGCCTGACGAGGGAGTTGCAACCGCTGACCATGGACCAAGGATACGACCTCGTGATTGCTGGCGCCACCGTCGTCAATCACGACGGCAAGCGCATGGCCGATGTCGGGGTTGCCGGCGGCCGCATCGCCGCCCTCGGCGATCTGCGCGCCGCCCCCGCCGCCGAAAGGGTCGAGGCCAGGGGCCTGCATATCCTGCCCGGGGTCATCGACACCCAGGTGCATTTCCGCGAGCCCGGCGCGCCCCACAAGGAGGACATGGAGTCGGGCTCGCTGTCCGCCGTCATGGGCGGGGTGACCGCCGTCTTCGAAATGCCCAACACCGAACCGCCGACCACGACCAGCGACGCTTTCATCGACAAGCTCGCCCGCGCCCGGGGCCGGATGCATTGCGACTATGCCTTCTACGTTGGCGGCACAAGCGACAATGTCTCGACGCTCAGGGCGCTTGAACAACTTCCCGGCTGCGCCGGGGTGAAGGTTTTTATGGGCTCCTCGACCGGAAACCTCCTGGTCGAGGACGACGAGGCGATCGAAGCGATTCTCGCCAACATCTCCCGCCGCGCCGCTTTCCACGCCGAGGACGAGGGCCGCCTCAAGGCCCGGGCGCATCTGCGGGTCGTCGGTGCCCCCGAGAGCCATCCTGTCTGGCGTAGCGTCGAGGCCGCGCTGGGCGCGACTCGCCGGCTCGTCCGCCTCGCCCGCAAAACCGGAAAACGCATCCATATCCTGCATGTCTCGACCGGCGAGGAGATCGAGTTCCTGAGCTGGCACAAGGACATTGCCAGTGTCGAGCTGACCCCCCACCATTTGACCCTCGACCAGTCGGCTTACGAAAAACTCGGCGCCTTTGCCCAGATGAACCCGCCGATCCGCGACCGCCGGCAGCGCGCCGCGCTCTGGCAGGGCCTCGCCTCGGGGGTCGCCGATATTCTCGGCTCCGACCACGCCCCGCATACGGTCGAGGAGAAGTCGAAGGAATATCCGAACACTCCCTCGGGCATGCCCGGCGTACAGACGCTCGTCCCCGTCATGCTCGACCATGTCAATGCGGGGCGCCTGTCGATCGAGCGCTTCGTCGACCTGACCAGCCACGGGCCGCACCGGCTTTTCGGCATCGCCGGCAAGGGCCGTATTGCCGTCGGCTACGACGCCGATCTCACAATCGTCGATCTCTCTCGCAAGCAGGCGATCACCAATCAATGGATCGCCTCGCGCGCCGGTTGGACCCCCTATGACGGGGTCGCCGTCACCGGCTGGCCGGTCGGCACCTTCATCCGCGGCCAGAAGGTGATGTGGGAGGGCGAACTTGTCACCGCCCATGCCGGCCAGCCGATTCGCTTTCTCGAGGCCATGCCGCCGAGCACGTAACACCGAATTTACCTCCCCCAGAAAGGGGGCGGTCGGCGCGAAGCGCCGGGTTGGGGTTGATCGGATTGGGCAGCGGGTGGTGCGGGCGCAATTGTCAAAGACAACCCCCACCCCATCCCTCCCCTTACTGGGGGAGGGAGAAACAAGCTCAATCCCCCGCGACGAAAAACGCCCACTCACCGCTGGCGAGAATCCCCACCCGGAAGAAATACCAGCCGCCGAAATTCAGCATGTCCTCATAGTCGTGGTGCGAGACGAGTTTGTAGAGCTCGACGAGTTCGGGCGGACTGAGATCTTCGAGCGGCACCGCGGCGAGATACGGCCAGACGAAAATCTCGTCTTCGGTCCCCTCGTCGAGCACTGCAAACGGCGCCTCGAGCAGCTCGAGCATGATGCCCAAAAGCTCGCGCCCTTCGCCGTCGGTCGAAGAGAACCTGAGATATTCGATCGGGTCTTCGGTGCCGCCGAACGAGACGGTGGGCGGATTCTCCTGCGCCGCGAGAATCGGCCGCAGCGCCTCGACATCACCCGTCGCCGCCGCCGCCATGAGGCTTTCGCGCTTGGCCGCGACCGGCGCCGGCAGCCGCGACAGATCGCGATAGACAACCGCGTTCCCTGCCAACTCGCCCTCGGGCAGGGTGAACTCTCCATTCACCGACGGCACCGCTGGTGCCGCCGCGCCCGGCTCGGCGACAGGTGTCTCGACCTCGATATCGCCCGGCGCACCGAGCGCCGCGCCCGGCATCAGCCAGGAGGCGATCGCCGCGTACAAAGCGCCCGAAATGATTCTGGATCGCCAATGCGGCACGGTCCAACCCTCCCCGGGGGCGTTGATCCGCAACTCAACCCTATTGGCGTGACGCGGACAACAGGGCCCGCCGCGCTTACTGGACCGAGCGGTCGAGCGAATATTCACCGAGGCGAATGCGATCGGGCAGCCGGTTCACGATCTCGGCGACCGCCTCTTCGCCATAGTCCCTGACCAGCGTGGCGATCGCCGCGAACAATGCCGCGTGGGCCAGCGCTTCGCCCTTCACGCCGTCTTCTTCGGCGTTCGACCAGGCGTCCGCCAGATATTCAAGCGCCAGCTGTCGCGCTTCCGTGTCGCGCGCGAAGTGATTGTTTCCAGAACGGTTTTCGAACATGACTCGTCTTCCACAGCTAGCGTTTGCTAGCACGCGAGCCCGCCCGTCGCGCGCCGGATAGTTCTTAACGGTTAACACCAATCTCCGTGATTTTACCAGCATCATTCGGCGTAGCGCGAATGGATTTCCCGGGCGATCTGGTCGCCTTCGCTGAGAAACCGCTCCATCGAAAGGCGCGCCGAGGCGGTGCAGCTCCGGTAGAGCCGGGCAAAGCCTTCGTAGCCTTCGTTGAACGCCCCTTCGAGCCGGGCCCGCCGATCGTCGTCGGGAAGCTCAAAGTCGATCAGCTCCGCCGCCTGCCGCCGCCAATTGATGTCCGGAAAGCCGCAGAGGGGCTGAAGGAAATAGAGGCTCCCCATCAAACTCGCGAGCCGTTCGAGCTGCCCCTGATAGGGCGGATCGACCGCGCGGGCCGGCCCCGCCGCTAGCAACATCGCCAGGAGGCCGGCGGCGATGAGCCGGGCGAGGCAATGGACGGATGGAAGGGCAGGGCAGGGGCGCATCCTTGCTTCTTGCAACGGCACGTGGACTGAGGCAAGGGCGGCTCTCACTCCCCCGCCAGCGCCGCCCGGGTGATGGCAATGATCTCCTCCAGCCCCGGTGTCGTCTCGAGGCCGGCAATCTCCTCCGGCACGAACCAGCCAAGCGCTGCTGCATCGGTCCCCGCCTTCGGCTCACCGCCCGCGTAGAGGGCCGCATAGACCGCGATCGCATAACCGGCCGCCGCGACCTCGGTTCCAAGGTTTTTGACGAACCGCGCCTCGTCGACCCGCAGCCCCGTCTCCTCGAAAAGTTCGCGGGCGACCGCGTCCTGGCGCGTCTCGCCATCCTCGATCCGCCCGCCGGGAACGCTCCAGCAGTCCTCAAACGGCGGCCGCCGGCGCCTGACCAGCAGCACTTCTTCGCCGTTCCAGACGGCGATCGATACGGCGGCGCTCATCGCCCGGCTTGGCCCCGCAACCTCATGCCGCTACCCTACCCCGATGTGCGGACGCTTCACCTACTTGTTCACTTGGGCGCAGATCCATGACCATCTGCAGAATTTCATCGATCTGATCGAGGTTGCCGCCGGCGACCCCGCCACTTCCTATCCCGCCCGCTACAATATTGCCCCGACCCAGCCGATCCTCGGCATTCGGCCGGCCCCGCGGGGCAACGCGCCGGCGCTCTTCCGCTGGGGTCTGACCCCGGTCTGGGTCAAGGACCCGCGCGACTTTCCCCTCCTCATCAACGCCCGCATCGAGACGGCGGCCTCGAAGCCCGCCTTTCGCGGCTCAGCGAAGAATCTGCGCGTGCTCATCCCGGCCTCCGGCTATTACGAATGGAAAACCGGCAAGGACGGCAAGAAGCAACCCTTCTACATCGCCATGCAGGACGGCTCCCCGATGATGTTTGCCGGCCTCTATGCGACCTGGCACGGGCCGGAAGGCGAGGAGATCGACACCGCCGCCATCGTCACGCAAGCGGCGACCGGACACCTGGCCGAAATCCACGACCGCACTCCGGCGGTGCTGCGCCCCGAGCAATACGAGCTTTGGCTCGACGCCAAAAAGGTCGACGGCAAGGAGGCGCTCGCAATGATCGAGCCCCTCGAAAATCTCGGCATCGTCGACTTCCGCGTCTCGACCCGCGTCGGCTCGATCAAAAATGACGGTCCCGAGCTGATCAAGCCGGTCGGCGACGTACAACCCGTCCCGCCCGCCCCGGCGCGCAAGAAGAAGTTCGGGGGCGGGCAGGGGGAATTGTTTTAGCTGTTCATCGCCTTCTCGATCGCGCCGATATCGATTTTGCGCATTTTCAGCATCGCCTGCGTGGCCTTGCCTGCCTTCTTTGGATCCTTGTGCGTGAGCGCCGCGGCCAGCTGATCGGGAACCACTTGCCAGGACAATCCGAACTTGTCCTTGAGCCAGCCACACATGCTTGCCTCGCCGCCATCGGCAGTGAGTTTCGACCAATAATGGTCGACCTCCTTCTGGTCCTTGCAGGCGATGAACATCGAGGTCGCCTCGGAGAATTTGAACCGCGGCCCGGCGTCCATGCCCATGAAGCGCTGTCCGTCGAGTTCGAAGACGACGCCCTGCGCCGAGCCCTTCGGAAAGGGCGAGCCTTCCCGCCAATGTTTGAGGCTGATCACTTTTGAATTTGGAAAAATCGAAACATAGTGCTTCATCGCCTCTTCGGCGTGGTGGTCGAACCAGAGAAACGGCGTGACTTTTGGCACGATTGTCTCCTTCACCGCCTCGGGCGGTTGTGTTTTGGATCGAGGGACTTCATTTCGTCGAGCGGCGCGTCGAGCTGCCTGAAGCGCCCTTCCCAGAATTTTCGGTAGGTCTCGAGCCAGGCGACCGCCTCGGCCAACGGGGCGCCTTCAAGCTTGCGCGGCCGCCGTTGTGCGTCGCGCGATCGGCTGATCAGCCCCGCCCGTTCCAAAACCTTGAGATGTTTGGAGACCGCCGGCTGACTCATCGCGAAAGGTTCGGCCAGTTCGCCAACCGAGGCCTCCCCGGTCGCGAGCCGCGCCAGAATCGCCCGCCGCGTCGGGTCGGCAAGCGCGGCAAAAGTCGCATCCAGCTGGCGCGTCGACGGCATTGCATAACCCGATAGTTGTAGAACTATCGAGTTATATAGCGCGGACCCGAGCTCGTCAAGGCCCCGCGCTACCCCCGCAGTACCTTCCCCGGATTGAGAATGTTGTTCGGATCGAGCGCCCGCTTCAGCGCCCGCATCATCTCGAGCGCGACGGGGTCCTTCACCTCTTCGAGCAAATGCACCTTCATTTGCCCGATGCCGTGCTCCGCCGAAACCGATCCGCCGAGTTTTGCCACGACCCCATAGACCGCCGCATGAATCTCCGCCTCTTGGCTGCGGAACGGGGGTCCCTCCATCCCGACCGGCTGGAGAAAATCAAAATGGATATTGCCGTCCCCCATATGCCCAAAGGCGAACGGCCTTATACCCGGCACCAGCTTGACGACCGAAGCGATCGCTTCCTCGATCAAGGCCGGCACCGCGGCGACCGGCACCGAGACGTCGTGCTTGATCGAATCGGCTTCCCGCGTCTGGCATTCCGATATGGCCTCGCGCATTTTCCACATCAGCGCCCGATGCCCGAGCGTCTCGGCGATCGCCGCGTCGGTGACGATCCCTTTCTCCAGCGCCCCTTCCAGCGCCGCCGCCAGAGCGCCGGGCGCGTCGGCCCCGAACAGCGAGAATTCGCAGAGCACATACCAGGGGCTCATCGATGCCGAAGGATCGCGCTCGATCAGCTCGTGCTTCAACTCGAGCTCGATGGCGAAGCGCGGCAGAAGCTCGATTGACGTGAGGCGATTTCCGCCCGCCGCCCGCAAATGTTCGTAGAGCCGCACCGCCTCCGCCGGGCTCGCCACATTGACCAGCGCCGTCTCGAACAGTACCGGCCGCGGATAAAGCCGGAACGAGGCCGCAGTGATGATGCCGAGCGTCCCTTCCGCCCCGATAAAGAGGTTCCTGAGCGAATAGCCGGTATTGTCTTTCCTCAGGGGCGAGAGCCCTTGATAAAGCCGCCCGTCGGCCAGCACCGCCTCGATCCCGAGGCAGAAATCGCGGGTGTTTCCGTAGGCTAACACATTGACGCCCCCCGCATTGGTCGACAGCACCCCGCCGATCTGCGCCGAGCCTTCCGAGCCGAGCGACAGCGGAAACAACAGCCCCCTTTGCTCGGCGATGCGCTGCGCCTCGGCGACCGTCAGTCCCGCCTCGACGATGAGGACCCCGGCCTCCGCATCGACCTCCCGCACGTCGCGCAAATGTCTCAGCGAGACGATGACCTCCCCCGCCCGGTCGGGCACCTGCCCGCCGACGAGCCCGGTATTGCCGCCCTGCGGAACAATCTTCACCCCGGCTCCGTTTGCCCAGGCGAGGAGCTTTTGCACGTCGGCGACGCTGCGCGGGGTCGCGACCGCGAGCGCCTTTTGATGATAGAGCCCCCGCGGTTCCTCGAAATGTGCTGCCGCCGCCGCTCCGGTCAGCACGTTCCCGGCGCCGATCAGCCCGGCCAGCGCCTCCGCAACTGCCTTGGGTTCTGTCTTGGGTTCATCCCGCATGGGACTGGAACATAGGCGGGGCGCGGCTGCCGCGAAAGTCGGAACTTGCCCCGCCCCTTGGAGGCGTGGCAAAACCGGCCCGACCCAACAGGGGAGGGGAACATGCCGGCCGGCACTTTGATGCAGGGCAAGCGCGGCCTGGTCATGGGCGTCGCCAACAATCGCTCTATCGCCTACGGCATCGCCAAGGCCGCGCGCGACCAGGGGGCCGAGCTTGCCTTCACCTATCAGGGCGAGGCGCTGCTCAAGCGCGTCTCCCCGCTCGCCACCGAACTCGGATCGGATTTCGTCGTCGAATGCGACGTCACCAGCGAGGCGGCGATGGATATCGCCTTCGAAAAACTCCGCGCCAAATGGGGGACGATCGATTTCCTCGTTCACGCCATCGGTTTTTCCGACAAGGACGAGCTGACCGGCCGCTACCTCAACACCTCGCCCGGCAATTTCGCCGACACCATGAACATTTCGGTCTATTCCTTCACCGCCGTCGCCCGTCGCGCGGAGCCCTTGATGCCGAACGGCGGCTCGCTCCTGACGCTGACTTACTATGGCGCCGAGAAGGTGCTGCCGAACTACAATGTCATGGGCGTCGCCAAGGCGGCGCTCGAGGCCTCGGTCCGCTATCTCGCCGCCGATCTCGGCCCGTCGCGGATTCGTGTCAACGCCATCTCCGCCGGCCCGATCAAGACGCTCGCCGCCTCCGGCATTGCGGGGCTTCGCCAGATGCTGCACTGGAACGAGGAGAATTCCCCGCTCCGCCGTAACATCACCATCGAGGACATCGGCAATTCGGCGCTGTACTTCCTATCCGATCTCTCTTCGGGCGCGACCGGGGAGGTTCACCATGTCGACGCCGGCTACCATATAGTCGGCATGAAAGTGCTGAAGGACGGCGATCCGGAAACCCAGGGCGAATAACGCCTCACGCCTTAAACCCCATGACCTCCTGGCCCGAACTCTATTTTCTCCGTCACGGCCAGACCGACTGGAACGCCGAAGGCCGCTACCAGGGGAGCCGCGACATCCCGCTCAACTCGATCGGCCAGGCCCAGGCCGACGCCAACGGTCCATTGCTGCGGATGCTGATGCAGCGCGACGGTCGCGCCGCCGCCGATTTCGGCTGGTTCTCCTCCCCGCTCACGCGCGCCACCGAAACGATCGAGCGCGTCCTCGCCGCTTTCGAGTCGCCCCACCCTGATGTGACGATCGATCCGCGTCTCATCGAGATTTCCTTCGGTCATTTCGAGGGCCGCCTGCACCGCGAACTGGCCGACCATCCGATGCTGGCGCCGGGCAGCCGCGACGAAGCTTTTTGGTCGTTCCGGCCCGAGGGCGGAGAAAACTACGACGACCTTTCGAGCCGTATTGCCTCATTCCATTCGGCGCTCACCGGCCCTTCGGTGATCGTCGCTCATGGCGGGGTGCTGCGGGTGCTGCGCCACATCATCGAAGGGACCCCGCGCGCCGAGGTCGTCAACTGGTCGACCCCGCAGGACGTGGTCTATCGTTTCCGCGATCGGCACATGAGTGTCCACCCCGCCTCGGCCTCGTGGGTCGACTAGTTGCGTCCTTCACCCTCCCCCTGACTCGGGGAAGGGGTCGCATTGACGCGGGGGATAGCCCTCCCTAGAACAGCCCCCTATCGAGGCGGGCGCCACCATGTCGCACAATACCTTCGGGCACCTGTTCAGGTTCACCACCTGGGGCGAGAGCCACGGGCCGGCGATCGGCGTTGTCATCGACGGCTGCCCGCCCGGCATTGGCATCACCGAAGCGGCGATCCAGCGCGACCTCGACCGGCGCAAGCCCGGCCAATCGCGCTTCACCACCCAGCGCAAGGAGGCCGACCGCGCCAAAATCCTCTCGGGCACCTTCACCGACGAAACGGGCGCGCAGCGAACCACCGGCACCCCGATCTCGCTCCTCATCGACAACGAGGATGCTCGATCCAAGGACTATGAGGAGATCAAGGACAAATACCGGCCCGGCCACGCCGATTTCACCTACCAGCAGAAATACGGCATCCGCGACTGGCGCGGTTCGGGCCGCGCCTCGGCGCGTGAAACCGCCTGTCGTGTCGCCGCCGGCGCGGTCGCCCGGCTGGTCGTGCCGCAGATCACTATCCGCGCCTCACTCGTCCAGGTCGGCCCGCACCAGATCGACTATGGCAATTTTGACTGGGCCGAAGTCGACCGGAACCCGTTTTTCTCAGCCGATGCCAAGGCCGCCGAAAAATGGGCCACCTATCTCGACGAGGTCCGCAAGGCCGGCAATTCGGCGGGCGCGATCATCGAGGTCGTCGCCGAAGGCGTCCCCGTCGGCCTCGGCGCGCCGATTTACGGCAAGCTCTCGGCAGACTTGGCCGCGGCGCTGATGTCGATCAACGCGGTCAAGGCCGTCGAGATCGGCGCCGGCTTCGCCGCGGCCTCGCTTTCCGGCATCGAGAACGCCGACGAAATGCGCGCCGGCCCCGAGGCGCCGTATTTCAAGTCCAACAATTCCGGCGGCATTCTCGGCGGCATTTCCAATGGCGATCCGGTGGTCGTCAGATTCGCTGTCAAGCCGACCTCCTCGATCCTCGCCCAGCGCGAGACCGTGACGACCCGCAATGAGGACACCGATATTTCGACCAAGGGCCGCCACGATCCCTGCGTCGGCATCCGCGCCGTGCCGATTGGCGAGGCGATGATGGCGCTGGTGCTGGCCGACCACTTCCTTCGCCATCGCGGCCAGACCGGTCGCGAAGCCGGCATCGGCTTTCCCGGATGAACAGGATCGAGCGCCCCGATCTCGACGTCAATGTCGAGACCGCCATCGCCGCCATTGCCCGCGGCGAGATGCTCGTCGTCACCGACGACGACGACCGCGAGAACGAGGGCGATCTCGTTATGGCCGCCTCGGCGGCAACGCCGGAAAAGCTGGCCTTCATCGTCCGCCACACCTGCGGCATCGTTTGCGCGCCCTTGACCGCCGAGCGCGCCAAAACGCTCCGCCTCGATCCGATGGTCAAGGACAACGACGCCCCGCTCGGCACCGCCTTCACCGTCTCGATCGACTTCCGCCATGGCACCTCGACCGGCATTTCCGCCGACGACCGCACCGCCACCGTCCGGGCGCTGGCCAACGGCAATGTCGGGGCTTCGGATTTTTCCCGCCCCGGTCATATTTTCCCGCTGATCGCCCGCGAGGGCGGCGTCCTGATGCGTTCCGGGCATACCGAGGCCGCCGTCGATCTTTGTCGGTTGGCCGGGCTCGACCCGGTTGGGGTCATTTGCGAGCTCGTCAACGACGATGGCTCGGTCAAGCGCGGCCCCGGCGTCGCTCAGTTCGCCGAAGCGCACAAGCTCACCCGGCTCTCGGTCGCCGAACTCATCGCCTGGCGGCAGCGCCGCGAAAAACTCGTCGAGCGCGTCGCGAGTTTCGCGATCGAAACCGACGCCGGGTCCGCCACCGCCTATGCCTATGCGACACCCTTTGACAAGGTCCAGCATCTCGCCATTGCGTTTGGCGATATTTCTTCGGGTGAGGACGTTCCGGTCCGGCTGCGGCGCGAGGACATTCTGGCCGATGTCTTCGGCGACCGCCGCTCGCTCAATGCCGCGATGGCGAAATTCGCCGCCCATCGGCGCGGCATACTGGTTTATCTCCGCGAAGGCACCGCCGGCGTACCGGGGCAGGGAGGCAACGCCCGGCCGGAATATGAGCGCCACGAGACCGCGCGTCGCCGCGAGGAAGAATGGCGCGAGGTCGGTCTCGGGGCGCAGATCCTCCGCGATCTCGGGGTGCGCTCGATCCGGCTGCTTGCCTCGAAGTCGCGCCGCTATGTCGGGCTCTCCGGCTTCGGCATCACCATCAAGGCAATCGATATTTTCGAGGGCGACTAGCCTAGCCGCCCGCGAGCCGCCGCAGCTTAGCGAGCGCGGTCTCTCGCACCTCGCCATAGGAAATCGTCCCGGCGAAATCGCCGGTGGCGTCGAGCAAAAACACGCTCGCCGTGTGATTGACCAGATAGTCCTCGCCCGACGCGTCCCCGACCGTCTCGGAGAACACGCCGTACCCCGCCTTGATCTTGTCGATCCCCGCTTGATCGCCGGTCAGCCCGACAATCTCCCCGAAACTCGCGAGGTAAACGCTCAGCAATTCCTGTGTGTCGCGCTTCGGATCGACGGTGACGAAGACGATCTTCAGTTGGTCCGGCGAAAGCCCCAGCGCCTCTCGCCAGGCGACCGTCTCGGCGAGCGTCGTCGGGCAGACGTCTGGGCAATACGTGTAGCCGAAGAACATCATCGTCGGGCTGCCGACGAGATCGGCTTGGGTGAACGTCTCGCCGGTTGTCGTCTCCAGCGAGAATTCCCCGCCGAATTGCGGCCCCGCCGGCCCGCCGCGCAGCGACTGGTAGCCGAACCAGCCCGCCACCGCCAGCAGGGCGCCGACCATCAGCAGGACGTAAATCTGGGTCCGGGTGAGGAACATGGCCTCTATCTAGGCCGCGCCGCGTCGGAAGCGATGCGGCAAATCGGCACTAGTCGTCGAGCGGTGTCGTGCCGGTCGGCTTGCCGTCCTTGGAAAGCGTGATCTTCTCGATCCGCGCTTCGGCCGCCTTCAGCAGCGCCTCGCAATGTTTCTTTAGCGCCTCGCCGCGTTCGTAGATTTCGATCGATTGCTGCAGCGGCGCCTGGCCGCCCTCGAGCTTGGCGACGATCGATTCGAGCTCGGCGAGCGCCTGCTCGAAGCTCAGTTTCGCAATGTCGTCGGGCTTTTTCTCGGTCATTGATTGCGCTTCATTCGGCCGCCTTCGCCGCCACCCCGCTCATCAGCACTCCCAGATGCGCCGCGGCGCCTTCCGCCAGCGCGACAAGGTCATATCCCCCTTCGAGCAGCGAGACCATCCGATTGTCGGCGGAACCCCCGGCCGCGTCCATGAGTTTGCCGGTGACCCAGGCGAAATCGTCGGGCTGCCATTGCAGCTGCGCCAGGGGATCGCGCCCGTCGGCGTCGAATCCCGCCGAAATGAGGATCAAATCCGGCCCGAACGCCCGCAGTGCCGGCAATATGCGGTCGCGATAAGCCTCCCGCATTTCCTTGCCTCCCGAATAGGGCGGAAGCGGCGCGTTGACCACATTGCCCACGCCCGTCTCGTCCAACGTGCCCGTTCCCGGATAAAGCGGCCACTGGTGCGAGGAGCCGTAAAACGTGTCGGGGTCGTTCTTGAAAATATCCTCGGTCCCGTTGCCGTGATGCACGTCGAAATCGAGGATCGCCACCCGCTCGACCCCGTACCGCCGCCGTGCCTCCTGCGCCACGATCGCGATTGTGTTGATCAGGCAAAATCCCATCGAGCGGTTGCGCTCGGCATGATGCCCGGGGGGCCGGATCGCGCAAAACGCATTTTCCGCCCGCCCCCCCATCACCGCATCGAGCGCCATCAGCGCCCCGCCCAGCGCGCTCGCCGCCACCTCGAGCGATTTCGGCGACAAAAAAGTGTCGGTCTCGATCTGCCCGATTCCCGCTTCGGGAACGGCCGCCCTGAGCGCCGCCAGCATCGAGGCCGAGTGCACCGCTTCGGCAAGCACGAGATCCGCCGCCACCGCTTCCGCCCGCGCCAGCCGGCCGAATCGGGAGGCGGCGAACGCCTCGTCCAGCGCCTTGAGCCGCTCGCCGCGCTCGGGATGGCCGGGCGGGGTCCGGTGGTCGGCGCCGTCCGGCTGGGTAATCAGGAGCGTTGTCAATCGTGCCGCACTTTCTTCCGAGTTTCTTGACTGGCCCCGCCGCGCTTGTCAAACAGCCCCATGCGAGCGCCCGCCGAGCCGCTTACCGTCGCGACTGCCGCGGAGATTATCCGCCAGGGCGGGCTCGTCGCGATCCCCACCGAGACCGTCTACGGCCTCGCCGCCGACGCCGCCAATCCCGACGCGGTCCTCGCCATTTACGAGGCCAAGGGCCGGCCGAGATTCAATCCGCTGATCGTCCATTGTGCCGACCGGGCGATGGCCGGGCGCCTGGCCGATTTTGCTCCGTTGGCGCAACGGCTTGCCGAGAAGTTCTGGCCTGGTCCATTAACGCTGGTCATGCCCCTCAATCAAGGCGCCAACCTCGCCGCCCTCGTCACCGCCGGGCTCTCGACCGTCGCCGTGCGGGTGCCCGCGCATCCCTTGGCCCATGCGCTCATCGAAGCCGTCGGCCGCCCGGTCGCCGCCCCCTCGGCCAATCCATCGGGGCGCCTGTCGCCGACCACGGCGCAAGCGGTCCGCGAGGCCTTTGCCGGCAAAATCCCGGTGCTCGACGGTGGCCCGTCCACCGACGGGGTCGAATCGACCATCGTTGCCGCCGGCACTCACGCGCTGGTGCTGTTGCGCCCCGGCGCCATCACCCGTGCCGAGATCGAAGCCGCGACCGGGGTGACTATTGTCGATCCCGCCCCCGGCGCCAAGGTCGCCTCGCCGGGCCGCGCCAGCATCCATTACGCCCCCGCGACCCCGCTCCGGCTCGCGGCGACCAGCGTTGAGCCGGGCGAGGCGCTCCTCGCCTTCGGCTCGCGTCCGCCCGGGACCGCCGGCCCGATGCTCAATCTTTCGGAGGCTGGCGATTTGCGCGAGGCGGCGCGCAACCTCTTCGCCCACCTCGCTGCCCTCGACCGGGCCGGCGCCACCGCCATCGCGGTCATGCCCATACCCGACGCCGGCTTGGGCGAGGCGATCAACGACCGTCTGAGACGGGCGGCCGGCGCGACTCCAGTTCCCTCATCACCCGGCTTGTCCGGGTGATCCAGTAGCGCGCCATGAGGTGCGCGAGAGACTCGCGTGCACCGCGGACGCGGCGAGCTGGATGACCCGCATGAAGCGGGTCAAGCGGGGACGCAATTGAGCTGGCGGCGCTACTCCTCGTCCCTGACCTTGTACGGCTTCTGCTCCCGCCAGAACCGCATCAGCGCTTCGAGGTCGGGATCCCCGCTCTTCGGCAGGACGATGGCGAGCGTCACGTAAAGGTCGCCCTTGCCGTACAGTCCCTTGCCCTTGAGGCGCAGCGACTTGGCCGTGTCGACCCCCGGCGGGATATTGAGGTCGACCGGCCCGTCAAGCGTCGGCACCCGGAGCTTTGCACCCAGCACCGCCTCATCGAGCCGGATCGGCACATCGACCCGCATATCATGCGCGTCGAGGCGAAACCGCTTGTGCTTGTCGAATTTCACTGTCACCAGCACGTCGCCCGCCGGCCCGCCTGTGGGCGGGGCCCCGCCCTGGCCCTTGAGGCGAATCTGCTGCCCGTCGGCGACCTCGTCGGGCAGCTTCACCGACACCATCCGCCCGCTTGGCAGCTTCACCGCCACCGGCGCGCGGGCCTGCGCCTGCTCGAGGCTAACCCTGAGCGTCGCCGCGAAATCCTGCCCGCGCCCCCCCGCCTGGGTGAATCGGGCGCCGCCCATCCGCATCCCCATCGGCCCTTCCGCGCTCGAAAAGCTGCCGAACCCGCCCATGAAATCCTTCAGAATATCCTCGGCCGAAAACCCCGCCCCCGGGTTCCCCTGCCTTCGCGCTCCGGCCCCGGGAAAGCCCGAAAAGTCGAAGCCCGGCATTTTCGGGCGGCCCTCGGCGTCAATCTCGCCCCGGTCAAACTGACTGCGTTTCTGCTTGTCCGAGAGCAGGTCATAGGCGACCGTCGCCTCGGCGAATTTCGCCTGGGCCTTGGGGTCGCTCTTGTTCTGGTCGGGGTGCCAGGTCTTGGCCAGCTTGCGATAAGCGAACTTGATTTCCTTCTCGCTTGCCGTCCGCGACACCCCCAAAACCGTGTATGGGTCGCGCATGTTGTCAGGGCTCGATCTTCGCGGCCTGTTGCCAGCCCGGATTCTCATCGTCATATATGGCCACCGCGCCCGGCGATGTCCAGCGACCGAGCTTGGCACGCAATGATTGAAAAGGCCTTGGCGATGCCACCGAACGAGCCTGAACTGACGACGCGACTGTTCTCCGACGGGGACGCTTCCGCGCTCGACCCGCTGGCCCTTTTCGACCTCTGGCTCGCTGAAGCTGAAAAGACTGAGCCGGCCGACGCCAACGCCATGACGCTGGCGACCGCCGGAGAAGGCGGTATGCCCGACGCCCGCATTGTCCTCTTGAAGGTTCGCGACGAAGGGGGCTTCTCCTTCTTCACCAATCTCGACAGCGACAAGGGCCGGCAGCTCGAAAGAAATCCGAACGCGGCGCTGCTTTTTCACTGGAAATCGCTCACCCGCCAGGTGCGGGTGAGGGGGCCGGTCGCCCATGTTCCCGCCGCCGCCGCCGATGCCTATTTTGCCAGCCGCCCGCACGGCTCGCAGGTCGGCGCCCACGCCTCCGACCAGTCCCGTCCGCTCGCCAGCCGCGCCGCGCTCCTCATCCGGATGCAGGAATTTGAAAAGCGCTTTGCCGCGCAGAAGGTGCCGCGCCCGCCACGCTGGCTTGGCTACACGCTGACCCCACTCAGGATCGAGTTCTGGCGCGCCTCCGACTTTCGCCTCCACGACCGCGTCGCCTTCACCCGGCCCGGTCCCGCGGCGCCCTGGACCCGTTCGCGGCTCTATCCGTGAGCAGAGGGTGAACGAGCTCGCCGCTCCGGCGCCCCCGATTGCCGGCCGCTTCACCGGCACGCGCACCCGGCTTTTCTCGGTTCTTTTGCGCGGCTATCTCTTGCTCGTGCCGACCCTTGGCATCTACCGCTTTTGGCTCATCACCCAGAAGCGCCGCTTCTTCTGGTCACACACGCGGCTCGGTGGCGACGCCCTCGAATATGCCGGCACCGCGACCGAAATCCTGTTCGGCTTCCTCATCGCGGTGGCGATTTTCGTGCCCTTCTATTTCGCCTTTTTCTTCTTCGGCACCCAGACCCCGACCATCGCCGCCATCGGGACTTTTGCGGCGCTGTTGGCGCTCTTTCTGCTTTCGGGCTTCGCGCTTTTCCGCTCGCGCCGCTACCGGCTGACCCGGACGCTTTGGCGCGGCATCCGATTCAACCAGTCGGGCTCCGCCTGGAAATATGCCTTCATGCGCTTCGGCTGGTATCTCTTGACCGGCGTCACCCTGGGGCTCGCCTATCCCTTCATGGCCGCGAGCCTCTTTCGCTATCGCTACGACAATTCCTGGTGGGGCGACCGAAGGCTCAAATTCCTCGGCTCCTGGCGCGACATCGCCGGACCCTTCTACACCATGTGGGGGCTCGTCGCGGCGCTCCTCGCCGCCGTGGTCTGGTCGCTCTTTTCCGCTGGCTATGCCGCCGGATTGACGGTCCTGCTCGGCTCGCTCCTCCTCGCCGTCGTGGCGCTTCTCGCCTTTCCGTACATCACCGCCCGCGAGCGCACCCGCTTCACCTCGAAACTAACGATGGGCGACGCCGCGATCGGCCTCAGGATTCGCGCCCGCTGGCTGATCGGCATGTATCTCGTCTATGCCCTGGTGCTGGTCGCGGCCACCATCGGTATCTTCGTCCTCGTGTCCTACCTCATCTCCGGCACCGTCGCCTTCACCGGCAATTTTGACTCGCTCGCCGCGATCCAGCGCATTCTCGAACAGTCGAGCTGGTTGACCATCGCCGTCTTCGGTGCCGGCTATCTGGGCGTCGTCGGCATCCTCGCCCTGATCGGCGAGCTGTTTCTCGGATTCACCTTTTGGCGGATAGTCGTCGCCAACCTGACCATCGCCAACCCCGCCTCCCTCGACGCCGTCCGCGCCTTCGGCAAAGAGGCCCCCGCGCTCGGCGAAGGACTCGCCGACGCGCTGACCTCGGGAGGTTATTGATGGCGGGGTTCGCGGGCCGTTTCCATGACGGCGAGATTGGCCGCCCCCGCCCGGTGGTGGCCGAAGTCTCGACCGGCGGCTCTGGAACCGGGTTTCTCTTCGTCCGCGACGCCGCATCGGGAGGCGACGTCGCCCGGTGGGCCTGCGCCGAGCTCTATTCGATCCCCTCCGACCGCTCGAGCCTGCGGCTCGGCTCGGTGAACGCCAGTCCCGCCGCCCGCCTTGTCGTTGAAGGGCGCGATGCGGTGGCCGCGCTCACCGCCGCTCTGCCGGCCCTCGGCCGCTTCCACCAGCGAAACCGCGCCCGCCAGGTCCGCTTCCTCGTCGTTGGCACCGCCGCGCTCGGGGTCGCCATCCTCGCTTTCGTCTTCGGCGTGCCGCTCATCGCCCGGCAGGTCGTGGCCCTCGTCCCCCCGCAATGGGAAGCCGAACTCGGCGCCCGCGCGGCGGGGCAGGTCGAGGCGATCTTTTCGGGAGGCGGCGCGCTCGCCCGCTGCGACACCGGCCCCCGCTCCCCCGCCAACCAGGCCATCGCCCGCTTCGTCAAACGGACCCTGGCGGGTGCCGCCACGCCGTTTGAAGTCAATGTCGATGTGGTCCGCTCCGACATTGCCAATGCCTTCGCATTGCCGGGCGGGCACGTCTATTATTTCTCCGCGCTGATCGAGGAATCCCCGGACGGCGACGCCTTTGCCGGCGTCCTCGCCCACGAGATCGGTCATGTCGTCAACCGCCACGGGCTCGAGAATGCCATCGCGACCGCCGGCAGCGGCCTCGTCGTCGGCATGCTTCTCGGCGACGTCACCGGCTTTTCGGTCGGCGCCATTCTCGGTCAGGCGCTGATCAATTCGCGCTTTTCGCGTGAGGCCGAGCACGCTGCCGACCTGTTCGCGATCGAGACGGCCCGCCGCGTCGGCTTCGACGTGCATGCGCTCGGCGCGGTGCTGCGCCAGATCGCCGCCGATACCGGCGAATCGCGGGTTCTCTCGCTCCTGAGTTCCCACCCCTTGACCGAGGAGCGCGCCGTCCTGCTCGATGCCTCCCCCGTGACCGGCGCCCACGCCTTCACCCCGGCCGAGTGGCGCGCCATCGCCACGATGTGCTGAGGCAGCCGCACCCCCCGAGAGAACTTTGAGAATACCGATCCGGACATCGAGATGGGCGATCTGGGCCAGCCGCGCCGCGCGGCTGGCGCTGCCCGTCCTCGTCATCGCCGTCTTCATGCATCGCGACCGGCTGATCGATTCCCCGACGTTCCTCGCCGCCGGCAGGCTCGGGATCGGCCTCGGCCTCATCGCCCTGATTGTTGGGCTTATCGCCTATGCCCGCATCTGGTTCACCGGCGATCGCGGCTGGCGGCCGGCAACCATCGGGGTCGTCACCGGCCTCATCTGCCTCGCCCCGGTCGTCTATGCCGTGGTGCAGGGCGTCCGCTACCCGATGCTCCATGACGTTTCGACCGACTTGCTCGTCCCGCCCGCCCTTCAGGGAACCTCGCCGATCGCGCCCGGGTTCACCCCCGCAATCGAAGCGGGGATCCGCGCCGCCTTCCCCAACGCCGCCGCCCGCGACTATCCTCTCTCCGCCGGGGAGACCTTCGATCTTGTCGCCGAGCTTGTCGCCGCCCGCGGCTGGACGATCCTCGTCGAAGCGCCCCCCGGCCCCGGCGCCCCCGGCACGCTCAACGCCGTCGCCTTGACCATGCTCGGCTGGCGCGACGAGGTCGCGATCCGCATCGTCGATTTGGGGGAAGGAGCGCGCCTCGACATGCGCTCGGCGAGCTACGACGGTACGCACGATCTCGGCGCCAACGGGCTCAGGATCGAATCGTTACTGCTGGAACTCGACGACGCCGTCACCGAGCGCACCCATGAGCTCGGTCTCGTCGCTCCCGGCGGCTGAGCTAGGCGATGATCCCGGCCTTGCGCAGGCCCTCGGCGACGGGCCCGGTGTCCCTTTCCGGATTGGGGAATCCCAGCCGCCGCATGTGATCGGCGAAGACGTATTTCGGGTTGATCTTCATCAGCTCGGCCCAAACCTGTTTGGCGTCGTCGGCGCGGCCGAGATGGCCGAGCACCGAGGCGAGCATGGAGCGGCTGACATCGGTATCCGGCACGAGGACGATGCGCTGCCGGTAGGTCGCCTCGGCGGTCTCATAATTGCCGAGCAGCAGATGCGCCAGCCCGAGAAAATGCAAATGCTGCTGCGCGAAACCAGGGTCGAGCCTGATCCCCTTCTCGAGGAACGGAATCGCTTCCGCCGGTCGCCCCTGCAAGATTTCATACGCCGCCCGCGCCACATAGGCCTGCGAGAAATTCGGATTGAGCTTCAACGCCATCTCGGTGTGCTCAAGGCCGCGCCGGAAATTCTTGGCGAGCCCGAACGCGATTGCTCTTGCGTTGTGCGCGAAGGCGCTGTCGGGGGCGCGTTCGATCGCTTTGTCCGCGAACCTGTCGGCCTTGCCGAGCGAGGTGTCCGGATCGGTTGACCAGCGATTCTGATAGTCGAACACATAAGCAAGCGCGAGACCCGCGTAGGCGTCGCCATTGCTCGGATCGAGCCCGATCGCCTCGTTGAAATACTCGCACATCTTCTCGAATATCTGCCGGTTCTTGGTCGGTCCCCAGAGCAGTTCGCGGCCGCGCATGAAGACTTCGTGGGCCTCGAGGTTTTTCGGCGGGGCTTCCTTCAGCCGCTGCACGTCGCCCGGCGAAAGCGTTAGCTTCAGCGCCTCGACGATGTTGCGGGTGACTTCGTCCTGCACCTCGAATATGTCGGTCAGGTCGCGGTCGTAGCGCTCGGCCCACAGGTGCCCGCCGGTCGCCGCATCGATCAGCTGCGCGGTGATCCGCACCCGGTTGCCGGCGCGCCGGATCGAGCCTTCGAGTACCGAGGCGACCCCGAGTTCGCGGCCGACGACGCGAATATCCGGATTCTTGCCCTTGTAGGCGAAGCTCGAATTGCGCGCGATCACCATCAGCCCGGCGATCTTCGAAAGGTCGGTAATGAGGTCCTCGGTAATGCCGTCGGAGAAATACGCCTGTTCGGGATCCCCCGACATGTTGTCGAACGGCAGAACCGCGATCGAAGCTTTTTGCGGCCCCGCCTCGCCATTGCCCGCCGCCGAAGTCTTGTTCGCCCGCATTGCCTCAGCTGTCGGGCGCCATTTCCAGACGCGGATCGGCCGGTCGATGTTCTTGACCGAGACTTCCCCGCCATCCTCGAATTTCACATCGATGCGCGTGCCGACGCTCTCGTTGACGATCGAGGCGACGCAAATCCCGCCCGGCTCGGCCAAGGGTTCCAGCCGCGCCGCCACATTCACCCCGTCGCCGTAGATATCGTCCCCGTCGATGATGACGTCGCCAAGATTGACCCCGATCCGGAGCTTGATCTGTGTCGGCCCCGGGGTGATCGCCGCCACGGCGAGCTGAATGTCGAGCGCGCAGCGGACCGCATCGACCACCGAGGCGAATTCGACCAGTGTGCCGTCCCCGATCAGCTTGACGATCCGGCCGTTGTGCCGCTCGACCGCCGGATTGAACAACGCCTCGCGATGGGCTTTCAGCGCCGTCAGCGTGCCGGTCTCGTCGGCCGCCATCATTCGTGAATAGCCGACCACGTCCGCGGCCAGGATCGCCGCCAGGCGGCGATTTGTGCGCTCGACTTGCATGGGGGCTATGTAGCCCCTAATCGCCGGGGTTTCCAGCGGCGCCAAAATCACCTCCCCCAGAAAGGGGGCGGTGGCGTTCCTTCTCACTCCCCCTTGCGGGGAGGGAAGATGTGCGGGTCTACGCCCACTCCCCCTTGCGCAGCACCGGCACGGATTTTCCGTCCTGGGTGATCCCGTCGATGTCGATTGTGCCCGAGCCGATCATCCAGTCGATATGGATGAGGCTCTTGTTGCCGCCCTGCGCCGCCACCTGCTCGTCGGTCAGCTTCTCCCCGCCGGCGAAAGTCTTCCGGTAGCACTGGCCGAGCGCGACATGGCAGGCGGCATTCTCGTCGAAGAGCGTGTTGAAGAACAACAGCCCCGATTGCGAGATCGGCGAGGAATGCGGCACCAGCGCCACTTCCCCGAGGCGGCGCGCGCCCTCGTCGGTGTCGAGAATTTTCAGGAACACTTCTTCCCCGCGGCTGGCATGCGCCTCAACGATTTTTCCGGCCTCGAAGCGGATCTCGATATCCTCGATCAGCGTGCCGTAATGGCTCAACGGCTTGGTCGAGCGCACCACGCCATCGACGCGCCGCGCATGCGGGGCGGTGAAGACTTCTTCGGTCGGAATGTTGCAGATGCAGGTGACCCCGTTCTGCGCCATCGCCGCCCCGCCCTCCCATGCGTGGCCGTCGGCAAGCCCGATGGTGAGGTCCGTCCCCGGCCCGGAATATTTCAGCGAGGTGAATTTATGCCCGTTCAGCCAGTCGCGCCGCTTGCCGAGATTGTCGGAATGGGTCTTCCAGTCGGCGACCGGATCGTCCCCGGTTGCGCGTGACGCCGAAAAAATCGCCTCGGCCAGCCGCCCCAGCGCCGCCTCGTCCTCGAGATCGGGAAACAACCGCTTCGCCCAGGAGAGCGTCGGATAGGAGCAGATCGACCAGTTGATCGCGAAATTGACGATCGGCTCCATCGCCGGTCGGCCCGCCTTGGAGCGCGCGATATTGGCCCGCGCCACCTTGTCGGGGTCCTGGCCCGACAGCAGCATCGGGTCCTCCGCATAGATCGCCATCCGCCCGGAGCCTTCGCCATAGGCCTTGCCGAGCGCTTCGTAGAGCCAGCCCGCCTCATGGTCGAAGCTGATGTCGGGGGCGTTGCGGTAGCGGATCAGGGCCAGCATTTCGTCGGACATGATCGGCGTGACGAGCCGCGCCCCTGCCTTGTAGGCGCGCTCGACGATCCGCCGCGTCAAGGGCAGCGCCTCGACCGGCGCCGTCAGCACCACGTCCTGCCCCGCCTTGACCCGCAGTCCCACATGCACGGCGACATCGGCGAGCTTGTCGAGTTTTTCGGCGTCGATGGCCGGAGAAAGCGAGTCGGGCGAGGCATACATGAGGCACTCCCTGAAACGGTCGAGCCCTCAGCATTAGCCCTTCACCACCGGAGTGAACAAGTGCCCTCTATGGCAAAACCCCGATGTGCGGCCAGCCGTCCGCGCCCCATTCGATCGGCATGATCTGCAGCTTCGGCGCCCCGCCCGCTTCGCGGTCGTAATAGTGAAAGACCAGGACGTCGCCGGCCGGCGTCCGTATGGCTTCCTGCCCGCCCGGTCCGACATAGCGGCCTTGCGTCGCGACAAGTTCGGTGCCCCCGCCGTCGAGCATCGGCACTCCCGCCGCATCGGCATAGGGGCCGGTGACGTCGCGGGCGCGTCCCACCATTACCCGGTAGGTGCTGGCGAGGCCCGCGCAGCAGCGGTCGAACGAGACGAACAAATAAAACCAGGCGTCCTGATAGATGATCGAGGGCGCCTCGATAGCTCCGCCGCCGCGCGAGGCGAGCCGGATTGGCGCTTCGTTGCCGCGCCGCAAGCCCGAGACCGGATCGAGTTCGACGAGGCGGATGCCGTCCCAGAACGAACCGAACGCCAGCCACGCCCGCCCGTCCCCGCTATCGATGCGGGCCGGATCGATGGCGTTGAAATTGTCCGGCCGGTGGCTGCGCAGCGCCAGGCCGCGATCGGTCCAGCCCTCCGCCGGACGCGCCAAATCGAGCGAATCGTTGGTGGCGAGCCCGATCGCGGAAGTATTCACCCCGAAGGACGACGCCGAATAATAGAGGTAGTGCACGCCCGCCCGCATCGATATCGAGGGCGCCCAGATGTTGCGCGGCGAAAAACCGAGTTCCGCCGCGATCCATTCCGGCAGGCCCTGCGTCAGGGTGCCCGCGTCGGCCCACGCGATCCCGTCCGTCGAGGTCTTCAGCCGGATCGCCCCGCCGTCGGGGGCCAATTCGACGCCGGTCCCGAAGGCGACGAAACCGCCCGCCACCGCCGTCATCGTCGGATCGTGAATGCCGGTATTCCCGGTCAGGCGCACCGCGCCCCGCTCCTGCGCCGAGCCGGCGAGGCCGCCAAGCGCCAGGACAACGAGGGCGAGGAAAAGGGTTGAGGTTCGCACGGCGCGGCGAGCGTGCCAGCTTTGGCGCGACGGTGCAAACCCTCTGCCCGGGACTTGCCGCTCAGACCGCGACGCCGACAACCAGCGGGGCCAGCTCCGTCCCGATGAAATACGGCCAGACGAACAGCGCCAGAACCCCCTGCCAGAACCCGAGCCCCAGAAAGCCGATGGTGAACAGCCAGCCGATGAACCAAAGCGCCCCGAGTGAGGAATGCTGGGTGACTTTTATGCGTTCCATGAATCAGGTCCCCTCTCAAGTCGCTGACTGTGGCGCGAAGTCTCCGCGGCTTCAAGAGCGCGGTCGTTGATCTGGCGCAACACCCCCCTTTGTCACCCTCGGGCAGCCTGCCGGCGCGAGGCCAGGAACACCCCGAGGGCCCATGATGGGTGGCGAACGGGTAGGGGTCTCCCCGTTTCAATCCTTCATCACCCGGCGTGACCGGGTGATCCAGCCCCCAACCGCTCTCACGCCTCCGCGACGGTCAGCTGAAGCCTGTAGCCCAGCGCCGCGATCGCCCCCTCCAGTGCCGCGAGCCGCGTCGAATGATACGGGTCGAGCATCCGCCGGACTTCCTTCTCGTCGAGCCCGAGCTTCGAGGCAAAACCGGTTCGCGTCATGCCGCTCCGACGGAATGCTTCCTAGAGCGCCAACTTTGCCGAGGCCTGGGCGCCGAGATAGACCGCGTTCCGGCCGGGACGTCCGCGAGGCGGGGAGGGCAGATCGCCGCCGTCCTTAATGTGTCCGAACAGCGCCACTTCCAGCGCGTCCCCGGCATTGGCCAGAGCCTCGGCCCGCGTCGCGCCCTCGGTGATGGCCTCGGGGACCGCGGCAAAGGTCGCAATGAATCCACACTCTCCATTCGATCGAAGTCTCGAGTCGAAAAACATGCGGTCCGGTCCTTCCGTTTTTGGCAGCTGCAAATGCCCGGTCTCGGTTTTGTGGACGCTAGCGTCATTGACCAAGGAATGATGGCAGCGGAATTGGCAGGTTCCTTGTGTTCCAAAACGACTGTAGCTCGGGCTTTAGACAATCTCGAAACTGCGCCATCTTCGCATTTATGACACGCAGCAGAAGGGCGCGGTCATCGCCATTGATCTTCTTGGACTGGTCGCTAGTACGTTTCCCTGTTATGTGGGCGACCTGCGTATTTAGCTTCGTCTTCAGGCTTGTCCGCAACGCCGACTCTGACAATTCGTCAAACGCTTCCGTTGTGTAGTCTCTTGCCTTGGCTCCTTGCTGATTGCTCAACATGTCGATCAGCGCCCTAGCATAGATACAGAACGATTCGATAAGCGCGTTGTTGAGTACGGTGTCGCCGATACCGCCGGATATTAGGCGGCAGTGGACCTGTTGAAGCATCCAGATTTCATAGGGAATTGCGTTTCCAATGACTTCTTTCTCAACGGTGGTTATGTCGCTCATTTGAAGCCCTCGAAGATACCCATCACCCCTCCCACCTCTCCCCAATTCCCATCCATCCCGCCCGCTCGCGCCGCACCCGCCCCGCCTCCAAGAGAAGAAACAGATGCGCGCGGGTGGTGAGCAGCGCCGCCCAGCGCGTCTTGCGGTGGAGTGCGCCATAGACTCGGCCGGCGATTGCCCGCGCCGTCGCCGCGCCGCCCGAAACCGCCGCCAAAATCTGTTCCTCGCGCACCAGCCGATGTGCCTTGAGCGCCGCCGCGTATCCCTTGCCGTCAAAAATCTCCCCGCCATGGCCGGGCAGATATCGAGCCGCCGCCACCCCCTGCAGCTTTTCGAGCGAATCGAGATAAGTCCCCATCGCCCCGTCGGGGTCGGCGACGAGCGTTGACGACCAGCCCATCACATGATCGCCGGTGAGAAGATAGCCCGTCCCCTCGACGGCAAGGCAGATATGGTTCGCCGTATGGCCGGGCGTGGTGGCGACCGTCAGCGCCACCCCGTCGAGCTTGATCGCATCGGTATCCTGCAGCACGAAATCCGGGTCCATCACGATATGGGCCCAGCGCAGCGGATCGAATTCCAGGCGGCCGGGTTGCCGCATCGGCCGGTACTTGCCTTCGAATAGCAGCGGCGCGTCGACCCGGTTCTGCACGATCCGCGCCAGCCCGGCATGGTCGGCATGGGTATGGGTCAAGACGACCGCCTCGACCTTGCGCCCCCCGATCGCCTCGGTCAGCGCCTCGAGATGCGCCTCGTTCTTCGGCCCGGGATCGATGACGGCGATGCGGGTGTCGCCAACAAGATAGGTGTTGGTGCCGGTGAAGGTGCAGGGCCCGGAGTTCGGTGCGACGAGCCGCGCAATGCCGGGCGCGACCTCGACCAGCTTGCCGTGCTGTGGGTCGAACAGCGTGTCGAATTTCAAACCAGCCGGTACAGCCATCGCGCCCGCCCTTGCAGGACCCACCCCGCCGCATTAAAACGGCGCGACCATTTCACAACGCGGGGAGCCTACAAAATGGCGTCGGCGGTTGCCACCACTCACAAGCCTCTCATCGATGTTGCCGTCCCGGCGAGCGGGGCGGCGCGCTGGGCCGTTTGGGTCGTCCTGGCGATCGCCGGGTCGCTGGTCCTCTGGGCCTCGGCGAAAGTCCAGGTGCCGTTCTATCCGGTGCCGATGACGCTGCAGACCCTCGCCATCATGGTGATCGCCGCGGCCTACGGCTGGCGGCTCGGCCTCGCAACGATCCTGCTCTATCTCGCCGAGGGTGCCTTCGGCCTGCCGGTCTTCTCGGGGACTCCCGAGCGCGGCATCGGGCTTGCCTACATGCTCGGCCCGACCGCCGGCTATCTCGCCGGCTTCATCGTCGAGGTCGTGATCGTCGGCTGGTTTGCCGAACGCGGCGCGGTCCGCTCGCCGCTCGCCCTCTTTCCGGTGATGCTCGTCGCCGCCGCGCTCGTTCTCGCGCTCGGCTTCGCGTACCTGTCGACCCTGATCGGGGTCGAGGCGGCGTGGAACGGAGGGGTCGTTCCGTTCCTCCTGGGCGACCTCGTCAAAGTCGCCGTCGCTTCGCTACTTATCCCCGCCGCGGCGAGGCTGGTGCGGAAATAGTTGGCAGAAGTTCACCGAATAACGCCATACCAACGTGGAATTGGCATGGAAGTTCACGTTAAAAAGGCCGGCATTCCGCCGGCCTTTTTGCTGGTCGGAGTAGCAGGATTCGAACCTGCGACCCCCTCGTCCCGAACGAGGTGCGCTACCAGGCTGCGCCATACTCCGTTAGGCAAGCCGGGCTTTATAACGGGGCCGACCTGCCCCGGCAAGCCACCCGGGCGCGGTTGCGAAGGCTCCCCAAAGCGCGTAAGAACTGCCCGGATTCCAAGGGGTTTTGGGGCGTCGCCAAGCGGTAAGGCAGCGGTTTTTGGTACCGCCATCCGGAGGTTCGAATCCTCCCGCCCCAGCCACTCTCAGACTTCCTTCCGCCACGAATGTTCGGGCGTGTAGCCGAGCACCTTCTTCGCCTTTCCGATCGACAAAAGCGTCTCGTTGCCATTGACTTGCCGCTGCATCTTCACCTTCGGAAACACCTCGGCCATCAGCTCCGCGCTGGGTTTCTTCATCACCGTGTCGGCGTTGGCGATGACGAAGACCTCCAGCCCCTTGAGCTTCGATTCCAGCGCCAATCGGATCGCCTGCGCGCCGTCCCTCGCGTCGATATAGCCCCAGAGATTCCACTTGCGGATCAGGGGGTTGGCGTCAAATCCCGGGAAGGCCTTGTAGTCCTCGGGGTACATGACGTTGGAGAATCTCAAGCCGATCATCTTGAGCTCGGAGTCCCACCGGCAGTACTGCGCCGCGATCGTTTCGTCCACCACCTTGCCGAGCGAATAGGCGCTCTCCGGCCGGGGCGGATAGGCCTCGTCGACCGGCGCATACGGGGGAGGCATATCAAAGGGTAAGCCCAGCACGGTCTCGGAGGACGCGAAGACGATATTCCTGATTCCCGCCTGCCGCGCCGCCTGGAAAACATTGTAGCTCGCCGCGGTATTGTTGGTGAAGGTTGCCGAATTGGCCGTCAGCCCCGGCGCCGGGATCGCGGCGAGGTGGACGATGCCGTCGAAGGGCCCGGAAAGCCGGTCGTTGATGCCCCCGACCATTGCTTCGAGCACCTGCCCGTAATCGGTCAGATCGATCTTGGAATAGGCGCTGATCGGCTCGCGCGGCGGGTTGAGATCGATGTTGAGGACCTCGTAGCCATGCCCCACCAGATCCTTGACGCAAGCCCGACCCAACTTCCCGCTTCCTCCGGTGACGACGACGCGCGGCATGGCGAATTCTCCCTTCTTTTCCGTGAGTTCGGCAAGGCCAGAGCTTAGGCCGGGGTGTGGGGCTCATGCAAATGAATGCTGGCTGAACCCCTCTTTCACCGCGGGTTCAAGGCCGCCTGGCCATTCTCTTCCCGTCGATGACGAGAGGAATTCCCATGCGCGTGCATTTGAGGCAAACCATCCTGGCGCTGCTCGCCGGCCTGCTTATCGTCGCGGCCGCCGCGCTCGTCGTGCAACCCTCGCTTGCCGCCGCGCTGACCACCGCTACGCCCGTCGCTTTCGCCATCGCCCTCTGAACGAGGTTTCCCGGCCCGGCGCCGGGTGCTATCCAGCCCCGGCACTTTCTTGTCGGGGCAGGGAATGACGGCCAATCCAATTCTGGCAGAGGTCATGCGCGGCGGGCGGGCTGAAAGCGTTCATCGCGGCGCCCTCTGCGTCGCCGGATCGGACGGTAAAGTCCTCGCCGAAACCGGCAACATCGACCGGTCGGTCTTCCCGCGCTCGGCCGTCAAATCGATCCAGGCCCTCGCCATGTTCCGTTCCGGCGCGGTCGATAAATTCGACCTCGACGACGAGATGCTGGCGCTCGCCTGCGCTTCCCATCGCGGCGAGCCGGCCCATATCGCGGGCGTCAAGCGCTTCCTCGCGGCCATAGGTCTTGGGACCGGCGACCTCGAGTGCGGGGCGCATCCGCCGACCGATCCGGCAACCCGCGACGCTCTGCGTGCGGTTGGCGAGGCGCCGAGCCCCATCTACAATACTTGCTCGGGCAAACATGCCGGCATGCTGGCGGTGGCGAAGGCACTGGGCGCCTCGACCAAGGGCTACGTTCAACCCGACCATCCGGTGCAGCAGCTTGTCCGCCAATGCCTCGAGAGCGTGACGGGCGCAGCGCTGTGCGAGGAGCGGTGCGGCACCGACGGTTGCTCGATCCCGACCTGGGCGATCCCGCTCAAAGCGTTGGCCACCGGTTTCGCGCGCATGGCGACGGGGGAGGGGCTCTCAGCCGCCGACGCGGCCGCGGCCGGGCGGCTCGTCGATGCGTCGACTTCTCATCCATACCTCGTCTCCGGCACCGGCAAAATCGACACCGACTTGATGGCGGCATTCGGCGGACGGCTGATGCTGAAGGGCGGGGCGGAAGGGGTATATTGCGGCGCGGTGCGCGATCCGGATTTGGGATTTGCGCTGAAGATCGACGATGGCAATATGCAGGCGGCCGAACTCGTCGCCGCGTCCCTGATCGAGGCGATCGCCAAGCCCGACGCGCGGGCTAAGACCGCGCTCGCCGAGCGAACACTGGTCAAGAACCGCAACTGGCGCGGGGTCGAGGTTGGCGAATTGCGGCCGACCGATGCGGCGCGGCCGGTCCTCTAGCGGACGAGGTTGCCGGCGACGTTGAGCTGCGGATAGCGGCCGGCGTTGGCCACGAGATCAGGCTCGGCGATCTCCGACCATTCCATGCCGGCGATCGCCGCGAGCCGCGCGCCCGACACCAGATTGCCGGTAATACTCGCCGCCCCCGCTCCTTCGGCGACGCTCACCCCGATGCCGATCATTGTCTCGCGCACCACATTCGCCGAGACCGAAACGTCCCTCAGATATGGCCCCCAGCCGGCGCCGATCCCGATGCCGGGAACGCTGTCGACGAGATTGCCGGATATCGCCGCGTCGGCCTCGGCGAAAATGCCGAACGGCACGGTGTCGGGATTGGTCGCACTCAAGCGCGTGACGTTGCGGACGATATTTCCCGAGCAGGTGGCAAGATGTCCGCCGGCGTCGAAGTTGGTCATCGAAATGCCGCCCGCCGCGACGTCGACGATGTTGTCGGCGATCACCGAGCCCGAAAACCCGAACTCGGAAAAAATCGCGACCTCGGAAATCGACCGGCAGACATTGCCGCGAATCTGGCTGTCGTCGGCGCCGTTGACCCTGACCGCCGAGAAGGCGCAGTCGGAAATCTGGTTGTCGGCGACGATCACCCCGCCGGCGCGGAAGACGTTGACGCCGTTGCCGTTCTGGCCGTTGCCGCCGGCAAGGCTGGCGATCCTGGCAATCCGGTTGCCGGTGACGATCGTGCCGTCGGGACCGGCTGCCGAGCCCCAGACCAGCACCCCTGCGTTGGCGCAGTCGGCAATACTATTGCCTTCGATCAGCAGCCCCTTTGCGTCGAGCGAAAAAAGTCCCGCATCGGCGTGGCGGAAGGCACAGCCGCGGACGGTGCCGAAAGAATTCTCCAAATGCAGAGCGTGACCCCGGCAGTTTTCGAGCGTCAGCGCCTCGAGCGCCAACTCGCCGCAATTGGCGAGCGCCAGGAGGCCGGTGTCGTTGCCGTTCGGGCCAAGCCCGCCGCCATCGAGGGTAAAGCCTTCGAGGGTGAGTGCGGCAAGCCCGCTGCCGGTGAGCGCCGGCGCGTCGCCAATGGCGAGAAGCCGCGTCGCGCCCGGCACCCCGCCAATCATCGAAGCCGAGGCGAGACGCAAGGCGCCGATTCGGTAGGTGCCACCCGGCAGAAACAGCCCGCGCCCCTCGGCGGCGGCCGTGTCGATCGCCGCCTGAATCGCTGCGCTCTGATCCTCGCTCGAGGCCGGATCGATACCGAGATCGGTTGCGAGCAGCGCCCCGCCCATCCCGGCCGCCTGCGCGCGCACGGCGAACGGGGCAAGCGCGGCAGCGCCGATTCCGGTGATCACCAAGCGGCGGCTGAGCTGCATGAATGGCTCCGATTCTGAGGCCCATTATGCCAGCGCCGGGGTCCCTTCCGCGAGCGAGGAGCTGCGGAATCGCCGGGCGCGGTTAATGGCACTCATTTCTTCCTAAGACGCACCGCTGTGCCCGACACGGTGACCATCAGCATCGCCCCGCCGCTGCCGATCGTCTCGTAGTCGAGCGCGGCCCCGATCACCGCGTCGGCGCCCAACACGCGCGCTCGGTCGGTCATCTCCTCGACCGCCGAGCTGCGGGCGGTCTCGAGCACTTCTTCATAGGCCGCCGACCGGCCGCCGACAAAGTCGGTCACCGTCCCCATGATGTCGCGCAGGAAATTGGCGCCGAGCACCGACTCGCCGGTGACCAGGCCGAGATATTCGGTGATCTCGAAACCCTCGAGATTGCCAGTCGTTGTCGTCAGCATATTGGGGTGTCTCCTGCGCGTTCCGCCTAGATAGGAAGCCATTTGCCGGCATCCAAGCCGGTTGGCTGACTTGTTGCCATCGGAGCGGGCTGGCATAACTCGCTGTTCAACACGCGGAAGCCCCTTGATGCTAGTCGACGACGCGATCTATCTCGGTGCCGGCGCGCAGGAAATAGCCGGGCTCGCCGCCAGGGTAGTTTTGCGCCCACAATGAACCGCAGGAAAACAATCACCCTCGCCTGCCTCGCGCCCGAAGGCCGCGCCGGCAAGAATGCCGAGGTCGATTTCGCCCACGCCAACGGCCGCTACCTTGCCGAGCGCGGCGCCTCGCTCCTCGGCGATGGGACGCTGGGCGAGGTCGCCGAGGCCTTTGCGACCGGCGCTTATCACGGCGGCGGCAGCTTTCGCGTCGCCGTGGCCTACGGCAACCCGGCCCCCAAATACCCGGCCCCTGTCGAACTGATCGCGCTGCACGAGGGGCAGAGCCCCGCCGCCTGGATCGGTCCCGAGGCCGACGTCATCTGGGCCTTGCCGCCGCGCGTCGCCGATCTCGATCGTTATTTCGAGACCTGGCACGGGGCCGAGGGCAAGCCGGTTGTCTGCGTCGCTCCGGGCGAGGAATTCCGTCTGCTCAGGGGCATCATCGACGAAGTGGTGAGGGCCCGCCGGGAAGCGGCCGTACAGCGGCTGATCTTTGCGTCGTCCCCCGAAGAAGGCTGGGAACTTCTCGACGACCTGATCCGAAATCCGATGGACCGGGGCCCTAAGGCCTCGGCGTGACTGGCGGCCGGGGAGTTCGCCGGCTGAGCAAATCGACGATTTCGGCGGAAGGACGCACGCCTTCGGTCGGCGCGGACGCTACCCTCGGCCGCGGCCTCAGCACGGCGACAAAGCCCGAAGGCTCGGCGGCGGGCGCGAGCTTGATGCCGAGCCGCGCCAGTACCCGTTCCTTGATATGGGTGGGCGACATCGGCTTGATGACGACTTCGTCGATGCCCGCTTCGGCAACCACCGATTGCACGGCGCGGTCGATATGGCGGGTCAGCGCAATGACCCTGACCTGCCGGGCCTGGCTGGGCGTTCCCCGGCGCAAGTCTCGCACCAGCGCGGTCAGCGAGACGCCGGGCAGGGTGAAATCGCATACCAGCGCGTCGATCGGCGCGATCCGGGCATAGGCGAGAAGCGCCCCGGCGGTGCCGAACTGGCGGACCCGCAAATCCGGGCATTCACGCAACAGCATCGTCAGGATCGACGACAGCGCGGCGTTCGCCGTCAAAACTGCTGCGACTTTCGGAGCCCCCACCCGGCTTCCCCCCATTGGTTAACCAAAAGTTAACACGGAGGAAGCGCCGCGTCCAAACATGCTCGCAAGAGGCCCGGAATCCAAGAGCCCCGCTCGCTGTCGCCGGCGGGGCACGAAATCGGTGGATTGGCGGGATTACTTCGCGGCGCCAAAAAGCTCGGCGACGTAGTCCCAATTGACCAGCTTGTCGAAGAAGGCCTCGAGATACTTCGGCCGGGCGTTGCGGTAGTCGATGTAATAGGAATGTTCCCACACATCGACGCCGAGCAGCGGGGTCGCGCCGTGGACGAGCGGGTTCTCGCCGTTCGGCGTCTTCATCACCGTGAGCTTGCCATCCTTGAGCGCGAGCCAGGCCCAGCCCGAGCCGAACTGGGTCGTCCCGGCGTTGATGAAATCGGCGCGGAATTTCTCGAGCCCGCCGAGGTCGGCGTCGATCTTCTTGGCGAGCCCGCCGGGGATCGCCCCGCCACCCTTCGGCTTCATCCATTTCCAGAAGTGAATGTGGTTGTAGTGCTGGCCGGCATTGTTGAAGAGGCCGGCATTCTTACCGAAGCTCTTGCGCACCACGTCTTCCAACGTCGCTCCCTCGAGCCCCGAGCCTTCAAGCAGCTTGTTGCCGTTGGTGACATAGGCCTGGTGGTGCTTGCCGTGGTGGTACTCAAGCGTCTCGGCGCTCATCACCGGCGCGAGCGCGTCCTTGGGGTAGGGCAGATCGGGGAGTTCGAATGCCATGCTGGCCTCCTGTCGTCTCGATTATTCTTGAGCGGACTTGCCGCCGCTGGCCTTGGCGCGGTTATAGGCCGTTGGCCGACCGGCAACAATGGCGCTGCCCTATTTGGGCGTGCCGGTCACGGTCGCCGCGAACGCATAGGCGATGGCGACTTCCTTGATCCGGTCGAACCGGCCCGAAGCGCCGGCGTGTCCGGTCCCCATATTGGTCTTGAGATAGATCGGGATGTCGCCGGACTTGCTGGCCCGCAGTTTCGCGACCCACTTCGCCGGCTCCCAATAGGTCACTCGCGGATCGGTCAGCCCGGCCATGACCAGGATCGGCGGATAGGCTTTGGCTTCGACGTTGTCGTAAGGGGAGTAGGCGGCAATGGCGCGATAGTCCGCTTCAGACTTGATCGGATTGCCCCATTCGGGCCATTCCGGCGGGGTGAGCGGCAAAGTGTCGTCGAGCATGGTGTTGAGTACATCGACGAAGGGCACATGCGCGACCACCCCGGCGAAGAGGTCGGGGCGCATGTTGATGATCGCGCCCATCAATAGCCCGCCAGCCGAGCCGCCCTCGGCGACGATCCGGCCCCTCGAGGTCAGTCCCGCCTCGATCAGCATCTCAGCGGCGGCGATGAAGTCCTTGAACGTATTGGCCTTGTGCTCGCGCCGGCCGAGCCGGTACCAGCGATAGCCCTTGTCCTTGCCGCCGCGCACATGGGCGACGGCATAGACGAAGCCGCGGTCGACCAGCGACAGGTGCGCCGCCGAAAAGCCCGACGGGGTTGAAAGTCCGTAGGCTCCGTAGCCGTAAAGCAGGCAGGGCGATTGGGGACCGGGCGGGGTGTCGGCGCGATGCAGAATCGTCACCGGAACCTGCTCGCCGTCGGGAGCCGTGGCGAAGAGGCGTCTGGTGGCATAATCGTCCGGATTGTGCCCCGACGGGATTTCCTGCTGCTTGCGGAGCACTCGCGTGCCGGTCGTCACATTATAGTCGTAGATACGGGTGGGGGTAGTCGGGGAGGAATAGGTGAAGCGGATCGTTTCGGTGTCGAACTCATAGCCCGCACCGGTTCCGAGCGCGTAAGCCTCCTCGTCGAAGGCGAGCGTCCGCTCCTCGCCGCTCCGGAGATCGCGCACCGCGATTCGCGGCAGTCCCTCCGACCGCTCCAGCCGGATGAGATGGTTGGCGATCGCGAAGCTCGAGAGAATGAGCACGCCTTCGCGGTGGACGATGAGATCGGTCCAGCCTTCCTCGCCGGGTGAGACGGCGGGAGCGGTGACTATCTTGAAGTCCTCCGCTCCGCCATCGTTGGTGCGGATGAACAGCGCGCCACCCCGCTCGTCCAGGTGATATTCGCGTCCCGTCTTGCGTGGCGCCACGAGGCGCGGCGGCGAGTCGGGAAAGTCCGCGTCAATCAGCCAGGCTTCGCTGGTCTGATGGTCGTGAATGTCGATGACGAGAAACTTCCGCGACAGCAACTTGTCGACGCCGACGAAGAAGCCGGGATCGGTTTCCTCGTAGACGGTGCGGTCTTGCCCGGTCGGCGCGCCAAGCTGGTGCACGCACACCTTGTACGGACGGTGGTTGTCATCGAGCACCGTGTAGAAGAACGACGTGTCGTCGTTCGCCCAAACACCCGCCCCGGCTGCATTCTCGATCAGGTCCGGCAGGTCCCGACCGGTGTCGAGATCGCGAAAGCGGATGGTGAAATGCTCCGACCCGTTTCGGTCGGCAGCCCAGGCGAGACAACGGTGCGAAGGCCCGTGCGCCGCTCCGCCAAAACCGAAATACGCGTCTGCCGCCTCGGCATTGCAATCGAGCAGTACGGTCTCGTCGCCGCCGCCGCGCCGGGTCCTGACCAGCACCGGATATTGTTTGCCCGTCTCCATCCGCGAATTGTAGGCAAACGGCCCATCGGGGCTCGGCACGCCGGTGTCGTCTTCCTTGAGCCGGCCGCGGATCTCCTTGTAAATCGCCTCCTGCAGCGCCTTGGTCGGCGTGTTGAACGCAGCCTCGAAATAGTCGTTCTCAGCCTCGAGATAGGCGCGGATGTCGGGGGCGAGCGTCGTCGGTTCGCGCATCACCTGCTGCCAGTTTTCGGCCCGGAGCCAATGGTAGGGGTCCTCACGGGTGACCCCATGCCGCTCGCTGCGATAGGGCTTCGCCGCGGCGATCGGCGGGACCGGGCGGCTGAGCTTCGGTCCGGGGCTATGGGGGGCGAAGCGCCTAGGCTTTTGGTTCAAAGTCGAGCGCCGTGCCGTTCATGCAATAGCGTTGCCCGGTTGGGTTCGGTCCGTCGGGAAAAACGTGACCGAGGTGGCCGCCGCAGGTCGCGCACCTGATCTCGATCCGGCGCATGAACATTGAGCCGTCCTCGTGCTCGATGACCGCGTCGGCCGAAATCGGCCGGAAAAAGCTCGGCCAGCCGCTGCCGGAATCATATTTGGAGTCGCTCGAGAACAGCGGCGTCCCGCAGGCCATGCAAGCATAGACGCCATCGCGCTTTTCGGTGTTGAGCGGATTGGAGAAGGCCCGCTCCGTGCCGTGCTCGCGCAGCACGCGGAACTGGTCCGGGGTCAGCTTCGCCCGCCATTCGTCTTCGGATTTGTCGACTTTCGGATGACTGGTCATCGTGCCCTCGCAATTTTGCCGGAATGTAGGGTTGGAAAAGCGGCTTTGGAAGGGGAGTCTCAAGGCTCAACCAGTTGTGAACCTCAGTCCATGCCGGTGGTCGGTTGCCTTGTACCCCCTCCCAAACACGCTAAGTTGGACCCCGCCGATTCGCCACGCCACGCGGGGCTGGGAGCTCGCCGGGGCAGCGTCGATCCGCATGTCGAACCTGACGGGCAGGGGGTGAATTGCAGTCGGTAACCGATTTCAGCTTCCTGCTGGTCGCGCTTGCCCCGTTCTTCGCGGCGCCGCTCGCCCCGTGGATCACAAGATTCGCCGGCCACCATGCCGGCTGGGTGCTGGCGATCGTGCCGGCTAGCATCTTCGTGACGCTCATCGGCTTCATCGAGCCGATTTCGCTGGGCGGGCGGGCGAGGATTGGGCTTCCCTGGATACCTGGAGACGCGCTGAACACCAACATCGAGTTCAGTTTCTACCTCGACGGGCTGAGTCTGGTCTTTGCGCTACTGATTTCCGGGATTGGAACTTTCATCATTGCCTATTCGGGAGGCTACCTGAAAGGTCACCCGCATCAGGGCCGCTTCTTCGCCTTCATGCTCGCGTTCATGGGCTCGATGATGGGGCTGGTGCTCGCCGATTCCATCGTCACGCTATTCGTCTTCTGGGAACTGACCTCAATCACCTCGTTCCTGCTGATCGGCTTCGACCACCATCGTCAGGCCGCCCGGCGCGGCGCCATCCAGGCGCTGATCATCACCGGCGGCGGCGGACTTGCGCTCCTCGCCGGGCTGGTCATTCTCGCTTTTGAAAACCAGACCTGGTCGGTCGCCGAAATGCTGACCCGCGCCGGCACGATGCAGGAGAGTCCCCATTATCTGGCGATGCTCTTGCTGGTGCTCGCCGGCGCCTTCACCAAATCGGCGCAGGTGCCATTCCATTTCTGGCTACCAAACGCCATGGAGGCGCCCACCCCGGTCTCGGCCTATCTGCATTCTGCGACCATGGTCAAAGCCGGCGTCTACTTGTTGCTGCGGATGAATCCGGTTCTCGGCGATACCGTCCAATGGCAGACCATCCTGCCGGCCTTTGGCGGGCTGACGCTGCTCACCGGGGCGATCCTGGCGCTCCGCCAGACCGACATGAAGCAAATGCTCGCCTACACGACGGTCGGGACGCTCGGCATGCTGGTGATGCTGATCGGGGTCGGCAGCGAAGCCGCGATCGCCGCCGCGATCCTGGTTCTCGTCGCCCATGCCTTCTACAAGGGCGCGCTGTTCCTGATCGCCGGCACAATCGACCGCGAGACGGGTACCTACGACATCACCCAGGTCTCGGGCCTTTTCGCCCGCATGCCCGTCTCGGGCATCGCCGCGATCCTCGCGGCGATTTCGATGGCCGGGATTCCGGTGTCGCTCGGTTATTTCGCCAAGGAAGAAGTCTATTCGCTTCTCGCCGATCCCGGCTGGCGGGAAGTGCCGGTCGTCATCGTCGCGCTCGTCGGCAATGCGCTGATGCTCGTGGTTGGGCTCGCGATCGCGATGAAGGTGTTTTTCGGCGCTCAAACCCAGACCCCGAAAGCGCCGCACGAGGGTCCGCTTTCGATGATCTCCGGTTCGCTGATCCTTGGCGTCGCAAGCTTTGGCGCCGGCTTTGTCATCCACGACTTCGGCAGGCTTTTCGTGGTGCCCTCGGTGACCGCCGTCCGCGACTTGCTCGCCGGCAATCACCTCGAGACCTGGCATTTCGCGCCGCTATTGCTGGCCCTGTCGGTCGTCACCTGGGCGCTCGGCGCCCTAGCCTTCTGGTTCCTCGATGACATCCGCACCCAGCTCCGGCGCCTTGCCGGGATCTGGAGCTGGGGCCCCGACCATGGCTTCGATCAAGCAATGTTTGGCCTCATCCGGTCGGCCGGCTGGATCACCCGGATGCTGCATCACGGCCGGCTCGAGATTTACTTCGTGCTGATCTTCGTTGCGCTCGCCCTGGTGACGCTCGGGCCGCTGCTGGCGCAGGGCCTGCCCCCGATGCCGGGAATTCCTTACCTGACTTTCTACGAGTGGGGAATCATGGTGATCGCCCTCATGGGGCTGTTCGCCGTGGTTGTGGGGCGCACCAGGCTCGTCGCCATCGTCTCCCTCGGCGTCCAGGGTTTCGCGGTCGCCGTCATCTTCATTCTGTTCGGCGCCCCCGACCTAGGCTTCACCCAGTTCATGGTCGAAACCCTCACCGTTGTCATTTTGACGCTGGTGATGACCCGGCTTCGACTTGAGCATCGCGATACGCGCATCTTTGAAGATGTCGTCCGGGACGGCGCGCTGGCGATCATTGCGGGCGCAGGGGTGACCGTGCTGCTCTTCGCCGTTCTGAGGAACCCGCTCGATACGCGTCTCTCCGAGTTTTTCACCGAAACGAGCGTGGCGCTCGCCCACGGGCACAACATCGTCAACGTCATCCTTGTCGACTATCGCGCTCTGGACACCCTCGGCGAGATCACCGTGGTAATGACCGCCGGCATTGCGATTCTGGCGCTCATCCGTCTTCGCGCGGGGGGACAAAGAACCGGCGCCGGCCTGGCAAAACGCGCGCCGGCGCCGAAGAAGCGGGCAGGGCGCGCAATTCGAACCCCCGCGCCCGGGAGCGCCGGCGCATGAGCACGGTCATCTTTCGCACCATCGCGCCTTACCTTTCGGCGCTGATGCTTGTCTTCTCCGTTTTCGTGCTTCTGCGCGGACATAACGAACCAGGCGGCGGCTTCATCGCCGGGTTGATCGCCGCTGCATCCCTTGCAATCTACGCCATCGCAGCGGGCGTCGTTGAGGTGCGCAAGGCGCTGCGCCTGCACCCGCTGGCGCTCGCCGGGTTCGGCGTGTTCCTTGCGGGGTTGAGTGGAATTTTGTCGGCGTTTGTCAAGGCACCGTTCCTGACCGGACTCTGGGTCACTTTCACCCTGCCCGACGGTACCGAACTCGCGCTCTCAACGCCCCTGATGTTCGATATCGGCGTCTATTTCACCGTATTTGGTGTGCTTTCGACGGTCGCCCTGGCTCTCGAAGAGGACGACGAGGGGAGCGTCTGATGGTTGAAACTTTCCCCGTCTCTATGCCGGAATCCATCTTCGCGGGCCTCGTCGGCGTCTTCTTCATGGTCGCCATCTACTTGTTGCTGTCGCGCTCTCTCATCCGAATGCTGCTGGGAGTGGTCCTGCTCGGCAATGCGGCTAATCTCTTAATCTTCGTTGTCGGTCGCCTGACCCGCGATGTGCCGCCGATCGTGCCGGGCGAATTGAGTGTGCCTGCCGAGGCGACCGCCAATCCGCTGCCGCAGGCGCTGATCCTGACCGCCATCGTCATTGGCTTTTCGCTCTTTGCCTTCTTGCTGGTCCTCGCCTACCGCGCCTATCAGGAACTCGACGCCGACAACACCGACACCATGCGCCTCGCCGAGCCGGAAAATCCGCCCCGGCCGCCGGAGAGTTACTGAGCATGGACGAATTGTCCGCGGAAATCCTCGCCGGCCTGCCCGCCGCCTTCATCGCCGGGCCGACGCTCATCGCCGACTGGATTGTCGTCTGGCCCTTGGCGCTGCCGCTGATCGGCGCTGCCATCCTGCTGATGGGCCGCAGCCGGTCGGCCTGGCAGGCGAGTTTCGCGCTGGCGGTGCTCGTTGCGACCTTGTTGAGTGAGGCTTTGCTCGTGCAGCGGGTCATCGAGTCGGGACCCGTCGTGATGACCATGAGCCGGTGGCTGCCGCCCTTCGGGATCAGCTTCGCCGCCGACATGCTCGGTGCGTCCTTCGCGCTCGTTGCCGGCATCGTCTCGATCGTCGTGCTGCTGTACAGCCAAAGCGAAGTCGAGCTGCGCGAGACGCGCTACGGATATTATTCGCTGCTGCTGCTGCTGCTCGCCGGGGTCAACGGCGCGTTCCTGACCGGCGATGTCTTCAACCTCTATGTCTGGCTCGAAGTGCTGTTGATCTCGTCCTTCGGGCTGATGATCATGGGCGGGCGCAAGATCCAGCTCGATGGCGCGGTCAAATACGGGTTCATCAGTCTGCTCGGGACAACTTTCTTTCTGATCGCGGTTGGCCTTTTGTATGGTTTGCTCGGCACCCTCAACATGGCCGACATTGTCCGCGTCGCGCCCGACGCCGATCCGGTTGCAATGAGCGGGATTGCCGGACTGTTCCTGTTGGCGCTCGGCATGAAGGCGGCGGCGTTTCCGGTCAATGCCTGGCTTCCCGCCTCCTATCACACGCCCGACCCGACCATCTCCGCCCTGTTCGGCGGACTTCTCACCAAGGTCGGGGTCTATGCGATCATCCGAATTCTTGGCCAGCTGCTGCCCGCGAACGTCGCCCGTGACTGGGCTCTGATTCGGGGCCCCAATTTTGCGCCGTTCGAATTTGGCGTCTCGCTCAACCTCGTCATCGCGCTCATCGCGGGGGCGACGTTGATTCTCGCCCCGCTCGGGGCGATGGCCGAAACAAACCTTCGCCGCGCTATCGGGTTCCTTGTGATCGGCGGCATTGGCGCGATGCTCGCCGGCGTGGCCCTTGGCACGTCCGGGGGAATCTTCGGCGCCGCCATTTACGCGCTTCATTCGATGCTGACCATCACCGGCCTCTATCTCGTCGCGGGCTTGATCGAGCGGGCCACCGGCACCACCGATACGCGCCGAATGGGCGGGCTCTATCAATTCTCGTCCCCGCTTTCGATCCTCTTCATCTGTCTCGTCTTCGCCGTGTCGGGCCTGCCGCCGTTCCTCGGTTTTTGGCCGAAATTCGTGCTGGTCCAAGCGGGGCTCGGCGGCGAGTCCTATGGGCTGGCCGCCGCGATCCTCCTCAATGCTTTCCTCACGATCGTTGCCGGCTCGCGCCTTTGGTCGCACATTTTCTGGCGGAATGGCCGTGAAGGCGACGGATCGGAGGCGCCCAACCCGAACCTGAAGCCGCTCCAGCTGAAGGACCGCTGGTGGGGCCTCGTGCCCGCGGCTACGCTCACGCTCGCGATTGTGCTCCTCGGGCTTTGGCCGGCGCCGCTGTTTCTTGCCGGAAGTCGGGCGGCGGCCGGCATCGTCGACCCGACTGCCTATGTCGATTCCGTCTCGCCGGTGGGAGCGCCCTGATGCTCTTCGTCAAGACCCTGATCTTCGCACTCGTTTGGACCGCCATCACCGGCAGTTTCACATTTTCGAATCTGGTGCTTGGCGCAGGCATTGGCGCGCTGGCCCTCTGGGTTGTCCGCGAACGACTGACAACTTCGCTTTTCCTCACCCGCGTCTATCGCGCCCTGTCGCTGTTCGGTTTTCTTCTGGTCGAACTCGTGATCAGCGGGGTGCGCGTCGCTCTGCTCGTCGTCTCGCCAAGACTCGACAAGCAACTCAATCCCGGCATCATCGCCTTTCCGCTGAAGGTAAAATCGGACGTCGAGATTACCTTGCTCGCCAACATGATCACCCTGACCCCCGGCACCCTCAGCGTCGACGTGTCGGAAGATAGAAAGACGCTCTTTGTCCACGCCATCGCGGTGCCAAGCAAGCAGGCGCTCATCCGCTCCATCGCCGACGGATTCGAACGCAGGATCATCGAGGCGTTCGAATGAGCGGGGCAGGTTTTCTCGATTTTGCGATTTATGCCGCCTTGGCGTTGCTTACTTTGACGCTCATCCTCGCAACGATCAGGATCGCTCGCGGGCCTTCGCTGCCCGACCGTATTCTCGGGCTCGACATGCTGGTTTCGATCAGCATCGGCTATATCGCGGTGATCGCCATCAAGACCGGCTTCATGCTTTATCTCGATATCGCGATCTCGCTCGGGCTCGTCGGGTTCCTCGCCACGGTCGCGTTCGCCCGTTTCGTGCTGCGGCGGGGGGACCTGGGTTCGGGCGGCGGCGCCCGGGAGAAGGGCGAGGAGGCGACGCGATGATTGCCGAGCTCCACCTTTATCTTGTCGGCACGATTCTCGTCATCGGGGCAATCTTCAGCTGCCTCGCGGCGGTCGGCATTTTGAGATTGCCCGACCTCTATACCCGCATGCACGCGGCTTCCAAGGCCGGCACGCTCGGCTCGGGATTGACCCTGATCGCTATCGCCATTTTTGCCCTCGATGCCGGCGTGGCGCTGCGGGCGCTGGCCGGCGTGGCCTTCCTGCTGCTGACCGCCCCGGTGGCCGCGCATCTGCTCGCCCGGTCAGCCTACATCGCCGGCTACAAGCCAGCCGCGATCACCCGGATCAACGACCTCGACCCAGATCGCAAATCGAACTCCGACTGATCAATTCTATGGCTTTTCTGCCGTGCGATAAAATGCCCAAGAACTGTCCTCGGGCCGCACTTGTACATTTGGCGTGGAACAAATAAAAGGGCGACGGAATACCCGATGCCGTCCCCAGCTGAAGTTTGAATGAAGAACAAGGGAGTGTTTGATGAACGATCAGACAACAATGGAAAATAACATGATGAGGACCGACCTGGTCGATTTGGCGACCGACATTGTCAGCGCCTATGTAAGCAACAACGCCGTGAGCCAGTCGGACCTGGCGCGGCTGATCACCGACGTTTACGGCGCGTTGTCCTCGCTCTCCCTAGTGCAAACCATGCCCGCCGAGGCCCGTAAGCCGGCCGTCTCGATCAAGAAGTCGGTTGCCGCCGACTACATCGTTTGCCTAGAGGACGGCAAGAAGTTCAAGTCACTGAAGCGTCACCTCTCGACCCACTACAATCTCACCCCGGAACAGTATCGCGAGAAATGGGGCCTGCCGGCGGACTACCCGATGGTCGCTCCGAACTACGCCGCCGCGCGCTCGGCGCTGGCGAAAAAAATGGGCCTCGGCCGCAAGCGCCGCAGATAGTCTTCTGGCTTCCGCTGCGCCGGCATCCCAGATTTTGGTAAATTTATCCCCGCCCCCCGGATTTCAATTATAGGAAAATAGTCTTATATTTGTTGTGGAGGGGCAGGCATGTCGAACAGGCCCGAACCCCCCGGGCAGGACGCCCGCGGCGTGCATCCTGCACAGGCATCATCGCCCGGGGTGGAGCAACATTTCATTCTGGTTCTCAGCCTTGTCGGGGCGGCCCGCCGTGTGCCGGTGGCGCAGCTCTTATGGCCGACCCGCGCCGCGGCGGGCGCCGCCTTCGCCCGTCAGATCGCCATGTATCTCGTCCATGTCGGGCTTGGTGCGACCCTGACCGCGACGGCCCGCGCCTTCGCCCGCGACCGCACCACCGCCGCCCATGCCTGCTCGCTCGTCGAGGATCGCCGCGACAACGTCACCTTCGATCTTGAGATTCGCTGTCTCGAGGAAGCGGTGCGGGTGGCGTGCCCGCTCCGGCCGATGCGCCACCGCCAAGCGATGCATTTGTGAGCGCCCCCCGTGTTCAACGGCTCATCGGCTTTCTGCAGCTGCTCCTCGCTGCAGGCGAAGCGTCCGCCGCGGGCGGCCAGTTCCGGGTCGAAGCCGACGGGCGCACGGCTTCCATCGATCGCGCCCGTGCGCGCGAGCTTGCCGCGCAAGGCCTGATCTCGATCGGTACCGATGCGATCCGCCCGACGCCCGAGGCGCTCAATTGGCTCCGCCGCCAGCTCACCGGCGACGATCCCTTCGCCGCGCAGCACCGCGTCGCCCGGCGAACCATCGCGGGCACACTCGTCAACGAGGCCGAGAGCCCGTTGCGCCGGCTCGCGACCCGCAACGGCAGAAGCGGCGAGCCGTTCCTGAGGCCGCACCATGTAGAGGCGGGCGAACGCGTCCGCATCCTCGTCGAGCGGGCGGGCCTGCTGCCGCGCACCACGCTCAACTATTCCGGTGATCAGACCGTCGGCCGGCCTCGCCAGGTCGGCGAGGAAGCGGCCGATCTCACCGGTATGGCGATCGACGCGCGAACCCGGCTTGCCGAATTGCATGCCCATATGGCCGCCGAGTGTCTCGGCGTTGTCATCGACATATGCGGCTTCCTCAAGGGCCTGCAGCAAGTCGAAGTCGAGCGCGGCTGGCCCCCGCGCAGTGCCAAGCTGGTGTTGCGGATCGGGCTCGATGAGGTGGCGGGTCTCTTCGGCCTGCATCCGGTCGCCAGGGGCAGAGAGACAGCGCCGCTGCGCCAATGGCGCGACCGGCCCCGTCCACCCCTGATCAAAAAGTCTTAGGCGGCGGCGAGGCGCGCCGCGTCGCCGCGGATGCGCTTGATCATGGCGACGAGACCGTTCGAGCGCTGGGTGGTCAGGTGCTCGCGCAACCCGATCCGGTCGAAGAAGGCGATGGCGTCGGTCGCGGCGATTTCCGGCGCCGGACGGCCCGAATAGAGCGCGATCAGGATTGCTACCAGTCCCTTGACGATCATCGCGTCGGAATCGCCACGATAGCGCAGGATTGTCTCGCCGCCCCGCTGCTCCGGCTTGGTGACGAGCCAGACCTGCGAGACGCAGCCTTCGACCTTGTTGACCGGATTGCGCTCGGCGGCGCTCAGGGGCTCGAGCGTCTGCCCGAGTTCGATGACATAGCGATAGCGGTCTTCCCAGTCGTCCAGGAACTCGAGGTTGCCGGTGACTTCGTCGATCGACATCGGGGTCCTTTCGTCAGAAGCCCCCTAATACAGGACCCCGGGCCGTCGCGCAAAACCGCGCAAAAAAAGAGCCGTAGATGCGGGACAGTGCATCTACGGCTCCAGCGCAGGGGCCGCTCGTCTGGAGTGCGTCGGGGAAGTGACGCGGCCCCTGTTCTCACCCTGCCCAGTCCGGACGCGGTGGGGGAACCGGCGCCGGCTGGTGAAGGGTGATTTCCTGCAGCAATCCGGAACCGGGAGGCTCCGTCGACAATTTGGAGGTCAGCATTGCCGCAAGAATAGGTGTGCACCCGGCGTTGCCGCATTCGTCGGCCGCGATCTGCTGGACGATGAGGCGCTGCCCCATCGCCAGTGCGGTCGCCGAAATATCGCCGGCGGTTTGCCGGACGTCGACCGGACCCGGGTGGACGACGAGATAGCCCACCCCCAGCCAGAACGCCGAACGCAAGAGCACCATCTGTTTGTTCCGTATTACCTCTGCCGGGCATGCCGGCAATCGCGGCCAAACTAGGGGCCCCGGGTAAAGCGGGACGCCTTGCGATCGATAAGATTTGAATCGAATTGCCGCCTTTGCGGGACTTGGCGGCAGTGACTCTTTGTTTACCACGAGAGGAGTTTCAGGGGCCTCCAGTGGGCTCAACACGGCCCGGATTCGCAGGTTTAATCCAGTCTTAGGGCATCGGTGAAAATGTCATTGCCGACAACGCATGCGTCGGAAGTTGTGAGCGGGACAATCATGCCGGAACCGGTGGAAAAGCTGCTTTCCCCGCGCCGGCTTTTCATCTGGCGCGACGTGAGTGCGCACCCCGACAATTTGCGCCGCTCGACGTTGCGGCTCAACGCCGTGATCGCGCTGGTGTTGACGGCGCTGCTGCTGCCGGTCGCCTTGCCGATTCTGTCGCTCGGCGTGGCGTTTCCGGCCATCACCGCGCTGTTCGTGATGCTCACCGCCGCCGGCAGCCTCGCCTTCTATCGCGACGACCGCGTGGAACTGATCACCGCCGTGCAGATCGCCTCCTTTCTGGTCGTCGGCACCGTCTTCTCGCTCGCCCATCCGAATTTCGCCGATTTCGGCGTTGCCACGGTCCTGCTCGCCCCGATCTATGCCGGCTATGTCGCCCGGCTCCGGTTGAAGCGAGTGTCCTGGGGGGCGACGACCTTGATTCTTGGCTTTATCATCACCATCCAATTCTCCATGTCGCCGGCCAGCCTGCCGGCGAGGGAATCATGGATCGAATGGCTGTCGGTGATCACGTTTCTGGCCGCCGGCTGCATGGTGGCGTTGACCGGCTGGCGCTTCAGCGAAGCCTTCACCCGGTTCGAGCGTTCGCAAATCCGGGCATTCCAGCATCTCGTCGAGAACGTCCAGGACGCGGTCGTGCGCTACGCGGCCAACGGCGAGATGCTGTTCATCTCCCGCTCCGCCGAGACGCTCTTCGGCTGCCGACGCTATCAGCTCGTCGGCGCCGGATTCCTCGAGCGCATCCATGTGCTTGACCGTCCGGCCTATTTGAGGGCCCTCGACGAGGCACGCCACCATGGTTTTGCGCGGGTCGTCGAAATCCGCGTCCGGAGCGATCTCGAGCACGCCAATTCGTTCTTCTGGATCGAGGTCTCGCTCTCCCCGATCCAGGACCCGCGGGCCAAGACCGAGGGTCACGAGGTCGTCGCGGTGCTGCGCGACGTCACCGTCCGCAAGGACTATGAGGAAGAGATCCGCCGGGCCCAACACGCCGCCGAGGCGGCGTCCCAGACCAAGTCGCGGTTCCTGGCGACCATCGGGCACGAACTCAGGACCCCGCTCAACGCCATCGTCGGCTTCACCGACATGATGCTCCACCAGATCGGCGGCAGGCTCAGTCCCAATCACGAGGAATATGCGCGGCTGATCCTGCAGAGCGGCCAGCACCTGCTCGACATGGTCACCATGCTGCTCGACATGTCGAAAATCGAGGCGGGCAAATTCGAATTGCAGACCGACAGCTTCAACCCGACCAGCCTGATCGAGCCGTGCGTGGTGATGATGGATCGGCCCGCCCGCGAGCGCGGCGTCACGATCAAATGCGACATCGCTCCCGACCTGCCGGCGATGGTCGGCGACGAGCGCGCCTGCCGGCAAGTGCTGATCAACCTGTTGTCGAACGCGATCAAATTCAGTCCGAGCGGCACGGTGGTGGAGGTCAGAATGCGGGTCGTCGGCACCTCTATTTCGATTTGTGTGGCCGACCACGGCATCGGCATCGCGCCCGCCGACGTGGCGCGCATCGGCGAGCCGTTTTTCCAGGCCAATACAGGGCTCGACCGCCGCTACGAGGGGGCCGGGCTTGGCCTGTCGATCATCCGCGGTCTCGTCGAGTTGCATGACGGCGAATTGAAGGTCGCCTCCCGGCTCGGCGCCGGCACCACGGTCACCGTGCTGTTGCCGATCGGCGGGCCGGTACTCGGGCGCGACATGCCGGCCGACGCCGGGCAAACCCCGATTTCGAAATCCGCATGAGGCAGAAAATGCACGCCGGCGCCGTCGCCAACTCATTGATGCCCAGCAGGCTGTTGCTCGGTGTGCTTTGGGCGGCGGGACGGCCGCTGCTGGGGTCAATCGGGCGATCCCCCCTGAGCGTGACGACGCTGGCGCTGATTGCGGCGGGGTATTTTCTGGCGGCGGTCAACGCCCTCTATATGCAGGCAGACCCGGGTCACCCGCCTTCCTATCCAAGCCCCGAATCGCAATTGGCGATCGAGCGCGAACTCGCGTCAATTCCCCTGGCCGAACCGGCACTTCTCCCGCAGGTCGACCTCCGGCCGACCCAGTCGGTCACCTTGCCTGCCGCCCGCGTCGAAATTCCGGGCACGGTCGTCGGCAATCCCGACACGTTCCGGGTGCAGACCATGTTGAAAGCGCTCGGCTTTTTCGCCGAGACGGTCGACGGCTATTACGGGCCGGTAACGGCGGCGGCGATCCGCGCCTTCGAGGCCCGCGCCGGGCTCACGCCGAGCGGCGCGATCTCTCCGCAAGTCGTTGGCGCAATGGAGGAATCCTATGCCCGCGGCGCGGTGCGCCAAGGCCTTTCCTCGGCCCCGGCGATCCCGCCGGAGCCCATCCCCGAGCCGGTACAGCGGACGGCAAGCGCCGATCCGCTCGCCCGGATCGCCATGAGCGTCGCCCCGGAAGCCCCGATGGCAGCCGCTTCCGGCCCCGAGCATGACCTCATCCTGGCGGTGCAGCGCGGGCTCGCCTCGCTCGGATTTCTGCACGGCACCATCGACGGGGTGGCGGGAGAAGCCACCGCCCGGGCGATCCGCAACTTCGAGGTCTTTCACAATTACCCGGTGACCGGGGACGTCTCCCCCGAACTTCTCGACATGCTGCAGGCGGCGAACGCCACCTTCTGAGCATGGCGCGGCTCAGATCAGAAATCTGGGTCGCGGCCTTCGTGCGGCGGCACGCCCAGCAGGGGCGAATCTGCGTCATCACCCGCAAGGGCGACCCCTCGGCGGGCCAAATCTGGATCGAGGTCGACCATCTCAACGGCACGGTGTCGCTGTTCGTGCCGGCCCCGGCCGGGCTCGAGTCGTTCGAGGACAGCGACCGGACTTTTATGCGCCGGTTCGACCGGGCGAGCCCCGAGGCAGTCGGCGCCCGGGTTCTGCGCGAGGCGGGCTACGATCCGGACCTGTGGGTGGTGACCCTCGAATCGCGCGACACCGATGTCGGACTCAACCTGACGGGTTAGCCGGGCGCTAGCCGGCGGCGACGATTCGCTGCACGATCTCGATGGCGCGATCGGCCGCCGATCGCTCGCCGGCGGCGGCGGGGGTGCGGGCCGAGGCCGCGCCGACCGGCTGGTACTCGGGACGGGTGAGCGTCAACAGGTCGGCATCGCCGCGCCAGATGCTCATCATGAAGATCATCGAATCGACGCTGAGCTGCTCGAAGAGGCGCGCATAGTCGGCGAGCGTCCGCGACGGTCGCGGCTCGTGGGCGGTCGAATGCACCAGCACCTTGAGCCCGTCGCCGGCGTTGCAGCCGAAGGCGCGCAGCACGACGAACAGCGCCGCCCCGCCCCGATCGTGGACGATCTCCCCGCACCGCACTTCGTCGAGCCCGGTGATCTGGGTGAAGAGCCTGGTGATCTCCGGCCGCCGGTTGGCGTAGTAGAGCTTCATCAGGGCGCGGCAGAGCTCGGACGCGGCGACCGAGAGTTGCTGGTAGGTCCGCTTCAGCGGCATCTCGGGAACTCGCCGCGCCGCGAAAGCCCGCAGCACGGCAAGGCGCCCCGGCTCGGCGAGGTTGAAGAAGGCCGGCGCGAGCAACCCCTGGTCGAAATCCTCGCGTCCCGCAAGCGTCGCGGCGACCTGGTGATCCATTCGCGCGGCGCGGGCGATGGCGCCGAGAAAGGGGCCGGCGAATTTGAGGGACCTATTGGCCGCCAGCGCCCGGTAGACGGTACGCGAATTGATCGCGAAGAGTTTGAGGAGGACGTTCTTTGCCAGATCCGGCCGGCCGGCAACGAGCGCGCAATGCGACGCTCGCTTGGTCTCGACAATTTCGAGCTGGACCTGTGGCGACATCGCCCCGGCAGACGCGATGAAGGCGTCGAGCCCGTCCCCGATATTCTCGAAGGCGAGCCGCTCGAGCGCGAGGGAGAAATGCGCCGAGGCGGCGAGGAGTTTTGCAGCGCTCTGCCGCGCCGGCGACGCGGCGGCGGGAAACAGCCGCCCGGCGAGCGCCTCGAACTGCGCCAGCTCGCTACCGGTCGGCCGCGGCCGCCGGACGAACGCGTCGCAGGCGGCAACGAGCAGCGTACCGGCGCGCGAGACGCCGCCGGACTCGACGAGGATCTGAAACGTCTCGTAGGGCTGGAACCCGATCATCGGTATTGCAGCAAACCGGAAAGTGCGAGGGAGGCCGTCGATCGACCACCGAGCCCAGTCTTTCCATCAATTCATTAGCGGACTGTTAACCATGAAGATTTCTTAATGGGGGCGGGCGGCGATTTGTGCGCCGCCGGTTGGAAGGCTGGCGCGCCGGAGTATCCGGAGGCGGAGGCAGCCGCTCATGAGAGGGCTTTATGGCGACCGTGCTGAGATTTCGAACCAGGCGAGTGCCGCCGCGGCACAACACCAACCCCAAGACGATGTGCGACGTAGTGATTTTTCCCGGCGTCCGGTATGAACGCAAAACCAAGCGCGAGCCCGAGGGACCGCGCGCGAAACCCAAGCGCCGCAAGGCGCGGTGAGGCGGCGACCTACCTCACCACCCGGCAGGTCAAGGCGCTGAGTGAAGCGCGGTAGCGTGCGGCGAGCGCGGTATATCCGGGCCACAGCCGGACCAGCACGAAAATATCGTCGCCCGGCGATTCCACGATCAACAGCCCTTCCTCGATTTGCAGCTGCTGCTCGGCGAGCAGGCGCGTCTGCGCCGGATTGAAAATCCCGAGATTGACCGAGCGACCGTTGGAGGCGCGATTGGTCGTCGAATAGACGATCGTGCCGCCCGGCTCGAACACGGCGATCGACCAGAAGCTCGCCGGCAACTCGCCCTCGAGCGCGCCCGGCCCCTCGGCGATGTTGAGCCGGCACACCGCATAGAGAAGCCCCGGGTCGAGATCGAACGAGTTCGGTTCGCCAGCGACCGGCGCCTCGATCAATGCGACTTTCTCGAGCGCGTCCATCGCCGAAACCTTTGCCCAGACGTTGCGCTCGGCCAGCAGCGGGACGACCAGGATGACGACGAGATGGACGATCGCGCCGAGAAAGAGCCCGCCGACGATCCAGAGGATATAGCGGGTCATTGGCAGCCCTCCGGATAGATCACCGGCAGGGCGTCGAGCGTCGCCCCGAGCCCGGCGAAGACCGAGGTGTCGTAGATGCTGAGGACCAGCATGTATTCGCCGTCCCCGGGGGTCGCGAGCCAGCTGCCCGGGACGGCGCCGGGGCCGGCGCGGATTGTCAGGCGTCCGTCCGGATGGCGCGGGATCGTGACGCTGTCGATGAAGGGCCGGCGGTCGGGGACCCCGATGACCGCGCTGTCGGGGGCGCGCGCATAAAGCGTCCACATGGTCGCGACCGGGGTGGTCCCGTCGATCTGGTAGCGGCATTGGCGGCGCAGCGGCGTGCCGCCGCTATCGGTCGAGGCGATGAAGCGCATGCCCTCCGAGCGGCCGAGCTGCAACTGCCCGGAACGGGCCAGAAAGGCTCGAGTGTAGGGATCGACGTTGTCGGTGCCGGCGCCCGGCCAGGCGGCCCACGGCCCGATCCGCAGCGCGCCGAAAAGCCGTCCATCTTCAAGGGCATAGAAGGAAGCGCCGAACCCGACAAGGAGCGCGACGAAAATCCCGAGGATCAGCCCGGAGACGAAGCGCACGAAATTCTATTGGCCGATCAAGGTGGTAATCGAGCCTTGCTCGACCAGGGTGCCGGGGGCGGCGGCTGGCCCAACTCTGACAAGACTCGCCTCGACGGGGGCGCCGGCCGCCCCGGCTTCGGCCAGGGCGCGCTCCATCAGCGAAGCTAAATCGATAAGCTTTTCAGCCGCTTCAGGCGAAAGGGTCGGCGGCCGGGCGGCGACGGCCTCCGTCCCGTCGGGGCTCTGGCTCGCCGCGACGGTGAACGGCGGGGGCTCGAATTCAACCCCGAACAACGGCCTCACTTCGATGTTGGTATGGGCATATTCCATGAACTTCTGCCAAGTCTGGGCCGGGAGCCGTCCGCCGGTCAAAGTTTCGGTCTCGGAATAGTCGTCATTGCCGTACCAGACGACGGCGACGTAATTGCCGGTGAAGCCGCAGAACCACGCGTCGCGATACGACTGGGTCGTGCCGGTCTTGCCGGCGGCGGGGACGCCCTCGACCTGGGCGCGGGTGCCGGTGCCGGCGAGCACGACATCACGGAACATCGAATTCATGTTCATCACCACCGCGTCGGAGAGCAGCTGCGGGGAGCCGGTGCCGGGCGGGGGAGCTTCGAAAATCGTCTCGCCGCGCAAATCGGTGATCCGGGTGATGCCGAAGGCGGTCGAGCGGCGCCCGTGATTGGCGAGCACGCCATAGGACGACGCCATGTCGAGCACCGAGACCGAGATGACCCCGAGCGGCAGCGACCGGGTGACCGGGAACTCGTTGCGGATGCCGAGCCGGTGCGCCATCTCGGCGATCGGCTCGCGGCCGATGACGGTCGAGATGCGCACCGGCACGGAGTTAAGCGAGCGCATCACCGCCTCTCGGATGGTGACGGTGCCGCGATAGGCGCCGCCGTAATTGCCGGGGCACCAGTTGCCGACGCAGATCGGGGCATCGGCGATCAGGGTATCGGGCGTGTATTCGCCGGATTCGAGGGCCGCGGCGTAGTCGAAAATCTTGAACGACGAGCCCGGCTGGCGCGCCGGGGTGGTGGCGCGGTTGAACTGCGACTGGCCGTAGTCGAGCCCGCCGACCATCGCCCGCACCGCCCCGCCGGGTTCGGTGACGACCATGGCGGCTTGCGTCACCTTGTAGGCGGCGCCCTCCTCGCGGATGACCGTCCTGACGGCTTCTTCGGCATAGGTCTGCAGCGCTGTATCGATCGTGGTGCGGGCGATGAAGCCGACGGTTGCGGGATGCCCGGCGAGGATCGGCTTGATCTCCTCGAAGGCCCAGTCGAGGAAATAATTGGGCGAGTCGGTTTCGAACGACCGGTCGATCGGGGTCGCCGGTTTGCGGCGGGCGCCGGTGACCTGGCCCTCGGTCATCAGGCCGGACTCGACCATGTTGGTCAAGACGTCGTTGGCCCGCGCCCGGGCCGCGGGGAGATCGATATGCGGGGCGAAGCGCGTCGGCGCCTTGAAGAGGCCGGCGAGCATCGCCGCCTCGGCCAGCGTCACGTCCTCGACATTTTTGCCGAAATAATATTCGCTTGCCGCGGCGACCCCGAAATTGCCGCCGCCCATATAGGCGCGGTCGAAATACAGCTTGAGGATTTCGTCCTTGGTGTAGTGCGACTCGAGCCAGAGCGCCAAAAACGCCTCCTTGATCTTGCGCTCGATGGTGCGCTCGGAGGTGAGGAACAGGTTCTTGGCGAGCTGCTGGGTGATCGAGGAGCCGCCCTCGACGACGCTGCCGGCCTGGACGTTCGACATCAGCGCCCGGAGGGTGCCGACGGCGTCGACGCCGAAATGCTCGTAAAAGCGGCGGTCCTCGGTGGCGAGCGCGGCGTTGATGAGATAGTCGGGCAGCTTGTCGAGCTCGACCGAATCGTCGGTGCGGATGCCGCGCCGGCCGATCTCGTTGCCGTAGCGGTCGAGAAAGATGACCGAATAGTCGGCGGCGCGGTTGAACTCGCCTGAAGCCGTCGAATCGAAGGCGGGCAGCGCCAGCGCGGTCAGCAGCAGGAGCCCGGCCATGCCGAAAGTCAGCCCGTCGGAGACAAGTTCGACGACGAGCCGGCGCACCCCCGAGACGTGGAAGCGCGCCATGGCATCGTACCAGCCCTGATAGAGGCGGCCGAGCCCGACGAAGAAATCGTAGAGCGAGGAATCGAGCCAAGCGTCGGCCTGCAGCAGGCGCGACGGCTGCTTTCGCTTCTGCTTGTGGTAGAAGGGATCGGACATTCAGGCATCAGATCCGGTTATCGGGCTTCAGCCAAACAAGTATCAGAGATCGGGAATCGGCGGAAGATTTGGGGCAGGGGGTGGACGGGTCTTGGCGCCTCTTCACCCTCGCCCTTGCGGGGGAGGGGGCGCACTGTTCAATTCGTCATTCTCGCGCTCGAATTGCCGCGCGCCGGCGGTCGACGTGGTCAACCCTCGGGGCAACCGAAAGCAATGACACTCAACCGCACAGTCGATTCAAACAAATTCAACGCGAATGCTGTGTTGCCGTACAACCTGCGGTTGAAAGACTTCGAACTCTCAATGCAGGATGTGTACGACTTTTTTGCCGACGTAAACGGACTCCTGCAGAAGAAGGGCCTTAGCAGGTTGGACGATATGCTCAGGCCTGCGGCGATGTCCGGCATCATCTCCGACATGTTGACGGCAAGTCTGGCGAAGCACTCCCGAGTTCTAGCGGAGAACAAGCACTTTAACGGACATCCGGACCTCGTGCAAAATGGAGTGTATGCCAACAATTCGGTGGCAGCCGGTGACCACGGGATCGAGATCAAGAGCACGCGCAAGGGCGGCGGTGCGGTCGACACGCACGGTGCGCGCAAACAGTGGATGTGCGTATTCGTCTACCGCACCGACAACCGCACGGAGCCTGCTGTTGATCGAGAGGCCATGCAATTTCGGGAGGTTTATCTCGCCGCGGTGATCAAGAAAGACTTCAGAGAAAATCCGCGGGGCATGCTTGGCACGAGAACTGCAACTTTGAATCGGACAGGTCTGAGGAAGCTGCGTTCAGGCTGGCTCTATCTCCTCGACGCTTAGTGAAGCGAGCCGTGGAATTGCGGTTCGAGCGATATCCACATAGAGCTTGTCGCGCTCCACACCGACGCTTTGGTATCCAATCGCCGTGGCGGCCGCCAGGGTCGAACCGGAACCGGCGAACGGATCGCATACGATGCCCTCTCCAAGAGGCAGGGATGCGCGCACGATTGCGCGAAGGAATGCTTGCGGCTTGAGAGATGGATGCGGAGCGATACGGCGTTCCCGGACTGGAGTAATGCCCGATCGAAGGACGTCGCCAAATGGCTGATCTGCCGATAGCCGACGAAATCCGCCAGTCCGCCACTTTCTGAGACTGTCTTGCGATCGACCTTCGAGCGGCTTCCTCAGAACCAGCCAAGGCTCGTACATCGAGCGTGGCATTACACTCACCTCGTCGAATTCTACATGTGCGTTTTTTGGGCGATCTCCGCCGCGCATCGTCATAACGAGGCGCGCCAGCGTTCCCCGAATCTCGAGACCTGCTTCGGCCAGTGCTCCGGCAACGCGGTGGACCAACAAGGGATTGCTCGCGATCACGACATTTGCCCCTGGAACACAGACGCGCATGAGCGCGTGGCCCAATCTCAGAAAGAATGTCGAGAGTTGCTCATGATCTCTGGAAGTGAGCGTGGTGAAACGGGGCAGCGGAGATCGCATGTGACCATCAAATGATGGCGGAATCCGCCACACACCGCCTTTTCCTGCCCGGAGCTTGCCTTGTTCCTTTGCCGAGTACTCGACCAGGCCGTACGGAGGGTCGGTGACGATGGCATGTATCGAATTGGGCGCCTGCACGGAGAACCAGTCAAAACAGTCGGCAAGATAAAGTCTGGCTGCGCCCGACAAGACGACCGGCTCAAGGGCCGCATGCTTGACTCGGGCCTGATTGCTCCTCAGTCGATATCGTCCGCGACCGGTGCGTTCAAAAACGCTCCTTGAATTCAGCGCAAGATACGAGCGCACGGAAGATGACGAGGCGTTGACCGAAGCTGCCGCCACAGCGGCAGTGATTTCCGATGCGGAAGCATCTCTGCCGAGCATCCGCAGGTAGTTGATAATCGAGTCTCGAACCTGGCCCGGCGCACTCATGAGTCACCCTTTGTTCTCATGATGCATGATTGACGTCTAGACGTCAATCCGCGCGCCAGCGTTCGCTTCGGCGATCGATTGGTCTTGGCGCCTCTTCACCCTCCCCCTTGCGGGGAGGGGGCGCACTGTTCAATTCGTCATTCTCGCGCTCGAATTGCCGTGCGCCGGCGGGCGGCTCGAGAACCCATGAGGTGAGTCGGCGAGCAACGCGGAAGCGATTGTCGCGTTGAGGCGCAGCAGGGGTCCTCGGGTCAAGCCCGAGGAAGACGAGCCAACCGATGGTGACACCCTCCTAACCAAAACAGGATAGGGTCGCCCCATGCCGTTCTGGGAAGAAAAAACCCTCGAGGAAATGACGCCTTCCGAATGGGAGGCGCTGTGCGACGGCTGCGGGCGCTGCTGCCTGATCAAGCTCGAGAACGACGAGACCGGCGAAGTCTTCACCTCCGACATCCATTGCAAGCTGCTCGAGCCCGAATCGTGCCTCTGCTCGGACTACGAGCACCGGCAGGCGAAAGTTCCCGACTGCATCAAGCTCGACCCGCAGAACGTGATGACGATTTCATGGATCCCGGCGAGCTGCGCCTATCGGCGCGTTGCCGAGGGCAAGGGGCTCGCCTGGTGGCATCCGCTGGTCTCGGGCGACCCCGCGACGGTGCACCAGGCCGGCATATCGGTGCGGGGGCGAACCCAAAGCGAGACCGAGGTGCCCGAAAAGGAATGGGAAGATCATATCGTCGCCTGGCCGGAGGAAGACCCCGAGGCGGTTGAGCCGGCCCCGAAGCGGAAACTGGCGGGCCTGTGACTAATGGGGATAGCGGGCACAAATGCCGCGAGGCGATTGCGGGGCGCGCGAGGCCGGGGCAGTCTCGGGTCACGTGATCTTAAGGCCTTCGGGCCGAGAGGCCACGGACCGGGGCGGACGGAAACGGAGGCCCTCGGTTGTTGTCGGGGAGGCGGTTGGCCTCCCGTGCCTCCGGGCACGCGGCGGATCGCCGGACCACCGGCAAACAGGGGGCGTCAGGCGCAGGCTTGACGCTCTTCTGTTTTGGGGGGCGGGCGGCTAGGAGGCGATGGCGCGAAGCAGCGCCTCGGGTTCCTTCTCCATGATTCGCAGAAGCGTCCGCGCCGCGCCGCGGGGTTGCCGGGCACCCTGCTCCCATTTGCGATAACCGGATGCGCTCGTGCCGAGAAGGTCGGCCATCTCCTGCTGTGTCAGCCGGAGCGAGCGCCGGATGCGCTTCATGTCGATCGTATCGAAATCCACCTTGCGGGTGATGACGTCGACCTTCCCGCCGCGCGCATGATCGAGGGCTTCAGAGAGACCCTGGATGATGTCGTCGCCGAACTTGCTCATTTCCTTGCCTTTCTATGCGCTGCCTTGGTCGCGGCAGTGAACTTCGCCATGACCGCGAC
>JBBECE010000038.1:0-26225 GCA_040881985.1 Cucumibacter sp.
CGGAACTCGAACTCCCAAAGGTAAGTCTGGAGCCACTTCTTCGAAACGTGGACGTAAGTCCCGCTGATGCCGCGCTTCACGTTCCCCCAGAAGGCTTCAATGGTGTTGGTATGAACCTCACCCGAGACGTATTCCCGCTTCGAGTGATTGACGACGCCGTGGGCGAAGCCGTGGCGGCGAAGATCGCTAAAGACGGGAGCCTCGTCGGTGGCAATGCGGGTGCCCGGCTTCACAAAATGCCGGATGACCGGCATGACGCTGGCCGTGCCCTTGGACGGGATGACGCGGGTAATCACGTCGCCCTTGCGCTCGATGATGCCAAGGACAATGGCCTTGTCATCCTCGCCAAGTTTGTCCTTGCCACCGATGAACGCCTTGTCGGCTTCGACGATCTTGCCGAGCGGGCCGGTGCCGCCGAGCGGATGATCGCCGTCAACGTAGCCCATGTATTGCCGGATAAGGTTGCACATGCGCCAAGCCGTCTTGTAGGTCACGCCGATCTGACGCTGAACCTCTTTGGCGGCAACGCCGTTGCGGGAGGTCGTAAACAGGAACATGACGGTAAACCAGTCCCGCAAGGACGTGCGGGTATGATCGAATGGGGTGCCGGCGGTCGGATAGACCTGATGGCCGCAATGCTCGCACTCATAGGCGCGGCGCTTCTTGACCCGGTAATAGAGGGCATTCTTGCCGCATTTCGGGCAGTCAAAACGCGCGCCGTAGCTGACGCGCATCATGTATTCGAGGCAGGTTTCCTCATCTGGAAACCGTGCCATCAGTTCGCGGATAGTGGGTGCCTTTGCCATGACCAATACATAGGAAACCCGGCTACATGTTTCAAGGGGATATAGGCGGGGGTCGGGGTCGTATCTCAGTTTGAAAATGACTTCACTTAGAAGCCTTCGCAACCGTCGAGCTGATCTTTGATGCCGGATCGAAATCTCTCCAACTCAACGCAGACTTCATACTGACCGTCGTCAAATCCTTCGTCATAGTTGGGCACTTTGTTGGGCGCTAAGCGGCGAGGTTGAGGTCTGTGTACCGGCGGGATAATCTCTCGGGGTGCCTAAACGGAGGCTGAAGATGCGAGCCCTACTTCTTGCTCTGGTGCTGACCGGCACGGTACCTGCAACCGCTCAGGACGACGTGTGGATTGCAGGAGCTACAGCAGAACAGCAGCACCTAACAATTCTCGGCCTGACCATGGGTATTCAAGTCATGCACCTAGCCGCCCTTTTCGCCGGCAAACAGCTTTTTTGTCAACCTGAGGGCGTAGCCATTACTGATGATGAAATAATGCGCTTGGTCGCGACAGAGCTAAGCGGCCCGCAAGATACTCCCAGCATCGCGCTAACGGCAGTCAAAAAACTAATTGAAACCTACCCCTGCTAGCGCATAGCTGCGGCGAGCACTTCGTCCTCGCTTTCTTGTCCGCGCTCGTAAGCTCGGTCCGGGTTCTCGCCGCACCCAACAAGGGACATCTGCAACAACCCAGCCAGCGGCAACCGCATTGAACTATTCCCTTGGCAACTTCTTGTAAGGCCCGCGCTTGCCAACCTTCGGCGCACGGGCGTCAATCAGGCCGACAATCCAGTCCATATCGTCTGTGACCGTGGTGAGGCCCATTTGCATCGCGGGGGTGATGCCGTGAGCCTTGTGAAGCCTGCAAAAATTGTAGTGCAGGAAGTAGAGGCTCAGGGCGCGAATGTGATTGTCGATCCGATCGCCGGGCGAAGCCGCCTCCTACGCCCCCGTCACTTCCTCGCCCTGACCAGCCCCGCCGCGCTGTCCTCGACGAAATACTCATAGGCATCGGCATTGGTGATCGCCGCGCGCGGATGGAACTCGGCGAATGCGGCGCATTCCTGGCGCCCGTAGCACCCGTCCTCGGTGTCGGCCATGGTCGTAAAATGCGACATCTCGTGGATCAGCGTGCCGTCGCGGGTGCCGTATTCCTCGGCCTCGACCTCGACCAGTCCGGCCAGCCCCGGAAGTTTGTAGAAGCCGGGGCAGACATAGATCACATAGGGGTCGCCGGGATCGACATTGGCATATTGCTCGGAGGTGCAGTCCTGCTCGCCGTTGCTGGCGCAGTAGAAGTGGATCGTCGCCAGCCGCATCTTGCTGCTTATGGCCGAGAGGTTGTCGCGCACCAGCGCGCCCCGCTTGGCGCTCCACGGGCCGAACCATTTCTCGAAGCTGGGATTGTCCGGCTCGACGGCGATTTCGGCGAGACCGAGCGCCGCCCCGGCTCCCTTCACCGCCCCGGCAAGCGCCGCCTGCTGTTCGGTGTTGCAATGCTCGAACCCGGCCATGGCCGGCCCGGCGCAAAACAATCCCAACAGCAGTCCCGGCACAATCGCGCGCATCGGCGAGCTACCCCTTCACATACGCCGTCTTCACCGTGGTGAAGAACTCCGCCGCATACTTTCCCTGCTCGCGCGGGCCAAAACTCGACCCCTTCGACCCGCCGAAGGCGACGTGAAAGTCGACCCCCGCCGTCGGCAGGTTGACCATCACCATTCCGGCCTCGGCGTTGCGTTTGAAGTCCGTCGCATATTTCAGCGAGGTCGTGCAGATGCCCGAGGCGAGCCCGAACGGGGTGGCGTTCGCCACCGCCAGCGCCTCGTCATAGTCCTTGACCCTGATGACCGAGGCGACCGGCCCGAAGATTTCCTCGCGCGAAATCCGCATCTGGTTCGTCGCTTCGGTGAACAGCGCCGGGGTCAGGTAATAGCCCTTCGTCGCCCGCTCGACCCGCTCGCCGCCGATCGCCAGCGTCGCGCCTTCCTTCTTGCCGATGGCGATATACTCCTCGTCTTGCTTGAGCTGGCCCGGATCGACGACCGGCCCGATATTTGTGCCTTCCTTGAGAGCGTCGTCGGTTTTCAGCCCCCGCATCTTTTCGGTCAGCGCCGCGACAAAACGGTCATGGATGCCCTCGGTGACGATCAGCCGCGAGGACGCGGTGCAGCGCTGGCCGGTCGAATAGAACGCCCCGTTGATCGCGCAATCGACCGCCACCGCGAGGTCGGCGTCGTCGAGCACCACGAAGGGGTTCTTGCCGCCCATTTCGAGCTGAAATTTCCTGAGATGCTTCACCGACGCCTCGGCGACCTTTTGGCCGGTCGTCTGCGAGCCGGTAAAAGTGATCGCATCGACTTCGGAGCTGTCGAGCAGTACTTGCCCGACGACCGAACCCTTGCCCATCACCAGATTGACGACGCCTTTCGGCAGCCCGGCACGATGGAGGATATCCACCAGCGCCCAGGTGCAGCCCGGCACCAGATCCGCCGGTTTGATGACGACCGAATTGCCGTAGCAGATCGCCGGCGCCATTTTCCAGGCGGGAATCGCGATCGGAAAATTCCACGGCGTGATGATGCCGACGACCCCGATGGGCTCGCGGGTCATCTCGACGCCGACCCCCGGCCGGACGCTCGGCACGCTCTCCCCCGTCAGCCGCAGCGCCTCGCCGGCGAAGAAATCGAAAATCTGCGCCGCGCGTGTCGCCTCCCCGATCCCTTCGGGCAGCGTCTTGCCCTCCTCGCGACTCAACAGGCGCCCGATCTCGTCCTTGCGCTTGAAAATCTCGTCCGCCGCCGCGCGCAAGATTTGGTGGCGCTGGTAGATGCCCGAGCGCCCCCAGCCCGGCGCCGCAGCCTTGGCCGCCGCCACCGCGCGCAGAGCGTCCTCTTTCGTCGCCCGCGCGTAGAGTCCGACGACTTCGTCGGTATTCGACGGGTTGATATTCTCGACCGCCTCGCCACCGACCCATTCCCCGCCGATCAGGTTCTTGTGCAACTCCATCGAACTTCCCTTTCAGATCAGCTGCGCCGCCGACAGATCAGCCATCAATTGCCGAACTCCATAAGTCCAAGGCGCGCATTCTGTCGCCGGCCGCACCCGGTTCTGCAAGACGCCCAATTCCGGGCAGGCGATCCTGACCACGTCGCCCAAATGATGGGTAAAGCCCTCGCCCGCTTTGTCGCGGTCCTCGACCGGCGCGAACATCGTCCCCAGATAGAGCGCGAACCCGTCCGGATATTGGTGATGCGCCCCGCTCGTCGCCGCCACCAGCGCCTCGGGCGGCCGCGAAATCTGCCGCATCGACGAGCGCCCGGTCATAGCGAAGCCGTCCTCGCCTTCGACCGTCATCGTCAATTCGGCCCGCTTGACGGTCTCCAGCGTGAACTCGCCGTCGAACAGCCGGATGAACGGCCCGATCGCCCCCGAGGCGTTGTTGTCCTTGGCCTTGCCGAGCAGCAGCGCCGAGCGCCCTTCGATGTCCCTCAGGTTCACATCGTTGCCGAGGCTCGCCCCGACAATTCGCAGGTCCGAGGCGACGATCAGCACCACTTCCGGCTCGGGGTTATTCCACTTGGAAGACGCCAGCACCCCGACTTCGGCGCCATAGCCGACTGCCGACAAGGGCTGGCCCTTGGTGAAGACTTCCGGGTCGGGTCCGATGCCGACCTCGAGATATTGCGACCAGATGCCGCGCCCAATCAGCGCTTCTTTGACGGCCATCGCCGCGTCGGACCCCGGCTCGAGCGCCGACAGATCGTCCCCGATCAGCCCGGTCAATTCGCCCCGCAGCGCCTTGGCTTTCCCCGGATCGCCGCGCGCCTGTTCCTCGATCACCCGTTCGAGCAGCGAGACCACGAACGTCACCCCGCACGCCTTGATCGCCTGCAGATCGACGGGAGCAAGCAGATAAGGCTTCCCCGGCTGCCGCGTTTGTTGCCGGCTATTGGCGGCGATCTCGTCGAGCGGGCCGATCGGCCGGTCGCGCGCCGTCTCGACATGCGACACTGCGTCGGCGAGCTCGCACACATCTCGTACCGTCGGCGCCCGCTTGCCGGTGATGTCGAACACCTCCCCGTCATGGACGGTGACGACGAGCGGATGGGCGACGTCGGGATGCCTCACCCGCCCCAACAACACGCCTCCCTGCGGCACGATCGGCTCAGCCACGCTCGATCCCCTTGGCTTTCAACTTTTCGGCGAGCTTGTAGATCCTGACCGCATTGACCCATTCGATGGCGGCGCGCTCGGTCGCGCCCAGCGCACCGAGAATTTTGGCGGTGATCTGCGTCCAGGATTGCAAATCCGCCCGCGAATTGACCACCGGCCAGTCCGACCCCCAGACGATGCGACCGGCGCCGAAGACCTCGATCAGCTCCTCGAGATAGGGCCTGACCTCCGTCTCGCCCGCTTTCCCCGGCGCGCAATTGGCGAGAATACCCGACATTTTCGCCGCCACATTCGGCAACCCCGCCACGGCCTTGATCCCGGCCCGCCACTCTTCGATCTCCCCGGCCGCCACGTCAGGATTGCCGCAATGGTCGAGCACGAAAAAAGTCCCCGGGCACGCCGCAATCAATTCCACGGCGAGCGGCAGCTGCCGCGCCAGCATGCAGATGTCGAAGACTTTTCCCGCCTCGCCGACCTTGCGGACATTGTCGCGGAAAACTCCGTGCCGCGACAGGTCCTCCGGCACCCCCACATGCAGGATACGCCGATACCCGACGATGCCGAGCTCGTCGGCCCGCGATAGCCAGGCATCGAACCCCGCTTCGTGCTCGGGCCGGCAGGCGGCGATCTGGCCGACGACGGGCACTGCCCGGTCGGCGATCAGTTCGGCGATCTTTTCGCTCTCCGCCTCGATCCGCTCGCCCCGGACATCGACCTCCATGAAGACCGAGGCCGCGATTGCCTCGCGCCCCTCCACAATCTCGAAATCGGGGAAGGTGAACCCCTTGTCCTGATAGGTCGAAACCCCCGCCATCCAGGCGGGCCTCGCCCGGTCCGGATAAACCAGGTGCAAATGGCAATCGATCAGGCCGGACGGCATGGCCCCTCGCTCAGGCGTTGACGCAGGTCTGCTGCTGCTCGCCGAGCCCCTCAACCGAGAGGTGCATGACGTCGCCCGCTTTAAGGAAGACGGGCGGCTTCATGCCGTTGCCCACCCCCGGCGGGGTGCCGGTCGAGATAATGTCGCCCGGCATCAGGGTGACGAACTGGCTGATATAGGAGATGAGGAACGGCACCTTGTAGACCATGGTCGCGGTCGAGCCGTTCTGCCGGCGCACCCCGTTGACCTCGAGCCAGAGTTTCAGATTGGAGGGGTCCCTGACCTCGTCCCTGGTCACCAGCCACGGGCCGATGGGTCCGAACGTGTCGTGGCCTTTGCCCTTGGTCCAATCCCCGTGCCTTTCATACTGAAAGCTGCGCTCGGAAATATCGTTGACGACGCAATAGCCGGCCACATGGTCGAGCGCCTTGTCTTCGCTCACATATTTGGCCTTGGTGCCAATGACCACTCCGAGCTCGACCTCCCAGTCGGTCTTCTGGCTGCCGCGCGGAATTTCAACATCGTCGTTCGGTCCAATGATCGAGGTCACCGCCTTGGAGAAGATCAGCGGCTCGGGCGGCACCACATGGCCGGCCTCTGCGGCATGATCGGCATAATTGAGCCCGACACAGATGATCTTGCCGACCGCGCCCACGCACGGCCCGATCCGCTGCGGCCCGGCGACCGGCAGGCTTTTCGGATCGAGCGCGGCGAGTCGCGCCAGCCCCTTCGGGCTCAAGACGTTGCCGGCAATGTCCGGCACATGCAGCGACAGGTCGCGAATCTGCCCCTCTTTATCCAGCAGTCCGGGTTTTTCGGCGCCCGGCGCGCCGTATCGCACCAGTTTCAATTTCTCCCCCTCCCCCGAATAATCCTCAGGCGTTGCTCCAGCCGCCGTCGATCACGTGCACCTGGCCGGTAGTAAAAGCCGCCTCCTCGCTCGCCAGATACAGCGCCAGCGCCGCGACTTCCGAGGACCGGCCCAGCCGCCCGACCGGCTGGCGAGCCACGAACCCCGCCATCGCCTGGTCGAAATCCCCCTGCGCCCGCATCCGGTCGCGCAGCGAGGGCGTATCGATCGTGCCCGCCGCGATGGCGTTGCACCTGATCCCCTTGCCCACGAAATCCGCCGCCACCGATTTCGTCAAGCCAATGACCGCCGCCTTCGACGCCCCATAGGCGAACCGGTTCGGCACCGCGATGACCGAAGAGGCGACCGAAGCCATGTTGACGATCGTGCCGCCGCCCTTCTCGACCATTCCCGGCAGAAACGTCCTTATGGTCCGGTACATGGAATCGACGTTGAGAGTAAAAGCGCGCCGCCAATCCTCTTCGGCGCAGTCGAGGATCGTCCCGTGATGCACCCAGCCGACGCCGTTGAACAACACATCGATCGGCCCGGTATGGTCGGCGAGCGACTCGATATGGTCGAGCCTCGCCGCGTCGAGCCCGACCGCTTCGGCACCCTTCAGGTCGGCCATCCCGGCCTTGTTGATGTCGCAGGCATAAACCCTTGCTCCGGCTGCAACAAAGGCCTCCGCCACCGCCCGGCCGATGCCTTGCGCCGCCGCCGTCACCACGGCTTTTTTCCCCGTCAGATCGAACAACCTTCCCACCCCGCCGCCTTGGCTGCTATCAATCGCCGGAACGTTTTCAGCCATACAATGCCCGCCGATGCAAGCGCGGGCGATCGAGGGAGGTTGAATTGCAGGAACCGCGGCAGGGCGCGCTCGACAAGCGGCGCATCGGCACCACCAGGCTCAAAGTCACGACGCTTGGACTAGGGTCGGGATCTCTGGCCGGCAATTCGTGGCCCGTGGCGGAGGCCGACGCCCGCGGCGTCTTCCCGCGCGCGCTTGATCGCGGCGTCAACCTTGTCGATACCTCGCCCTATTACGGCTTCGGCAAGGCGGAACATTTCGTCGGCGATGCGCTGCGCGGACGCGAGGGGATCGTGCTCTCGACCAAGGTCGGAAGACTGCTCGTGCCGGTCAATGGCAAGCGCGAGCGCAAGCACGGCTGGCAGGACCCGCTGCCTTTCGATGCGGTCTACGACTATTCCTATGATGGGGTCATGCGCAGCTATGAAGACTCGCTGCAGCGGCTCGGCCTCGACCGCATCGACATTCTGCTTGTCCACGACATCGGCGATGAGGGTCACGGCACGACCGGCAAGCGCTATTGGCGGCAGTTGAAGTCGGGCGGCTACAAGGCGCTGCAGAAGCTAAGGAAATCCGGCGCGATCTCGGCCATTGGCCTGGGGACAAACGAGTGGCAGGTTCCCATGCAGGCATTCGAGCTCGGCGACTGGGACGTTGTCTTGCTCGCGGGCCGCTATACGCTGCTCGAACAGACGGCGCTCTCGCCCTTTCTTGAGACCTGCGTCAAACGCAAGGTCTCGGTGATCTGCGGCGGGCCGTTCAATTCCGGCATTCTCGTCGGCGGCACCACCTGGAACTATGCCAAAGCGCCAAAGCGGGTCGTCGACAAAGTGAGGGCGATCGAAGCAATTTGCACCGAATTCGGCGTCCCGCTCCCCGCCGCGGCGCTGCAATTCCCGATCCGCCACCAAGCGATCGCGACGGTCCTGCCCGGCCCCCGCACGCCGGCCGAGTTCGACCAGATCTGGGCCTGGTGGAATACGCCCATTCCGGACAGGCTCTGGTCGGCGCTGCGGGAGAGGGGACTTTTGGACCCGAAGGCGCCGATCTAGGGCGGCACCATACCGATGCTGTTGGGTGCGATCATAGGGGACAGAAATCGCATATGAATGGGTCGTCTTCGCCCATGTCTTATCCGTCATGCTTTTCATGGCCGCCCATGGGGTGGCCATTTCAGTGTCGTTTCGATTGCGCGCCGCAAAGTCTGTGGAGGCCACAGTGGCGCTTCTCGACGTTTCGGCAGCGTCTCTTGTTACGATGTATGTCGCCTTTGTCGCGCTTCTGCTGACCGGCATCGCCGCCGGGATCATGGGCAGCTGGTGGGTAACCGGCTGGTTCTGGGCGGCACTCGTGGTTCTGGCCGGCATCACCGCGGCCATGATCCCGCTCGGCGTGAAGCCCTTCAGCGATATTCGCCGGTTTGCCGGCGTCAAATACGCCATCAACGGCAAATGGTTTCCGCCGGAGCCGGCGGACCCGGCAAAAATGAACGCCGCTGTCGCGGGATTGCGGCCAGGCCTGTTGTCGGGAATCGCGCTGGCGGGATTGGCGATCGTGCTCTGGCTGATGATGTTCAAGCCGTTCTGAGCGGGCGCGGTCTCCTCGATCACCCCGCCGCGATCTAGCCAGCAGACTTTCGCTTTTCGAGCGCCGCCACTATTTCCTCGTGCCGCGCCTTGCTGATCGGATAGGCCAGCGCCAGCGGGATCGACAGCAGCAACACCACCGCCGGCACAAAGCTGACGAAGATTCTCAGCGTCAGCAGCACGCTGTCCGGCTGCGCCACCAGCTGCAATTCGCCGCCTTCGACCGCCGGGGTCAGATACCCAGCTTCCCCCAGCGCCCAGCCGGAAAGTCCAAGCCCGACCGATAGTCCGAGCTTCTGCAGGAAGACAAAAAACCCGTAGAACAGGCCTTCCTGCCGCTCCCCGGTCATCAACTCGTTATGCTCGATGGTGTCCGGCAGCATGCTCCAGGGAATGAGGTAAGCGGCGCTGAGCCCGATCCCCGCCAGAAACGCCACCCCATAGAGCAGCCATGCCTGCCCCGGCTGGACGAAAAAGAGCCCGATCAGCACCGCGATCCAGACGCTGATCCCGGCGACATAGGTCGCCTTTTTGCCGGCCCTCGCGCTGACAAAGGTCCAGACGAACAGGAACGCCGCTGCGGTCACCTGCAGCACCGCGACGTAGCTGGTGAACTGCGCCTCGGCGTCGAGCCAGTACCGGGCATAGAGCAGGAGATTGGCCTGGATGAATTGCAGCGCTAGCCAGCTGAGGAGATAGATCCCCGTGGCGATCAGATACGGCCGGTTGCCGAGCACGATGGCGAGGCGCTTGCCGTAGGACATCGCCGTATCGACGCGTTCGAGGTGCTCGGGCCGCTCCCGCGTGAAGGCAAAACACGTCAGCGTCGAGACGACGATGACGACAAACCACACACCGGCGCTCAGCATATGGCCGACATAGACGTCCCCAGCCGAGGCGACGATCACCGGGTGCAGAATCACCGCGGCGAGCCCGCCGAAGATCGAAAACACGAAGCGATAGAGGTTGAGCTGGGTGCGCCCGTCATGGTCCGGCGCGAGGTCGGGGGTCAGCGCGGTGTAAGGGATCGAGACCACCGTGAATGCCGTCCGCATCAACAGCGCCACGACGAGATAGTAAAAGAACAGCGTTTCGGGTCCGAACGGCGGCACCAGCCAATGCAAAAAGAAGGCGAGCCCCAGCGGCACCGCGCCGAAGAGGAGATAGGGCCGCCGGCGGCCCCAGCGGCTGCGGGTCAGATCGGAAATCCGCCCCATCGCCGGGTCGGTCACCGCGTCCCAGAATTGCGCGATCGCGAAGATGATCCCGGCGGTCGCCGGCGCCAGTCCCGCCACGTCGAGCAGGAACGCCTGCATGTAAAAGCCGTAGACCGCCGCAATCACGGCGCCGGTGACATCGCCGAAACCGTAAGCGAGCTTGCTGGAAAGCTTTAGCGTCGGGGCGGGCGCGGCCACGGGGGGCCTTACTCGCCCGCCTCGGGCCGCTTGACCTCTTGCGGCTCGTCGAGCAGCACCGATTTGACCTTGGCGGCGAGCTGATTCAGCGAGAACGGCTTCGGCAGGAATTCGACCGTCGTGTCTTCCTCTAGCCCCTTGCGCGCCCCTTCCTCGGCATAGCCCGACACGAAGATCACCTTCACCCCCGGATAGTTACGCCGGACATGGGCGAGCAATTCCGGCCCGTCCATCTCCGGCATCACCACGTCCGAGATGAGAAGATCGATCCGGCCCTCGATTTCCCTGAGCACCTCGAGGGCCTCGGCGCCCGTCGCCGCCTCGTGCACCGTATAGCCCGCCGATTGCAGCGCCCGGGCCGAGAAGGCGCGGACGCTCTCCTCGTCCTCGACGATCAGGATTCGCTCGTCCCCGGTCAGGTCGCGAACCTTGGCCACGCCGCCCCGGTCGGTCGCCTCGCCCTCGGCCGGCACGTGCCGCGGCAGGAAGATGCGGAAAGTCGTCCCCTTGCCGACCGTCGATTCCGGATAGATGAATCCGCCCGTCTGCTTGATGATCCCGTAGACCGTCGCCAGCCCGAGCCCGGTGCCTTTGCCGATGTCCTTGGTCGTATAGAAGGGCTCGAAAATCTTCTCCATCACCTGCGGCGTCATTCCGGTGCCCGAATCCTCGACCTCGATCAGCACATAGTCGGCCCCCGGCATGCCGCGATAATTGAACGCCGCCGCCTCGCGCTCGCCGATATTTCGGGTCTTGACCGTCACCTTGCCGCCGCCCGGCATGGCGTCGCGCGCATTGACCACCAGATTGATGATGACCTGCTCGAACTGGTTGCGGTCGGCGCGGACCGGCCAGACGTCGCGCGAGTGATCGACCCCGAGGACGATGGTCTCACCGATCAGGCGCTTGAGAAGCACCGTCAGATCGTCGACGAGCTCCGGGATTTCGAGCACCTCAAGTCGCAAGGTCTGCCGCCGCGAGAACGCCAGCAGCTGCCGGACGAGCCCGGCCGCCCGGTTGGCGTTCTGCTTGATCTGCATGATGTCCTTGAAGGTCGGATCGGCCGGCCGGAGGTTGATCAGCAAGAGATCCGAGAAGCCGATGATCGCGGTCAAGACGTTGTTGAGGTCGTGCGCCACCCCGCCGGCCAGCTGGCCGATCGCCTGCATCTTTTGGCTTTGGGCGAACTGCTGCTCGAGCTGGCGCTGCTCGGTGGTGTCGAGCGCAAAGACGATCGCGGTCTCCGGTGAATCGCCCGCCTTCTCGACGCTCGACAAATAAAGCCGGACGCTGCGCTCGCCGTCCGCGCTCAAGACCGCGTCGACCGGCTCGATCGATGACCGGTTGGCCGCCGCCTCGGCGATCGCCTCCATGAATCGCTGGCCGGCTTCGGGCGCCAGCAATTCGGTCAGCGGCAGGCCCTCGGTCGCCCGCTCGCCGCCCTCATTGCCGAAGGTGCGCATGAACGGCGCGTTGGTCCGCAAGATTCGCGCTTCGGCGTCGAGCGCCGCGATGGCGAACGGCGTGTTGTTGAAGAAGCGCGAGAACCTGACTTCCGCCGCCCGCAACTCCTCGGCCGTATCGGCCCCCTTCGAGCGGTCGAGCACCAGGGTTCTGGTCTCGCCGAGATCGCCCTCGGCCAGCCGCGCCACCCGATGCAGCAGGCGGACCGGGAACGATGTACCGTTGCGCCGGACCAGGTCGATATCGATGATTTCGGTGCGGATTTCTCCGTCACGCCGTCCGCCGAGCAACAGCCCCGCCCCGTCCCCGCGGACGATGTCGGACAAACGGATCGAGCCGGCATTGAACTCGGCGAGGTCGTAGCCGAGCCAGTCGGCGAGTGTCGCGTTGAGATATTGCACCCGTCCCTGGCTGTCGGCCGAAAAGAACCCGGCGGGGGCATGGTCGAGATAGTCGATCGCCCGCTGCAGCTCGAGGAAGATGTTTTCCTGGGTGTCACGATCGCGCGAAATGTCCTCGACCGACCAGAGCGTCAGGTTCCGCCCGCCCTCGACCGGGGGCAGCCCCAGAACCCTCACCCGGTACCAGGTCGGCCCTTTGCCGCGCCGGGCGCCCGCGACCAGCGGTCCGGGCAGCCTGATGTCCTCCTGCGCCGCCCGCCCCTCGCGCGCCGCCCGCGTCAGCCGGTACATGGCTTCCGAGGCCTCCGGGCTCGAGACGAACAGCCGCGGCACCCCGACCGGCGGCTCGCCCTCCAGCTGCGAGCCCATCACCCCATAGGCCGAGTTGGCGTAGACTACCCGCCCTTCCCGGTCGGCGACCACCGCTCCGTAGGGCAGCGAATCGACGATGGCGCTCGACAGCCCGCGCGCCGGCTCGCCGCGCGCCAGCTTGAAGAGCCCCGCCGCCAGCGCGAAGAGGCAGAAGACCCCGACCACCACGAGCGTGCCGAGGAACAAAAGCGTCCATTCGGCCGAAATCCGCTCGCCCATCACCGAAAAGCCGATGGCGACCGCGACGAAAAAAATCGCCAGCAGCAACACCCGCCACAGGCCGGAGCTACTCCCGGGCCGGTCGACCGCGGGCTCGGGATAGACTTCCTCGTCGAGCGGCGACACCGCCATGGGCCTTGCTTTCGTCAACGAAGCCTCGCCGGGGCGGGGATGAGGGATGGTCGCGGACTGTCTAGCAAATCGGCTTTCCGGTTTGTAGTGCCGGGGTCGACGCTTGTTCGAGTCGCCCGCGCCGGTCTTCGCGAGGGGTTACAGCTAGCACATTCTGCGAACCGACCTGTCGCCCTTATGGTTAATCCGCCATTAATTGCACCCTTTTTGCCGTCTTTCGACCGGCTTTTTGCCGAATTTTCCGACTCGGCACCTGCATTTTCGCCGCGCTTGGCGCTATGCTGGGCGATGGGTGCCGCGCCGCGAGTCGCTGCGGACGGCCGAGGTGAGACGGGACGGCGCGAGGCTCGCGTGGGTTTTCTCAATTCGCTATTGGGGGACATTTCGTCCGAAGTCTGGACCGTGGTCGCGGCGTTGCTGATCGCCATCGTCCTCGTCGTCTTCCTGGTCTGGCTGCTGAAGTTTGCGCTCAACGCCTCGCGCACCGTCGCCCGCGGCCGTAACCGGCGGATCGGGGTTACCGAATCGGTAATGGTCGACACCAAGCGCCAGCTCGTCCTCATCCGCCGCGACGATGTCGAACATCTGGTCCTGACCGGCGGCCCGCAAGACCTTGTCGTCGAATCGAATATCCCGCTCATCCCGGAACCGGTCGCGGTGCCCTCGCGCCGCGCCCCGCCCGTCCCCGGCGAGCGCCGTGCCGGCGAGGCGCGACAACGGCCCGCCGGATCGGGCGAGGCGCCCGTCGCGGCGTCCTCGCTCCGCCCGAGTTTTGCCGCTGTCTCGCCTGCCGCGCCCGTCCCCGCCGAACGTCCCGCGCCGCCCGCCGCCAGCGAGGAGCCCGAGTTGCCGTCCAACGTCTCGCCGATCGAAAAGCTCCGCCAGCTCGGCCAGCGGCCCGCCGCCCGCGCCATCGCGGCGCTGCGCTATCCGGGCCTCTTGCGCCCGATTACCCGGCATCGCGGGATCGAGCCCGTCCCGGCCAACCGGCCCGACCCCATCGCCGCCGAAGCCGATGCGCCTCTGCCCCCCGCACCCGAAGCCGGCGAGCAAGCCGCGGCCAATGAGGCGGATGACGGCGCCAAACCAAATCCGAAGGCCGACAAACAAACCAGCACCCGCGGCTGACCGCCCGCACTCTTTCCCTCCGCCGGCCCATCGGCTATTGACCCCCCGGTCGTCCGTCCGTGAGACCCCGATGTCCTTTGCCAAACTCGACGCCCTTGGCCACCGCATCGAGGCCCTCGACCACGCCCTTTCAATCCTCCGGGCCGACGAGGCGACCCACATGCCGGCCGGCGGCGGCGAGAAACGCGCCGGGGCGGTCGCCGCGCTCGCCGCCATCCGCCACGCCGAAGCGAGCGCCGCGCCCATCGCCGACTGGATCGAGGCGGCCGCGACCGAGGCGCTGAACGACGACCAGCAAGCGGCGCTGCGCGAATTCCGCCGCGCCTATCTGAACCTGACGTGCCTGCCGTCCGAATTCGTCGAGCGCCAGACCATCGCCGCCATGCGCTGCGAACAGCTCTGGCGGGAGTTGCGCCCCCAAGGCGACTGGCCCGGCCTCTTGCCGGCGCTTTCCACCGTCATTGGTCTCGTCCGCGAGGAGGCGCAGCGCCGCGCCGATCGGCTCGGTCTGGCTCCCTACGACGCGCTGATCGAGCAATACGATCCCGGCAGCCGAGCCGCCGCTATCGCGCCCGTCTTCGACAAGCTCAAATCCTTCCTCAAGGACTTCGTACCGGAGGCGATGGCCCGCCAGCAAGAGCGCCTCGCCGCTCACTCGCTGCGCGAGATCCATGGCCCTTTCCCGATCGACAAGCAGCGCGCGCTCGGCCTCGAAATGATGGCCGCGCTCGGCTTCGACTTCACCCACGGGCGGCTCGACGTCTCCCATCACCCGTTTTGCGGCGGGGTGCCGACCGACGTGCGGATGACCACCCGCTACCGGACCGACGACTTCCTGACCGCGCTGATGGGAATCCTGCACGAGACCGGCCACGCGCTCTACGAGCAAAATCTGCCGAAACAATGGAGCCACTGGCCGCTCGGCCAGGCCCGCGGCATGGCGCTCCACGAAAGCCAGTCGCTGTTCGTCGAACAGCAGATCGCCCGCCATCCGGCTTTCTGGCAATGGGCGCTGCCGCGGCTGCGCCACCATCTCGGCGCCGGCCTTGACGGCTGGACCGTCGAGGACGTGCTCGCCCATGTGCTCTATGTCGAGCGCGGCCTGATCCGGGTCGATGCCGACGAGACGACTTATCCGCTGCATGTGATCCTGCGCTTCGAGCTCGAGCAGGAGCTCGTCACCGGCCAACTCGACGTCGCCGACCTGCCGGAAGCCTGGGACGCCAGAATGACCGACTATCTGGGTCTGCGGACCGTGGACGACCCCGCCAACGGCCCGATGCAGGACGTGCATTGGCCGGGCGGCACCTTTGGCTATTTCCCTTCCTATACGCTCGGCGCGCTGATCGCCGCGCAGCAATGGCGCGCCATCACCGAGGCCATGCCCAGAATTGAATCCGACCTCGCCCGCGGCGATTTCAGGGCGGTCAACGACTGGCGGCGGAAGAACATCTGGGAGCAGGCCTCGCGCTACTCGACCCCCGAACTCATCAAAAAGGCGACCGGCCACCCGCTCGACGCGACGATCTTCATCACCCACCTGAAGGCCCGCTACGCCGCCTAGGCGCGGCGGCCGATGGAGCGACGCGTCGCCCGGTGATAAGCTCTTCGAGGGAGAGCCACGCCCCGGAGCAACAATGGCGAACCTCGCGCAGGACGATTTCGTTCGGGTGCTGAAGGCGGTCGAGATTCTCGGCCGCGACGCCGCCTACGACACCTTTCCCCTCCGGTTGGTCGAGGCCATCCGGGCGGCGGCCGATATCGACTTCGTGGCCTATTCCGAGGTCGACCCGGCGAGCGGACAAAGCCGCTTCCTGCTCTCTCCCGATCTCGCCGCCATGGACCCCGCCAGCCGCGACTATGCGGCATTCGTCCGGCGCTTCGGCAATCATCCGCTGATCGCCCAGGGCGCCGCCGCCGGTCCCCGCGCTGCGGGCAGTTTCATCGACCGGCTTCGCCTCATGGGCGTCGTCGGCAATTGCTGCGGGGAGGCCGAGATCAGTCTCAATCTCGGCTTCGACGTCGCTTCCGCCGGGCGCCGTCTGGTCGGGGTGGCGATCAACCGCGCGTGGCGCGACTTCGACGCCGCCGACGCGGCGCGTATCGAACTTCTTCGGCCGCATGTCGTGCTCGCTTTTCGCAATCTTCGCTTACCGCCCGCTGCACAGACTCCCGACGCCATCCGCGCCGATCCGCCGCTCACCCCGCGCGAACTCGAAGTGCTGCACTGGGTGTCGATGGGCAAATCCAACGAGGAGGTGGCGGCGATCGTCGGCGCCCGCTCGTCCACGGTGAAAAAACATCTCGAACATATCTACGACAAACTCGGCGTGCCGAACCGGACGGCGGCAGCCCAGGCGGGGCGGGCCGCCGCGCCAACCCGTTCCTTAGCGTGATGCCGCCACCTTGAGCGGCGGACGCGAAGCGTTATCGGATTCCATCGCCGCTTTCAGCCTTCGGAGTTCCTCCTTGGTCTCCTTGCTTCCTTCGGCGCGCACCATGGGTTCCATCAGTTTCCAGAAACCCCGCATGGTGATCGACGCCTGAAGCGTCATGCGGGTGCCGCCGCCGGGCGCGGCCGCGAAATCGAAACGCGACGTGTAGTTCATCTGGCTGCCGCGGGCGACGAAGGCGTAGGTCTTCGGTGCGACGAGTTCGGTCACCTCGCAAGTCGAGGTCAGCTTGAGGCCCATCACCTTCAGCGCTTCGGTGAAGCGGGTGCCGACCTTCGCCGGCGGCGGGGTGAGGAGCTTGCTGGCGAAGACCCCGCTCTGCCAGCGGGTCAGGTTTTCGACGTCGGCCACCCAGTCAAAGGCAACCTGCGGCGGCACAGTGACGTCGATCGTTTCCGAGAGTTTGAACATGGCTGGTCTCCTTGCTGTCCCCTGCGGACGAACGGGAGATTGACCGAACAGGCGGACACGCAACATACGCCTTTCGGCGTAGGCGCTCCCCACTACCGCATTGCCTATGAAAACTGGCAGGTCTATCAACGGTTGGTGGCTGAAGCTAACCCGCTGCATTGGGACAGTCTCTACGGCTCCAGGCTCGAGACCGAAGTCAGCTGGTTCGAGCCCTCCTGCGATACGTCCCTCGCCTTGATCGACGAAGCGGGCGCCGTGGCGGACTCTCCGATTATCGACATTGGCGGCGGCGCATCGCGGCTCGTCGATGCGCTTCTCGATCGCGGATATTCGGACCTCACCGTGCTCGACCTCAGCGCCGAAGCGTTGGAAGTCGCCCGCCGCCGGCTCGGCCCCGTCGCGGCTCGCATCGCTTGGATCGTCGCCGACGTGACCAAATGGACGCCTGCAAGGCGCTACGGACTTTGGCACGACCGCGCCGCCTTTCATTTTCTGACCGACCTCGCCGATCAGCGCGCCTATGCCGAGGTAATGCATGCCGCGCTGGCGCCGGGTGGGGTCGCCGTCATCGGCACTTTCGCGCCTGACGGGCCGGACCGCTGCAGCGGCCTGCCCGTCGCCCGCCACGACGCCGACGATCTCGGCGTCCTGATCGGGCCGGACTATGCGCTCTTCGCCACGCGCCGGCACGACCACGTGACGCCGAAGGGTGTGGTCCAGCGCTTCCAGTACTCTGGCTTTCGCCGCAAGCCCTGACGCCGCCGCCCGTTCTCACCCCGACACCCCTTTCTCACCTTCGGAACGGCGCTGAAATCCCTCGATTTCCAGCCATGCAATCTTTGCATTGCTCCCGGGGCACCCCCCGGGTGTAGAACGCCGGGCCGTCAAAATCGCGGTGCAACAGCGGTTCCAATCATGGCAATTCAAGCGCCGGACCCTTCGGAGGTTCGGTCAGAGGCCAATGGGAACGGTCATCCCCTGCCGACCTCCGGATTCTGGAAGCTCACCATCGGCAGCGTCGGTGTCGTCTACGGCGACATTGGCACCAGCCCCCTTTACGCGTTTCGCCAAGCCGCCGGCGCGGCGGCTGGGGGCGGGGTCGCGACCGAGAGCGACGTCTTCGGGGTCCTCTCGCTGATCTTCTGGGCGCTCACCATCATCGTCACGCTGAAATACGTCCTCTTCCTGTTGCGTGCGAACAACCACGGCGAAGGCGGCACCCTGGCGTTGATGGCGCTCGCCCTGCGTGCCATGCGGAACTCGAGTTTCATCATCCCGCTCGGCATCGTCGCCGCGGCGCTCTTCTACGGCGACGCGATCATCACTCCGGCGCTCTCCGTGCTCTCGGCGGTCGAGGGCCTCGAGATCGTCGCCCCGGGCCTTGCCGACTACGTGTTGCCGCTGTCGATTGCGATCCTGCTGGGGCTCTTCCTCGTGCAGTCGCGCGGCACCGGCATCGTTTCCGCCTTTTTCAGCCCGATCACTGTTGTCTGGTTTGTCGCGATCGCAGGACTGGGCATCGTCCAGATTGCCGCCAACCCCGGCATTTTGCTGGCGCTCAGCCCGACGTATGCCGTCGGCTTCCTCGCCGGGCATGGCGTCATCGGCCTCGTCACCCTCGGCGCGGTCTTTCTCGCCGTCACCGGCGCCGAAGCGCTTTATGAGTCCCTGGGCCATTTCGGCCGAAAGCCGATCCAGACCGCCTGGCTCGCTCTGGTGTGGCCGGCGCTCGTCCTCAACTATTTCGGTCAGGGCGCCCTGGTGCTCGCCGATCCCGCCGCGCTTGAGAATCCGTTCTTCCTGATGGCCCCGCAATGGGCGCAGCTGCCGATGGTCATTCTCGCCACCGCGGCGACCGTCATCGCCAGCCAGGCGGTCATCACCGGCGCCTATTCGCTGAGCCGCCAGGCGATCCAGCTCGGCCTCCTGCCGCGCCTCGAAATCCGCCACACCTCGGAATCGCAGGCCGGGCAGATCTACATTCCCCGCATCAACGCTTTCCTGCTGTTCGGCGTACTCCTTCTCGTCGGCGTGTTCCGATCCTCGGGCGCGCTCGCCGGCGCCTACGGCATCGCCGTCACCGGCACCATGGTCGTCACCGCAATTCTCGCCCTGATCGTCGTCCGCAAGGATTGGGGTTGGAGCTGGCCTGGCGCGGCGGCGCTCGTCCTGCCGTTCCTCTTCGTCGACCTGACGTTCCTCTCCGCCAACCTGCTGAAGGTCGTCGAGGGCGGCTGGTTCCCGCTGCTCCTCGGCGCATTCATCATCCTCTTGATGACCACCTGGCGGCGCGGCAGCCGCATCCTCTTTGAGAAGACCCGGCGCACCGAGGTGCCGCTTCTCGAACTTGTCCAAAATCTCGAGAAGCACTCCCCGCCCCGCGTCGCCGGCACCGCCGTCTACCTGACCAGCGATCCGCAGAGCACCCCGACGGCGCTGCTGCACGCCCTCAAGCACTTCAAGGTGCTGCACGAGCGCAACCTGATCCTCACCGTCTTGACAACCGAGGAGCCGCGCGTGGCGTCCGACGACCGGCTCAGGCTCGATTCGATCGGCCCCACCTTCGACCGCCTGACCTTGCGCTACGGCTTCATGGAAACGCCGAACGTGCCGAGGGCGCTGGGTGCCGCCAAGAAGCTCGGCTGGACCTTCGACATCATGTCGACGTCCTTCTTCCTGTCGCGCCGCTCGATCAAGGCGTCGGCAAAATCCGGGATGCCGCTCTGGCAGGATCGCATCTTCCTGATCCTGACGGACAACGCCGACGACGCCTCCTCCTACTTCCGCATCCCGATCGAACGCGTTGTCGAGATTGGAACCCAGGTTACCGTGTGAAGCGTCTTTTTCTTCCCCAAGTCAGGGGAGTGAGCTGGGGCCCGCAGGGATAGATCGCGCCCCGCGCCAGGCCCTCGCGGGCCGCACTCAGTCGTCGCGATAGACCTTCTCGCGGCGCTCGTGCATTTCCTGGGCTTCGAGGGAGAACGTCGCGATCGGCCGCGCGTCGAGCCGCGCCAGCCCGATCGGCTCGCCGGTTTCCTCGCAATAGCCGTAGGAGCCGTCCTCGATCCGCTTCAGCGCCGCGTCGATCTTGGCGATCAGCTTGCGCTGGCGGTCGCGGGTTCTGAGTTCGAGCGCCCGGTCGCTTTCCGAGGACGCCCGGTCGGCCATGTCGGGATGGTTCTGGTTTTCTTCCTGCAGGTTCTCGAGCGTCTCGCGGCTCTCGCGCAAAATTTCCTCGCGCCACCCCTCGAGCTTGTTGCGGAAATATTCCCTTTGGCGGGAATTCATGAAGGGCTCGCCTTCCGACGGCCGGTACTCGACCAGTCGCGCCAACGCCGCCTGCTTCATTTGCGCTCCCCTGCCCAAAGCGACGGCCTCTATACCGCCGGGTGGGCCATCGGGCAAGCGACAGTTGCCGCCGCGTTGTGTCCAAAGTTCCGGCGCCCGGCGTTTTACGAATCGAGCGTGTCAATTGGATGAATCTCCGCCCGCGCAAATGTTACCGCGATCGATGCAATTTGAGGCAAATCCGCCCCAATGGCGTAAAGCCGGCGCCATATCGCGCGTTCAATGTCGCCGTCCGGATTAGAGGCGCGGGGCGACGAGATGAGCGACAGGCACGAGATCACGGCGAGCCCGTTGCGGGCGATGGCGGCGTTGCGCCATCCGGCCGAAGCCCACCCACGTCTCACCGAAATACGTCCCGCCCCCGTCGGCGCCGCGGTTTCGATCCCCCCGCCCTTCACGCCCCCCGCCCCCCAAGCCGGCTTCGAGGCATTGATGCAATTCACCCTGATGCTCGAGGACGAACTCGCCGAGGTTGAACGGCGCACCCTCGCCCATAGCGAGCAATTTCGGCCTCCCTTCGCGGCAACCGCGCCTGCGGGCACCAAACCCTGAGACAACTCTCTCTGCCCCACGCCCGGGCCTGTCCCCGCCGCCCCCACTAACGGGATTTTAACCGGGGTGCGGTATAAGGCGTTGAAATCCGCCAATAAACTCATCGACTTCGAGCGAGGGGCGATCGCCGATGCACCGTCAGGCCGCCGCCGGCCAGACCGCCAAACGAACCCCCGCGCCGCGCGACCTTGAATGCGATTTGCTGTCGCGTTCGGCTGCCTGGCTGCAGCGCGTTCGCGACGGCTGGGACGGCGGCCACGCCGACCTCGACGGCGCCCTCACTTACAATCGCCGGCTCTGGAACCTGTTTCTGGTTTCGGTCACCCGCCCCGACAGTCCCGTATCTCGACCCGTCAGGCAAAATGTCACCAACCTCGGCCGGTTCGTGATCGGCCACACGATTGCGGTTCTGTCCGACCCCTCCGCCGACAAGCTCGACGTCCTCATCACCATCAACCGGCAGCTCGCCGCCGGCCTCAAGGCCGCGAGCCCCCACTAGAGTCCTGCCCGGCCCCTCGCCCCCTCTTTCGTCCTCGTCCTCGGGCGCTTGACTCGAGGACCCATGACGACGCGCCGCTCGGAAAGCGACCGCCACGCCCGCTCTCCGGCTTGTCCCCGTTCCCCGCCTCGCCTATCAAGACGCCCCGTCCAGACGCTCGGGAATGAGCCGACGTGACCGCCACCGTTTCCGAACGCCTCGACCCGGCCGGCGTCCGCCGCGCCCGCATCGCTGTCTCGGCCGACTTCTTGCTTTTCGGCATGTGTCTCGCGCTTTGGTACGTCCACATCCCGCTGGTCGTCGCGCGCCTTGAACTCGAGCCGGCCGTTCTCGGCCTCCTGCTCATCGGACCGGGCATAGCGGGCCTCATCGCCCAGCCGCTCGCCGGCCTTTTGATTTCGCGCATCGGCTCGCGCCGCGTCGCGGTCATCGCGGTGCCCGTCAGCTTTGTGGCCATGCTCCTGCCGATCGCCGCCCCAAGCCTTGCGACGCTGGCGTTGCTGCTGATCTGCGCCGGCGCCCTCAACAACATCGCCGACATCGCTCTCAACATGCAGGCGACCGAAATCGAAAAGGCGCGCGGCCAGCCGACCATGTCCTCGATCCACGGCTTTTTCAGCCTGGGCGGCCTCGCCGGGGCGGCGCTGGGCGGCTACGTCATTTCCCGAGACTGGGGCGACGGGAGTGGCGCGGCAATGATCGGCATCGCCATCGTTGTGGCCGGCACCTGGTCGACCCGCCTGCTGCTCGACACGCCTCCCCCGCCGCGCGCCGCGGTTCGGCGGCGTCTGTCCCTCGCCCTGCCCGCCCTGGCCCTGCTCTTCTTCTTCATCGTCACCTTTCTCGGCAGCGTCGTCGAAGGCGCGGTCGGCGACTGGAGCGCGCTCTTCCTTGACCAGGTAAAGAACTCCGGCGCGGCCCTCGCCGCGAGCGGCTATGCCGTCTATTCGCTCGCCATGGCCGCCTGCCGGTTCGCCGGCGGGCCGGTCGTCGAAAAGCTCGGCGACCGCCGCGTCATCGGACTGGGCGGCGTGCTCATCGCCCTCGGCATGGCGATCGTCATTCTCGCGCCCACCCCGCTCGCCAGCGCTTCCGGCTTCCTCGTCATCGCCATCGGCGCCGCCAATATCGCGCCGGTGATGATCAGCGTCGCCTCCCGAATTCCGGGCGTCGCCCCCAGCGCCGGGGTTGTCGTTGTCTCATCTGCGATGATCGTCGGCTTCCTGCTCGGGCCGCCGGTCATCGGCTTCATCTCGCAGGCTTGGGGGCTTTCGGTCGGGCTTGGCGTCGTCGGCTGTCTCGGCCTTCTCGTCGCGGCGGGCGCCCGCGATTGCCACTGCCACCATCATGTAGCGACGGACGCTCCCCATAGTTTGTCTCATTGGCCGATCCATGCCGGACCGCGCCCTTCCAGCGGCCGCCGCGACGTTGAAGAAGCGAGGCCGGGGAGTTATGTCTTCCAAATGACTTCAATCCTGCATGGTGCCTACGCCGCGGCGAGGCGCACACCAATTCTGAAAGACGCCGCCTATGCCGCTCTCAACGTTGTTGCTCGACTGAAATTTGAAGCAGAGGTTCGAGCGCGATATTCCTCGCCAGGACCGCCGGTTACGAGTGTCGAAACCGACCCAGTTCCTAGTCTAGACACTCCGATTTCACAGCTTTGTACCGTCAACCAGTTCAGAGAACACACCTATCAGCATTGGGCGGCCGAGATGCGATCACCCGTCCGGCTCAACCGAAAGCAATGGGAGTTTGTCTACATCCTGCAGACGTTGCAGAGGCACGGCGTGCTGGCGGTCGGGAGGCGTGGACTAGGGTTTGGCTGCGGCCGAGAGCCAATCGCTGCGATGATTGCGAAGCGTGGAGCGGAGGTATTGGCAACCGACCTGGGCCTGGGTGAAGCGGTAGAAAAGGGTTGGGCGGCCGGGCATCAGCATGCTGCGGATCTCAAGTCACTCAACGCTATAGGAATTTGCCCCGAAGACGACTTTTCACGGCTGGCGTCGTTTGAACCCTGCGACATGAACAACATCCCGACACGCTATTCGGGGCTGTTTGACTTTACGTGGTCTGCCTGTTCACTGGAACATTTGGGGTCACTGCGTCATGGCATGGATTTCGTCATCAACGCTATGCGTTGCCTGAAGCCGGGGGGCTTGGCTGTTCACACCACAGAGTTCAACCTTTCTTCCAACGAAAAGACGTTTGAGACGCCGCATTGTTCGCTTTACCGCCGACAGGACATCGAGCGGCTGCGAGATGAACTCGTTGTTTTGGGGCATCAGGTCGCGCCGATCACCTTAAATGCCGGCAGTGAACCGGTCGATCGCCACGTGGACATGCCCCCCTACAAATCCTCGCCACACCTGCGGCTCGAGATCGGAACATTTGCATCGACATCTATCGGCATTGTCGTGAGGAAAGCGAGTTAGGCCAACCGACCTCTCGTATCGATCCAGCCCACGGTGCTGATATAGACCGTTACATCTGTGTTTGACGCGCCGAGACGATAGCGGATTTGACCAGAGGTGTTGGTCTTCACCAAAACCGTATTCACCGCGATCCATTCGGATATGCCCCAAGCAGTCTGAGTTGACAGATTGAAAGACGGAACCGAGTCGATTTCGTCCAAGGCGGTCAGCAACAGGAAGTTTATGGAACCGGCGCTGTTGTCGCGAAAGGTGACTGCAACATTGGCGTGAACAACTATGCCGAGAGGAACCGTTAGCCCCAAGGTAACTGCACTCGTGCCGGGATTGTTGGCTCCGCTATCAGCCGACTGTGTAGTTAGGGCGAAACTATCCCCACTCTGTCTAAATGCCCGTATCGTACCGCTCTGCCTGATGATCGAGCCGATCCGCCGCTTGAAGTCATAATTCGCCGGCATGGTCGGCGTTGGCGCCGAAGTCGAAAACAGCACATCCACCACGCCGCTATCCGAGCGCAGGATCAGCCAGACGTGGTAGGTCGTATCCGCGACTGCTCCGGTATCTAGCCCGCCTTGGTTCGTCCCCACTGACCAAGCGGCATCCAGCCGCTTGGTCAGTCCCGACGCCAACGTGATATTGCGCGCGTTCGTGCTGTCCACCGCGACGCCGGCCGCAATATCAATATCGTTGGCAGCGTCGCCGGTGTTGTTGGCGAGGGTCAGCCCCCACAGATAGCCGGGAATGCTCGCCGGTATCCCCAGATTGGTCTGGGCCGCCGCAGCCGTACTGGCCCCTGTTCCGCCGTCGGCAATCGCCACGTCGGTGCCGCCCGGCTTTTAACCCTCCGCATTAAGCAGCACCCAAGCCCCCGCGGCCGCATTATACGCCGCGTCATAGATCAACAAATACCGGCCATTGGCCGCGATGTCCCCCACCTGCAGCGCCGCGTCATCGGACTGGGCGGCGTGCTCATCGCCCTCGGCATGGCGATCGTCATTCTCGCGCCCACCCCGCTCGCCAGCGCTTCCGGCTTCCTCGTCATCGCCATCGGCGCCGCCAATATCGCGCCGGTGATGATCAGCGTCGCCTCCCGAATTCCGGGCGTCGCCCCCAGCGCCGGGGTTGTCGTTGTCTCATCTGCGATGATCGTCGGCTTCCTGCTCGGGCCGCCGGTCATCGGCTTCATCTCGCAGGCTTGGGGGCTTTCGGTCGGGCTTGGCGTCGTCGGCTGTCTCGGCCTTCTCGTCGCGGCGGGCGCCCTGCTGCGCTCCTGGCATTCGATGGCGGAGACCCGAGCCCCCGCCGCCTGATCCTGCCGCTTCTTGCCCCACCCCCCGATCTCGTCTAATCACTCGACCCGATCCGGGAGCCGCCAAAAAAATGCTCTTCGACAGCGCCGACGACTACGCCAAATCCCCGCGCCATGCGGTCGCGCTTTTCGGCATGGCCGGCGCCGGCAAGACGCGGCTCGCCGGCAAGCTCAGGCGGCACGGCTGGTTTCATTTCTCGGTCGATTACCGGATCGGCACCCGCCACATGGGCGAGTTCATCGTCGACAATTTCAAGCAGCAAGCGATGAAGCTGCCGTTCCTCTCCGAGCTCTTGCGCTCGGACTCGATCTATATTTCCTCGAACATCACCTTCGACAATCTCGACCCGCTCTCGACTTATCTGGGCCGCCCCGGCAATCCGGCAAAGGGCGGCCTGCCGCTCGCCGAATATCAGCGCCGGCAGGAACAGCACCGCATCGCCGAAGTCGCGGCGCTGAAGGACGTCCCCTATTTCATCGACCGCGCCAAATCGCTTTACGGCTACGACAACTTCGTCGTCGATTCGGGCGGCTCGCTGATCGAGGTCGTCGATGTCGACGATCCCGCCGACCCGGTGATCGCGACGCTAACCGCCCATACCGTTCTCGTCTATATCGAGGGCACCCGCCGCAGCCGGGACAAACTCATCGAGCGCTTCAAGGCCGATCCGAAACCGATGTATTACCGCCCGGCGCTGCTCGCCGAAAAATGGGCGCAGTACAAGCGCGAAAACCGCCTCGCCCGCGACGACGATGTCGATCCCGGCGATTTTGGCGCCTGGGGCTTCGAGGCGATCCTCGAGGATCGCCTGCCGCGCTATGCGGCGCTCGCCCGCCGCCACGGCTACACCATCTCGGCCTCCGACGCCTCCTCGGTGCGCGACAGCGACGATTTCCACGCGCTGATGCGCAAGGCAATCTCCCGCCGCAAGGCGGCTTAGGCCAAACCATGCCCATTCGTATTCCCGACCACCTACCCGCGCGGA
>JBBECE010000038.1:26325-67384 GCA_040881985.1 Cucumibacter sp.
CCCGCGCGGACAACCCTCGAGGCCGAGGGCGTGATGGTCATGGATTCGACCCGCGCCGCCCGCCAGGACATCCGGCCGCTCGAAATCGGGCTCCTCAACCTGATGCCCAACAAGGAACGCACCGACACCCAGTTTGCGCGACTCGTCGGCGCCACCCCTTTGCAGGTCGAATTCACCCTTGTCCGGATCACCGACCACAAGTCGAAAAACACTCCCGAGGCCTATCTCGACGCTTTCTATGAGACCTGGGAAAAGGTCCGCTCCCGCAAGTTCGACGGTTTTATCGTCACCGGCGCCCCGATCGCCCACATCCCCTTCGAGGAAGTGCGCTACTGGCGCGAAATGGTCGACATCATGGACTGGACCCAGTCCCACGTGCACCGCACCATGTTCATCTGCTGGGGCGTGCAGGCCGCGCTCTATCATTTCTATGGCATCGAGCGCCGCCGCCGTGCCGCCAAGGCCGTCGGCATTTTTCGCCATCGGGTGGTCCGGCCAGCCTCGCCCCTGCTGCGCGGCTTCTCCGACGACTTCGGCGTGCCGGTATCGCGCTACAACGATATCGACCCGGGGACCCTTCCCGCCTCCGGCGCCCTCGAGGTGCTGATCGACTCCGGCGAGGTCGGCATTTGCATGCTCGAGGACCGCGCCCACCGCGCGGTCATGATGCTCAACCATCTCGAATACGACGCCGACTCGCTCGCCGGCGAATATGCCCGCGACAGTCAGGCCGGCCTCGATCCGGCGCTGCCGGTCAACTATTACCCCGGCGACGATCCCGCCCGCGCCCCGCTCAACTCCTGGCGCTCGCACGCCCATCTCTTGTTCCAGAACTGGATCAACGAGATCTACCAGACGACCCCGTTCGACATCCGGAAAATCGGCCTCGAAGAGACGCCCTATTAGCCGGCCCACCTGTCCCCCTGCGAGAATCCCGGACTTGATACTTGATTTTTTCCCCAATTACGTCCATATGAACCGCATTCGATTTTGCCTGCCTTGACGCACTGGCCGACAGGCCCCTCCCAAGACATCGCTAAATTCGGATAAGAGCTCGGGCGATGGTCGCTCGGGCAAAACGCGTTTCGCGTACTCAAAAGGAGGCCACATTGGCCACAGGTACAGTTAAATTCTTCAACCACAATCGTGGCTTCGGTTTCATCCAGCCGACCGACGGCGGCCCGGACGTTTTCGTTCATGCCACCGCCGTCGAGCGCGCCGGCATGCCGGCGCTGACCGAAGGGCAGAAGCTCAGCTACGAGGTCAAGGCCGACGAGCGTTCGGGCAAGACTTCGGCGGTCAATCTGCAGAACGCCTAGGCGTTCCGTCGAACCGGGATGCCCGGCGCCCTGCGCCGGGTTTTCCGTCACTGAGCGAATAAGAGGAGAGTTCCGCTGCACGTCATCGTCCGCGACAACAATGTCGACCAGGCCCTCCGGGTCCTGAAGAAGAAGCTGCAGCGCGAGGGTCTTTTCCGCGAAATGAAGCGCCGCCGCGCTTATGAGAAGCCTTCTGAAAAGAGGGCCCGCAAGGCGTCCGAGGCCGTCCGCCGGGCCCGCAAAGCCGCCCGCAAGCTGGCGCAGCGCGAGGGCCTTCTGCCGCCCACCAAGCCGCGCGTCCCCGCCACCGGCCCCCGCCGCCCCTTCCAGTCCTGAATCTCAACTAACCCAGCCCGTTCCCTCATTGCCCGCTTCATGCGGTCAATCCACTTCGTCGCGGCCCCGAAGCGCAAATCGCGCCACTTCGATGCCGCTCCGGCCGTTGGCCGGATGAAAAGCTCCAGTGGAGCATTTCAAGACGAGAAGGCCATAAGGCCTGTGGCCGAATGGCTAGAGCGATTTGAGCGGCGAAGGCCGCCTCCGGGCTTTCGCTTTTGCGGGGGCACACTATCTTGTGCCTCATCGTCGGCCATGAGGGAGAAAAAAGCGCCAGACCCGCCATGCCGAAACGCCCCACCACGCTCCTCGACGAGCTCGGCATCGCCGCCGGCAATGTCCTTGACGCCGCGACCGGGGTCTTTACCCCGACGCTCCGGCTCGGCGTCACCGGCCTGTCTCGCGCCGGCAAGACGATTTTCATCACCTCGCTCGTCAACAACCTGATCGAGGGCGGCCGCCTGCCGCTTTTCGCTCCGCTGGCCGAGGGCCGCCTGATCGCCGCCCGCCTCGCCGAGCAGCCGGACTCGGGCGTCCCGCGCTTTGCCTACGAGAAGCACCTCGCCGCGCTGCGCGCGCCAACACCCGCCTGGCCGGAATCGACCCGCCGCATTTCCCAGCTCCGCCTCGAGCTCCGCTACCAGTCCGCCCGCTGGCACGCCGGCTTCACCGGCCCGCAGACGCTCAACCTCGACATTGTCGACTATCCCGGCGAATGGCTCCTCGACCTGCCGCTCCTCGGCAAAACCTTCGCCGAATGGTCGGCCGAGGAATTCGCCGCCGCCACGGCCCCGCCCCGCGACAGGCTCGCCCGCCCCTGGCTCGCGATCACCCAATCGCTCGACGCGCTCGCCGAGGCGTCCGGGCCCGACGCCGAAATCCTCGCCCGCGCCTTCACCGAATATCTCCTGGCCTGCCGCGCCGACGAGCACGCGCTCTCGACACTGCCGCCCGGGCGCTTCCTGATGCCCGGCGATCTCGAAGGCTCCCCGGCGCTGACGTTTGCCCCGCTCCCGGCGCCGCAACACCCGGTCCGCTCATCGACGCTTTACGCCATGCTCGAGCGCCGCTTCGAGGCCTACAAGTCGCTCGTCGTGCGTCCCTTTTTCCGCGATCATTTCGCCCGGCTCGACCGCCAGATCGTCCTCGTCGATGCCCTCGCCGCGCTCAACGCCGGCCCGCGCGCCATGGCCGATCTCGAATCGGCGCTCGCCGAAATCCTGCGCGCCTTCCGCCCGGGCGGCGCCAACCTCCTGACCGGCATCTTCGCCCGACGCATCGACCGGATTCTGTTTGCCGCGACCAAGGCCGATCATCTGCACCACACCGCCCACGACCGGCTGGAGAATATCCTCGACAAGCTCGTCGATGCTGCCGCCCGCCGCGCCAAATTCGCCGGTGCCGAGACCCGCAGTCTCGCGCTGGCCGCGATCCGCGCCACGACCGAGGGCACCGTCGATGAGGACGGCGAGACGCTCCCCTGCATTATCGGGGTCCCCCAAAAGGGCGAGGCGCTCGACGGCGTGAACTATGACGGGACAACTCAGATCGCCTTTTATCCCGGCGACCTGCCCGATTTCCCCGGCCCGCTGTTCGACGCCGGCAAAACCACCTCCCTCAAATTTCTCCGCTTCAGCCCGCCCACCCGCGATCCGGCCACCCCCGGCCTGCCGCATATCCGCCTCGACCGGGGGCTCGAATTCCTGATCGGAGACCGCATGCGATGAGCCGCTCCCCGCGCCGTCATGCAGAAAAAGCCTCCCGCGGCCCCGCCGCCTTCGACCCCTCGAAAGCCGAGATAGAGGCGGCCCCGCCCGCCACCTTCGCCGAGCCGGGCATGGCGCTGGTCGATCCCCTGACCCAAAGCGAGCTTCGCCCGCGCGCCAATCTCGTTGTCCGTGCTTTCTGGGGAGCGCTCGGGCTGCTCGTCTCTCTCGGCCTGGCGCTCGCCGCCGAGCGGTTCCTTGCCGATCTCTTCTCCCGCTACCAGGTGCTGGGCTGGGTCGGGCTTGGGCTCCTGGCGATCATGTCGCTGGCGCTCGCCGTCCTCATCGCCCGCGAGATCGTCGCCCTCCTGCGCTTGCGACAACTCGCCCGGTTGCAGGAAGCCGCCGCGCTCGCCTTCGCCGCCGACGAAATCAAGGCCGCCCGCGTCGTCGCCGCCGAGCTTTCCGAACTCTATGCCGGCCGCGCCGACCTTGCCCGCGCGCGGGCCCGCTTCGACGCCGACGCACCGAACGTCTTCGACGGCGCCGAGCTGATCCGCCTCGCCGAGCGCGACCTGATCGGCCCGCTCGACCTCAGGGCCCGGACGCTGATCGCGGTCTCGGCGCGGCGCATCTCGATCGTCACCGCGGTCTCGCCCCGCGCCCTCGTCGATCTGGCTTTTGTCGCTTTCGAATGCGTCCGCCTGTCGCGCAAGATCGCCCAGCTTTACGGCGGCCGGCCCGGCTTCTTTGGTTTCTGGCGGCTGGCACGCGCTATCCTCGGCCACCTGGCGATCACCGGCGGGGTTGCGCTCGGGGATTCGCTCGTCCAGCAATTGCTCGGTCATGGCCTGGCGGCGCGCCTTTCCGCCCGGCTCGGCGAGGGAATCATCAACGGACTGATGACGGTCCGCGTCGGCATCGCCGCCATGCGCACCATCCGCCCCATGCCGTTCCTGACCCGCAATCCGCCAAATGTCGTCGAATTCATGGTCGAGCTGGCGAAGTTCACTGCTGCGAAAGAGGAGCCGCCCGCCCCTACTCCCTGACCACGATATACGCCGCAGCGCTCGCCATCGCCGCCGCCGCGCCGCGATTCAAGAGCCGCACCCGCCGCGGATTGGAGAGAAACCGCCGAGCCCGCGCCGCCAGCGCGATATAGGGGATGCAGACCGAGTAGAGGACGATCACCGTCAACACGATCAGCACCGCGTATCGCTCCGGCGTCACCGAATGGAGATCGACGACCGTCGGCAGCAATGCGAGATAGAAGATGATCGTCTTCGGATTGCCGAGGGTCAGCGAAAATCCCGCCACGAGCGTCGACAGCGGCCCGCGCTCCGTCCGCGCCTTCATGTTGGCCGGATCGACCCCCGCCCGCCAAAAAGTCCAGGCAAGCCAGAACAGATACGCCGCCCCGGCATATTTGATCAGCGCGAAAACGCCCGAAAAAAGTTGCGCCACCGCCGCGAGCCCGAACACCGCCAGCGCCAGATAGACGAGATCGCCGCAAACGATCCCGGTGACGAAGAGCAGCGCCGGGCGAAACCCCGCCCCGAGCGCCGTGCCGACGCTTCCCGCGATCCCCGGCCCGGGAATGGCGCAGGCGATGCCCAGCGCGATCGCATAGGGGAGAAAGTCAAGCGGGTTCACGGGGCGGGACACCTAGCGGGGCGCGGGTTCTAGCATACCGTCGCGGCGCCGCCCATTCCCGCCGGTTTGTCTCCCGCCGGCTTTTTTCCTATGCCTTATGCGGAAAACAGGGGCCGTGCGATGAAAGAACCCGAGTTCAATAGAGCCGATCTGCTCTCGGTGATGCGCGCCAGCCGTCACGCCGTCGTCGCCAGCGTCGATCCCTCCGGCGCGCCCGTCGCGGCGGTTGTCGGGATCGCGATTTCCGACGCCTTCACGTTGGTGTTCGATACGCTCGACAAGACCCGCAAGCACGCCAATCTGGAACGCGATCCGCGCGTCGGCGCGGTCTTTACCGGGCCGGGCGAACAGACCGTCCAGATCGAGGGTGTCGCGCGTTTGCTCAATCCCGTGCTTGCCGAGGATGCCGCGTTGCGGGAAGTCTATTTCGCCGCCTTCCCCGACGGTCGCAAGCGCTTGGCCTGGAAGGGTCTCGTCCATTGGGCGATCCGGCCGCTGACAGCTCGCCACACCAGCTACGAGGGCGGCGAACGCGTCACCGAGTTTGCCTGGGACGCGGCGGGCCGCCGGCGCTAGCTCGCGTTCATCGGCGCCCAGTAATAATCCCGCCAGCCCTCGGCCAGCGCCGCCTCGTCGTCGTCTGGATGACCGGCCTGATCGAAGGTCAGCCGCGTCCCCTTGCCGTCTTTGGCGAGCTCGAAGCGGACGATCGAATAGACGCCCTTCGGCCAGTAGTTCGCCCGCCAGGCCTGCACCACCCGCTTGTTCGGCACGAGCTCGATCGTGAACCCGGTCATGTCCCCGTCGAACAGCGAAATCGCCCCGCCGGGCCTGACCGAAATCCTGGCCTTGCCGCCGCTCAGTGCGGCGAACTTCTTGGCGTCGGTCAGCATCTCGTAAACCGCCTTCGGGGTCTTGTTGACGCTCACCACCTGATGGATGGACATTGCCCTCTCCCCCTACGCCGCCGCTTCCTTGACGAGGCTCGACGCCGGCAGCTTGACCCGCAACCCGTCAAGCGCCTCGCTCATCAATATCTGGCAGGAAAGCCGCGAGTGGATCGTGGTGTCGGGCACCGTGTCGAGCATGTCCTCTTCCTCGGGGCTCGCCTTGGCGAGCCGGCCCTGCCATTCCTCGTCGACATAGACGTGACAGGTGGCGCAGGCGCAGGCGCCCCCGCACTCGGCCTTGATCGGCAGGTCCCAGTCGCGGATGACCTCCATCACCCGCCAGCCCTCGAGCGCCTCGAGTTCGCGCAGCTCGCCACCCAGCTCGACATAGAGCTTCACGAGGCGACCCCCAGCTTCTTGTGCAGCGAGGTCGACGACGTCGTGTACTGGAAGACGATTTTCTGTTCCGGATGGACGATTCTGATCGCCGCCTGCGCCATCAGCGCCGCCTCATGGAAGCCGCAGAGAATGAGCTTCAGCTTCCCCGGATAGGTATTGATGTCCCCGATCGCGAAAATCCCCGGCTCCGAGGTCTCGAACCTCGCGGTGTCGACCGGGATCAAGTCTTCGGTGAGATTGATCCCCCAGTCGGCGACCGGCCCGAGTTTCATCGTCAGCCCGAAGAACGGCAACAGGCGCGTCGCCGGCAACAGCTTCTCGCCGCCCTCGGCGTTGAGCCTCACCGCGCTCAGGTCCCCGCCCGCGCCCTCGAGCCCCGTAATCTGCCCGATCTCAAGCCTGACCTTCCCCGCCGCGACCAGCGCCCGCATCTTGTTGACCGAGTCGGGCGCCGCCCGGAACTGGTCGCGCCGATGCACCAGGGTCAGCGATTTGGCGACCGGCTCGAGGTTTAGCGTCCAGTCGAGCGCCGAATCCCCGCCCCCGACAATGACAATGTTGTGGCCGCGAAATTCCTCGATCCGCCGCACCGCATAGAAGACCGAGCTGTCCTCATAGGCCTCGATCCCCGCGATCGGCGGCCGCTTCGGCTGGAACGAGCCGCCGCCCGCCGCGATCACCACCACCTTGGCGCGGAAAATCTCGCCCTCGTCGGTCCTCACGAGGAACGCGCCGTCGGCCTGCCGCTCGAGCCCCGTCACCATCCGCGAGAAATGGAATTCCGGCTCGAACGGCTTGATCTGGCCCATGAGCTTTTCGGTCAGCTCCGCCCCGGTGATCACCGGACAGGCGGGAATGTCGTAGATCGGCTTTTCCGGATAGAGCTCGGCGCATTGCCCGCCCGCCCGGTCGAGAATGTCGATCAGGTGGCAGCGCAAATCCAGCAGCCCAAGCTCGAACACCGCGAACAGGCCGACGGGTCCCGCGCCGATAATCACCACATCCGTCAGCGTCTCATTCTTCATCAGCATCGGAGGTATCTTTGATTGGGATCGGCTGCAACCGCGGAACTACCGGTCAGCCTTCCTGAGGAACGGGCGGGTCCCGGCCGGCACTTCGCCGGACGAGCCCACGGGTTGCAAATAGACCGAGACTTCCTTGACCGCGTCTTCTTCCAGCACCCGCCTGGCGCCCTTGTCGGTGACGACCAGCGCGTCGAACCCGCAGCGCCTCAGGAACCCAGCCTGGTCGGCGAGGATGTCCCCCACCGCGCGCAATTCCCCGCGATAGCCGAACCGTTCGCGGATCAGGCGCGCCGCCGAATAGCCGCGGCCGTCGGTGAATTTCGGAAACGCCACCGCGATCGAATTGAACTTGTCGAGCTCGCCCCCGACCGCCTCGACCCGGTCCCCCGCGATCGGCTCGATCGACAGCCCGACCGGATGCGGGTTCCTCGCAAACGCCTCGCGGTTCCCCGCCCAGGCTTTCAGCGGCACATGGGTGAATTTGACGCTTGCCGGATCGTCGCCCTCGACCCACGTCCGCCACGGGTCGGCGATGAACCGCCCCGACTTGAACAGCGACCATTGCTCGTGCTTGACCGGGGAGGCGATCTCGGCGTTGAAGTCGAAATGGATGCCGCATTCGGCTTTGTTCAAGCCGCGCCAGCGCCCGGCCCGCGGATTCTCGCCCTCGCCCACCGCGCTCGTGCAGGTGGCGCAGCCGATCGAGCGATAGCCTCTCGCCACCAGCGGATGCTCGGGCAGGTTGCGGCCGGCCTTGTAGGTTTCGACGTCCTCATAGGTCCAGTAGGCGAGCGGATTGACCTTGATCCGGTCGTCGCTGGTCAATTCGAAATGCGGCAGGATGCCGCGCTCCGAGGTCTGGTAGCGCCGCCGCCCGGTCACCCATCCGCCGAACCCGTCCAGCGCCGCATTCAGCGGCACGGTCTTGCGGATATGGCAGCACGAATCCGGGTCGGTCTCCCACAGCGCCTCGGTTGGGTCGAACCGCGCCAGGTCAGCCGGGTCGGGCGTCAGCGCCGTGATCCGCGTCAGCCCCAGCTCGCGCCTGATCGTCTCGACATAGGAAAGCGTTTCCTCGAAGTGCTTCTGGGTGTCGAGGAAGATCACCGGCAGATGCCGATCGAGCTCGGCGACCATGTGCAGCAGCACCACCGAATCCGCCCCAAAGGAAGAGACCACCGCGAAATCGTCAGGGAGAATCTCCGCCGCCTGCTTCAGCACCGCCGGCGCGTCCTTCTCGCCCAGCATGCCGTTGAGCGCGATGACGCCGAGCGCCCGCAGCTTGTCTTTCTTGCGCCGGTCGACAAACCCGGCGGGCGCGGCGCGCGACAAATCAGCGAGCGCCATGACGGGCCTTCCTGCCTTCTTCAACCTCCCCCGGAAAGGGGGAGGTCGCCCGGCCCACATCGCTCTTTTCCCTCATCACCCGGCTCGTCCGGGTGATCCACTTCGCTGCGACCCGAAGGGTCAAATCGCGCCGGTGGCGCGATTTGAGCGGCGAAGGCCCTGAGGCTATGCCGAAGGGCGGGCGCACGCGCGCCATAGACTCTCCCGCGCCGCCGACGCGGCGCACTGGATGGCCGGCACGAGGCCGGCCATGAGGTGACAGGAAAACCCACCTCGCTTCACGCCGCCCCATACAGCGCCTCCTTGAACGGGGTCTCGCCGAGCCGGCGGAACGCCACGATAAAGGTCTCCTGCGGGCTCGTCCGGTTGGCGATATAGGTGTCGACCAGCTTTTCGATCGCGTCGGGCACGTCCTCGGCCGGCACCCCGGGCCCGAGGATCGTGCCGATGGCGGCGTCCTCGGTCGCATCGCCCCCGACGGTGATCTGGTAATTCTCGACCCCGCGCTTCTCGAGCCCGAGAATGCCGATATGGCCGACATGGTGGTGCCCGCAGGCATTGACGCAGCCGGAAATCTTTATCTTCAGGTCGCCGATCTCTTTCTGCCGCTCCGGCGAGGAAAACTTCTGCGAAATCGCCTGGGCGATCGGGATCGACCGCGCCGTCGCCAGCGCGCAAAAATCGAGTCCCGGGCAAGCGATGATGTCGGAGATCAGCCCGGCATTGGCCTCCGCCAGCCCGATATCGACCAGCCCCTCATAGACCGCCCTCAGATCGGAGATCGCCACATGCGGGAAAACCAGGTTCTGCTCGTGGCTGACCCGCAATTCGTCGAAGGAGAATTCCTCGGCGAGATCGGCGATGGCGTCCATCTGCTCGGATGTCGCGTCGCCCGGCGTCCCGCCGATCGGCTTCAGCGATACCGTCACCGACAAATAGCCGTCGCGGAAATGCGGGTTGGTATTGCGTTCGAGGAACCGCCCATAGGCCGGATCGACAATCCTGGTCTTCGCCGCGTCGATCCGCGTGCCACCATCGGCCTTGAAGGCCGGCGGCGCGAAATACGCGGTGATCCGGTCGAGTTCTTCCTGGGGCAGCGTCAGCGCCCCGCCGCGGATCGCGGCGAATTCCTCCTCGACCTGCGCGCGGATCGACTCGATCCCCTCTTCATGGACGAGGATTTTGATCCGCGCCTTGTACTTGTTGTCGCGCCGCCCGTAGCGGTTATAGACGCGCAAAATGCACTCGAGATAGGCGAGCAGGTCGGTATGCGGGACAAACTCGGCGATTTTCTTGCCGATCATCGGGGTGCGCCCGAGCCCGCCGCCGACATAAACCGTCCAGCCGATCGAACCCCCCTCCCCGGCTTTGGCCATCAGCCCGATGTCATGGAACTTGATCGCCGCCCGGTCGCGCGGCGCCCCGGTCACCGCGATCTTGAATTTGCGCGGCAAAAAGGAAAATTCCGGATGCAGCGATGACCATTGCCGGACGATCTCGGCGATCGGCCGCGGATCGATGATCTCGTCGGCCGCCGCGCCCGCGAACTGGTCGGTCGTGACGTTCCTGACGCAGTTGCCCGAGGTTTGGATCGCATGCATTTCGACCGAGGCGAGATCCGCGAGAATCCTCGGAATGTCCCGCAGCTTCGGCCAGTTGAACTGGATGTTCTGCCTTGTGGTGAAATGCCCGTAATTGCGGTCGTAGGTCCGCGCGATATGGGCAAGCATCCGCATCTGCCGGCCCGACAGCGTTCCGTAGGGCACCGCGATCCGCAGCATATAGGCGTGGAGCTGCAGATAGAGCCCGTTCATCAGCCGCAACGGCCGGAACTGGTCCTCGGTCAATTCCCCGGCAATGCGCCGCGTTACCTGGTCGGCGAATTGCGCGGTGCGCTCGCCGACGAACGCCGCGTCGAACTCGTCATAGCGATACATGTTCGTCCTCGCCCAATTCCTGTGGCTCGAACCGCGGGGCGGTCGGCCCTTCGGCGCGGATGCGCTCGCGCAGCCGCTCGGCGACGACCCGCCCGCCCTCGACCGAAACCTTCTCGATCTCGAGCCCGAGCAGCCGGTGGTTTTCCGTGGCCTTCAGCATGGTGGCGTCGCGCGCCTCGGCTTCGTCCGGGCCGAACACTCGCGCCTTGTCGATCTGTTTCACCCATTCCCCGTTCGCCGCCAGATAGACGGTCGCCCCGGAATTGAGCTCGTTGCCGGTGAGAATTTCTCCGTTCATGCGACCAGCTCCGATTCGAGCGGCGCCAGCGCCGCGGCGCTTTCCCAATCGCCGGCTTCGACCGCTTTGCCGATGAGGATCAACGCCGGTCCGCTGACAAAGGCGGCATGATTGCCGCCGAGCTCGCCCAATGTGCCGCGATAGGTCCGCCGTCCGCCACGTCCCGCATTGACGACGATGCCGATCGGCAGGCAGGCGTCCATGCCGTTTTCGATCAGTTTGCCGGACACTCGTCCGGCGACGCTCTTGCCCATATAGATGCCGAGCGTGATTCCGGCCTGGGCGAGCGCCGCCCAGTGATCGAGTTCCTCGTCGTCCGCGCCATGCGCCGTCGCGAAGACGACCCCGGTCGAGACCCCGCGCAGCGTCAATGGCGTCGCGGTTTCAGCCGCCGCCGCCAGCGCCGCGGTCACCCCCGGCACGATCGTATAGCCGACGCCGGCGCGCCTGAGCGCCGCGATCTCTTCCCCCGCCCGGCCGAAAATCATCGGGTCGCCGCCCTTCAAGCGCGCTACCCGTTTGCCCTCTTTGGCCAGGAGAATAAGCGTTGAATTGATCCTGGCTTGGGAGACCGGATGATTGCCCTTGGCCTTGCCGACGGCGATCCGCTCGGCATCGCGCCGGCCCATCTCGACGACCGCGTTGGGGACCAGCGCGTCATGGACAATCACATCAGCCGATTGCAGCAGTCTTTGCGCCCTGAGCGTCAACAGGTCCTCGGCGCCCGGTCCCGCCCCGATCAGCCAGACGAAGCCTTCCGTCGCGCCGTCGCGCGCCTGCGCGTCGAGCAGAAGCTCGGCTTCCCGCCGCGCCGAAATCTCGTCGCCGGTTTCGAGCGCCCGTTCGATCTTGCCGGAATTCGCCAGCGCCTCGAAAAAATGCCGCCGGTCGATGCCGCGCCCCAGCGCCGCGAAAACCTTGTCGCGCAACTCTCCCGCCATCGCCGCGAGCCGCCCGGCATGGGGCGGCAACGCCGCCTCGATCCGCGCCCGGATCAGCCGCGCCAAAACCGGGGAATCGCCCTCCGAGGAAATCGCCACGCTCACCGGCGCCCGATCGACGATCGCCGGGGTGAAGAAATCGCACTCGTCGGGCCTGTCGACGACATTGACAGGGATGCCGCGTTGGCGCGCCAGAATTTTTACCCGCTCGGCATTCTCCGACTCTTCGGCGATGAAAATCAGCGCCACATTGTCGAGGTCGGACGCCTTGGCCGGATACATGGCAGAAGTTACTCGAATATCGTCGAACTCAGGCAGAAGTTCCGCCGAAATGACCCGAACTTCGGCATCGGTTTTGACAGCGAGCCGGGCTTTCGCCAGCGCCTCTAAACCCCCGCCGATAATGATGATTTTCCGTCCCCGGACCTTGTAGGAGACCGGAAAGGTCGCAAGACGCGGCATCGGGCCAAAGCCTCCGGGGGTAGCTTGAGACAGCAAAATACGCCCCCCGCCCTTCACTCACAAGACATTGAAACTAAATAGCTTTCTGCGCTGCGCCCACGCCGCGCAATAAATGCCTCACCTTTCCCGATTCGGCGAAATCTTCGCCTTTCACCGGAAAACCCCCGGAAATCCGGGCTTTTCACCCTTGCCGCGGCGGCACCCTGACCACCAGCCCGTCGAGCTCATCGCGCACTTTGATTTGGCAGCTCAGCCGGCTCGTCGGCCTGACTTCATAAGCAAAATCAAGCATATCCTCTTCCATCGCCGAGGGCGGGCCAACGATTTCGGCCCAGGCTTCGTCGACATAGACATGGCAGGTCGCGCAGGTGCAGGCCCCGCCGCATTCGGCAACGATTCCAGGCACATCGTTGCGGATCGCGGTCTCCATCACCGTCGCCCCGTTCGGGCCTTCGGTTTCGTGGACCTTGCCCCCCGCCTCGATGAACGTGATTTTCGCCATTGGCTCCAGACCGATAGGCGGTGCCGCAACAAGCCGCCTATACCCACCGCCCGCTCCCGCGGCAAGCGCGGGACCGTCGCAGCCCCCGGCCAGAGGCATTTTCAGCTTGCGAGGATTTCGCCGATAAAGACCGAGGCTTCGCCGACCGCGATTTCGAGATCGGCGATCAGGTCGCCCCCGACCTCGCCGGTCTCCTGCATCCGCCGTTCGGCCCTGAGCGCAATCTGCCCGATCGAGCGTGCGCCGACCCCGAAGGCCGAACCCTTCATCGAATGCAGCAGCATCGCCCGCTCGGCCGAATCACTTGTACTTTGCAGCTTCGCCATTTGCGCTCGGATCTGCAGATCGAACATTTTCAGGATTTCGATTTCAAGTCCCCTGTCGCCCATCGTTTGCCGGGCGAGATGAGCGCGGTCGATCGGCCGGCGGTGCAATCCGTTCGGATCATTGGCGACCGCCGCCGCAACCGCCGAATGTGCCATTTTTCCGCCTGTTTGGACCGTCCCGTCCGCGCCGCGCCGCCATGCTAATGCCATACAATGAATGTCAGCTTAAGCTGCGCCTTGGTTGGCGCACAGGGCTAGCCCGGGGCCGTCAATTGCGTTAACGATTTGTAAAGTGACCCGCCGTCGGTGTATATATTGGCGTGTTACGAAGGTACGACGGCGTAGGTAAGGGCTTGATCCGGGCTGCGTATCGCCCGTCGGTGTCGGAGGGGGACACTCCGAAGCATTCATCCGGTTGATGCCGGAGGCTGCACGACACCAGCGCCGCCCCTTTGGGACAGTGCGGACGCTAGGGATGTAAAGAGTATGGCCAACAAACCCACCCAATCGAAGAACGATCCCGCAACCCTTGCGTTCTCAGCCGTCGAGGGCGCCCTCCAGAAATCCAAGTCCGCCGAGGACGACAACCCCGAACCGGCGCCGGCCGAGCGCCGGCCGATGTCGCCGTCCGAGCGAATGCGCCGCCCCGACGATTCGCCCGCCGAGCGCCAACGTTCGGCCGAAAAGATCGCGACCCGGACCCTCGGGGTCGCCAACGACGACCGCACCGTCATCTCCTCCGGCCTGCTCTATACGATGCAGGCCCGGCCCTCCTCGGCGCCATTCTGGCTCGCCGTCCTCGCCTCGGTCATCTGGGCCGCCGGCGTGGGGGCGACCGCCTGGGCACGTTACGGTGACATTTTCACCGACGGCGAGCGCTTCCGCGCTTTCCTGCAAACCACCGAGTTCTCCGGCTTCCTCGCCGTTTTGGTTTTGCCGATCCTCGGCTTCCTGGCGCTCGGTTTCCTGTTGCGCCGGGCCCAGGATCTGCGACTCGCGGCCTCCTCCATGACCCAGGCGGCGATGCGGCTCTCCGAGCCCGAAACCACCGCCACCCAGCAGATCACCACCGTCGCCCAGGCCGTCCGCCGCGAGGTCAACGCCATCGGCGACGGGCTCGAGCGCGCGCTTTCCCGCGCCTCCGAGATCGAGGTGATGGTCCACAACGAGATCAATTCGCTGGAGCGCTCCTATTCGGGCAACGAGTCCAAGATGCGCGCGCTCATCGACGAACTGTCGGGCCAGCGCGAAGCGGTGATGACCAATGCCGAGCGCGTCCGCGAGGCAATTTCGGGGGCCCATCAGTCTTTTTCGGCCGAACTGCAGAACGCCTCCCATACGCTCGGCGACCAGATCACCTCAATCGGCAATGAAGCCGCCCTCAAGCTTACCGACAAGGGCGACCAGGTCTCCTCGGCGCTGCAGAGGATCGGCACCATGGTCGAGACCACTTTCGCCGACCGTACCGACGCCTTCGCCTCGACCATCGAGAACCGCCGCGCCGACCTGCTCGCCGCCCTCGACGAGACGACCGACCGCTTCTCCTCGGCGATCGAGGACCGCACCAACGCGCTCGCCGACGCCCTCGACGGCCGCTCGGGCCAGTTCATCGACGCCATCGACCAGCGCTCGGCGCAGCTCGATTCAACCCTCACCGCCCGCACCGACGAATTCTCCACGCTGCTTGACGAGCGCGCCCGGGTGCTCGGGGAAGCCATCGATTCGCGCACCGGCGACCTCTCCCGCGTGCTCAACGAGGGATCGACCGCGTTTTCGATCGAACTTGAGCAGAAGTCGGCGATGCTCGCCAATATCCTGCGCGCCTCGGGCGAATCTATCCTCGTCGATCTGTCGCTCAGGTCCGACGAGATCGCCGAGCGGCTCTCCAATGTCGGGCAGACGCTGTCCGCCGATATCGTCGAGAAAGCCAACGACGCCAACGTCACCCTTGCCGGGGTCGGCCAGCGCTTCGACGAGGCCTTCGCCATCCAGTCGAACAGTCTCGAAAGCCGCGTCCAGTCGGCCTTGATCGAAATGACCGCGACGCTCGACGACCACACCACGAAGTCCCGCGAGATCTTCCTTTCCACCGGCACCGACACGATGAGCCAGCTGACCTCGCGGGTGCTCGAGATCACCGGCGAGATCGATTCCCGCGTCGACGCGATGGATTCGATTGTCGGGGAAAAGGGCGGCCGGCTGGTCGCCACCCTTAATCAGCATCAGTCGAGCCTGATCCAGAACGCCAACCTTCTCGAGAACGCGCTGAACGAAAAGTCGGGCGAGCTCAACCGGGTGCTGACCACCCACACCCGCGAATTCGCCGACGCCTTCGTCGAGTCCTCGCAGAACTTCCAGAAGCGGGTCGACGCCAGCCTCGCCAACGTCACCGACGCGCTCGACAGCCGCACCACCCAGGTTTCGACCCTGATCGAAAAGAAGGTCGCCGAGGTCAACGAGACTCTCGGCCGCGGCATCGACGAAGCGATCTCCCGGATCACCGACGCCGAACAGGGCGTTTCCGCCAAGGTCGGCGACGCCGCAACCTCGATCGAGGCGAGCGTTCGCACCCTCGAGGCGACGGTCGACACCGCGATCACCCGCTCGACCGAAACCCTCGAACACAGCGCCGCCTCGATGGCCAACCAGGTCGACGAGCACCTGGGCGCGGTCGAGCAACGGCTCGACGACAGCGTCCGCCGCGTCACCCAGACCGTCGATGTCAGGCTCGGCACCCTGCCCGAGGCGATCACCGCCCGGGTCGACATTTCCGCCGAGCGCCTCGCTTCGCTCCACGAGACGATCAATTCGACCATCGCCGCCTCGATGGTCGACCTCGAGACCGGCGCCGACCGCATCGAGAACGCACTCACCGAGCGGGTCGCCGGGCTCGCCACCAATCTTGCGACCGACGTCGAGAACGCTTCGGGCCGCATGGACATCGTCGTCCGATCCGCCCTTGACAAGCTCGGGGCCACGACCCGCGCCATCGAGGACCTCGTCGGCCTCAGGGCCCCGGCCGCGGCGGAGGACCTCTCCCGGCGCGCCGAAGCGCTGCACAAGATGGTCGCCGGCCAGGCCGAGAGCTTCACAACCCTGATCGAGTCGAGCACTGCCGCCCTCAGCGCCTCGGTCGCCGGCCACACCCACGCCTTCGATCTGCTCGTCGAGCAGAAGACCTCGCAACTCGACGCCAACCTCAAGAGCCACGGCAACATTCTGCGCGCCGCCCTCGAGCTCACGGCCTCGGAAGCCGAGGAGATCATGTCGACCTCGACCTCAAGGATTGCTTCCGAGGTCACCGAGGCGCTCGACAAACTCAATCAGGGCAACCATCTGCTGCAGCAGGTCCTTTCGGCCTCGACCGGCAACCTCGCCGAACTCGAATCGAGTGTCGGCAAATACACCAAGGAGTACGCCCAGACGGTCAAGGATGCGGTCGGAGACACCCACGAAGCCGGCCGCCTGATGAACGATCACGTCAACGCGCTCGGCTCGACCATCACCGGGCTCGTCGCCGAGATGGAATCGCTGAAGACCGCGCTCTCGACTCAGACTGCCGGCTTCAGCCAAGCCGCCCGCGACCTCAACGAAGCCGGCACGATCAGCGTCGAGTCGCTCGAGGCTGGCCGCGAGGCCATGGACACCCTCGTCAGCGGCTTCGCCGCCCGCGCCGGAGAGATCGACGCGCGCCTGCGCTCCTTCGCCGAGGCGCTGTCGAGCGCCGTCAACGACACCGAGGACCGGATTCGCGCCACCCAGGCCTCGATGGCCGAGACCGTGCGGTCGAGCACCGACGCGCTGTCGACCAATCTGCACGAGATCGCCGGCACCGCCAGCGCCGAGACCGAGCGCGCCGGCGAGGTGTTGCGCGCCACCCAGCAGCATCTCATCGACGAGTTGCAGCAGACGATTCGCGACGCGACCTCCCGTTTCGCCGAGACCGCCGAAGCGATGCGCTCGACCGCGACCCAGGTCGGCCAGGAACTCGAAGCGACCCGCGCCGAATTGCAGCGCGGCGTCATCGAACTGCCCGAGGAGACCCGTGCCAGCGCCACCGCCATGCGGCGCGTCGTTGCCGAGCAGATCGAGGCGCTGAACGAGCTCAACACCATCGTCCGCGCCCAGCCCGCCTCCTACGACCTGACTCACGCCCGGCGCGCCACCGGCCCCGCCGCAAGGCCCGCCCAGCGCGACGACCATGTCGCCCCGGCGCCGCCCCGGCCGACGCCCGCCGCCGACGGCTCCTCGAGTGCCTTGAGCGCATTGCTCGCCCGCCCGGCGGCCAATCTCGGCCCGCAGTCGACGGCTATATCGGCCGCGCCGCGGCCTGCCGCGGCCGCCCCCGCCGCCGACGGCTGGCTGCGCGACCTGTTGCGCAACGCTTCAGCCGAAGAAAGGCCGGCCGCCGCGCAGCCGACCGGGCTTTCAAGTCTGACCGCCGAGATCGTCCGCGCCGTCGATGATACGGCGCTGACCGACGCCTGGACCCGCTTCCGCCAGGACGAGGCGGGCGCTTTCTCGCGCCGGCTTTATACGCTTGCCGGCCAGGGCACTTTTGACGACGTCCGCAAGAAAATCCGCCGCGACCCCGATTTCGCCGCCGCGACCAACAAATACATGGCCGAGTTCGAGCAGCTGTTGCAGCAGGCATCGAAGGGCGCCGGCGGCCCGGCGGAATCGCACAAGGTGCTGATTTCTGACCGCGGCAAGGTCTATACGATGCTGGCCCATGCCAGCGGCCGGCTCGACTGACAGTCCCGCTCATCGATGCAATGAGGCCCCGCTCGCCAGGGCCTTTTTCCTAGAGACTGAAGCCCAGCGCCTTGACCCAGCCGAGGCCCGCCTCGGTGGTCCCGCGCGGCCTGTATTCCGCCCCGACCCAGCCGGCATAGCCGAGCCGGTCGAGCGCGGCGAAGATCGCCCGATAGTCGATCTCGCCTTCGTCGGGCTCCGCCCGGCTCGGCACCGCCGCGATCTGCACATGCCCGATCCGGTCGAAGAGCGCCGCAAGGCGCGTCAGCACATCGCCCTGGGCCCGGCCGACATGATAGACATCGAACATCAGCAGCAAATTCGGCGCGCCGACCCGGTCCTGCAAGTCGGCGGCGTCCTCGATCCTTGAGTAGAAATAACCCGGCATGTCGTGTTCGTTGAGCGGCTCGAGGAGGATCGTGAGACCTTTTCCTGCCGCCTTTTTCGTTGCGATCCTGAGATTTTCGACGAAGCAATCCCGCGCCGCCTGATGCGACGGCGTCCCCGGTCTGCCCGCCATCGCATGCACCGAGACCCCTCCGGCCGCCGCCGCGTAGGCGAGCCCCTGGTCGACGATCGCCTGAAACTCCGCTTCTCGGCCGGGCACCGCGCCGAGCCCTACCTCGCCCTTCGCCACATCGCCGCGTTCGGAATTGATGCCGAGGAGTTTTGCCCCCGCTCGCCCGCAGGCGGCCCTGGTCTCCGCCGCCGGCACGTCATAGGGAAAGTGCAGCTCGATGGCCTTGAACCCGGCGCGTCCCGCCGCCGCGATCCGCTCGAGAAGCGGCAGCCCCGGCCAGAGAAATCCGAGATTGGCGGAAATGCGTTGCATGCCGGGCCGAACCTAAGCCGGACGCGCCATGTCGCGCAATCTCGTCCAGACACCGGCTTTCCAAGCACCGGCGGGCAGGGTATGAGCGATCGTCCAAATCAAGCCACGATCGCCCGCAGCGGAAATCCAGGGAGCAAGTGATGAAATTCGGCGCATCGTCATGGCCGTTCCAGTGGGATCCGCCGTATGAGGACGTCATCAAGCGGGTCGCCGCCAACGGTTTCAAGGCGATCGAACTGATCGGCTGGAACCAGGACTATTTGAGAGATTATTACACGCCCGCGACCATCAAGCTCCTCAAGTCGTCGCTCAACGGCGAAGGGCTGATGATCTCGCAATTCGTCTCGACCCCGCACGACCTGTCGGCGCCCGACAAGGCGCGGCGCGCCGCCGCCATCGACCATTGGAAGCGCACCGTCGAGGTGGGCGTGGGGCTCGGCTCCAAGATCATCAACATGGTCTCGGCCCATCCATTCGGTTTCCGCGAGCCAGGCGAGTTTCCTCGCATCGTCACCAAGCCGCTGGTGCAGACTTACGCGGCCCATGTGCCCACCGGGCTCGACTGGAACCAGAACTTCCTCGACTATGTCGATGCGCTGAAAGCCTGCGCCAAAGTCTGTCAGGATGCGCGCGTGATGATGTCGGTCGAGCCGCATCCGCACCGCTACCTCGCCAACAATGCGGGCGCGCTGCGCCTCCTGGAATATGTCGGCTCGCCCGCGATGGGCGTCAATTTCGATCCCTCGCACACCTTCCCGATGGGCGAGTTTCCCAACATCTCGGTCTATCAGTTGGGCAAGCACATCATCCATTGCCACGCCTCCGACAATGACGGCCTGACCAACGTCCATTGGCGGCCCGGCGGCGGCAAGATCGACTGGCGCGCCATGTTTGAGGCCCTCAAGGATGTCGGCTATGACGGGGTGATCTCGATCGAGCTCGAGGACGTGCCCGGCGTCTCGCGTGGCACGTCCAACGCCGCCGGCGTTTTCCGCAACCCGACCGCCACCCGGGAATTCGTCGACGAGACCGTCGCCGGGATGAATTATCTGAAGGCGATCTGCCGCGATCTCGGCATCAAGGTCGAGGAATAGGCCCGCCGGAAGGAACGATCATGCCCGACCGCCAGCTGGTCTTTGTCGGCACCTATTCCGAGCCGATTCTTTTCGGCACCGGCCAGGTGCTGCAAGGCAAGGGCCAGGGCATCCATGCCTTCTGGTTTGATCGGACTACCGGTCAGCTTACGCCGGGCCCGGTCACCAAAACGCGCAACCCCTCCTACCTCGCCTTCGATCCGTCTCGGCGTTTGCTCTACGCCGTCAACGAGTTCAAGGAATATGAGGGCATGGCGTCGGGCGCGGTCAGCGCCTTCAGGATCGATGCGAAGACCGGCGAGCTGGCCTTTCTCAATCAGCGGGCGAGCCAAGGCACCGACCCGTGTCACCTGATGGTCGATCACACGGGCAAATGCGTGCTCGTCGCCAATTTCGCCTCGGGATCGGTTGCGGTGCTGCCGATCATGGCCGACGGATCGCTCGCCGAGGCAAGCTGCGTCATCCAGCACCAGGGATCGAGCGTCAATCCGACCCGCCAGAGGGGCCCGCATGCCCATGCGGTCGAGCTCGACGCCGCCAACCGCTATGCGTTCGTGCCCGAGCTTGGCGTCGACCGGGTGATGATCTATCGGCTCGACCCGGCGGCCGGCAAACTGTCGCCAAACCCCGACCAGCCTTGGATTTCGATGCGGCCCGGCGCCGGCCCGCGCCAGATCGCCTTTCATCCCGACGGCAAGCTCGCTTTCCTCATTAACGAACTCGACTGCACCATGACCTCGTACCGCTACGATTCGGCGCGCGGCGCGCTCGAAGAAATCCAGACTCTCTCGACCTTGCCGGCCGGTTTCACCGGCAATTCGAGCTGCGCCGCGGTGCAGATCGCCCCCTCGGGTAAATTTCTCTACGGCTCCAACCGCGGCCACAATACGCTCGCGACCTACCGGATCGACGCCGCTTCGGGCAAAATGCAGATCGTCGGATTCCAGCCGACTGGCGGCGCGATACCGCGCAATTTCGAGGTCGATGCCGAGGGCGCCAATCTCGCCGCCGCCAATCAGGAGTCCAACAATGTCGTCATCTTCCGGCTCGACAACGCGACGGGAAAGATGACCCCGACCGGCAGCGAGGTCGACGTCGGCACTCCGGTCTGCATCAGATTTTTATGAAGCGCTGAGCCTCGCCGGCGTCTCGCCGGCCTCGCGCCTCGCCGATTTGAGACGGAGCGAGATTATGACGCAAACCGCCCCCGCCAGCGCCAGCGCCGCCCCGCCCAAAAACGCGCCCGCTCCCGCAACGGCCGTCAGATAGCCGAAGCCGATCAGTGCCGCCGCCGAGACCACCTGCACGACGACCACATAAAAACTCTGCGCCTCGGCGGCGATGTCCTCGCTCGTCCAGTTGGCGATGAAGTTGACCGTGCCGAGATAGCCGAGCGCGAAGGTGATTGCGTGCAGGGTTTGCAGGAGGAACAACAGCGCGACCGGCGGGTTGAAGGCCATGATAGCGAGCCGCGCCGCCATCGTCAGCGCCGCCGCGAGGATCAGATACCGCGCCGAAAAGCGCGAGGCAAAGCGCCGGAAGCCGAACATCATCAGCGCTTCGGCGAAGGCGCTGACCGCCACCAGCGGCCCGATCACCGCCTCGGACATGCCGGCGTTCTTCCAGATCAGCGCCGCGAAGCCCTGCAACAGGTAGTGGCACGAATAGAGCATCGCTGCGCCGACGATCGCCAGTACGAACCAGGGTTTCAACGCATCGAGGAGCCGCGCCCGGGCCTTTGGTGCGGCGTCGGACTTCGCCTCGCTTTGCTCGGCGCGGAAGCGCGGCAATTGCAGCGCGGCGGCGGCCCGCAGCAGCCCGACCCCGGCGAAGATCGGCAGAAAGACCACCGCGCCCCACGCCGCGGCGAGAAAGCCCGTCGCCGCGTTCAGCCCCATGAAGCCGACCGTGCCCCAGGCCCGGATGAATCCGAAATCGCTGCCGCGCCGGCGGGTGAGCCGCAGGCTCGCCGCGTCGGCCACCGGTCCCGCCGCCATCAGCGGCACCATGGTCAGCGCGTAGACGACGAGAATTCCCCAGAAGCCGCTGACGAAGAACAGCCCGAGCGGGGCCAGTCCCGAGATCGCCGTCGCGACGACGATCACCTGCCGCCAGTCTTTGGCTCTGTCGGCGATCCGCCCGACGATGAGATTGATCGCGATCATCAGGATGATCGGCACGGCGTTGATGTAGCCGATCTGGTCTTCGAGGACACCCTTCTGGACGAGCCAGATCGGCAGGTACGAGGCGGCGGCGCCGTTGCCCATGTAGAAGCAGAAATAGAACAGGCTGGTGCGCCCCTCAGGCGAGCGCAGCTGTCCCAGCCACCGTTCGATCACTTCGGATCGCCCCTCGGGTGGGTGGCATTGACCGCCGCCTGTTCTTCGCTCGGCGGCATCAGAATCAGCGAGCCGATGATGCAAAGCCCGGCGAGTGCCGCGAGCGCGGCCGACGCCCAGAATGCCCCGGCGCCGAACCAGGCGACGAGAAATCCCGAGCCGACCAGCACCGCCACCGAGGTGATCTGCCGGAACACCACCGCCACCGATTGCGATTCGGCGGCGATCTCCTCGCTCGTCCAGTTGGCGATGAAATTGACCGCGCCGAGAAAGCTCATTCCCATGGTCGCCAGATTTAGCGCCTGCAACGCGGCGAGACCCCAGATCCCGGGCTCGAGCGCAAATCCGCACCAGCGCACCACCCCCGCCGCGCAGCAAAACAGCAAAAGGTGCCGCGCCGAAAACCGCCGCGCGATCCGCGCGAAATACAGCATGATGACGATCTCGGAGGTTGGCGCCACCGCCCAAAGCGGCCCGATGATTTCGGGAGGAATGCCGGCCCGTTGCCAGATCAGCGCCCCGAATCCCATTTGCAGCATGTGGCTGCCATGCAGCAGCGCCACCCCGACGAGCGGCAGCACATACCAGAGCTGCCAGGTTTGTTTCATTGTCGTGGCGATCTTCGGATTGGCCCGTGCGCGCCGGCCGCGCGCCGGGGGTGGCGGCGGCGGCGGCGGCAGAGGCAGGGGGACATCGCCCGGCACGCTTTCGGGAATCGTCAGCGCCGGCGGCGCCCGGAACAGGTCGTTCTCCTCGCGGAAATACGGAAGCTGCAGCGCCGTCGCCGCCCGCGCGAGACTGAGGACGACGATCATCGTGACGAAGGCGGCCGCCCCGTACCAGCCGAGGAAAAATCCCCCGATGATCGTCGCGAGAATGAACCCGATCGTTCCCCAGACCCTGACCCGCCCGAAATCGGTGCCGTGACGGCGCGTCATCCGGAGCGCCGCGGCGTCAACGACCGGCGCGATCGCCTGGAACGGCACCATCATCGCCGTCCAGACGATCAGGACGCCCCAATAGCCGTCGACGAAATAGAGCCCCAGCGGCACGCCCCCGGCAAACACCGCGCCGGCGACGATCACCGTGCGCCAGTCCTTCGCCCGGTCGGCGATCCGCCCGACCAGCATCGTTAGCACCACCACGACCAGAATTGGCGCGGCGCTAATGGTGCCGATGGCGCTCTCGCTGATCCCTTTGTCGACCAGCCAGATCGGCAGATAGGGATTGGAGACCCCCATCGCCATAAACAGGGTCAGATAGAAGATCGAGGTGCGGCCTTCGGGCGAATTGAGCCGCTCCCGGAACGTAACCGGCATGAAAAGAAGGGCTCCGGACGGCAAGGAAGTGGCGCGATTTTGCGCGCTCGATCAGGGATTTGCAACCCCGGCCGGGTGCGGCCGAACCCCGCTCACGCCGCCACGATCGCCATCGGTCGCGCCGGCACCAGAGTCTCGACGAATTGCCGCGTCGATTCCGACCAGGTGAATTTTTCGGCGTGCTTTCGGGCGGCCGAGCGCGACAGCGTCAGCGCCTTGCGCACCGCCGCACCGAGGTCTTCGCTCATCGCGCCGGCTTCCGGATCGGTCAGCACATCGACCGGCCCCATCACCGGGTAGGCAGCGACCGGAACCCCGCAGGCCAGGGCCTCGATCATCACATTGCCAAACGTGTCGGTGCGCGAGGGAAAAACGAAGGTGTCGGCGCTGCGATAGGCGGCAACCAGCGGGGACCCGACCAGCGTGCCGGTGAACACCGCCTGCGGATAGCGCAACCTCAACTCTTCGAGCTGCGGGCCGTCCCCGACCACGACTTTGGTGCCGGGCACGTCGAGCTTGAGAAACGCCTCGACATTCTTTTCGACCGCTACCCGCCCGACATGCAGCAGGATCGGCCCTTCACGGTCGGTGAACATGGTCGGCTCACCGGGGCTAAACTGCACCGCGTCGACCCCGCGAGCCCAGACGGTGAGATTGCGGAAGCCGTGCGCGGTGAGGTCCTTTTCGACCGACCGGGTCGGCACCAAAGTCGTTGCCGCCGCCGAATGGAACCAGCGCAGGTAGGCGTAGCTCCAGTCCGGGGGCACCGGCAGCCGCGCCGCCACATATTCGGGATAGCGCGTGTGATAGCTGGTGGTGAAGCCGAGCTGATGGCTGACGCAATGGATGCGCGTCATCAGCCCGAGCGGGCCTTCGGTGGCGATATGGATATGGTCGGCCTGGCTTTTCGAAATGAAGTCGGCGATCGCGCCGAGCGGGGCGAGCGACAGCCTGATTTCCGGATAGGTCGGCATCGGCATGGTCCAGAAGCGCTCCGGCGTCAGGAATACCGCCTGGTGCCCGAACTGGCCGAGCCCCAGCCCGACATACTCGAGGCACCGCACCACCCCGTTGACCTGGGGATGCCACGCGTCGGTGGCGATCAGCACCCGGCTCATGCGACCGCCCTTTCCCCGCCGGCCTTGCTTTCCCCGCGCACGCCCGCCAGTTCCTTCCAGCGAATGAGCTCGATTGTGCCGTCGTAATTCTCGACGACCGCCGTGCAGCTTTCGACCCAGTCCCCGGTATTGATGTAACGGGTGCCGAAATTGTCGTGGATGTCGGCGTGATGAATATGCCCGCAGATCACCCCGTCGACGCCGGTGCGCTTGGCTTCGAGCGACAGCGCCCGCTCGAACCGGCCGATGAAGCTGACGGCGTTTTTCACCTTGTGCTTGGCCCAGGCGCTCAACGACCAGTAGTCGAAGCCGAGTTTGCGGCGCGCGAAATTGATGACGATATTGGTCCTGAGCGCCGCGCGGTAGGCCCAGTCGCCGAGATGGGCGAGCCACTTGGCGTGGCGCACGACCACGTCGAACTGGTCGCCGTGAATGACCAGATACCGCTTGCCGTCGGCGGCGTGGTGGATCACCTGGTCGGCGATTTCGATGTCGCCGAAATAGGTGCCGAGATAGTCGCGCAGGAACTCGTCGTGATTGCCGGGCAGATAAATGACCCGCGCCCCGGCGCGCGCCTTGCGCAGGAGCTTCTGCACCAGCAGGTTATAGCTCGGCGGCCAGTACCAGGATTTCTGCAGCCGCCAGCCGTCCATGATGTCGCCCACGAGATAGATCGTGTCGGCATCGTGGACCTTGAGGAAATTCAACAGCTGTTCGATGCGGATGGCCTTCATCCCGAGATGGATATCGGAGATGAACAATGCCTTGGTGCGCCGAACCTCGGTCCCTTCGGCCATCGCGTTTCCGGGAAGCTGCTCCGCCCCTGCCGCACGGCCCCTATTGCTGATTCCGGCGACAGCCATATGACATTGTAGCCCGACCGGCCCCGCCGATCAAAAGACAAAAAGCGCCACCGCCGCCACCATCAGCGCCGCGAGCAGCATCCCGAGCGACCGCTCGAGGCCCGTCCGCTTCAACCAGAGCGCGAGCTGCTGGCCGAAGAGCATCCACAGCGCGGTGGAGAATGGCGCGATCGCGACGGCCCCGAGCGTCAGCCACAGGATGCTGGCGAGCCGGCCCTCTCCGCTGACGACCAGCGCGGCGACGAAACTCGTCGCCATCGCCCAGGCCTTGGGATTGACCCACTGGAACGCCACCGCCTCAATGAAGGTCATCGGCCGGCCGGCCGGCTGCCCCCCGGCAGTGATGCGGATGCCGAGCAGATGCCACGCCATCCACAGGAAATACGCCGCCGCCGCGTAGCGCATCGCGGTTTTCACCCAGGGATAGGCGGCGAACAGCTCGCCGAGCCCGAGTCCCACCCCGAACACCATGATCGGGAACCCGATGCAAATACCGAGCGCGTGCCGCAGGGTGCGCCGGACGCCGAACTTGGCCGTCGAGGTCATCAGCATCAGATTGTTCGGCCCCGGGGTGAAATAGGTCGGCAGCGCAAGCAGCAGGAAACTGGCGACGAGATCGATTTGCATCTGCCCCTTTTACGTCACTATCGCTGACATAAAAAGCCTGTTTCTCCGCGCCGGCACGCATGGCAATTTCGCCTCGCCTCGCGCCAGGAGAAGCCATGCCCAAACGCATCGATCCGCGGACCGTCGAGCCCGTCGTCGGCACCCTCTATCCGCCCCCCTTCGACAAGCCATGCCGCGCCCGCGAGCGCCGCAAGCTCGGCGATGTCGCCCAACTCACCCAGTTTGGCGTCAATCTCCTCCGCCTGCCGGCCGGCGCCTGGTCGTCGCAGCGCCACTGGCACGTCAAGGAGGACGAATTCATTTACGTCGTGTCGGGGGAAGTCACTCTCGTCACCGACGAAGGGCCGGAGCTGCTGCATGCTGGCGATGCCGCCGGTTTCAAGGCCAACCATCCGGACGGCCATTGCCTGCAGAACCGCTCCAACGCCGACGCTTTGGTGCTCGAGATGGGCAGCCGCGTGCCGGACGAGGTCGTCTATTATTCCGACATCGACATGCGGACGGTCCCGGGCGGAAAGCCCACCCCTTATGCGCATCGGGACGGCACGCCCTTCACCGACGTCCGCCGGCGCGGTCCGGACACCAAAGACGGCTAGGAGGCCTGGCCCTTGACGCGGGTGAAACTCGCCTCGGCGATGCGGCTCGAGGCGCGCCCGACGCTGGTATAGTCGAAGCCGGCCGCCGCCATGTCCTGCGGCTTGTAGATGTTCCGCAGATCGATAACGGTCCGCCCGGCCATCGCGGCTTTCAAGCGCTCGAGATCGAGGGCCCGGTAGGCATTCCATTCGGTCAGGATCAGCACCGCGTCGGCATCGAGGGCCGACTCATAGGGGTTCTCGCACCATTCGACTCGGTCGAAGAGCGTCTTCGCCCGCTCCATCGCCGCCGGGTCGTGGGCGCGGATCGTAACCCCCGCCCCTTGCAGCGCCGGAATGATCGTCAGGCTGGGGGCCTCGCGCATGTCGTCGGTATTCGGCTTGAAGGCGAGCCCGAGTACCGCGACGATCTTGCCTTCCGGCTCGCCCAGCGCCGCGAGCACCTTTTGCGCCATCTTCTCGGCGCGCAGCTCGTTGACCTCGACCACCGTTTCAATCAATCGCTGCCGGGCGCCGAGCCGCTGTCCTGCGGCGACAAACGCGCGGGTGTCCTTGGGGAAGCACGAGCCGCCGAACCCCGGCCCCGGATGCAGGAACTTCTGGCCGATCCGGTGGTCGAGCCCGATCGCATGGGCGACGACCTGCACGTCGCCGCCGATTTGCTCGCAAAGGTCAGCGACTTCGTTGATGAAGGTCACCTTCATCGACAGGAACGAATTGGCGGCATATTTGATCAGTTCGGCGTTCTCGAGGGTGGTGACGACCAGCGGCGCCTCGCGCAGGCTGAGCGGCCGGTAGAGCGCCCGCATCACCCGCTCGCCGCGCTCGTCATGCACCCCGATTACCACCCGGTTCGGCCGCATGAAATCGTCGACCGCCGCCCCCTCGCGCAGGAATTCGGGGTTCGAGGCGACCGAGAAATCGAGCCCTGGCCGCTCCTCGGCGATGATCCGGCGGACTTGTCGGTTGGTGCCGGGCAGGACCGTCGACTTGGTGACGACCACCGCGCCGGGTTTGAGGTGCGGAGCGATCTGCTTGGCCGCCGCATAGACAAAGGTCAGGTCGGCTTCGCCGTCGCCGCGCCGCGACGGGGTGCCGACCGCGAGCATCACCACGTCCGATTCCGCGACCGCGCTCGCCAGATCCCCGGTGAATCGCAGCCGGTCGGCGGCGACGTTGCGCGCCATCAGTTCGTCGAGACCGGCTTCATAGATCGGCACCTCGCCGCGGTTGAGCCGGGCGATCTTTGCCGCGTCGGCATCGACGCAGGTGACCTCGAAACCGTATTCGGAGAAACACACCCCCGACACAAGGCCCACATAGCCGGTGCCGATCATGGTCAGCTTCATGGCGTTGCTCGCAATCCGCCCGCGGCGGGCGCCCTTCGACGCCACCCTGCCCGGCCGTTGCGGCCCTTTTACGCCGAAACTACTCTTCGCGAAACTTCTGTTTTCAATCCGTTGAGAGCCGTGACTTAAGCGCCACGATCCGGGCATAGCTCGCCTCGACCCTCGCCCGAAAAGCCGGGTCGCGCCCGGCTTCGGCGACCAGAATTCCGAGAATCTCGCCCGGCAGGTCGAGCGACGGCTCGGCGGTGTTGGAGAAGAGCAAGAGGTCGGTGCCGGCGTTCACCGCCCGCAGCACCGCTTCGCGCCGGCTGAAATTCTGCCGGATCGCGCCCATTTCCATATCGTCGGAAATGACCACCCCCTTGAAGCCGAGCCCGGCCCTGAGCTCGCCCTCGATCGCCTCCGCCGACAGGCTCGCCGGCAGCGCCTCGGCGCCGTCTTGCCGCCGGATCAGATGCCCACTCATCACCATATCGGCCACCCCCGCCTCGATCAGCGCCCGGTAGGGCTCGAGCTCGGCCGCCGTCCAGGTGTCGGTGATGTCGACGAACCCCTCATGGCTGTCGGCGCTCGACGAGCCGTGGCCGGGATAGTGTTTCAGCGCCGTCAGCACCCCGGCCCGCCGGTGCCCCGCGACGAAGGCCCTGGCGTAGGCGGCAACCGTCGCTGGATCGGCGGAAAAAGCCCGCCCGTAGCGGCCGATGATCGGGTTCTGGGGGTTGACGTCGAGATCGGCGACCGGGCCGAAATTGAGGTTGAAGCCGAGCCCGGCGAGCCCTTCGGCCATGCCGAAATAAAGCTCCTCCGCCTCCGCCGGGCTAAGGCTCGCCGCCACCCGCCGCGCCGACGGGATTTCCGCAAAGCCGATCGCCGAGGACAGCCGCTCGATCTCGCCCCCCTCCTGGTCGAGCGCGATCAGCGGCGGGAGCGCGGGCGAGGGCCTGGCCCCGAGGAATTGCCGGTTCATCGCGCCGACCGCCGCCCGCGATGCGACGTTGGTCCCAAGATACATCACCCCGCCGATCTCGCCCCGCGCGATCATCCCCGCCAGGGCCCGCGGCCAGGGGTCGGACGCCGCATCCCCCTGAAAGCCGATCAGGATCATCTGGCCGGCCATTTCGCGCAGACTCGCGGCCTCGGCGCCGCTGGCGGCAAGCCCGAGCGTCAGCACAAAAAGGATTGGCGGGAAAGGTCGCAGTCTCAAACAGAACCCGGTTGGCCTGATGGGCGGGGCGGCAAGACTGGCCGAGCCTTGCGGCGGGCGCAAGGCCGCGCCGGGTCAGGCGATGGCGCGGAGGCGGAAGGCAGGGCCCTCCAGCGCCAGCAATTCGCAGAATTCGCGCTGGGTCTGCGGCCGCCCGAAATGATAGCCCTGCCCCGTCTTGCAACCCGCCAACCGCAGCACCCAAGCCTGGTCGGCCGTCTCGATGCCTTCGGCGATGACCGCCTTGTGCATGGTCTCGGCGAGCGTCAACACCGAGCGGATGATTGCCATCGCCTCGTGATCGTCGGGCAGGTGCCGGACGAACGAGCGGTCGACTTTGAGCTTGTCGACCGGCAGCCGGCTGAGGTACCCGAGCGAGGAATAGCCCATACCGAAGTCGTCGAGTGCCACCTCGACGCCGCGCTCGCGGATCGCTTGCAGTTTCTTGACGAAGGCGTCTGTTTTGTGGATGAACACGCTTTCTGTAATCTCGATGTCCAGCCGCTCCGGCGCAAGCCCCGACACCGCGAGCGCTGCCTCGATGTCGGCGACGGCGTCGCCATATTCGAATTGCAGCGCCGAGACGTTGACGGCGAGGCGCGCCGGGGCCGGCCAGCGCGCCGCGTCCTGGCATGCGTTCAACAGCACCCAACGGCCGATTTCCATGATCAGCCCCGAATCCTCGGCGACCGGAATGAACAAGTCGGGCGAGACGTGGCCCATCTCCGGATGGTGCCAGCGCAACAGCGCCTCGGCGCCAATCGCGTCGCCGGTCGCGAGATCGACTTGCGGCTGGTAGACGATGCTCATCTCGCCATGCGCAATCGCTTCACGCAGCGCCACTTCCACCGCCTGCTTGCGCTGCACCCGGGCGTCGAGTTCCGTCTCGAAGACCGAATAGCTGTTGCCCGGAATGTTCTTGGCTTCCGACAGCGCCATGTCGGCGTGGGCCAGCAGAATGTCGGTGTCGATCCCCGAGCGTCGAATGTCGGTGATCCCGATGCTGACCCCGATCAGCGCCTTGTGCTCGCCGAGTTCGTAGGGCTCGACGACATCCTTGATGATCGACTGCGCCAGCCGCTCCTGCCCCGCGGCGTCGAGCAACCCCGGCAGGGCCATGGCGAAACGGTCGGCGCCGAGCCGCGCCACGCAATAGGCGCCGGATGCCTCGAGCCGCCGCGCCACCTGCCGCAGCAGTTCGTCGCCCACCGAATGGCCGAGCGTTTCGTTGACGTTCTTGAACCGGTCGAGGTCGATCAGAACGATGGTCAGTGCCTGTTCGGCGCCCGACCACAGATCGAGAAATTCCTGAATCTTGGCGACCATCCGGGTGCGCGAGAGCGCCCCGGTCAGCGGATCGTGATCGGCCTCATACTTGATCTGCCTCAGGCGCGCCGTTCGCTCGGTAATGTCGCGGAAGGTCAGGCAGACGACGCGCGATGGCGCCGTTGGGGCCATGTCCTCTTCGCTGGCGGGCACATCGGAGGCGGTGACGACATATTCGATGATGATATCGCCGCCGCCCTTCCGGGTGTGCCGCAAGGTGGTCTCGACCGGTGTATCCCGCGCGCTGACCTCGCCGGCGCCAGGATTAAGCGCCGCGGCCACCGGATCGGCCAGCGCCGAAGGCAGTACCGTCGCCGCCCGGTTGCCGACCAGCGACTGTCCGGCGCCGAGCATCTCGTCGGCAGGGCGGCTGGTGGCGACGATCTCGCCGGCCCCGTTGACAACGACAACCGCGTCGAAGTGATCGGCGATAACCCGGTCGAGAACGGCGCGCGTCGCCACGTATTGCTTGCGGGTGCGCCGCATGAGCAGCCCGCGCAGATCCCATTCGGTGATCACGAAGCCCTGCAGCATGGCAAAACTGCCGATGTGCACCGCGGCGGTGTTGAACACCAGATGCCACTCACCCATTACGTGGATGGCGATCGCTTCGGTCACCAACGCGCCGATGGCCATGCCCGCCACCAAACTCGGGGGCGTGAGTTTTTTCATGCACAGGACGAAGAATACTCCCAGCGCGATCAGGAATTCGAAAGCCAGCCATGGCCCGACCACCGTCAGTTCACGTCCCTGCAGCAGCGTCTCGGTGGCCAGGGCCTGGGTCATTGGACCGGTCAGAACCCCGTAGCGGGGAACCGCAAAATTGTCGGCGAGCTCGACCGCGCCGGCCCCCACGATTACCTGTTTGCCGGCCAGCCGGGCGAGGTCGATCCGGCGCTCCAGAACATCGATATAGGCGATACGGTCGATTTGCGTCGCGTCGAGCGAGAAGTCGATCAGAAACCGGCTCTCCTGTTCGACCTGACGGCCCGCCAGAACCGCCGGCAGCGAGCGGACCGACTGCGTACCCAGATCCACCGCGTAAGGGTACCGGCGCACGCGCCCGTCGGAGTCGGCGATGACGTTGACCGCGGCCGGCCAGGCCGCGCGGGCGAACATTTCGACCGGCTGGTTGATCAATTCCGCCGGCTGGCCGGTTTCGGTGACCACCGGTTGCTTGAACGCGGGCAGGATCACAAAGCCGCCCGCCCGCTCCAGCGAGGCGGCGAAAGCAGCGTCTTCCTCGGCGGTCGACTGGCTCGAGAAGTCGATGTCGAACGCAATTTCGGCAGCGCCGTATTCGAGCAGCGCATCGATGAGCCGGGCATGGATGCTGCGCGGCCACGGCCACACGCCGATTTCCTGCAGACTGCGCGGATCGATCTCGACCACCACCACGTCGCCGGTGACCGGCGCGTTGTTCCATCCGAAGCGCCAGCCGCGTAACGCGTCGTCGATGGGCGCCAGCAGGTTGGCCTGCCCGGCCGCCGTCACGGCGATCGCGATGCCAAGCACCATCACGAATTTGCGGAAAATCTTCTTAAACACCTGCGACCCCAAGCCTCCGGCCGCGCCATGACGGCAATGCCCACGAACAGTTCAGGCGCGACTCTTCTCCATCATGGGCGCGAAACCTTGAACGACTGGTTATTGGAGGAGCTCAAAACAGAAGCCGAACGCGCGCGCTGATCACCCTCGTTCCCGTCGCGAAGCCGTTGAGTGCCATTGGTTCCTGGCAATCAATCTCCGCCTGGGATCGCCGGCAGCGTTATGTTGCAGGCGTTGCTGTTCGGGTTGGCGTTGCAACCCTGGCCCGGAGACGTGCCGCCCTGGCCCGCAGGAGTGCCGCCCTGGCCCGCGGGAATGCCGCCCGGAACCATCGCCGCGACCACAAGCTCGATGTCGCCTGCCCCCGTCACCGACAGGCTGCTGCCAGTCGATTCCACGATTTCTGCCTGCTGTCCCGGTTTGACGTTGACGTGAACGTAGTTCACCAGGTCCTGAACTTCTACCAGGCCGCGCCGCACCGCCACTTGGCTGCCGTCGTCCCCCGCGCTAACCACGAACCGGGTGCCCTTGACCACCGCCGCCAGTTCGTGTGTGCGCACTTCGAAATACGCTTCGGCCTGGGCGGCCACATTCACCGTAATCACCCCGAAGGTCTCGAAAACGGTAGTCCGCTCGCCCGCGGCGCCGAGGCTGTCGATCATGATCTGGGTGTTGCCGGCCAGGCTGATCTGTTCCTCGCCGCGCTCCAGCACGACGCGACCGTCGCCCGCGGTAAACACAAAATGCCTGTTGGGCACGGTATCGCCGCGGTTCAGCGGCTGCCAACTGTCGCCGTAAAGCACGAACACCTGACCGCGCAGCCGGGTGGCCTGCCAGCCGGTCGATTGCGCCCAGCAAACCGACGGCAGCACCGCCAGCACGGACACCAGGATGAGGGTTTTCACGAGGTTGAGCATGGATGCACCGGTTGCTGCAGCCGCCTCGATACGGCGGTTTTCCTGCCACACTATGGGTCGATGGCGGTTCTGAAGCCTTAACGCATGTCCCCGATCTGCGCGCACGGTTGCCAACCGGTTTACGCATTTGCACGAATGCGCAAATGCCAAGACCCTAGGGGATTTGCGAGGACCGCGGGCTAGCGGTTCAGCCGATTAGCAATGAGATCGTCGACGACGCCCGGATCGGCGAGCGTCGAAATATCGCCCAGCGCGTCATAGTCGTTTTCCGCGACCTTCCTCAGAATCCGCCGCATGATCTTGCCGGAGCGGGTCTTCGGCAGTCCGGGGGCGAACTGGACCGCGTCGGGTGTGGCGATCGCCCCGATTTCCTTGCGCACCTGGGCCTTGAGCTCGTCCTTCAAGGCGTCGGACGGCGTCTCCCCCGCCATCAGCGTCACATAGCAATAGATTCCCTGCCCCTTGATCGGGTGCGGATAGCCGACGACCGCCGCCTCCGATACTTTCGGATGCAGCGCCAGCGCGCTTTCGACCTCCGCGGTGCCGAGCCGGTGCCCCGAGACGTTGATCACGTCGTCGACCCGCCCCGAAATCCAGTAATAGCCGTCCGCGTCGCGCCGGCAGCCGTCGCCGGTGAAATAGGAACCCTTGTAGGCGCTAAAGTAGGTGTCAACGAACCGCCGATGGTCGCCATAGATCGTGCGCGTCTGGCCCGGCCAGGACTCCTTGATGCAGAGGACGCCCGACACGTCGTCGCCTGTCAGCTCCTTGCCCGACCCCGGATCGACGATCATCGGCTCGATGCCGAAAAACGGCTTTGTCGCCGAGCCCGGCTTGGTCGGGATCGCCCCGGGCAGCGGGGTGATGAGAATTCCGCCTGTCTCGGTCTGCCACCAGGTATCGACGATGGCGCAACGCCCCTTGCCGACGTATTTGTGATACCAGCGCCAGGCTTCCGGATTGATCGGCTCGCCGACCGAGCCGAGGATTCTGAGCGTGTCGAGTTTCGCGTTCTCGACAAATTGCGTGCCCGCCCCCATCAGCGCCCTTATCGCCGTCGGCGCGGTGTAGAAGATGTTGACTTTGTGCTTGTCGCAAACCTGCCAGAAGCGCGAGGCGTCGGGATAGTTCGGCACGCCTTCGAACATCAGCGTCGTCGCCCCGTTCGCGAGCGGCCCATAGACGATGTAGGAATGCCCGGTCACCCAGCCGACGTCGGCGGTGCACCAATAGACGTCCCCGTCGCGATAGTCGAAGACCCGCTCATGGGTCATCGCGGCAAAGACGAGATAGCCGCCGGTCGTGTGCAGCACGCCTTTCGGCTTGCCGGTCGAGCCCGACGTGTAAAGGATGAAGAGCGGGTCTTCCGCTCCCATCGGCTCCGGCGCGCATTCGGACGTCACGCCCTTCCCGGCGTCGTCGAGCCACACGTCGCGCCCCGCCACCATCGGCACGCGGGCGCCGGTATTGCGGACGACGAGGACATGCTTGACCCCGGCCGATTTCGCCACCGCCGCATCGACATTGGCTTTCAGCGGCACGATCTTGCCGCCGCGCCGTCCTTCGTCGGCGGTGACGATGATCTCCGAGGCGCAATCATGCACCCGGCCGGCGAGCGACTCCGGCGAGAACCCCGCGAACACCACCGAATGCACCGCCCCGATCCGCGCGCAGGCAAGCATCGCATAGGCCGCCGCCGGGATCATCGGCAGATAGATCGTCACCCGGTCGCCCTTTTTGACCCCAAGCATCTTCAAGACGTTGGCGAGGCGGCAGACCTCGTCGTGCAACTCCTGGTAAGTGATCCGCCGGGAGACACCCGGATCGTCGCCTTCCCAGATCAGCGCCGTCTGCTTGGCGCGCTTCGGCAGGTGCCGGTCGATGCAGTTGACCGAGGCGTTGAGCACCCCGTCCTCGAACCATTTGATCGAGACATCGGGATACTTGAAACTGACATTTTTGACCTTGCTGTAAGGCGTGATCCAGTCGAGCCGCTTGCCCTCTTCGCGCCAGAAGCCCTCCGGATCGGCGATCGAGGCCGCATACATCCGCTCATAAGTGACCTTGTCGGTCAGGGTTCGCGCCACGACCCGCGCCGGCGGATTGTAGATCTCCGGTTCCATGCTTTCCTCCAGCCAGGCCCGTTTCCCCTCGGCTCCTTTTGCCTCAACCGGACGCCCGCCACAAGCCGCGCCGGCCGTTAACCTCCCGGCAAGGATGTCGTCGAGCCGCCATCGGTTCGGGAATAGAATCCCCCCGCTATTTCAAAGGGCAACACCGATGGACGCCCCCGCGCAACACCAGCTCGCCACCCGCCCCGCGACCCGCGCCGACCTCGACTGGGTCCACGCCCGGCTGATCCACGCCATCGACACCTCGCCGTTCTACAACGACATCTTCAAGGCCTGGGAAAAGCAGCGGATGAGCCGCGCCTTTCTCCAGGACCTGCACGAGCTCGACCCCTGGTACGTCATCGTCTTCGAGGTCGACGGACGGCGCGCCGGTCTTCAAGTCTCGGGCCCCGACTGCGGCGCGCTGTTCCTTTATTGGACCTTCGTGCTCGAGGACTACCGCCGCTCCGGCATCGCGGTTTACGCCATGCGTCATTACATCGAGCATTTCGACGACGGCAACTGGCACAAGCTGACGACCCTGACCCGGACCAACAACCGCGCCGCCATCGTCATCATGCAGCGTTTCGGCTGGGTCGAAATCGCCCGGCTCGACAACCATATTTTCGGCGAGGATTTCCTGCAGTTCGAGTTCCCGTTGCAGAAGACCCGGCCGGGTTACAGGTTGTTGCGGACCGGCCGGCGTGCCCGCCTCGTCCGCCGCGTCCGGCGGGTATTGCAGCTAGGCTAGAGACTTCATTCCGCCGGCAGCGGCGCCAGCCGGATGGCGCGGCGCACCAGGAGCGGCGACCAGATCGCCACGTCGATCCCGGTGATCCGCCGGCACACCAGCCACCAGCCCGCCGACCAGACGAAGATCGCCAGCAGCGCCGATGCCGCCGCCCCGTTGAGCCCGAACGGGCCAACCAGAAGGAGATTGGCGACGACCAGAACGGCGAGCCCGGCGAGCGCCACCGGCAGGTTGGCATAGGGCCGGTCGCGCAACGACACGACAAGATTGGCCGGCCCGAAGATCGAGCGGACGATCAGCCCGCAAAAGAGGATCAACAATACCGGGTAGCCGGCCGCAAAACCGTCCCCGAAAAGCGACAGCGCCAAGTCACCGAACGCCGCCGCCCCAGCGAGACTGGCCAACCCGAGCCCGAGCGCGATCAGGTTCGACTGCACGATCCGGTGCCTGAGCGCCCCCTGGTCGGCCCGCGCATGGGCATCGAACAGGTCCGGCAGGAATACCGAATAGACCGCGCTGATGCCGAAGGCGGCGAGGATGAAGAAGCGAGAGCAGACCCCGAACACCGCGAGATCGGTCGGCGAGAGGTGCCCCGCCAGCAACAGCAGATCGAGATCGAAGACCATGTCGGTCGAGGCGGTGATAACGACCCACGGCAGCGCGAACCGCCACCAGCGCCGGTGCTCCGACGCCGGCGCCGGCGCGCCTTCGGGCACCCCGCGCAGCGCCCTGACGACCATCGCCGTCAGCCCGACGGCGTTGAACGACAGGACCACGGCGAGTCCGCCGACGAGGAACCACAGCGGATCGCCCCCGCCGGCGAAAAGGATCGATGCCGAGCCGACGACCAGCACCACCCCGATCGGGCGGATGAGGGCGTCGGGCGCATAGGAGAGGAACGGCCGCCTCAGCCCGATCAATAGCGCCCCGCAGACGAAGTCGATGGCGAGCGCGATCGAGCCGGCGATCACCGCCAGCTTGCCGCCGAGCAGGACCTGCACCCATTCGACGGCGGGAAACGGCACGGTGAAGAGGACCAGGGTCAAGAGCCCCGCCATCAACGCCACATGCACATAGGACTGCGTCACGAACCGCCGCAGCAGGCCGGCCTGCCCGCGCGCCGCGTAGTCGGCGGCGAAATAGCCGCCGACGATCTGGAAGCCAAGCGGCAGGACCAGCGCCGTGACGTTCATCGCCGCGACGAACAGCAGATATTGACCGAGCGTGTCGGCGCCCCAGAGCCGCGAAATCAGCAGCTGGGCAACGAACAAAAGACCCGCTCCCGCCAGCCGCAGGCCGAAAATCGCCGACGACTTCGCCAACACTTTCGAGGTCGATGCCATGCCGCCCTACCCGCCCGCGCGCTTGCGCAGGGTCGCCTGGCGAATCTTGGCGCTCGTGTCGCGCAGCCGATGGACCGTCGTGCCGAGGAGCCACGGCCAGAGCCTGTTGGCGTAATTCATCGAGGGAGGCACCGTCGAGATCGCCCCGGTCTTGCCAGCCATGCCGCTCTTGAACCGGTGCAGCCCTTCGAACCCGTCGGTGCCGCCGAGATCGTACCATTTGGCGCGGGTGTTCTGGCGCAGCCAGCCGATGATCCGGTGATGCATGAAGAAGCCGGCATTGAGCGGCAGCGCCCGGTCGTCGGTGGCGCCGTAAAGATAGACCGCCGTGTCTCCGGCGGTGAAGATAACCGCCCCGGCGACCGGGGAGCCGTCGTGGCTGACCAGAAACAGCTCCGGCCGCGCCGCCTCGACCGGCGTGCCCATCAACGCCGGCAGCGTATGGACGGCGGAAAAATCCGGAAAGTGTTTGCGGTCGAGCATGGCGTCGTAGAGCTTCTGGAAGACCGGCAGCGCCGAGGCCGGATAGCGCTCGAAGGTCAGCGCTTCCTTTTCGGCCTTGTTGAGATGATAGCGCCACTTCTGCGCGAAGCTGGCGCGCTGGACTTCTTCGCTTGCCTCGATCCGGACGAAATAGCGGTTGGGATGGGTCAGCCTCACCCCGGTCCGGAAGCCGCGCGCCTTCAAATGCTCGAGCCCCGGATTGACCTCCCCCGGCACCGCGCGCGGCAGGATCGACAGCATCATCCCCTTCTCGACCGCGTAGCGCTCGACGAGCGCCTCGACCATCCCCGCATAATCCCTGGCCGCCGTCGCCGAGCCGGCGTCGGCAAGCAGCGGCCCCCATTTGGCGATGGCGAGCCCGCCGAGCCCGAAGGGCAGCGACCGGTACATGGACACGCAGCCCCCGACCACCCGCGATCCGCGGCGGAAAATCAGCGGATCGATGACCACCCCCGGCCAGCGTGCTTCGGAAAAGACGTTGAGCTGTTCCTGGCAGATGCCGTCGAAATCGGCGGCCAGCCTGTCCCACTCCTCGCCGTCAATGCTGTCCTCGCGCAGCGCGGGAGCGAAAATCGCGGCGACTTTGGCCAAATTTTCCCGATCGCCGCGGGTCCCGCCAAGGCTGGAGTGGATACTCATGAAAACGCGCTCCGGCCGGTAAATCGATTGACCGGAAAGTCGCACTCATGACCGCGGGGAAAAAGATTAATGCCCGGGATTTCCGGGCCTTTCTCCGCCCATGGTTAAGGGCGGCGGGCTGCCCCGGGCCCGAACTCGGCGACATATTGGCTGACGAACGCAAGCGCGTCGCGGTCGGCCACGATGCCGAGCGCCGTCGCCCGCGCGCTCGTCACTTCCGCCGGCCAGCTCCTGACCATCGGGATCACCTTGTCGTCGGGCACAAAGCTCACCAGCTTTCGCGCCTCCGGCCCCACCAGCTTGTCGAGCCCATCGAGCATCTCCGCGACCGTCACCTTCACCGCCGGCAGCACCATCGAGCGCGGCCAGCCGAACTTTTCGCTCGAGAGGTCATGGCTTATGAGCACAGCCTCGATCAGCCGGTCCGGCGAGATCAGCGCGATCGGCAGGTCGGCGGGAACCGGGCAAACCGTCGCCCGCCCCGCGACCGGCTCGCGCACCACCGCCGAAATGAACGAGGAATTGGCGGCGTTCGGGCGGCCGGGCCGCACCGCGACCGTCGGAAATCTGAGCGCCCGCCCGTCCACCAGCCCCCGCCGGTCATAGTCCCCGACCAGCAGCTCGCCGCAGAGTTTCTGGACGCCGTAGGAGCTCATCGGCGCCGGCGGCGTCGCATCGTTGACTTTCTTCGCCCCCGGCCCGCCATAGACGGCGAGCGAACTCGCAAACAGGAACTTCGGCCGCCGCCCCGATTGCGCGGCGAGGTCGAGCAGCGTGCTTGTGCCGTGGAGATTGACCCTGAGCCCGAGTGCGAGGTCAGCCTCGGCCGCCCCGCTCACCACCGCCGCCAGATGAAAGATCGAATCGGTCTCGGCTCCCAGCGCCGAAGCGATCGCCTCTTTGTCCGAGAGGTCGCCGGTCACCACCCGCACCCTTGAATCGGGGAAGCCGGGTTCCGGCGCCGTCCGGTCGAAAATCACCAGTTCGGTCAGTTTTTGCCTTCGGCCCGTTTGATCGACGAGTGCGCCGCGACGCAAAATCTTTCGCGTCAGCCGCGATCCGAGAAATCCGGCGCCGCCGGTGATGAGAACTTTCATGGTCGCCCTCCCGGCCCCATTCTTCCCGAACGCGCCCGGGCCGGCAACCCAAAGGCCGGGAACTTCACGTCCCCGCCCAGCCCGCCTGCGGAGCAGGCGCAAGCCGCGACGCTCGCCAGCCGAGCGGCGCGAGCGAATGCGAAGCCGCGCAGGCCCGCGTGAGAGAAACCAGCCGGTCGCCGGAGGCGACCCGTAGCCGCTTCTACGCGGCGGCGCTTGGCGTGAAGGAAAAAGAAGCCCCGCTATCTCCAACTGGCCGCGACGGACCCGCGCCTGGCGTCGGTTGTCCAGTCGGCGGTTTCGACGTGCGCCGTCAGCAGCACTTGCGTCGCCTTGTCGGCCGCCGCCATCTGGGACGCCTCGATCGAGAAGTCGGCCCGCTCGGTCGCCGAGCTCCAGGTGACCGTGCCGGCATTGACGTGCTGGTTCGCATAAACCGCTATCCCGCCCGCCAGAATGTCGAGCGTCATGACGGCCTCGGTGATCCCGTCAGTCACCGGCTCGTTCTCCGAGTCGGTGCCGTTGGGCGTCGCCGACAGATAGCCGGTCAGCAGCCAGACGAACACCCCGGCGCGCACCGTTGCCGTTCCGGGGAAGGTGACGGAAACGTTCTGCGCCCCCGCGCCCACCACGCGCGAGGCAATGGCGGACGAGCTGTTACTTGGCCCGTCAGGATTGACATGAATCGTCCCGTTGCTGCCCCCGATGCTGATCGAGGTAACCACCGAGCTGCCGCGTCCAAGCGCCGCGACGATCATCAGCCCGGCTTCGGACGCGGTGAAGTCGCCGAAATCATAGGTCGTGAGGCTGTCGGTAGTTGAGGAAGCGCTGCCGATATAGGTCAAAGCGAGCGGCACGCCGCCCCTCCCCCGCATCATCCCCGGCAGGAAGCTCATGCCCTGCCGGCCGCCTTCGGCACCCGCGCCGCGATCTCGGCGGCGAGCTTGTCGCCCGTCAGGCCAAATTCGGCGGCCAGCCGCTCGAACTTCTCCGCGTCGCTCGGCTCCGGCGGCGGCGGCGGAATGTCCTCGACCTGGTATTCCTCGATCACCCTGCCCCGGTCGCGCCGGTAGGACGCCGCGCCGGTCCTGCGCTTGCCCTCGGGCGGCACGAAATCCTCGACCGCGAAGAGCCCGTGCGCCGCCAGTTCGGCGTCGGCCCAGACCAGCGCCACCCCGAAGGGCACCTTGATCTGGACCGGATAGGGTTCGACCTCGATCGGCTCGGTCACGTCGGGCCGGCCGTCGTGATAATGGATCACCCGCAGCGCGCCGGTCTCCATGCGGCTGACGAGCCCGCCGGAAAACACCGCGAACGATCCGGGAGAGATTTCCTGAACGATCTTCATGTCAAACCACCGTTGCGTTGCGTTTGCTCACCAGAAAATGCGTCGTCGTGATGCACTCGATGTCGAGGCAGTACTGCTTGGTCGAGTCGATGTCGGTGAGGACAGGTAGATCGCCCTCGTATTGGGTGCCGAAGGTCAGCGTCCGGTCGGTCGTGTCATCGCCGATCACGCGGACGCGCCGCCAGGTGCCGGGCTGGCCGTTGGTCGGATTGCCGAGCGCCCGGTTGGCGGTCAGGGT
>JBBECE010000039.1:0-13182 GCA_040881985.1 Cucumibacter sp.
GGGAATGTTGGTTGCGGGGACAGGATTTGAACCTGTGACCTTCAGGTTATGAGCCTGACGAGCTACCGGACTGCTCCACCCCGCGCCAAACACAGCCCCGGGGCGGACCCCGGGGAGCGGCCTATATAGGCTGGATGGTCCCCGATGTGAAGGCTCGATGACAGCCTCGCGCGCGATTCCGCGCGGCACGCGGAAACCTTGCCGCGCCGCCCTGGCGCCTTTAGGTTGCCGCGCACCCGCCGGAGCCTTTTCATGCGTTTCAAACCGCTTGGCCGCACCGATATCAAGGTGAGCGAAATCTGTCTCGGCACCATGACCTGGGGCCGCCAGAACACCGAGGCGGAGGCGCACGCCCAAATGGACTATGCGCTCGAGCAAGGCGTCAATTTTTTCGATACCGCCGAACTTTATCCGGTGCCGCCCAATCGCGCGACGCAAGGCCTGACCGAGGCCTATATCGGAACTTGGTTCGAGAAATCCGGCAGGCGCGACAAGGTGATCCTCGCCTCAAAGGTCGCGGGCGGGGGCACCGCCTGGATCCGCGGCGGGGCGAAGATCGACGCCTCCAACATCCGCGAGGCGATCGAGGGATCGCTGAAGCGCCTCAGGACCGACCATATCGACCTCTTTCAGGTCCACTGGCCGCGGCGCGGGCATTATCATTTCGAGAATAGCTGGACCTACAATCCGCACGGCCAGGACCGGCAGGCCGTGCTGCCGAACATTCTCGAAGTGCTCGGCACCTTTGGCGACCTCGTGCGCGAGGGCAAGGTGCGCCATATCGGGCTTTCCAACGAGACCGCCTGGGGAACGATGCAATATCTCCGGCTCGCCCAGGAGAACGACCTGCCGCGCATCGTCACCATCCAGAACGAATATAACTTCCTGCGGCGGTACTACGATCTCGACCTGGCCGAGCTCGCCTACCACGAAGACGTCGGGCTCCTGGCCTACTCCCCGCTCGCGGCGGGTGCGATTTCGGGGAAATATCTCGGCGGGGTGCTGCCCAAGGGCACCCGCGGGGCGCTGGCCGGCGCCGCCTATCGCAACAACGAACTGACCGAGCCGGCGATCCGCGAATATGTCAAACTGGCCGGGGCGCACCGGCTCGATGTCTGCCAGATGGCGTTGGCCTTCTGCCTTTCGAAGCCGTTCATGACCTCGGTCATTATCGGGGCGACGAGCATGGAGCAGCTGAAGTCCGACATCGCAGCGGCGGAGTTGCGGCTCTCCGAGGCGGTGATGGAGGGCATCCATCGCATCTTCATGCGCTATCCACGGACGCTGTAGGCATGATCGAGGTCGAAAACCTCGCCTTCGCCTATCCGCGCGCCGCCGCCCCGGTGCTGAGCGGCCTCAGCTTTTCGGTGGCCGAGGGCGAGGTCTTTGGGCTGCTCGGTCCTTCGGGCGCCGGGAAATCAACGACCCAGCGGATTCTGATGGGGCTGTTGCGCGGCCATCGGGGCAAGGCCGAGGTGTTCGGCGCCCCCGTCGGCGCGCTGGGGCGCGGCTTTTACGAGCGGATCGGGGTCAGCTTCGAGCTGCCGACACTGTATCTGAGGCTCACCGCCCGCGAGAATCTGCAACTCTTTGCTTCGCTCTACGACCGGCCGACCCGCGACCCGATGGAGGTCCTCGGCATGGTCGATTTGCAGGACGACGCCGACAAGCGCGTCGAGGCCTTCTCGAAGGGCATGAAGATGCGGCTCAATCTTTGCCGGGCGCTGCTGCACGACCCGGAATTGTTGTTTCTCGACGAGCCGACGACGGGCCAGGACCCGACCCGCGCCCGCACCACGCGCGAGCTGATCAAGCGCCTCAAATCCGAGGGCAGGACGATATTCATGACGACCCATAACATGGCCGAGGCCGACGAAATCTGCGACCGGGTCGGCTTTCTCGCCCGCGGCCATATTCCGGTGACCGGAGCGCCCTCGGCGCTGAAGCGGCAATATGGCAAGCGGGTGCTGGAAGTGACGGTCGGACGCGAAGGAGCGTTGCGGACCCATAGCTTTCCGATGGAAGCGATTGGCGGCAATGCCGAATTCCTCGGCCTGTTGAACATCGAGACGGTCATTGCCATGCACACTCTGGAAGCCACCCTCGACGACGTCTTCATCAAGGCGACGGCGGCGGACGCATGACATCGCGCCTTGCCAAGCTGATCGTCCACGATGCGCGCCTGCAACGGCGTTATCACATCTACGCGGCCTATGCGGTCGTGGTCGGGCTCTATATGGCGGTGTTCCATTTCGCTGGCGACGCCCTGCCCGTCTGGGTCGTGGCGGTCGTCATCGCTTCGGATCCGTCGGTACTCGGTTTTTTCTTTCTCGGCGGGCTGATGCTGCTTGAAAAAGCCGAGATGGCGCGCATGGCACTGGCCATGACCCCGGTCAGCGCCGGCGACTATCTCATCGCCAAAACGGTGACACTGACCGCGATCGCGCTTGTCGCGGTGACTTTGCTGGGCATTGTCAGCCCCCATCCGTTGAACTGGCCGCTTTATCTCGGCTCGGTCGCGCTGGTCTCGATCGAGTTTGTCGGCATCGGCGCCGCCTTCGCGCTGCGCTTCAGGACGGTGACGGGCTATCTGATCGGGGCGGGCGTATTGCTGTTGCCGGCGGTTTTGCCGGGCGGCTTCGCCTTTCTCGATCCCATGCCGGTCTGGGCGGCGGCGCTGCCCTTCGCGGCGCCCCTCAAACTGATGCTCCTATCGCTCGGCGCCGGGACCGCGAGCTTCTTCGACATCGCCGTCATGCTAGCCGCCTCGCTTGCCTATGCGGCAGGCGGCTTCTTCTGGGGCGTCGCCGCGCTGTCGCGGGAGCTCGGACGCAAATGAGCATTGCCGGGGTTTTCGCGCCGAAGCGGTTTTCGCGGCTCATACTTTCCGACGCCCAAAACGTCGCCCGCGATCCCATTCTCGCCTTTGCCGTGGTTCTCGCGATCGTGCCGGCGATCCTGCTGCCGGTCTTCCGCGAACAAATGGACCAGGCGGCGCTCGAGGGGCTGGGAATTACCGGCCTGTCGCGCTATGCGGGCGCGGTGGCGCTGGCCCTGCCCGCCGGTCTCATCGGCTGGGTGACGGGCTTTCTGCTGCTCGAAGACCGCGACGACGGCCCGCTGCTCGCCATGGAGATCACGCCCATCGGCAAAAGCGGCTTTCTCGCCTATCGCGTGGCGGTGGCGGCGACGATCGGCTTCGCGGTCGGGTTCGGCACGGCGCTCGCGGTCATACCCGGAATCGGATGGGGACTGGCGGGGCTGCTCGGGCTGTTTGTCGGAATCGAAACGGTGACAATCGCCTTCGTGCTGCTGGCGCTCGCGGCCAACAAGGTCGAAGGACTGGCGGTGACCAAGCTCACCAATATCGGCTCGATTGTGCCGCTGGTGGCGATCATCGCCTGGCCGGGGCGCTATCTCGCCGGCGTGGTGCCGAGCTTCTGGATCGGTGAGGTGCTCGGCCTTTCGTCCGAAGCCTGGCTCCCGCTCTGGCTCGCTTCGCTGATCGGGCTTGGCGTGCATGCGGGCGTGGCCGCGCTGACGTTCGCCGCCGCCTCGCGCCGCATCGGCTAGCGGAAGCCCGTGCCGACATAGAACCGGATTTCGTTGATCCTTATGCCGAAGCGTTCGATTTCGACCGGCGTCAGCTCGGTGACCGTTTCGAAACGGGAGACGATGCCGCGACCAAGCGGATGGAATCCGTCGGCGACGATGATCGCCGACCGGCCTCGATGCGCGGCGGGATCGAACCAGAAATCGAATTCGTCGATCGAAGGATAAAGGCTCGTCACCTCGGGATTTCGGAGTGCAAACGCGAGCTGCGCGGCCAACGGATAGGCGGCGCCGGCCAGAAACGCCGCGCCGGTCTGCGCCTCGGCAGCCTCGACGGCGGCGGCGACCTCGGTCCAGCCGTAAGAATGCGCCGAAAACCGGTCGGGCACTCCCATGAGCGCGGTCAGCGGCAAGGCGGCGAAATTGACGATGCCGGCGAGGAGCGCCACGGCGCCATAGGCCGCCTGGGCAATGGCCAGCCGCCGCCCGATCCAGCCCGCGGCGAGCGGCAAGAGGATCAGGTAGGCGACTAGGTTCCAGTGGAAGAGCACGAAGGTATAAAGCGACAGGGTGAAGGTGACCACGCTCGACAGCAGGAACACGATGACGCCGAGCCGCCGCGCCGGGCCGGCGTCGGGCCCGAAGAGGAGCCGGAAGAGGGCCGGCAGCGCGAAGGGTGAGAGAACGAAGAGGGTTGTGAGCAGCACCGGCCCGATCGCCCCAAAAATCGGCGTGGCGGTCAGCAGTCCGTGCCGGCCGGCGAGAATAAAGTGGAAGGAAGCAAGGCCGGTCCCGAGATTCCAAATCAGGACCGGCGCCTGCATCGCCAGCGAAAGCCCCGCCGCGAGATAAAGGTGCGGGCTGACGAGCAGCGGCCGCAGCCGGGCGCTGAGAAGGATCAGCAGCGCGACCCCGATCCCGAGGAAGCCGGCATTGTATTTGGCGAGTCCGGAAAACCCGAGCGCCGCGGCCCCGAGATAGAGCAGCCGGTAATCGGCCGCTCCCGCCTCGTAGTCCTCAAAAAAGGCCAGAAAGAAATGCGCCGAGGCAAGACCGAAGAGGACCAAAAGATGGTCGGGCAAGGCAGCCGAGGTCGCCGCGAGAATGACCGGCATCGAGCCATAGAGAATGACCGAAATCCAGAATTGCGCCTGCCAGCCGTCTCCGCCGCGCCGCTTCGCCCAGAGATAGAGCACCCAGACGGTTGCAATTGAAGAAAGGATAACCGGGGCCCGCACGGCGAATGTCGTCCAGCCGAAGAGGCTCGAGGAAACGGCGAGCGCCCAGGCATTGAGCGGCGGGTGATCGTAATAGGAGAGCCCCGGATGCAGAGCCCAAAGGAAATAATAGGCCTCGTCCTGGGTGACGGCGGCCGAAAGCATCAAAGCGAGCTTCAGCGCCAGCAGGCCCACGGCCATGGCGCCGAGGGCGCCGAACGATCCCACGGCCGCGCGCGCCGGCCCCTGCCCTTCCGCCATCGCCTCGCCCCCTTCCGGGCGAGCGTTGCCCGAGAGGCGGAGCGAGGTCAATCGCCGGGCCCCGCTCAGGGCGAAAGCAGCGGCGGCTCGACGGAGGCGGGGTTGAACGCCCCCTGCTCGTTGAAGAAGGCGACCATATCGTCGAGCACCGGGGCGCGGCCGCGCCAGATCATCGACAGCGCCATGACCGGGTCCATATGGCCGAGGCCGTCATAGTAGCGCTCGGTGACCGGCACATTATTGGCGCGGAGTTTCGCGGCCAGCAGCGTCGTGTTCGACGGCCGCACGATCAGGTCCCCGGTTCCGGTCGCCAGGAACATCGGCGGGGAATCGGCAGTGACCAGATTGACCGGCTGGGTGCCTTCGGGATTGGGTGCATCCCCGAAGGCCGCGATCGCCTCATCGACGCGGAACGGATAGAAGCTGTAAGGGCCCGAAAGGCCGGCGACGCCGCGCACTTTGACCGTCACCCCCTGATCGCGCAGGAATGCCGGCTCAAGCGCCAGCATCGCAACGTTGTAGGCGCCAGCCGAATGGCCGGCGAGAAACAGCCGCCGCGGGTCGCCGCCGTAGTCGCCGATATTGCGCTCGATCCACCCGACCGCCGCCGCGCAATCCTCGACGAAGCCGGGATAAGCGACTTCCGGCACCAGCCGATAGTCGGCGATGACGGTGACGAAGCCGCGTGCCGCGAGCGCGTGGCCGACGAACTCGTAGTCGCGCCTCTCGCCGCGGTTCCACGAGCCGCCGTAGACGAAGAGAATCACTGGCGCGGCGTTCTCGAGCCCCTTGGGGGCATAGACGTCGAGCATGTGTCGCGGTCCGGCGCCGTAAGGCACGTCGCTCGCCAGCCTTTCGCCGCCGGAGTCCTTCGGCAAGGCGTTGTCGAGCAAGTCGAAGACCGAAAACCCCCCTGCGGCGAAGCCGAGGAGCAATATCCCGGCGAGCCGGGCGGCAGAGTGCAGGGCGGAAGCAATCATTCGGGAACGGCGCCGGGGCTGCGGAAGGCGGTAAAGCTACAGCCGGAATGTGACGGGAATTGGCGGGTGGCCGATCAGCGGGGCGCCACGCCCTTGCCGCCGCGATAGCCGTAGCCGAGATAGAGCCGGAATCGGGTGACGTGATAGCCGAAGCGGGTGACCTCGATCTCGCGCAGCAGCTCCACCCGGTCGAATTGCGCGGCGCGGTCGCCGAGCTCGAAGCCCTCGACGTCGAGGATCAGCGCGTTGGCGCCCCGCCGGATCCCCGGGTCGCTCCAGTAATCGAACTGGCTCGGTCGCCCCGCAAGATCGGTGACGGCGGAGGGCTCTTGGAGAGCGAAGGCGAATTGGGCGGCGAGCGAATAGCGGGTGCTGGCGAGGAAGTCCGGGCGATATTGCTCCCTGAGCACGGCCGCTTCGGCCGCGACCTGGTCCCAGCCGTGCATGATCGAGGATTCCCAATCGCGCTGCCCCCAAAACAGCGCAACCGGCATCAGCGCGTAGTTGATCGCCAGCGCCACCGCCAACCCGGGTCCGAAGACGAAATGCACCGCGACGATCCATCGCGAACGGATGAAGGCCGGCACCAGCGGATAAATCATCGGGAAGGCGGCGATGTTCCAGTAGGAGAGGACCCGCTCGAACAGCGAAAACCCGACGGTCACCAGGGTCGATGTACCGAGGGTCGCGAGCGCCAGCCGGCGCGACGCCTGCGCGAACTCGCTGACCGACCCGCGCCCGCGTCCGATCATGGCGAACGCCGCCACCAGCGGCGCGAGAAACAGAAAATGAAGCCACGAGGCCAGCGCCAGCGGCAGCCAGTTCAGCTCGATGTCGCCGAAATCGATGCCGCCCCAGCGCCCAGAAAAATGATAGGCGAACGAGGCAGCCCCGTGGGAGAGGTTCCAATAGACGACCGGGGCCTGCACTCCGATCGCGACCAGCGCCGCCAGATAGAGGTGCGGATTGCGCAACAGCCCGCGATAGCGCGGATGCAGAACGATCAGGACCGCGATCCCTAGCCCGAACAGCGCCGCATTGTATTTGGCCAGCGTCGCGAGCCCCAGCGCGATGGCGGCAAGATAGAGCCACGCGGCGCCGGGCGTCTTGCCGCCGTCGAAATCGGCAAGATAACCGGCGAACCAGTAGCCCGACAGCGTCAGCAGGAAGAGCAGCAGATAGTCGGGGAAGACGATCGAGGTGAAGGAGAAAATGCCGGGACTCGCCAGATACACCGCGACCGCCAGCCAGAAATATCCCCGCCGATTGTCGGGCGCGACGCGTCGCGCCCAGAGATGGAAGAGCCAGATCGTGCCGGCAAGGGCCACCAGCGTCGGCACCCTCAAGCCAAATCTGGTCCAGCCGAAGAGCCGGCTCGTCGCGCCGAGAATCCAGGCATTGAGCGGAGGATGGTCGAAATAGGACCAGTCCGGATGCTGACCCCAGAGAAAATAATAGGCCTCGTCCCCGACCGGGGCGACGGCAAACATCAGCCCGAACTTGAGGGCGATGAAGAACCCGGCAACGACCTGCAGCACGAGGATCGGCACTGCCGGCGGATGCGGCGGACTTTGATTGGCAGCGGCCGGTGCAGCGCTCATGGCCCTGACCTAGACCAGCCGGACCGGATTCGGAAGACCCGGGCGGCGGGTTGACCGGGGTGCCGCCGCCGGCTCAAATCGGCGCCATGCCGCAGATTATCATCATCCGGGTCGCAGACGTCGCCATCGACTGCGAGGCGCTCGACACGCCGACCGCGCGGGTGATTTTGCGCGCCCTGCCGATCCGGGCCCGGGCCATGGTCTGGGGCGAGGAGGTTTACTTCTCCGCCGGGATCGCCTGTGCCCGCGAAGCGGGGGCGCGCGCCGTGGTCGAGGCCGGCGAGATTGCCTATTGGCCCGACGGGGAAGCCATCGCCATCGGCTTTGGGCAGACCCCGATCTCGGCGCCCGGCGAAATACGCCTGGCGAGCCCCTGCAACATCTGGGCCCGGGCGCTCGGCGACGTCCGGGTGCTCGGCGGCGCGCGGCCCGGCGACGCCGTCAGCGTTCGCGCCCGGGACTGAGCCCGGGCGCCCCGGATTCCACGCCGACCCCCTTAAAGGACCAGGTTGACGATGTAGATGACGACGCCGGTGGCGACGAGATACCCCGCATTGACCCAGTTGGCGGCCATGCCGATTTTGCCGAATAGGGCCCCCGAGAAGTTGAGGATCGTGAAGGCGACGATCACCAGACCCCAGGTCCAGTAGTCCCCGCCGAGGAGCGTACCGACCCAGGAAACGCCCAACAAGCCGACAATATTGGTGAGCATCGCGGGAACTGGCACAGACGAGACGCTGCCGAGCTCGACCCCGAGCGCCTTGGCCCACGGCTTGCCGAACACCTGCGGCAGATACCAGACCCAGCCCAGAATGAACGCGGCCACCGCGCCGACGATCACCGCGATCCAGTTCACATGTACGGTAATGGCTTCCATTGCATTCCCCTCCGCAACCTTGCCTCGCCGATCGGCGAAGTGCCGCAGCCTATTTCAACCGCTGGGCAATTGGCAACGGCGCCTGCACGTTTCCGGCATCCCTTACCTGGCCGGCTCTTCGGCTGCGCCCGGGGCGGCGTCGGCCATCTTGATGCCGCCGAGCGGATGAAAGAAGCGTCCCCCCGCCACCAGCAGCGCCGGGGTGATCAGCATTTCGCCGAACAGCGCCAGCCCCAGGGTGATGACGAACAGCGAGCCGAATAGCGCGACCTGCGGCAGTTCGGAGAACATGACGATCGCCGTGCCGGCGCAAAGGATGAGGGTGGTGGCGATGATCGCCCCGCCGATTCGCTCGAGCGTGCGCTTGACCGCCTCGAAATGATCGCGGTGGTGCTCGCGCCGCTCCTGCAGATAGTGAGAGAGAAAGTGCGTGGTGTCGTCGACCGCGATGCCGAAGGCGATGGTCAGCGCCATGACGGTGGTGAGCTGCAAGCCGGCGCCGGCGAGCCACAAATAGGCCTCGGCCCCGAGAATCGGGAAGAGGTTCGGGATCGCCGAGGCGATCGCCACCCGCAGCGACATGAAGGCGAAGCCGATGAGGAACAGGTTGACAACGACGCTCAGCGCCAGGTCGGCCTGCAGCCCGCGCACGATATTGTCGGTGGCAAAGGTGGTCATCACCCGAAAGCCGCCGACCTCGGTGCCCTCGATCCCGGCCGCGGCGATATCGGACTCGACATTGGCGACCAGCTCCTTCAATTCGTCCGATTCGATGATCGTCGGCATGAAGCCGGTGACCAGCGCCTGGGTGTTGTCGTCGGTGACGAACCGCCGCTTCAAAAAGGGACCGACGGCGTTGAAGATCTCCTCGCGGGTGAAGCCGGCGTCGGCATAGTGCTTGAAGCTCGCCGCCGAGATCACCTTGTTCTCGCCGAGATAGCGCTCGACGATCTGGTGGACCGCCTTGATCGTCTCGAAGTCGGCGTCCCCGACATTCTCGACCCCTTGCTTGAGCGGAATGCGCACATAAAGCGGGGCTACCCCGCCCACCCCCTGATCGATGCCTTCGGCGGCCTCGAGCGCCGCCGAATCCTTGGCCACGAAATCCTCGAAGGAAAAACGGGGCTGGATCAGGAAATACGGGATGAAGAGCAAAATCGTGACGAGGATGCCGCCGATGGCGATCGGCCGGGCGAAGCGGGTGGCGATCCGCCAGGCGACCGGGATCGGCGCGGTCAGCGCGAAGCTCGGCGTCTTCGGGAGCTTCAGGCCCAGCCGGATCGCCAATTTCAGCAGCAGCGGCTGGAAGGTCATCAGCGAGGTGAAGAGCAGCAAGGAACCGACGGTCCCGGCGATCGAGAACTCCTGAATTCCTTGTCCCGGGGTGAGCGAAAGCGAGGCAAAGGAGACGAGCGTTGTCAGCATGGTCAAGCCGCTCGCGGCGCCCATGTGGCGGACAGTCGTATCGACCGCTTTTGACGGGTCCATGCCGTCGCGCCAATAAGCCAGCCAGTTGAAGATAAAAAACAGGCTCTCGGCGAAACAGATAACCAGGACCAGCGTCGTGACGATGATCGTCAGGAACGAGAACGAGCCGAAGAGCAGCAAAATGGTGCCCATCGTCCAGATGAGGGCGACGAAGGGCGTCGCGGCAACGAGGATCGCGCCCCAGAACGATCTCAGGCTCAACAGCGCGATCAGCGAGCCGAGCGCGAAGCCGTAGATGGTGAACTTGACCTGGTCGTCGACCGCCGCGTTCAGCATTTCCGACGTCCAGATCGGCGGGCCGGTCAGCTGCACGTGGAGATCGTCGCTGCGATACTCGTCGGCCAGCGCTTCGAGGTCGGCGATCATCGCCCTTGTGCCCGGCCCTTTGGAGCGTTCCGGATCGGGGAAGACAATCATCACCAGACCCGAAAGATCGGGACTGATGAGATTGCGCATCATCGGATCGTTCTGCTGCAGGTCGGCCAGCGCGGCGGCGACTTCGGCCGGATCGGCGAGCCCTTCGGGCACCGCCGGCACCGAGCCGCCGGCATGGTCGGGCTTGCGCAACTCGAACGCCGACAGCGTCCCGGCCGCGTATTCGCTGAGCTGCAGCTCGAGGGCGAGTTCGCGCATCCGCTCGAGGATGTCCGGTTCGGTCAGGCGCGGCGAAGTGACGAGCAGGTAGACGTCGTTCTCAAAGGTGCCGAAGGTTTCGGCCAGACGCCGGTAGGTGTCGTACTCGTGACCGGAATGGGCATAGACGCGCAGCACGTCGCCGTCGACGCTGGCGCGGGGAATTTGCGAGATGGCGAGAATGCTGAGCGCGACGATCAGTACCGCCACCGTCCTCGGGCGCCGCAGCGTCAGGAGGCCAAGATGTTCGAGGCCGAAACCGATTGAGCGATCATGGGTCAGAAGGCCGAAGAGGCGGGCCCAGAGCGAGGAGGCGGTCGACATGGAGATTGCTCGTCAGCGTGAGAAATCAAGGACATCGCCGGCGCCCGGAGACGCCGGTAGTGAAGCACACCTAGCCGTCGGGCACGAGCATCGGCAGCGGTGGTACAGGTTGCGCGGCAACAGTCAAGCTCAGGCCGAACGCTCGTGCGCAGCCGCCGCCCCCGCCTCGGCCGCCGGCATCCGGTTGAAGGCGTCGAGCGCCGCGATCTTGTAGGCCTCGGCGAGCGTTGGATAGTTGAAGGTATTCTCGACGAAATAATCGAGCGTGCCGCCGAAATTGAGCACCGCCTGGCCGATATGGACAAGCTCGGTCGCCCCCTCCCCGATGATGTGAACCCCGAGGAGCTTGCGGGTGCCGAGCTCGAAGAGGAGTTTCATCATCCCCGATTCGAGCCCCATGATGTGGCCGCGCGAGGTCTCGCGAAAACGGGCGATGCCGCATTCGAACTGGATCGACCTGTCGCGGGCCTCGTCCTCGGTCAGCCCGACCATCGAAATCTCGGGCACCGAATAGATGCCGTAGGGGAAATATTCCGGCGCCGGCGGCATGTGTGCATTGAAGGCGTGGCAGGCGGCGATCCGCCCCTGCTCCATCGAAGTCGAGGCGAGCGAGGGAAAGCCGATGACGTCGCCGGCGGCGTAAATATGCGGCACCGAAGTCTGGAAGGTGCGCGGATTGACGTGGAGGCGCCCGCGATCGTCGGGTTCGATGCCGCAATTGCCGAGCCCGAGCCCGTCGGTCGCCCCGATCCGGCCGGCGGCATAGAGCAACATGTCCGAGCGCACCTGCCGCCCGTCGGAGAGGTGAGCGACCGGCTTGCCGTCGGCGTCAATCTCCACGGAATCGAGTTTGCAGCCGATGCGGAAATTGACCCCGCGCTTTCTGAGATCGTGCTGGAACTCCTCGATGATTTCATGATCGACGAATTCGAGAAACCGCGCCCGCGGCTCGACGATCGTCACCGGCACGTCGAGCGCCGAGAAGATCGTCGCATATTCGATGCCGATGACGCCGGCGCCGACAACGGTGAGCGACCGCGGCACCCGAAGATTGCTGACAAGGGTGTCGCTGTCGACGACCGTGTCGTCGTTGAAGGGAAGGTGATCGGGGCGATAGGGCCTCGTGCCGACCGCGATGACCACCCGCTCGGCCTCGATCTCGCGCACCTCACCGAGTGCGTCGGCGACCCTCAGGCGGTGCGGATCGGCAAAGGTGGCGACCCCGCCGAGCGTCTTCACCCCATTGCGGGCGAACTGATGTTCAAGCACCTCGATCTCGTGGTCGAGCGTCATCCGCAGGCGCGCGCCGAGATCCCTGCCCTCGATGTCTTTCTTCACCCGGTACGAAAGCCCGTAAAAGCCGCGCTCGCGCCAGCCGGAGAGATTGAGGACGGTCTCGCGCAGGGTTTTCGAGGGAATGGTGCCGGTATGGACCGACACCCCGCCGACGCGCAGGCGGTTCTCGATGACCACGACCGAATGGCCGAGTTTGGCCGCCTGGATCGCCGCCCGTCGCCCGGCCGGGCCGGAGCCGATCACCGCCAGCTCAAAAGATGCCATCCTTGCCCCGTCTGCCCGCCCACTCGCGGGGCAAGCCTATACCGGCTCGATGAACCGGCGATAGCGGGGGGTTTGCAAGCAGAGTGGGAGATCTGGGGGGCGCAAAAGAAAAACCCCACCTTTTGAGGGGCGGGGGCGGGTCAGTGTGGATCAAAGAGACCAATTGTCCTTGGCAGACCTGGCGGCGACCTACTCTTCCGTGCCTTGAGACACAGTACCATCGGCGCTGAGGCGTTTAACGGTCGAGTTCGGGATGGGATCGGGTTCTGGGGGCCTCGCTAAAACCACCAGATCAGCGAAAGACAATCGGGCGAAAATCCAGAGATTCGATCTTCCGTCCCGCTTCGCGCTTTGGCGCTACGGGCATTGACTAATGAGAACGACCAAGTCGATCGAGCGATTAGTACTGGTAAGCTTCACGCATTGCTGCGCGTCCACACCCAGCCTATCAACGTGGTGGTCTACCACGGCTCTTAAGGGAAAACTGGTTTCGAGGTGGGTTTCCCGCTTAGATGCTTTCAGCGGTTATCCCGTCCGCACATAGCTACCCTGCAATGCGGCTGGCGCCACAACAGGTCCACCAGAGGTGCGTCCATCCCGGTCCTCTCGTACTAGGGGCAGATCCTCTCAGTTTTCCAACACCCACGGCAGATAGGGACCGAACTGTCTCACGACGTTCTAAACCCAGC
>JBBECE010000040.1:0-2015 GCA_040881985.1 Cucumibacter sp.
AGGTCATCGTGACGTAGCACGCCCGCTGCCAGTGGCCGTAGCCGACCCCGCGCCAGGCATCGATGCCGAACTGCCAGGCCTTGTTGTCGAACTCGAACTCCGAGTTCTCGGCCTTGACCTTCAGCTCGACATCGGTCTCCCGCTGCCGGATCAGCGCCTTGATCGGCGAGTCCGTGCGGAACACCGCGAAGCTGTCGGTCCAGGTCAATTCCGGCAGCATTACCACAATGACTTTCATGCCGGCGATGAGGTTGGCGTTGAGATTCTGCGCCAGCGCCGCAGTGGCGATCGTTGAGAGCGCCGCAGTGGCGACGCCCCAGAGCACGGTCGGCACCGCCACCATGAATTCCCGCGCGCCCGGATTCATCGCCCGGCCGCGATCGTCCTTGAAGCCGACGATCGCCGAAACGCCCTTGAGGATCGCCTGCTGCATTTCTTCGACACTCGGCGCCGTCACCACCCCGTGCACCGCCGCCGGCAGGGCCGAGATGTCGACGGTGACGTCGTTGTCCTGCGTCCCCGACTCGCCTTCCGAATGGTCGGTGTCGAAGAAGAACTGCCCGTCATAGCAGGCCGCCGCCGGCCCATTGAGCAGCAGCGTCGTCAGGAGCGACGTCCAGTGATTGTCGCCTTCGTCGGCGAATTCCTCCATCCGCGCCCGGATCTGACCGGTCTTGTCGCGGCGGGCGTCCTTCACCTGGACCTCGAGCGTTGCCTCGTAGGAGGTGTTGATGATCGTCACCCCCTGGCCGGAGAAGCCCTTGGCCTGCCGCCCGCCGATCCATTCGCGCATCCGCGGGGTCTGGCCGATCCAGTTATAGGTCTCGCTCGCCTGGTCGCTGTTGAAGAGATTGGCGAGCTGGTCGAGATAGCCGAGGCCGCGATCGGCCTCCAGCCTTGCGAAATACATGCCGGTGATCGCCCGGCTGGAAAGCAGTTGCTGGTCCATGAGGACCCTCCATTGCCAAAGGATGTGGATGGGATGCCGCGCCGCCCAGGCTCGCGCCGTGAGCGCGAGAACAAACGGCGCGGCGGATGAGAGGAGAGAGTCCCCGGGATTAGGCTTCCGCCGTCCAGATCGACGGCGTGCCGAGAACGAGATTGCCCAGCGACGCCGAATAGCCGTCGGCATCCCCGAGGGCGACCCGGGCGCTATCGCCACGCCGTTGCGTCGCCTTGGTGAGCAGCAGGTCCTTGTTGTCGACCGCCGCCAGATCGGCGGCACGGATGCTGTCGGCCTCGGCCGGATCGATCTTGATCTGCGTCGAGCCGAAGGCGCCGATCGCCGCGATCAGGAAATCATGGGCGCCGTCCGCGATCGACGGCAGGGTCAGCGCATCGCCGTCCCCGGCATCGGTCACGAAAAAGGCTTTGCCGCAATCCTGAGCGTCGAAGGTCTTGACGCCGGTCAGCGTTTCGCGGATCGGCCAGGCCGCATACGGGTCATCGGCTTTGTTGACATCGAACTTGACCATGACGACGCCCGAGGAAACGAAGCGGTGGACCCGCCCGATATAGACCCCGCTCACCGGCGAGAAGACAAAAGTGTCGTCGTCGGTGGCATAGACCGGCTGCCCCACATCGGTGATGACCGCGCCGGAGACCGAGAGCTGGATCAATCCGCTCTCGATCACCCTGACCCGGATTGCCGCCGCGGCGCCGGCGGCATTGTCCGCCTTCTCCTCGGCGAAGCCGGCGAACCGGTTCGGATACGCGAGCGGCTGGGCGTGGCCCGAAGCATCGACCAGGCCGACCGCCCCCCCTTCATAGATGATGTCGGCCGCGATCGTCAGAAGGGCATTGCGCAGGCCCCCCTCGAAATTGCGCGGCTTGTTCGCTGCGAGTGTGGTCATGTGAATCCCCTTTTGTTTGTCTCAGTCACTGACAAGGGCCGGCGCCTCATGCGCCGGCTCTGTGATTGGAAATCAGCCTCAGGGCCCAGCCCCGCGCGGAGCGCGGCAAGCCGCGTCAGCGGCGCCGGCCGGCGTGAGGCCAAAAGACTCCGGCGCGAGGGA
>JBBECE010000041.1:0-1881 GCA_040881985.1 Cucumibacter sp.
TCGGTGTTCCAGCCGAGATACTCGTACCAGGCGGACCACATCCGGCCCGCCTTGAACCGGCCGAAATCGCCCTCCAGGCCGACCCAGCTCAGCCGGTCGCCGTCATCGATGGTCGCATCGGTCGCATCGACCGCGAACTCGTAGCGGTACATCGCGGTGAGGTCGTCGTTGACCTCGTGCTCGCCCTGGACGCCCACGCGCGAACTCACGTCGAACAGTCCAAAGCCCTCGTCCTGGCCGTAGGTGCCCACGCCCTCGTCATTAACGTGTTGAATGCCAACGTTGACCCGCCCATAGACGTCGAGTAGATCCGACTCCTGGGCCATTGCGGGTCCGGCGCATAGGCCGGCCACCGTTGCGACGGTGATGGTTGCTCTTCGGTCCATTGCCTGCCCTCCCTGGCGAGTGACGGACCCGGCGCACCGCGCCGCTGTTGTCGACGCCGGCCGGGGCGGCCGGACACCTCGCGGCAGGCATCCTTGCCCGTCCGCGAGGCATCCCCTCCGCACACCGCCCGTCCCGACGCCATTTGGGTGCGCGGAGGCCACGACGTCATCGCCTATCAGGCCACACCGCCGGACATCCATGCACTTACAAGGCAAGTAGCAGCTAGGGAAAGCCCTGGCAATCGAGGGAGTCGGAAGTGCGGTATGGGCGCCAAGAAGATCGGGCGCAGGACACAAGAGAGAAGGGACGGGCGATCTTTCGGGACCTGGAATGGAGGAGCTTCGAGAAATGCCGCCTGCCCGAAGTAGAAAAGGCGCCCCGGAGGGCGCCTTTCCAAACTACGGTTTCTGGTCCGGAAGCCGGATCAGAAGGCGTGCGAAACGCCCACGAAGACCGATTGCGGGTCGGTGTCTTCACCGGCGTCGCCGCCGTCGATGCTCTGCGACTGCAGCTGGCCGAAGACCATCGTGTTCGAGCTCAGGCTCTGCGAGAGCTGCACGTGGAAGCCCGTCATGTTGTCGGCGTCGTCGTCGTTATCAGCATCGTACATGCCGACGCCAACCAGGCCGCCCAAGCCACCGCCGAAGTCGGTCGAGGCGTTCAGATCGAGCGCCGTCGGATCTGTGCCCTCGTCCGCGTCCGAGTCGGTATCGAACATGACGTAACTGGCGCCCAGGTCGAAGCCGCCGAAGCCGCCGCCGACGCTGAAGCCGGTCATGCTCGGCTCGGCCGGAGCGTCGCCACCGGTCTGATCGGTGTTATCGGCCACGCTGCTAAGCTCGTGACCCACACCGATCGTGACCACGCCGGCGTCGAACGTTGCACCGAGGGCCATCTTGTCGAAGGTTTCGGTGTTCTCGGCGGCAGCAGTTGTCGCGGGGGTGGTGGGCAGCTCAACGTCGTCCTCGGGCTGCATCTGCACCTCAGCCGTCAGCTGGAAGGCGCCGCCGTCATAGCCATACTGGAGCGCGTTATCGGCCGCGTCGGAATAGCCCGACTCGCCGAACGCGAGATAACCGCCGAGCACTTCACCAACGTCGGTCGGCTCGAGCACGTGCAGATAGAACGCCGAGTCGACGCCCCAGCCGGCGAGCAGGCTGCCGAAGTCGCCCGAGAGGGCGGCGTAGGTGTTGTCGAAGCCGAGTTCGGGGCTCGCGCCGCCGATTGCGAGTTCCGTTCCGGCCTCCACCGACATCCCGTTGCCGAGGTCCTCGGAGCTTTCGATCCCGAAGTTGGAGCTGTCGAGGTTCAGGTACATGTCACCGTCGCCTTCGACTTCGCGGGCGTCCTCGTTGTCGTTCTGGACACCGGCGATGAACTCGCCCCAGAGGTTGACGTCGGCCTGGGCGGCCATCGGAGCGGCGCAAACACTGGCGACCGCGGCCGCAATTAAGGATTTTTTCATTTTCATCTCAACCATCCCTCGTTATTAGA
>JBBECE010000042.1:0-1708 GCA_040881985.1 Cucumibacter sp.
GTCTTCCTTTAAGCGGACGTAGGTGGAACGGCTAATTTGCGCCAGCACTAATTCATCGGCTTCCTTCGGGGTGCCTGAGTGAGCGCCGGAGGCGATGTGCGCGACATACTTGATAACTGATTTCCGAGAAATCCACGTCCCGCGCAGGCAAATGACATTCTGAGTAATAAACCCATCCAAGCGAAGATCCACGGTCTTGTTCAGGTCAAATCCTTCTGGCCAGGCCATCGTCGTCAGGGCTGATGTGGTCGGCAGCGGGCCGCGATGTTCAATTGCGTAGAGTGAACTAGACCAACCAAACACACGAGCGCGGCCGCTTGCGAAGAAAATCGGCGGGTGTTTGCGTGCGTGCACGTAAACCGGATTGTTGTCCGGGGCGCGAAGCATGATCCTGCCCATGCGTGGCGCGGCCACCGCGGCAATGTCCCGCTCGACTATCAGGCGGCGAAGAACGACACTGAGTCGGCGAATGTCGCCGATTGATGCGCCTTCCTCGGCGATGACTTCGCGAATATGATCCATGTCCTCGACAAACGCGTGGGCTGCCCCACGTGTTTGTTCCAGCATGGCCTTCCGTTGTTCATCGGTGAGCGACATGACCGACAAGGATTCCGAGCAGGACTATGGCGAGCAAGAGACGGCACGTCGCCTCGCGGCCGCGCTAAAACGGATGCTGGCAACGCCCCACACGCCGCACAAGCCTATCGGGAAGAAGAAGCGGAGTCCCGCGAAACGGGCAGCCGGCAAAGGCCGGGCGCGGGTCGGTCGATCAAAAAAATAGCCCGTCGGTGCAGGCAACCTTTCATTAAGCCGAATCAGGAACGCTTCAGGGTGATCCCGTGGGGTTAAGCGGACCGAATCCAAGCCCTTCTCTCGACGGCGACGCCACTTAGAGCGTGTTTGAGAAGGGCTGATCGGTTCACGGCCACCGCCTGATGAGTGTGGCGGTCGCGGCGATGGTGATGAGGGTTTCGGCGACGGCGGTGAGCTGCTCGTAGTCGCGGACGAACCGGCGGTTCTTGACGATCCATGCGAAGGTCCGCTCGACCACCCAGCGACGGCGCAGCACATCGAAGCCCTTGGCGGCTGGATCGCGTTTGACGATCTCGACGACGATGTGGGTCTTGTCTCTGGCCCAGCGCACAAGCCGACCGGCGTAGCCGCCATCTGCAAAGGCGCGTTCGACGAAAGGGTATCGTGCGCGGGACGCCTTGAGCACCGTCTTGCCGCCATCGCGATCCTGGATGCCGGCGGAATGGACCCGGACGGTGAGGAGCCGGCCATCGGTATCGGTCAGGATATGGCGCTTGCGGCCCTTGATCTTCTTGCCCGCGTCGTAACCCTTTGATCCCCTTTTTGATCGGCCGTCTTCACCGACTGGCTGTCCAGGATCGCCGCGCTCGGGCTTGCCTCACGCCCGGCGCGCTCGCGGTCGGCCATGACGAGCGCGTGGTGCACCCGCTCCCAGACGCCCTCACGCTGCCACCGGCGCAGGTAGTAGTAGACCGTCTGCCACGGTGGCAGATCGTGCGGCAGGAGCCGCCAAGCCATGCCGGCACGCAGGAAATACAAAATGGCGTTGACCAGTGTTCGCGCCGGCGCCTTGCGCGGGCGTCCGCCTGGTTCGGCCTCCGGGATTAACCCCGCGATCAGCGCCCACTGCCCATCCGTCAGGTCAGTCGCGTATCCGCGCCGACCTCGCTTCTTG
>JBBECE010000043.1:0-9684 GCA_040881985.1 Cucumibacter sp.
GCTTAACCGGCGTATCGCCTCGCCAGCCCTCTCGCGCGCCGCCGCCCCAGCAGCGGCGCGGGACGCCGGCGTCGACGTCATCGAGCTCGGCGTCGGGATCGAGGGCGAGGCGTCGCGCCACGGCGCGGAGCTTGCCGTCCGCGTTGCCGACCTCGCCGCCAATGCGATGGGCAAGCCGGTGCTCCTGCTCTCGGGCGGCGAACTCACGGTCACTGTCCGGAACCCGACCGGCCGCGGCGGGCCGAACGCCGAATGCGCACTGGCGTTTCTCATCGCCGGCAAGGGCCGTCAGGGCGTTTTCGGACTTTTTGCCGACACCGACGGGATTGACGGATCGGAAGACAATGCCGGCGCCATTGTCACCCCGTCGCTCTTCGCCGCGGCCACCGATGAAAAAGTCGACGCCGGGGCGCTACTGCGCGAGAACCGCTCCTACGATTTCTTCGACGCCGTCGGCGGGTTGCTGGTTACCGGTCCGACCCGCACCAACGTCAACGATTTTCGCGCCGTGCTGCTGGTTTGAACGTTAGGTCACCGGCACTTCGGTCGGCGTCGCGCTTGGCGCGGTAAACGGCTTGGGCGTCTGGAGTAGTGCCGCCAGCAGTTAGATCCGGGCCCGCGTTATCGGCGTTGAAAAAAAGACCGCGCCGGTTGCCCACCGGCGCGGTCTCTCCAATTCATTCATTCGCGATCAAGCCTTGGCGGATGCGGTCGGCGCCATCGTCTTGTTGCGCTCGACAATGGTGCGGGCGATGCCGCCGATGCCAAGCAAAGCGACGACGAACCACACAATTGAGCCGAGGAACGGCACCAGGCCCAGCACCCAGACGATGACGAGGCCAATGAACAGCCCCAGCATCTGGGTGGCGATCGGCGCCGCGTTCAGCTTGAACGCCGCAAGAATCCGTCCGCCCAGCACATAGGCGCCCGCCACCTGCATCAGCACCCAGGCGATGGCGAACACGAACACATAGATCAGGATCAGCGGAATGCCGATCAGCGACATGCCGAGGACCGCAAACAGTCCGAACATTACGGACAGGCCCAGCACCCCGACCCACAGCGTGTACCAGGGCGCGGCCACCGCCTTCTCGTAGATCGCGGCCGAGCGTTTCGGGAACAGCGCGAAACAGACGAGGCCGACGACCAGCAGCGCCACGTTCCAGATCAGCGCCGGCACGATCATGATCCACGGCGACATCGAACGCACCGTCTCGAAGGCGACCTGCGCGGGGCCGCTGACCTGGCTCAGATCCTCTGCCAGCACGAACACGACGCGATCGGCACTCGCCACCGTCGCCGGCACCGTTATCGCCCGCGGGGCGCGGATCGTCAGCGTCCCGTCGACCCGGGCGCCGTCCGAAAAGTTGAGCGAAATGCCCGAGAATTGCATGTCGCCCATCACCGAGGCCGCGAGCGTCGCGGTCTGCGCGGCGATCAGCACCGAACCGTTGACCGGGCCGCCGAGGGTTACCGTCTGGCCGGCGAGCCGCGCATTGCCGCCGATCGTCGCGCCGGAGAGTACGCTCACCGAATTGCCCATTGCCGAGAGGTCCGCTCCAACCGGCGCCCCGATGGTGACGGCAAAGCCGGCCGCATAGACGTCCCCGCCCACTCCCGCCTCGACCCCGACATTGAAGCCGGCAAGATGGGCGTCCCCGGTCACCGTCTGAAGGACCTTTGCGTCGTAGCCGGTGGCGAAAGCGTCGCCCGCCACCGCTCCGGTAATGATCGCGCTCTGGCCGGCGGCGTACTCGTCGTCCCCGAAGCTGAACTGAACGTTGGTCGCGTCCTGGGCCATCGCCCCGGCGCTGAAAGCCGACGCGGCCAGCGCCAGCAAGAATCTGTTCATTTGCCTGCCCCTGTCGAAGTCGTTTGGTTAAGGCTAAACCGCGACCGCCTTCGCCGGCATTGACCGGCGTCAATTGCCTTGACCTGCAAGAAGCGGTTTCGCTGTCGGCGCTCACCAACGTCGCGCCTTGCTGCGGAGAGACGATATGTTAGCGTTGCGGACTTGGGTTCGTTCGCCGCCCCACCCTCATTCTAGTGCAGGAATCCCCGAGGCGGAAATCGATTCGGAGCTGACGGGATGAAGCAAACCTGGCGGTGGTTCGGCCCCCACGATCTGGCGACTATCGCCGACATCGGGCAGGCGGGCGCGACGGGCGTCGTCTCGGCGCTTCACCACATCGCCAATGGCGCTGTCTGGACGCCCGAGGAGATCGAAAAGAGGTTGCAGGCGATCCGGCGCCATCCCGACGGCGCCCCGAGCGGCCTCGGCTGGGCAGTCGTCGAGTCCCTGCCCGTCTCCGAGGATATCAAGAAACAAAAGGGCGATTTCCGCGCTCACTACGCAGCCTATCGCCAGTCGCTCGAAAACCTGGCCCGCGCCGGTATTGAAACCGTCTGCTACAATTTCATGCCGGTGCTCGACTGGACCCGCACCGAGCTTGCCTGGCGCCTGCCCAACGGCGCACGCGCCATGCGTTTCGATCTTGCCGACTTCGCTGCCTTCGACATTCATCTCCTTGCCCGGCCGGGCGCTTCGGACGACTTCTCGGCCCCGGTGCGCGAGCAGGCGAAGGCGCGCCACGCCAGTATGGGCGAAATCGACAAGACGCGCCTCATCCGCAATATCGTCGCCGGGCTCCCGGGTGCCAACGAACGTCTGACGGTCGAGGATGTGCGCCGCCACCTCGCCGAGTATGACGCCATCTCGGCCGAGACCCTGCGCGGCCATTTCGTCGATTTCCTCGCCGAGGTCGTCCCGGCCGCCGAACGGGCCGGAGTGCGGCTCTGCTGCCATCCCGACGATCCGCCCTTCGCGCTGATGGGGCTGCCGCGCGTCGCCTCGACCGGGGCGGACTACGATCATCTGCTCTGGGCGGTCGACAGCCCAAATTCCGGGATCACCTTCTGTACCGGCTCGCTCGGCGTGCGCCCTGACAACGATCTCGTCGCGATGATCCGGCATTTCGGCCCGAAGATTCACTTCGTACATCTTCGCAACATCAGGCGCGACGCCGACGACGTGCCGACCTCCTTCTTCGAATCCGGGCATCTCGATGGCCACGTCGACATGGTCGCCGTCATCGAGGCGCTGATTGCCGAGGAGCGCCGCCGCAAGACCGAAGGCCGGCCGGACTGGGAAATGCCGATGCGCCCCGACCACGGCCAGGACATCATCGACGACCTCACCCGGAGCGGCCAGCCCGGCTACCCGATCGTCGGCCGTCTCAAGGGTCTCGCCGAACTGCGCGGGGTTATGAAGGCGATCGAGGCGCGTCCCGCCTAGCGGTGGAGAACTTCCGCCGCATTGTTTGACGGACTCGCCGCCCCGTGCCAACAATTCTCCCGATGTGGTTCCCGGCGCCCCAGCGGGCGAAGGGATCAAAAGGGAACACGGTGCGGCGTACCCATCAGGGACCAACTCCGTGACTGCCCCCGCAACTGTAAGCGGCGAGCCTCCCCGTCAAAACCACTGGCCGCAAGGCCGGGAAGGGACGGACGAGGCACCGACCCGCGAGCCAGGAGACCTGCCACAGTCATAGGGGAACTTCCCCGTCTGAACTTTGTCGCTGGTGCGCACGGAGGGTGTAAGCACATGACCACGAAAGCCCGAACGCTGTCTTCCCTGTCGATTTCCGAACGGCTCATCGCCGGTGGCCTCGCTTTTCTCCTCGGGCTGACGCTCCTTTGGGGCGTCGGCTTTGCCGGTGACTCGGCGCTGCACAATGGCGCGCACGACACCCGCCATTCCATCGGCTTTCCCTGCCATTGAGCGTTCGGAGAATTTGAGATGTTCGCGCGAATCCTTTTCGCGGCCGTCGTGGCAGGTCTCGCCGCCGGCCTGGTTATGTCCGCCATCCAGCAATGGCGCGTCGCCCCGTTGATTCTCGAGGCCGAAATCTACGAGAATGCCGCCGCCGCCCACGGCGTCAATGAACACCTCGCGACGGAGCCCGAGGCATGGGCCCCCGCCGACGGCCTGGAGCGCATTTTCTACACCGTCCTTGCCGATCTGCTCGCCGCCATCGGCTTCGCGCTGGTGATTGCCGCCGTCTCGGTCTTTGCCGGCATCGAAATCACTCCGGCCAACGGACTGCTCTGGGGTCTTGCCGGGTTTGTGACGTTTCAGCTTGCTCCTGCCTTCGGGCTCGCGCCGGAACTCCCCGGCATGCCGGCAGCCGATCTCGGCATGCGACAATTCTGGTGGTGGGGCACCGTGCTCGCGACCGCCGCCGCGTTCCTGATCGTTGCCAAATGGCGGACCCCGGCGACACTCGCGCTTGCTGCGGTTCTGATCCTCGCCCCGCATTTGATCGGCGCTCCGGCCGCTCCCGAGGCCGAGAGCGGCGTCCCGGCGCATCTGGCGACCGAATTCGCCGCCAATGCGCTCGCCGCCGCCGGCGTCTTCTGGCTTTTGGTCGGGCCGATGATGGGATGGACGCTTCGCCGCTTTGCCGGAACCACGCCGTGAGCGCGCGTATCCCAGCAACAATCATCACCGGCTTTCTCGGCGCCGGGAAGACAACGCTTGTCCGGCATCTGCTCAACCATGCGAAGGGCAAACGCATCGCGCTGATCATCAACGAGTTCGGCAGCGTCGGCGTCGATGCCGAAATCCTCAGGGGTTGCGGCGACGCGGCCTGTGGGGAGGTGGAGATCACCGAGCTCTCCAACGGCTGCATCTGCTGCACCGTCGCCGAGGATTTCATCCCGGCAATGACCGCTATCCTCGCCTGCTCGCCGCGCCCTGACCATATCGTTATTGAGACCTCCGGCCTGGCGCTGCCTCAGCCCCTGATCCGCGCCTTCAATTGGCCGGAAATCAGGGCCGAGGTTACCGTCGATGGGGTGATCGCGGTCGCCGATGCGGCGGCTCTGGCCGAAGGCCGTTTCGCCGCCGACGAGCCAGGGATCGAAATACTGCGCCGATCCGATCCCATGCTCGACCACACGACCCCCCTGGGCGAGCTGTTCACCGATCAGCTCGTCTCCGCCGACATGGTCATCCTCAACAAGACCGATCTGGTCGGGGAGGCGCGTTTGGCCGAGATCGAGGCGAGACTGGATGCAAGCAAGCGGCCGGGCGTCGCAACGATCCGCGCCCGCAACGGGGTCATCGATTTGGCGGCGCTGTTGGGTCTCGGCATGTCGGCGCAGACCGACCTCGATGCCCGGCCCTCGCTCCACGAGGCCGAGCATGGCGGGCAAACCCACGAGCATGACGAGTTCGATTCATTCTCGCTTCTCCTCAAGCCCAGTCCCGACCGCGCGTCGCTGATCGACGCCATCGCGTCGGCGATCCGCCGCCACGACATTCTCCGCCTCAAAGGCTTTGCGGCGCTCGACGGCGCCCCGTCGCGGCTCGCGGTCCAGGCGGTCGGCCCGCGCATCGAGGCCTGGTTCGACCGGCTTTGGGTGCAAGGCGAGCGGCGAGAGACAACCCTAGTCGTCATCGGCCAGTCGCCGCTCGACCGCGAGGTGATCGCCGCCGCTTTCGTGCCACTCACCGTCTGATGCACCTTCTTGCCGCTCAGGCGGGAGCGATACAGCAAGAGGGCGAGGCGATCGATCTCGACCAATCGCCGGCGCCGATTCTCATCCTTTCCGCCGCCGACAGCGAGCTCACGATGCTGGCCGGTGCCGCCGACCGGGCCGGGGCAAAGGACCTGCGCCTCGCCTCGACCTTGCGGCTCGCCCATCATCTTTCGGTCGACCGCTGGATCGACAAGACAGCGCGCCACGCCAGGCTTGTCGTGGCGCGGCTCTTGGGCGGGCGCGCCTATTGGCCCTATGGGGTCGACGAACTCGTGGCGCTCGCCGCTTCAACCTGGATCAAACTCGCGCTTCTGCCCGGCGACGCCACTCCCGACCCCGACCTTTTAGCCCGCTCGACCGTCAGCGAGGCCGTTTGGCGGCGGCTCCACGGGCTTTTCACCGCCGGCGGGCCGGAAAATGCCGACCTGATACTCGCCGCCTGCCGCGCCCTTGCCGACAATCGGACGATCCCCGACGCGCCCCCGCGTCCCTTCCCGCGCTTCGGCCATTGGTGGCCGGGGGAAGGAATAGTTGAAGCCGAACAAATCGCGCCGCGCATCGGCGCTCGCGCCGTCACCCCGATCCTCTTCTATCGAGCCGCGCTCGAAGGCGCCGGCACAGCGACGCTTGAGGCCCTCGTCGCGGCGCTCGAAGAAACCCAACGTGCGCCGGTGCCGCTGCTTGTCTCCTCCCTAAAGGAAGCGTCTTGCGTTCGCTTCGTCCGCGCCGCTTTCGAGCGTTTCCCGCCCGCCGCGATCCTCAATCTCACCGGCTTCGCGCTCGGCCTCGATTCAATCGAGGAAAAGCTCAATCCCTTTGCTGGCACGGACGCCCCCATCATCCAGCTCATCCAGTCGGGCCGCCCGGCGGAGCTTTGGCGCGGCGGCAAAGAGGGTCTCTCGGCCAAGGACTTGGCCATGCAGCTCGTCCTGCCCGAGATCGACGGCCGCATCGGCGGGCTGATCGTCGGCCACAAAGAGGCCGATGTCTGGCACAAGGCGACCGAGTGCCCGCTCTCGGCCTATGCGCCGGACGCCGGCGGCATCGCCGCCGCGGTCGAGCTTGCCGGCAGTTGGATTCGCCTCCGCCATGCCGCGCCCGCCGACCGTCGCATCGGCATCGTCCTCGCCAACTATCCGATTCGCGACGGGCGCCTCGCCAATGGCGTCGGCTATGACGCCCCGCAATCGACAATCGAGATTCTGAAATTGCTGGCGGACGCCGGATACGCTCTCGATGCCATACCCGCAACCGGCAACGATCTCATCGATCTCCTGCAATCCGGCCCGACCAATGCAAACCCGCAGCGCGGGGAGGGGGAGTTGCTGTCCTTCGCGCGCTACCGGGAACTGTTCGCCGCGCTGCCCGAGGAACTTCGCAATCAGGTGACCACCCGCTGGGGTGCGCCGGAAAAAGATCGCTTCGCCCGCGCCGATGGGTTCCATCTGCCGGTGATCGCCTTCGGCAATGTCGCGATCTTGCTGCAGCCGTCTCGCGGCTACGATCTCGACCCCGAGGCGGCGTATCATTCACCCGATCTCGTGCCGCCGCATGGCTATGTCGCCGCCTATCTCTGGCTCGCCCGCGAGTTCAGCGCGCACGCGATCGTTCACAACGGCAAGCACGGCAATCTCGAATGGCTGCCCGGCCGCGCCACGGCGCTTGGCCCCGCCGACTATCCGATGGCGCTCTGGGGCCGTCTGCCGCACCTTTACCCCTTCATCGTCAACGATCCGGGGGAGGGGACGCAGGCCAAGCGCCGCGCTGGCGCGGTCATAATTGATCATTTGATCCCGCCGCTGACCCGCGCCGAGACTTACGGACCGCTGAAAGACCTCGAGGCGCTATGCGACGAATATTTCGCCGCTTCCGGCATGGATCGCCGCCGCCTCCAGAGCCTCCGCCGCCGCATTTTCGACCTCTCCCGCGACACCGGCCTCGACGAGGATGCCGGCATTGCCGGCGAAGACGATTTGGCGCTCGGTCGGCTCGACACTTACCTCTGCGAACTTAAGGAATCTCAAATCCGCGACGGGTTGCATGTTTTCGGCCAATGCCCGACCGGCGCCCTCGAACGCGATCTCGTCGTCGCGCTGACCCGCGTGCCGCGCGGCGAGACGCCGGGCGAGGCGTCGCTCATCCGCGCCCTGGCCGACGATCTTGCTCTCGGCTTTGATCCGCTGACTGCCGGCTTCGGCGCCCACTGGCGGGGTCCCAAACCGGAGGTCTTGGCACGCCTGAGCGGCGCATCGTGGCGGACGAGCGGCGACACCGTCGAGCGGTTGGAATTGCTGGCCGCGCAGATCGTCGATGGCGCCGGCATCGACCCAAATTGGGCCGCAACGCATTCTGTCCTATCGGCTGTCAAGACCAGGATTCGCCCGGTGCTCGCAGCCTGCGGCTCCCTCGAACGGGAAAACCTCCTCAAGGGCCTCGACGGAAAATTCGTTCCCCCCGGCCCCTCCGGCGCGCCCTCGCGTGGGCGGCTCGATGTGCTCCCCACCGGCCGCAACTTCCATTCCCTCGACAATCGCGCCGTGCCCACCCCGACCGCCTGGGAACTCGGGCGGAAATCCGCCGAGAGCCTCCTCGCCCGGCATTTTCAGGATCACGGCGTCCCCCTGCGCTCGGCAGCGCTCTCAGTCTGGGGCACATCGAATATGCGCACCGGCGGCGACGATATCGCGCAAGCCCTGGCGCTGATTGGCGCGAAACCCGTCTGGGATCCGGGTTCGCTGCGCGTCTCCGGCTACGAAATTATCCCGCTGGCGAAACTCGGCCGCCCGCGCACCGACGTGACGCTCAAAATCTCCGGCCTTTTCCGCGATGCCTTCCCAGGCCAGATCGAGCTCTTCGACCGCGCCGCCCGCGCCATCGGCGCGCTCGACGAGCCCGAGGACCAGAATCCCATCGCCGCCCGGATGCGCAGCGATGCGCTGATGCTGATCGGGGAAGGCGCCAACGTCGACGCGGCGGCGCTCAAAGCCGGCTATCGCATTTTTGGCTCAAAGCCCGGCGCTTATGGCGCGGGCCTGCAGGGGTTGATCGATTCCGGCAATTGGAAAACCAATGCCGATCTCGCCACCGCCTTCCTCAATTGGGGCCAATATGCTTATGGCGCTAAGAGCCCCGGCACCCCCGAGCGCGCCCGCTTCGCCGCCCGCCTCAAGGACATCGACGCGGTCCTCCACAATCAGGACAATCGCGAACACGACGTCTTGGATTCCGACGATTATTACCAGTTTGAAGGCGGGCTCGCGGCGACCGCGACGGTGCTCTCCGGCACGCGCCCAGCGATCTATCATTCCGACCATTCCCGGCCCGAACGTCCGGTGACGCGAACCCTAGAGGAGGAAATCGGCCGCGTCGTCAGGTCGAGGGTTGTCAATCCGAAATGGATCGCGGGCGTCAAGCGCCACGGCTACAAGGGCGCCTTCGAGATCGTCGCCACGCTCGACTACATGTTCGCCTTCGCGGCCACCACCGGCGCGGTCAAGTCCCACCATTTCGACCTCGCCTTCGACGCCTTTGTGCTGGACGAGCCGACCCGCGCCTTCATCGAAGCGAACAATGGCGCCGGTTATGATGAGCTACTGGCGAAGTTCCGCGAGGCACAGGACCGCGGCTTCTGGACGCCGAGATCGAACTCGGCTTACGCTTTGCTTGAGGAGCATGCCGCGTGAAAAAAACCGACGCCACCACCGAAGCGGAAATCAACGCCCGCCACGCCGACAAGATGCGCAAAAAGAAAGCCGCGCGCGACAAGATCATCGCCACCAAGACCGTCGAGAGGGGGCTGATCATCGTCCATACCGGCAAGGGCAAGGGCAAAACGACCGCCGGCTTCGGCATGGTCTTCCGCGCCATCGGCAACGACATGAAAGTCGGCGTCGTCCAGTTCGTCAAAGGCCGCTGGCCGACCGGCGAGCGCAAGGCGCTCGAGGCTTTCCCGGATCAGGTGACGTTCGCCACCATGGGCGAGGGTTTTACCTGGGAGACCCAGGACCGCGCCCGCGACATCGCCGCGGCTCGCGCCGCCTGGGAGAGAGCGAAGGCGATGATCCTCGACGACATTCATCAGCTGGTGCTTTGCGACGAGCTCAACATCGTCCTGCGCTACGACTATCTGCCGTTGCAGGA
>JBBECE010000044.1:0-9534 GCA_040881985.1 Cucumibacter sp.
AGGGGCCATCGGGAGGAAACGAAAATGTCGAGAATTCGGGCCTTTATCGGTGCCGCCGCCCTTGCGCTGGCGAGCCTCGTCGGGGTTGCGCCGGCCTTCGCCGATGTCGCCGCCAAGATCGCCACGATCCGGCATCTGCAAGCCGGCACGCTCGACGCCGGGGAGGCCGAACTCGCCGCCATGCTCGCCACCGACCCCGCTAATCCCGATGCGCGGCTCGGGCTCGGCCTCGTCCAGGCGGTCAAGGTCGAGGCTCATCTCGAACAGGCGCTCTACCGCTACGGGCTGCAACCCGACTTCAACACCGGCATTCCGATCCTGCGCCTGCCGGTCGCCCCAAATCCCGATCCCGAACCGATCACCTACGAGGCCTTCCGCGGCATCTTGCAGGGCGCGGTCGACGAGTTGACGGAGCTGGACGCGACGCTTGCCCCGCTCGACAGCCTGAGCGCCAAGATCACCTTCGACCTCGCCACCATCGTCTATGATTCCGACGGCGACGGGGCCGTCGGCGAATTTGAAACCCTGCGGGACGCGATTGCGAATTTCTTTCCGGGCACGCCGCTGCCCTCGAGCGGCTTCGTCGTCGGCATCGACACCGCTGACGCCATTTGGCTGCGCGGCTACGCGCATATCGTTATGGCGTTTTGCGAATTCTTGCTGGCCCATGACTGGCACGAGGGCTTCGACGCCGCCTTCCAGATGTATTTCCCGCTCTCCGATCTGCCGATGGTTGGCGCCCCGGTCGTCCCGAAGGACGAAAATTCGGGCTTCTTCGGCTCGGACGAGAGCGACATCGCCGACGCGATCTCCTTCGTTCACCTGATCTCGTGGCCCGTTGCCGAGCCCGCCCGCTTGCTGGCGGTACGCGATCATCTCAAGGCCGCGGTGAGCCTCAGCCGGCAAAACTGGGCGTCGTCTCTCGGCGAGTTCGACGACGATCACGAATGGCTGCCCGCTCCCGACCAGCATTCGGCGCTGGTGCGCCTGTCGATCACCAGCACGCAAGTCAAATCCTGGCTTGCCGTGCTCGACGAGCTCGACGCGCTCCTCGACGGTGAAAAACTCATCCCGCATTGGCGGTTCACCGAGGGCGTCAATCTCCGCCGCGTCTTCGAGGAGCCGAGCACCTTCGACCTGGTGCTTTGGCTGACCGGCCCCGCCGCGCTGCCCTATCTCGAGGCGGGTCCGCTCTCCGACGGCGTCACCTGGCAAACCCTGACCCGCGCCTTTGGCACCGGTTTCGGCGCCTATGCGGTGTGGTTCAACTGAACTTGGGTGACGCGGTAGGAATTTAACCCCACCGCGCCACATATCCGGGGTTTGATCTTGCCAATGTCCGCCTGCTGGCGTTGCCTTTCTATCTGAAGCTGCTATTCGGACGAGACAGCGCGCGGGGCCAAACCGATGACCAACTGGGAAATTCACGGACTTCAATTTACCAACTGCAGCTGTGCCTACGGCTGTCCCTGCCAGTTCAATGCGCTGCCGACACACGGTTACTGTCGGGCGGTCATCTTCGTGCAGGTCGACAAAGGTCATTTCGGCGACGCCCGGCTTGACGGCCTGAACATGGCCTTGGCCATTGCCTGGCCCGGTGCCGTCCATCAAGGCCACGGAATCATGCAGCCGGCGATCGACGAACGGGGAAGCAAGGCTCAGCGAGCGGCTTTGCTGGACATCATGACCGGCAAGGAAGCCGATCCGATGAAGACGATCTTTTCGATCTACACGGCGATGAGCGACACGATCCTCGAACCAATCTACACTAAGGTCAGCATCGACTTGGACGTGACCAAACGCGAGGCAAAATGCGAGGCGAAAGGAATTGCGACCGGCCGCGGCGAGCCGATCCGCAATGCCACAACCGACGAGGAGTCGAGGGCCACGATCGTGTTGCCGAACGGGATCGAATTCGATCGCGCCGAAGTCGGGCGGGGGTGGTCGGAATCGTTTGGCGGCGCGGCCATGGTGCTCGCCGACAGCCACGCCCATTGGAACGAGATGCATCTGAACCAGCACGGGCGCATCCGCTGAGCCGGGCGCTGTGGGCGCCAACCCGGCAGGTGGCGAACTGACGCTCGCTGTTTTGAGCCGCGACCGCGTCGCCGCCGCCGCCTCCCTTGCCATCGTGACGCTTTTGGCCTGGGCCTATGTGCTGTGGCTCTCCGCTCACATGGCGATGCCCCCGGCTCCATCCGGCGACATGGCAGGCATGGACATGGGCGGCGCGAGTGAAGCGCTGGCGCCAGGTTTCAGGGTCTGGGCGCCACCCGAATTCGGCTTCACCTTCGCCATGTGGTCGGTGATGATGGTCGGGATGATGACCCCGTCGATCGCCCCGACGGTGCTTCTCTATGCCGCCGTCGGCCGCAAGGCCGCCGAGCGCGGCGCGCCGCTGGCGTCGACCGGCTGGTTTTTTGCCGGCTACCTCGCCGTCTGGGTCGGCTTCAGCGCGGTCGCGACACTTGCCCAATGGACGCTGACGAGCCTTGCTCTCCTGACGCCGATGCTGGCGGTGTCGAGCCAGGTGCTCGGCGGCGTCCTGCTGGTCGCCGTCGGGCTCTATCAATGGACGCCCCTCAAGGGTGCCTGCCTTCGGGCGTGCCAAGCGCCGCTCGACTTCCTGATGGCGCATGGCGGCTTTCGCACCGAGTGGTTCGCCGCGGCCCGCCTCGGCATGGCCCACGGCATCTACTGCCTGGGGTGCTGCTTCGCGCTGATGGGCCTGTTGTTCGTGGGCGGCATCATGAACCTGCTTTGGATTGCCGGCCTCGCCATCCTGATCCTGTTGGAAAAGACTGTCCCGGCGGGGCGTCTCATCCCGCGGATCTCGGGCGCCCTGTTCGGCGCTGCCGGAGTCTGGTTGCTCGTCAGCGCCGCCTGATCGGCCCCTACCGCGTCACATAGCCCCCGTCGACGACCAGCACCTCGCCGGTGATGTAGCTCGCCGCCGGCGAACAGAGAAAGAGAGCCGCCGCGGCGACCTCGTCGGGCGTGCCCGGCCGCCCCATCGGGGTCATTTTCAGCCAGATCGGCGCCCGCTCCGGATCGTCGAGCCCGGGCTGGGTCATGTCGGTGACGATATAGCCCGGCGCGATGGCATTGACGCGGATACCCCGCCCCGCCAGCTCGCTTGCCATCGTCTTGGTCATCATATGCACCGCCGCCTTCGACGAATTGTAGGCGGTCTGATGCTGCGGGACGTTGGAGATGATCCCCGAGATCGAGCCGATATTGAGGATCACCCCGCCGCCTTGCGCCAGCATCGGAGTCACCACCGCGCTCGAGGCGCGGAAGACCGCATCGAGATTGGTCGTCATCACCTTGCGCCAGCGTGTGTCGGAAAAGCTTTCGGTGTCCCCGTCGGCGGCGATCCCGGCATTGTTGACGAGGATATCGATCCGCCCGGCGAGTTTGAGCGCTGCCTCGACCATCTGGCGCGGCGCCTTCTCGTCTTCCATGTCGGCCTGCAGATAGTCGGCGACGATGCCCGCCGCCTTCAATTCCGCCATGGCTTGCGGGCGAGGGTGCTTCGAGGCGAGGATCACCCGCGCCCCCGCTTCCCCCAGTGCCCGGGCGATCGCCAGGCCGATGCCGCGCGTCCCCCCGGTGACGACCGCGATCTTTCCGTCCAGCCGGAATTTATCCAAAATCATTTCTTGGCCCCTTCGTCGGTGGCGTCGAACCGCACCAGAAACAGCCAGGCCGCCAATACCCCAATCCCCGCGACGATCGCCGCCCAGGTCGGATCGCCAAGGAAAAACTCGACCCCCGCCCAGACGGCGCAGAAGGCGACGACCGCCACCCGCCGCCAGAGCGGCTTGAAAAACGCCCGGTCGCGTTCGCTGATCAGCCTCATGGCGTTGCTCCGCTTATCTGCGACTTGTAGGGAACGGATCGGCGCGAATCAACCGGGTCGGGCATGCCGGCCCACCAAATGCTGATCGTTCCCTCCCGGCGATTGACAAGCGGCTAGACAGGCGATTGATCAAGTGGTCATGCTTTACGAAATGAAAGGACGAACATCTGAATGAACAAGCGGACCTGGTCGTTAGCGCTACTCGTGTTGGCCGCCTCTGCGCTGGCGGCCTGTGACCAATCGCCGAGCGGTCCGGGCGGCGCGGCAAGCCCGCCGTCCGAGGACGCCAGCGCCCAGAACACGCCGGCCGGAAGGTGCACCGATCCACCCGTCCTCACGCCGGTCAGGGAGAACTTGGCTATTTCCGTGCGTTCCTACACGCTCACCGGGGGCAATCTCGATCAGTTCGCCTGCAGCGGAGAGTCGCTGATCTATGTGGCAACCGGACCGCGGGGCGGCATTTCGGTGCTGCGCGCACTGATCGAGGGGGGTGCGGACCTCGAAAACGGCACACGAGACGGCCGCACGCCGCTGATGAATGCCGTGCATCTGTGCAATGTCGCCGCGGTGAGAATTCTGTTGGAAGCGGGCGCCGACGCGGCCCGTGCCGGTCCCGCCGGCGAGACGATGTTGGATTTGGTGTGCGCGGAACCCGCCGACCAGCGGGCCGAAATTGTCGCCCTTCTCGAGACCGCCCAGGCGGGCAGCGAATAGATCGCGCCTTCAGGCGCAAAAAAACGGAGGCACGGTTTCGCGCGCCTCCGTCTGATGGCTGGGCTAACGCGCTAGTCGACGGCGCAGATGCCCGGGTCTTCCTGGGTGCAGATGTCAAGCGCTGTGAACATCGGATCCGGCACGTCTTCACCGTTGATGATCTGGATCAGCACTTCAGGCGAACGATAGCCCATCTCGAACGGGCGCTGCGCGATTTGCGCATGCGAACGCCCTTCGGCGAACAGGGCCGGCGTGGTGGCGATCACGTCGCCGGCAACCACAATCAGGTCACCGGAGCTGATGCGATCCATAACGCCATCGGTGGTCTGACGATACGCCTGCGGAGCGAACTGCGCCCAGCCGCCAACCAGAATGAAAGCATCCAGGTCAGCATTGGCCTGGAGGACTTCAGTCATCTGATTGTTGGCAACGTCAGGCTGGTCGTTGGTGAACACGGGGCAGGCCTCGATTTCGGTCCAGCCGCCTTGTCCGGTCAAGCGCTCAGTCCCGGCGCCGCCGAGTGTTTCGCGGATTCCCGCGGCGCGGGCATTGATATTGGCCGCGCCGACGTTGCCGAGCTGCAGGCAAACCGTGCCGCCCGACGGCTTCAGACGCTGCATCTGCGTGGCCATCGCGACACCCATGTCGTAGTTGTTGGTGCCGAGATAGGTCGTGCGCAGCGAGGCGTCTTCGGTGAGTACGTCGGCGTCCACGGTCATGACCGGCATCGTCGGTCCAACCCGGCGAAGCATGGTGGCCATCGCCGCGGCGTTCGACGGCGAAATCGCAATGCCGGCGACACCCTTGGTCAGAAGGTCTTCGACCATCTGGACCTCGCCCTGTTCGTCAGCTGACGAGGCAGGACCCTGGTAGGTGCAAATATATTCGGAATTCGGATTGTCGGCGTTCCACTGCTGGCAGCCGAGATTGATCTGTTCGAAGAACGGATTGTCGACACCTTTAACGACGACCGCCAGTTCCTTCTTTCCTTGCGCCATCGCACCCGAAGCGGCGAGCGAAAGCACGACCGTCCCGGCTGCGAGCATCAAAAACTTATTCATCTTGGGTTTCCTCCCGTTAGGCAAATATCCGGATTGGCCGGATTGGTTGGGCCGTCTCACTCATCGCCGATTGGCGCGCAATTCTCATGCGCACGCCATGCGGCCATCGCGGCCAAATATTGCATTTGTTCGTCGTGCCCCCTCGCGGGGTGGACCGACGGGCGAGCCTTGCCATTTTGCCGACGCAACCCCACCACCGCCATGGGGCGAAATGGTGGCTGATCGGCGCGCTGCGCTCCCTCCTGATTCCGATCGGTTACACCGTCCATACCGGACTTTGTGAACCGCAACCCTCAATTCGGACTGTATTCTGCACGCCCGCGTCGGGTCAATCAGAAACCGCGAAGCGGGCACTCGTTTCGTCAACCGTGAATGGGTCGCGGGCCGTTGATTGTCAAAACGATTTCGGAAAATCCTGCAGGATGTTTTCCGTCACTTTCGGTCTCGGCTGGCAGCCCCGGCCGGCCCCGGCGGAGCTATTGCCATCCGGTTTCTGCCATGCCAGTAAACCGCCCGATCCAGTCGGTCACCGGTCAACGGTCGAACCAGGCGGCGAGGGGGATGCGGCGCGGTGGCGATACTCGAACTCAAGGGTATCTCGAAGCATTTCGGCGCCATCCAGGCGCTCATCGACGTCTCGACCTCGATCGAGGCCGGCGAGGTGCTCGGTTTGATGGGCGACAACGGCGCCGGCAAGTCCACGCTGGTGAAGATCATTGCCGGCAATTTTCCTGCCAGCGCGGGCGAGATTTTCATCGGCGGCGACAAAGTTGACTTGCACAGCCCGACCGACGCGCGTCGCAAGGGCGTCGAGATCGTCTATCAGGAACTCGCCCTGTGCGACAATCTGACCGCCGCCGCCAATGTGTTTCTCAGCCGGGAACTGCTCACCGGCGTTTGGCCGGTTCGAATTCTCGACTATGCCCGCATGTACAAGCGTTCCGGAGAGCTGTTCGGCGAATTGAAATCGGAGACCCGGCCGCGAGATCTGGTCAAGCGGATGTCCGGCGGCCAGCGTCAGGCGGTGGCGATCGCCCGGGCGCTCTTGACCGAGGCCCGCATCGTCCTTCTCGATGAGCCGACCGCGGCGATTTCCGTGCGCCAGATTGCCGAGGTGCTCAACCTCATCAGGCGGTTGCGCGATTCCGGGATCGCGATAATTCTCGTCAGCCACCGCATGCCCGACGTCTTCGCGGTCTGCGACCGCATCGCGGTGCTTCGTCGCGGCACCAAGGTGGCCGACAAACTGATCAAGTCCAGTTCGCCCGAAGAGGTGACAGGCTTGATCACCGGCGCGATCGAAAACGCCTGAGGAAAGCAAGAGGCGACAGCATGGCCACGAGGATCGAAGACGTTTTCGACAAGCAGCAGCACGCCAGCATCTTCTCGCGCGTAATCGGTCAGCAGGTGTTTTGGGTGTTCCTCGCCGCCGTCGCGGCGGTCGTGTATCTGTCGCTGGCGACCGACACATTCGATACCCCACGCAATCTCTTCAATGTCGGCCGCAATTTCGCATTCGTCGCGATCATCGGCTTCGGCATGACGGCGGTGATCGCCTCCGGCGGCATCGACCTGTCGGTCGGCTCGGTGGTGGTGATGTCGGCGATGGTGATGAGCGTGACGATGGACGCCGGCCACTCTCTGACCCTCGGCATCGTCCTGGCGCTGTTGGTCTCGGTGGGCATCGGCGCCTTCAACGGCGTGCTGATCGCGATTCTCGGCATGCCGGCCTTTGTCGTCACCCTCGGAATGTTGTCGCTCGCCCGAAGTCTGGCGATGGTTTTGTCCGGCAACAAGATCATGTCGAATTTCGGACCCGACCAGGCGGCGATGTTCGCCTTGGGCGGGGGCGCCCAGGAGGTACCTTTCCCCTTCCTTGGCACCCTGCCGGTGCCCAATCCGGTCTTCGTCATGGCGGCGCTCGGCATCGCGACCGGACTCGCCTTCCGCTGGACAAGGTGGGGACAGTATGTCTTCGCCATCGGCGGTAACGAGAACGCAGCCCGCTTGACCGGCGTGCCGGTCGCCGCGGTGAAGATTTCGGTCTATGCCTTCTCCGCCTTCACCGCCGGGATCGCGGGCATCCTGATCGCCAGCTGGCTGGGCAGCGTCACCATGAGTCTCGGTTCCGGCATGGAGCTGACCGTCATCGCCGCGGCGGTCATCGGCGGGGCAAATCTGGCCGGCGGCATGGGCACGGCGATTGGCGCGATAGTCGGCGCACTCCTCATCGAGGTGATCCGGAACAGTCTGATCCTCTTGGGCATATCGGCCTTCTGGCACGGCGCCTTCGTTGGCACCTTCATCATCCTGGCCGTGGGCTTCGATCAATTGCGCCGGCTGCGCGGTTCGGACTAGCCGCGCCCGATGAACGGCATGTTGGTCGCCATCACCGCCACCCGCCGCCATAGCGGCATGAAAAATGCCCGGTCCCGTTCGCTGAGTATTCTCATCCTACCCTCCGCTCAACCGCTCCCGTTCCTGCTCCCTCCCCCGGAAAGGGGGAGGGCAGGGTGGAGTTGATCGCCACGGCCGCCTGGCCGATTACATCGGTCGTTCACTCCCCCTTCCCGGGGTCCGGACCCATAACCAGGAAATGCCTCTTTGTGAACGCAGCCTAATGCGATCTGATTTCGTAGACTCTGATGCCAGCAATATAGGGGCAGCCCTTCGCGATCTTGTTCGCCTCGTCAAGGGACTCCGCCTCGATGATATTGTAGCCGGTGATGGACTCCATGCTCCACGGCAGATCTTTGGTTCCGGTTTTTGAGATTTCTCGCCCACTGCTGAAACCGCCCTGATCGACCTGCTTGTCGGCGATCGACTCGAACCACTTCCCCCAAGCCTCCATGATTTCAGGCGAGGGTCTCTCAAATCCGACATGCAGGAACATGAACTTCTTCATTGCTCTCTCCTTGCTATTTGGATGGTTCGCTTTCCAAATCGAACTTGAATAACTGATTGGCGACGAACTTCCTCGCCGCCGTCTGTCTCGCCGCAACCGTCAGCTACCGGTTATGAGTGTGGAGCCCGGGAGAGGTCAAACTGCCGTTCACCCCCGCCCGATGAACGGCATGTTGGTCGCCATCACCGTCATGAACTGCACATTGGCCTCGAGCGGCAGCCCCGACATGTAGAGGATCGCATCGACCACCGCCTTGACCTCCATGCGCGGCTCGGGCGCCATCGCCCCGTTCGCCTGCAGCATGCCGGTCGCCATCTGCTCGGTCATCTCCGAGGCGGTGTTGCCGATATCGATCTGTCCGCAGGCGATCCTGTAGGGCCGCCCGTCGAGCGAGATCGACTTGGTCAGCCCGGTGATCGCCGATTTCGAGACGTTGTACGGCGCCGCGTGCGGGCGCGGCACCTGCGCCGAGATCGAGCCGTTATTGATGATCCGCCCGCCCTGGGGCGTCTGGTCGCGCATCGTCCGGAACGCCTCCAGCGCCACATAGAAGGCCCCGAAGAGGTTGGTGGCCAGCGTCGAGCGCCACTCGATGATGTCGGTATCGCCGAAATTGGCCGGGGTGGGAAACCGCCCGGCATTGTTGAAGACCACGTCGATCCGGCCGAAATGCTGCAATGTCTCGGTGAAAAAGCCCCTGACCGCCGGGTGATCGGTGACATCGCACCGCCTGCCGATGATCCGGTCGTCGCCGAGCCCGCACTTCTCGATCGTCTCCTCGAGCCTGACCGAGCGCCGCCCGCACAGCGCCAGCCGGTAGCCGGCTTTCGCCATCCCGACCGCCACCGCCCGCCCGATCCCCGACGTTGCCCCGGTGATCACCGCGACCCTGTTATGCGCCAATCCCCGCTCCCCCAAACCGCTCCGCGCGCAACCAAGGCAAAACCCCGCCCGATTGCAAGGCAAATCTCAATCCATGTCGTCATCCTCGG